>NZ_PBYA01000040.1 GCF_002729955.1 Salinisphaera sp. | reverse complement strand
GATGCCCACACCGAAATGCAGATGGGCATGCAGATCGTATTTGTCGGCACAGCGCTGGATATAGGCATGAATCTCGGCCGAACCCGAATAGGTGGTCGACCAGTCGGGGTTCTGTTCGAACGAGTAGGAATACAGATGCGAGGGCACATCGCAGGCACAGCCGGGATAGGTATTGTCGCGCCAGGTGCCGCCCACATCATCGGCACGTTCGAGAATCGCGAAATCCTCGATGCCCTGCTGCTTGAGACGAATACCGGCATTGATGCCGGAAAAACCGGCACCGATGACGATCACATCGTGGGCGATTGCGGCGCCTTCATCATTCGAGACCTGCGGCATGCTTCATTTCCGTGCCAAGCCAGCACCGCAGTAGATAACGTGCCATTGCACGCTGTCAACATCAGCGCCCCATTCGGCCCCAGGGCAGCACGAGATTGAGGACCACGCCCAGCACGCCGGCCAGGGCAATGCCTTCGAGGGCGAATTCACCGGCCGAGAAGCTCAGGCCGCCCACCCCGGTCACCAGAATGATGCCCACGATAGCCAGATTGCGCGGCTCGGTGAGCTCTTCCTCGGATTTGGCCAGGCTGTTCATGCCCACGACAATGATCGCGCCGAACAGCAGCACGATGATGCCGCCCATGACCGGCGTCGGGATGCTGGCCAGCAATGCGCCCAGCTTGCCGACAAAGGCGAACACGATGGCAAAGCCCGCCGCCCAGGTCATCAGGGCCGGGTTGTAGGCCTTGGTCAGCGTGACGGCGCCGGTGACTTCGGAGTAGGTGGTATTGGGCGGCCCGCCCAGGGCCGCCGCCAGCGAGGTCGCCAGGCCGTCGCCCAGCATGGTGCGATCGATGCCCGGGTCCTTGAGGTAATCGCGCCCGGTCACCGAACGAATGGCCACGATATCGCCGAAGTGCTCGATCGCCGGGGCGATGGCGACCGGCACCATGAACAGCACCGCCTGCCAGTTCCATTCCGGCGCCACGAAGTTCGGCACGGCAAACCAGGGCGCGGCCGCGATCGGGGCGAAATCCACCAGCCCGAACGGCAGACTGACCAGATAGCCGGCGACCACGCCGCACAGAATCGGCACCAGCGAGAGAAAGCCGCGCCCGAACAGCGACACCGCCACCGTGACCGCCAGCGACACGAACGACACCGTCATCGCCGCCGTCGGCTCGACCAGCTGGCTATTGCCGTTGCCGTCCAGGCCCATCGCCAGATTGACCGCCACCGGCGCAAGCACGAGCCCGATGACCATGATCACCGGCCCGGTGACGATCGTGGGCAACAAACGCGTGATCACCCCCACACCGCGTACACGAATGAGCAGCGACAACAGCATGTAGACACCGCCGGCCGCCATCAGCCCGCAGAGGGTGCCCGGTATGCCCCAGGTTTCGACGCCGTAGATGATGGGCGCGATGAAGGCAAAGGACGAGGCCAGAAAGACCGGCACCCGCCCGCGCGTGACGATCTGGAACACCAGCGTGCCGATGCCGGCGGTGAACAGCGCCACGTTCGGGTCCAGCCCGGTGAGCAGCGGCACCAGCACCAGCGAGCCGAAGGCCACGAACAGCATCTGTGCGCCCAGCAGGCCATCGCGCGCCCGAAAGCGATACGCCAGGCCTGCCTCGTCGCCGTGTTTCCGTTCTACCGCCATCCATGCCCCCCGTTGCTCAGCGGCCCGCACGCACTCGACCCTCGGCCGCGCCAGGCGTATCGTTTTACTTGGTGCCGTACATGCGGTCACCGGCATCGCCCAGACCGGGGCGGATATAGCCGTGCTCGTCGAGCCGTTCGTCGATAGCCGCAGTGAAGATCGGCACGTCCGGGTGGGCTTCGCGCAGGGCGGCCACGCCTTCGGGGGCAGCCAGCAGGCAGAGGAACTTCATGTTCTTGGCACCCTGCTTCTTCAGATGCGAGATCGAGGCGATGGCCGAATTGCCGGTGGCCAGCATCGGGTCGACCACGATCACACGGCGCTCGCCGATATCCTGGGGCACCTTGCAGTAGTACTCGACCGCTTCCAGCGAGTCCGGGTCGCGAAACATGCCGATATGGCCGACCCGCGCCGAGGGCATGAGCTCCACCATGCCTTCCAGCAGGCCGTTGCCGGCCCGCAGGATGGATACGAAGCACAGCTTCTTGCCGGCGAGTGTAGGCGCATCCATTTCCTGCATGGGCGTTTCGATGCGCTCGGTGGTCATTTCCAGATCGCGGGTGATCTCGTAGGTCAGCAGATGGGCGACCTCGCGCAGCAGGCTGCGAAATTTCTGCGTGGACGAGTTCTTGCGTCGCATCAGCGTGAGCTTGTGTGCGATGAGCGGATGATCGATGACGGTCACGTTCTCGTCCATGGGCAGCTTCCTTTGTCGGCGATTCGCGGGCGAACGCGCGCATTAGACCTGATCCGGCGCGCAATCGAAAACCCCGATCGCGCTGAGCGCATCCATAGTACGTACTTACGACTGGCAGGCGGGGCTGCAAGATTCGTGCAACGAGGCATCCCAACGAAAGCGCGCGGCCTGATCGATCAACCAGTCGGCAAACGCGGCCGCCGCGGCCGGCACCTCGCCCGTCGCCGGCATGAGCAATTCGTAGGAGAACGGCGAATCGATCACATGCCGCGCGCCAAACGGCGCAACGAGCACGCCGCTGGCCAGCCGATCGGCGGCCAGCACGCTGGTGGCCAGGGCGACGCCGCGCCCGGCGATGGCCTGGTCCAGGGCCAGGCCGAACAACGAATAGCGCCGGTGTACGGCAATATCCACGTCGGGGGCGCCGGCGGCCTGCAGCCATTCGCGCCAGCCCGGGAAAAGCTCGGCCTGGTTCGACAGCCACTTCACATGCAGCAACGTGTGGCCGGCCAGATCGGCCGGCGTGTCGAGTGCCGGCCCGTGCGCCAGCAGCGAGGGCGCACAGACGGGGAACAGCGTTTCCTGCATCAACGGCTGGCTGCGCACCCCCGTCCAAGGCCCCTGCCCGTAGCGAATGGCGAGCTGGGCACGATCCTCGTGCCAGCCCGGCTCGACCAGCTGGGCGCTGGCCTCCAGCGCCAGGGCGATATCCGGGTGGCGGGATTCGAAATCGGCCAGCCGTGGCAGCAGCCAGTGCTGGATGAGCGATGGCGAGGCGCTGACGGTGAGCTGGGCGCCGCCGCTGCTCGTCTTGCGTGCGGCTTCGACGCTGCGCGCCAGCCGTGAGAACGCCTCGCCGGACTCGTCGGCCAGCCGCGCGCCACGTTCGGTCAGACTCACGCCCTGGGCATGGCGTACGAACAGATCCGCGCCGAGCAGCGTTTCCAGTTGTTTGACGTGGCGGCTCACCGCGCCGGGGGTGACATGCAGATCGAGTGCCGCGGCCTTGAAGCTTTCATGGCGCGCGGCGAACACGAACGCACGCAGGGCGTTCAAGGGCAGCCGATCGATCATCGCGGTTGAGTTTTCCTGAGCCTGGCCGGCCAGTTTAATGGTTTGCGCAGATACCGGCCGGCTGTTTTCCTTGCCGCCACGTTTGTTAGCGCCCCGCATACCCATGACGACCCGTGCCGCCACACAGCCGACCCCGGACACGCCCGCCACCCGGCGCGCGCTGGATATGCAGGGCAGCCTGCTCATGCTCGTGTTCTGTCTGGCGCTGGGGTTGCAGCAGGTGGCCATCAAATGGATTGCCGCCGATATCGCGCCGATCGCCCAGATCGCGATCCGCTCGCTGCTGGCTGCCGTGCTGGTCATCGCCGTGGCCTGGGCCCGCGGCGTGCGGCTCGCCGATGCCCGTGCCGTATTCTGGCCGGGCGTGGCGGTGGGTATCGGCTTTAGCGCAGAGTTCTGCTTCGTGGCGCTGGGCCTGGAATACACCACGGCGTCGCATATGTCGGTGTTTCTCTATACCGCGCCGGTATTCGCCGCGCTCGGGCTGCATTTTCTCGTGCCGGGCGAGCAGCTGCGCCTGCGCCACTGGACGGGGATTGCGATCGCCTTTGCCGGGATCGTGTTGGCGATGGCGCCCACCGGCGGTGGCAAGGCCGATGGCCCGGCGGTCAGCTCGCTGATCATCGGCGATATCCTCGGCACGATGGCCGGCATGGGCTGGGCGGCCACCACCGTGGTGGTGCGTACCACCGCGCTGTCCGAACAGCGGCCAACGCTTACGCTCGCTTTTCAGCTGAGCATCGCCGGCATTTCGCTGCTGCTGATTGCCGCCGGACTGGGCCATATCGGCGATATTCGCATCACCGCGCCCGTGCTCGTGAGCATGAGCTTTCAGACCTTCGGTATCGCCTTCGGGGTGCTGCTGCTGTGGTTCGCCCTGCTGCGCCGTTATCTGGCCTCGCGCCTGGGCGTGTTCTCGTTTCTCTCGCCGGTGTTCGGCGTGATCTTCGGCGCCCTGCTGCTGGGCGAAGCGCTGACCTGGAACTTCGTGGTCGGCGGCGTGGCCATCATCGCGGGGGTGATCATCGTCAGTGCCCCCGCGCGCCGAACCGCCCCGCAATAGCGCGCACAAAAAAGCCCGGCCCCGGCATGATCCACATACCGGGCGGCCGGGCTTTCGGCGTCGCGGGGACTAGCCCATCTTGGCCAGCTCGCGGCCGGTTTCGATCGCTTCCTCGCGGGTCTTGGGCGTGCGGTCGGTGGTCCGGGATTCGGTCTCGTCGTCGAAGCGTACTTCGATTTCCCAGCCGCCTTCCTTTTCAATGCCGATGGTTTCGAAACCGCGGGTCTCGTCGCGTTCCAGGGTTTCCCAGTCGGTCAGGTTCTTGGTCATAGTCTGCTTGCTGTCGTTCAAGTGTCTCGGCGCGAGCGTAACAGGCTATCGCGGTTACCGAATCAGGTTGTTTGCGGATTCGTGCCCGGCGGGTTCAACGCGCCGGCTGTCGTTCGGCCTGGCCCGTCGCGCCCAGCATGACGAGCGACACGGCAATCAGCGCGCCGATCGTATCGCTGACCCAGCCCGGGTAGATGAGCGCCAGCGCGCCCACCAGCGCGAGCAGCCGCCAGGGCGCGCCCAGCGGTCGGCGCAGATAGCCTTCCACCGCGACGGCGAGCAGGCCCACGCCAACCACGCCGGTGATCGCGACCGCAGCCACATTCAGCCAGGTGGCATCGATCATGAGCATGCTGTGGGCGAACACGAACATATAGGGCACCACGAAGCCGGCAATCGCCAGCTTCATCGCCTGGACCCCGGCCGCATTGGGCGAGCCGCCGGAAATGCCGGCACCAGCATAGGCCGCGAGTGCGACCGGCGGGGGGAGATTGGCGAATATGCCGAAATAGAACACGAACATATGGGCCACGAACACGGCCGTGTCGTTCGACCCCGCCAGCTCCCGAAACAGGGGCAGGTTGAGCAGAATGGGCGCGGCCATGGTCGAGGTGATGATGTAGCAGGGAATGCTCGGCAGCCCCATGCCGAGCACGATCGATGCGCCCATGGTCAGCGCCAGCGTCACCAGCAGGCGCAGCATCTCCGAGGGAATCGCCTGGCCGAGGTTGACCACCGCATCGGCGGCATCCAGCGCGATGCCGGTGAGCGTGGCCACGCCCACGACGATACCCACTGCCGCACAGGCAATCGCCACCGGAATCGAGTTGCGTACGCCCTCGGTCATGGCATCGCGACAGTCGGCCAGATCCATGACCTCCGATTCGAGCCCCAGCCGGCTGCGAATGGCATTGATGGCCATCGGCACCGCGATGATCGCGAACAGCCACAGCCGCGATGCCGGCAGCCCGGGTAGCGGTCGTGATTCGATCAGGGCCCAGATCTGGGGTTCGAACACCAGGGCGACGAGCACCACGGCCAGGCCGAGCACCAGATTGCGCGTGCCACAGATCAGAATCGTGGCTGCGATCGACCAGAACGCAGCAAAGAACGGCGCCCGCCCGTCGAAGATCAGCCACAGCAGTACGACCATCGGTAGCAGCAGATGGCCGCGTTCGAGCAGCACGCTTTTCAGCGGGGTGAGCTCGGAACGCGGAATGCCTTCCAGGCCGTTGCGCAACGCGCGCAGGTGCACCTGAAACAGAATGCCCAGATAGAACAGCAGCGCCGGAATGATGCCGGCCAGCATGACCTGGGTATACGGCACCGACAGCACCTCGGCCATGATGAAGGCGGCCGCGCCCATGATCGGCGGCAGGATCTGGCCGCCCACGCTGGCTGCGGCCTCCACTGCCCCGGCGAAGTTGGCCCGATAGCCCGTGCGCTTCATCAAGGGAATGGTGAACGCCCCGGTGGTCACCACGTTGGCGATGGCCGAACCGTTGATCGAGCCGAGAAAACCGCTGGCGATCACCGCCACCTTGGCCGGCCCGCCGCGACTGGGCCCGGCCAGGGCCAGAGCCAGATCGTTGAACAGTCGCCCCAGCCCGGACTTGACCAGAAACGCCCCGAACAGAATGAACAGGATGATATAGCTGGCCGACACCGCGATTGCCGTGCCCAGCAGCCCTTCGGTGATATAGACCAGGTGGGACACGATCTGGCGCGTACTCGCCAGCACAATGGATTCGCTCAGCTGCGGGTAGAAGGACAGCTTGGCGTAGAAGCCGTAGGCAAGAAACACGATCGCCAGCCCCGGCAGGCCCCAGCCAGTCACCCGTCGCGCAGCGTCGATGACCAGAGCCAGCGCGGCCAGGCCCACGATCATGTCCAGCGTATTGATCCGCCCGGCCGAGGCGATCACCCGGTCGGCCGAGACCACCATATAAACGCCGATCGCGAAGGCGGCCACGGCCAGAATCACGTCACCCACCGCCACGCGATCACGCGCGCCGCGCATCGCCCAGGGGTAGAGCACGAAGGTCAGCCCGAGCAATACGTACAGATGAATACTGCGCTGGACCACGTCGACCAGCGGCCCGGAAAACGACGTATACAGATGAAACAGCGCCAGCAGCACGCAAAGCGCGATCACGAACTGCATCACCCGGGTCGGCAGCGCATGGCGTACCCGGCTTTCGCGATCGTATTTTTCCAGCGTCTGTTGATCGGCCACGGCCGGCTCGACGGCGTCCGGCGATTGCTTGGATTGACTCATGGCTTTCCTGTTTCCGGGGCCCGCCATGCGCCGACCATACCGCGCCACATGGCTATGACCGGCGCCCGGCGTACCGCGAACGTCAGTATGGGCGCCTTGCCGGGCCGCGAAAGCGCAAACCAGCGACCGCCGTAGCGCATGCGATACCCCTCGGCGGCGGCGGCCTGGACCGCCAGCGGATCGACCACCCGGTCGATGGCGTCCATCACCACCCAGCCGTTCTTAAGGCGTGTTTCATGCCCGGCCTCGGCGGGCACCCCGGCACCGAATGTCTTGAACCGGGTCGAGGCGAGCACGATCGCCTGATCGTCGATATGAAACGTCTCGACCCAGTTTTCCTTTTCTACCGAATGCGTCCAGGCCAGAGAGAACCGGGGCTGCTGCTGGACGACGAACGCATAGCGCAGCCCGTCGGCATCGCGCACCACAAGCCAGGTCCGCGGCCAGACGACCAGGCCCGCGAGGGCGAGCAGAAACGCCCCACAGATGCCGAGCGCGCCGGCACGAAAATGCCGCACGGGCTGCGCTGACGATCAGCTGGCGTCGGTCTCGGCGTTCTGGCTCGTTTGATCCGTGTCGCCACTGGCGTCGTCGCCCGAGTCGCTGCCGGATTGACCGTTCAGGCTGTCGTAGAACGACTGCGCGCCGGCGGCCAGCGGTACGACCACATCCTGGCCCATGCGCGAACGATCGAACTGCTTGAGCGCGCCCACCGAGACCTTGTCGGTACCCAGATAGTCATAGAAGCGCTGGGCCAGCTCGCGGCTGACATCGTCCGACATCGAAGCCGGTGCGATCAGCAGATTGCGAATGGCGACCGTGTTGACCGCGGTTTCGAGATCGTACCGCTCGGGCGCACCCGCCGGGATTTCATAGGTTTCGTAGTAGGGATATTTGTCGAGCAGCGTATCGGCCGTTTCGCCGTCGACGTTGACGAAGTTCACGTCGGTGTTCTGCATCAGGCCGGTGATGCTCGAATTGGGCACGCCCGAAGTGAAGAAGGCGGCATCGAGATTGCCGTTGCTCATTTCGGTCACGCTGTCGGCATAGCCGGTATGGCTGACCCGCGCGAGATCGTCGTAGTTCATGCCCGCGGCTTCCAGCACCTTCTGGGCGCTTTGTTCGACGCCGGAGCCGACCTTGCCCACGCCGATACGCTTGCCTTTCATGTCGGCGACGCTCTGGATATCGCTATTGGCGGTGGCGACCACCTGCACCACGTTCGGATAGAGCCCGGCGATGGTCTTGATATCGGCCTTGCGGCCCTCGAACTGGCCCTGGCCGTTGATGGCATCGTAGGCCACGTCGCTCATCACGATCGCGAGCTGGTTGGTGCCGTCCTGGATATTGTTGATGTTCTGTACCGAAGCGCCGGTCGACACGACCTGGACCTGATCGATCTGATCGCTGTCCTCGAACACCCGCTTGAGCGCGCCGCCGATGGGGTAATAGCTGCCCGAGGTACCGCCGGTGCCGAAGATGAGGCTTACCGGTTCGCTGCTCGTACTTTCCGTCGAGCTGGTCGCATCGGTCTGGCCGGCCTCGTCGCCGTTGCCACAGCCGGCCAGCAGCAAACCCATGCAGGCAATGCCCGCAATCCACAGACCGTGTTTCGTGGCCATATCGCTTCCCCTGTTCAATCGTTGTTCGACGCCGGCACGCGGATGCCGGTAAACCGCCAGAAATACCAGAGGCGCAAAGCGCCGACTATTAGGCCATGGTGGCATCGACCACACAGACCAAGCCCCCACGCGGCTAGCTCGCGCCGCAAACGCGCTCTGCATGGCTATACACGTTAAAGCGATCGCCTCTTAGAAAACCCACCAGCGTCACGCCAAACTGCTCGGCCAGCGCCACGGCATAGCTGCTGGGCGCGGACACCGCGCACACGATCGGAACGCCGGCCATCACGCTCTTCTGCAGCAGCTCGTAGCTGGCGCGCCCCGAGAGCATGACGATGCAGTCGGATAGCGGCAGGCGATCGTCGAGCAGTGCACGGCCGATGAGCTTGTCGAGCGCATTGTGGCGGCCGACGTCTTCGCGCACCGACAACAGCCGGCCCTGGGCATCGAACAGGCCGGCGGCATGAATACCGCCGGTGGCGTCGAACACGCCCTGCCGGGCACGCAGCCGATCCGGCAGGGCCAGCAGCAGCTCCGGGGCCACCTGACCCGGGCCCGCGGCGCTGCTCGGGCGCCCGGTTGGCCGGGGCGGCGAGAAGCTGGGTTTGCCGCAGACCCCGCAGGCGCTCGTGGCCAGCGTATTGCGTTCCACGCGATCCAGTCGCGCCCGGGCCTCGGGCTTGAGCATGAGCCGCATCACGTCGGCCTCGCCCGGGGCTGCGCGCAGATAGACGATGTCGTCGCGGGAACGGATCACGCCTTCGCCGTGCATGAGCCCGGCCGCAAGCTCGGCATCCGCCCCCGGGGTGCGCATGGTGATCAGCGGCTCGGCGCCTGCGACATGAATTTCCAGCGCGCGTTCGACGGCCAGGGTATCGTCGCGGCCTGCAAACCCGTCGCGGGTGTATGCCCGGATACGCACACTCGCACGCGCCGGGCTTTGTTCGGCAGGACTGGCAGTTGCGGCATCGTCGGCGCTCATCGCCCCACGGTAACCCATCGCTGCCGGCCGCGGGCAGATGCGGGCCGCGAACCGGCCCGAATCTGTGTATTCTGCACGCGCGCAGCCCGGCTCGCCCTGCGGCGACCCCGGCCCGGCACGGCGCATGCAACCGTTTTTCATCTTCCCTCGCGCGATCTCGTCATGGATCTTTTCGCTGTATTCGTTCAGACCCTCAACGTCACCCTGCCGGTGTTCTCGATGGTGTTTCTGGGCATCGGCCTGAAGCGCGCGGGCTGGATCGACGACGCCTTCATCAATACCGCCTCGACGCTGGTATTCAAGGGCAGCATGCCGACGCTCGTATTCATCAGCATCGTGAAGGCCGATCTGTCCCAGGCACTGCTGCCGGGGCTGATGCTCTACTTCGCGGCGGCAACGCTGGCCTGCTTCGCGCTGACCTGGCTGTGGGCGATCTGGCGGGTCGAAACCGTGGAACGCGGGGTGTATGTCCAGGGCGCGTTTCGCGGCAACTGCGGCATCGTGGGGCTGGCGCTGGCGGCCAGCATGTACGGCGATTTCGGCCTGTCGGCCGGCGGCATTCTGGTCGGCCTGGTGATTCTGCTCTACAACGTGCTGTCGGTGCTGATTCTGGCCTGGTATCAGCCCGACCAGAAAGCCGACTGGCGCAGCATCAGCCGCGGTATCATCACCAACCCGTTGATCATCGGCACGCTGGTGGCCATACCCGTGGCCGCGGCCGGCCTGCCCATTCCCGAGTGGATGATGACTTCGGGTGAATACTTCGCCCGTCTGACCCTGCCGCTGGCGCTGATCTGTATCGGCGGCACGCTCTCGCTGGGTGCGCTCTACGAAGCCCGCGGCATCGCGTTTTCAGCCGCCGCCATCAAGATGGTGGTGTTTCCTGCCGTGGCTACCGGCCTGGGCTGGCTGTGCGGCTTCGAAGGACGCGAGCTGGGGCTGCTGTTTCTGTATTTCGCTGCACCCACCGCCGCCGCCAGCTTCATCATGGTGCAGGCCATGGGCGGCAATGCCCGCCTGGCGGCCAATATCGTGGCCGTGACCACGCTGGCCGCGAGCGCGACCATTACCGCGGGCGTATTCATGCTCAGCGCCCTGGGCATGATCGCGACCGCCTGAGCCGTCGCGCCCGGATTACTTACTCGGCGCCCTTGTTCTCGCCTGCGTTCTCGCCGTCGCTCTGCTGCCCGCGGCGCGCCTGCGAATAGGCCCTGGCGCCGGCGATCAGCGGCGACAGCGTGGCCCATAGCTCCTTGTCGTGCAGCAGCTTGAACACGCCGGTGACGCCCGGCGGGTTGTAGGGCGTATCGTCGCTTGCCGGCTTGGCGGCCTCGTTCATGCCGGCATTAATCGCGCCGAAGGTGCGCTCCAGCTGATCCGGATCGATCTTGCCCAGTTGCTGGGCAACCACCAGCAGATTGCGCATGCCGGCATGCCCCTGCGGGGTGTTCATGCTTTCCACGGCGATGCTCGAAATCTGCGGAAAGGCGCCGGCAAAATCCTTGAGCCAGCGAATCACGCCCGATTCATAGAGCTCGTCGAGCAGGCCGTTGATCTCGGCGACCCGCCCTTCCAGACGCTCGAACTCCGCCAGCGTGTCCTTACGATACTGCTTGGCCTCGGCGGGCCGGTAATGAATCTGTTCTGCCATGACGAAATCCTGAAAAACGGTGTGCGAAGACGAATACCGGCCTGTTTACAGGCCGCTGTCGGCCGGCCGCGCCTTGGGCGGACGCTTGTAGTCGTCGCGCTTCCACTTGGCGTTGACCTGCACGCCCGATACAGGGTTGCGCGTGGCGTTGCGCTGATTGTTCGCCTTGAGCGGCGGATGGCCGTCGACGCTGAGTATTTCCATCTTCACCGCCAGCTCCTTGTAGGCCGGGGTGTCGGTGTCCTTGTCCGACTCGAAGCTGGTAAGCACGTTGATCGCCTCGATGTTCTTCTTGCCGTGCATGGGCATGTACATCTGCTTGCCGGCCACGCGATCGGTGACTTCCACGCTCACCTTGATCGCGCCGCGCCGCGAGACAAGCCGTACGATGCTGCCCGGCTTGATGCCGCGCTCGGCCGCCAGCTCCGGCGAGACTTCCACAAAACTGCGCTCGATCTTGAACACGATGCCGGCGGTTTCGTCAGTGAGATTGCCTTCGTGGAAATGCTCGAGCAGACGGCCGTTGTTCAGATGCAGGTCGTACTCGTCGTCGGGCTGGTCGGTCGGCTCGTTCCATTCGACCGGGTGGAAGCGCGCCAGCCCGTTATCGAAATGAAACTTGCCGCTGGAATACAGATTGGACTCGCTGGTGCCGTCGGCGGCCACCGGCCATTGCTGGGAATTGAAGCCTTGCAGACGGTCGTAGTGCACCCCGGCGAACAGGTCGGCGATGGACGCCGCCTCATGCATGATTTCACTGGGGTGGCTGTAGTTCCAGTCCGCGCCCATCGCACGCGCCAGTTCGGTATGAATGATCCAGTCGGGCTTGGAATCGCCCATCGGCTCGAACACCTGATACAGACGCTGGATACGGCGTTCGGTATTGACGAAGGTGCCTTCCTTTTCCACCGACGGACTGGCCGGCAGCACCACGTCGGCGAACTCGCAGGTCCGCGAGAAGAACATGTCCTGTACGACCATGAACTCGAGCTTTTCGAAGGCGGACTGTACGTGCAGGGCATCGGAATCGACGATGCCCATGTCTTCACCCACCACATACAGCGACTTCAGATCGCCCTCGTGCATGTGGGTGACCATTTCATGGTTGTTCAGCCCCTTGCGGGTGGTCAGCTCGACGCCCCAGGCCTGCTCGTAGCGGGCACGCACGGTATCGTCGGTGACGAAGTCGTAGCCGGGGAAACGGCCCGGCATGCAGCCGAAATCGCTCGCGCCCTGCACGTTGTTGTGCCCGCGCATCGGATAGCCGCCGGTGGCGAAGCGGCCCATGTTGCCGGTCAGAAGCAGCAGGTTGCACAGCGCGGTCGCGGTATCCGCGCCCATGGTGTGCTGGGTCACGCCCATGGCCCAGACGCCGCAGATGGTCTTGGCTTCGAGCACCATGTCGAGAATACGATCGAGCTCGTCCTGACTCAGGCCACAGCGCTGCTGGGCGAACTCCATGGTGAACGGCTCGAGGCTCTTGACGTAGTCCTCGTACTCCTCGACATGGTTTTCGATGAAGTCGGTGTCGGCCCGGCCCATTTCGACGATGCGCTTGGCGATCGCGTTCAGCCAGATCATGTCGGTGCCCGGCTCGGGCTTGACGAACAGATCGGCGCGTTGGGCCATTTCGTTCTTGCGCAGGTCGGCCACGAGGTGTTTCTGGCCGCGCAGCTTCTTGGCCCGCTTGAAGCGGGTGGCGATCACCGGATGGCTTTCGGCCGTGTTCGAGCCGACGATCATCAGCAGATCGGCCGCCGCCAGATCGGCGATCGAGCCGGTATCGGCACCGTAGCCGACGGTACGCCAGAGGCTTTCGGTGGCCGGCGCCTGACAATAGCGCGAGCAGTTGTCGATATTGTTCGTGCCCATGACCGCACGGGCGAATTTCTGCATCAGATAGCCTTCCTCGTTGGTGCACTTCGAGGAGGCGATATAGGCCAGCGCGTCCGGGCCGTTGGCTTCGCGGATTTCGTTGAAGCGACGGGCGATCAGCGCGTAGGCCTCGTCCCATTCGGCTTCGCGGAAGGCGCCGTTTTCGCGAATGAGCGGCTTGGTCAGCCGGTGTTCGCTGTTGATATGGCCCCAGCCGAACTTGCCCTTGATACAGGTGGAGATACCGTTGGCCGGCGCTTCGGGCTGCGGCTGCACCTTCAGCAGTTCACGCCCGCGGGTCCACATCTCGAAGGAGCAGCCCACGCCGCAGTAAGTGCAGACGGTCTTGGTGCGCTTGAGCTCGGTTTCGCGCATCGCCGCATCGACTTCCGACACGGCGAAGATCGGCCCGAAGCCGGTGGTGTGTTCGGCGGCCTTGACCAGGTCGATGGCCGAGCGACCGAGCTTCTGGTAGCGCCCCCGCGCCTGCGGCGACAGGCCGGTCATGGGACCGACGTTGCCGAGCATGGTCTTTTCCATCAGCGCGTTGCAGGGGCAGACCGTCACACAATGGCCGCAGGAAACACAGGAGGAATCCTCGATCGGGATATCGTCGTCCCAGATCACGCGCGGACGTTCGCGACTCCAGTCGATCGACAGTGTTTCGTTGACCTGCAGGTTCTGGCAGGCCTCGACACAGCGACCGCACAGGATGCACTGGTCCGGATCGTAGATATAGAACGGGTTGGAGTAGTCCTTTTCGTAGGGCTTGCCGCGGAATTCGTAGTGCTGGCCGGGCACTTCCATGTCGCGCACGGTGTTGTGCACTTCACAGTTGCCGTTGTTGTTGTCGCACACCGAGCAATACAGATCGTGGTTCGAGGCGATCCGGTCGATGCCCTCGTGACGGGCGGCATGGGCGCTATCGCTTTCAATCGTCACGTCCAGGCCGGGCTTGACCGCCACGCTACAGCCGCGCACCAGATTGCCGTCGATCTCCACGAAACAGGTATCGCAGGTCTGCAGCGGCCCCAGGCTCGGGTGATAGCAGACATGCGGCAGATAGATGCCGGTGCCTTCCAGGGCCTCGGGCAGAAGCTGGCCGGGGCGTGCCCAGACCGTACGGCCGTCTACGGTGATTTCGATCTGTTCGGCAACGTCATCCATGGGGTGTCTCCTGAGCCGGCCTCTATGTTCTGCATCTTCGCACGATTATGTTGCGCGCGAGATAAAAGCCGGAATAAGCCCGTCTCCTAGTAGACAACGGACTTGGATCAATTGCAGGCCCTGCTTTAGGCCTACCTAGCCGGTGAACAGCCGCGATGCCTTGACCAGCGTTTCGAAAAAGCCCCAGAGCGCGGGGATCGTGACCATGGCCCAGAGGCCGGCGATCTGCCAGGTCGGCGTGGCGGAAGCTGTATTGGCTTCGGTATTCATCATTGTCTCCTGCATAATGCAGCGAATCAAATCAACAAGTTCGACTCCGCCCCGGACGGCGTCGAGCCGCCGCGAGCCCGTTTCGTTCTAGTCCGGGTTCGACGGATCCCCCTCGTACTGGTGCTTTTCGGCCACCGGCCGCACCAGCAGATTGCAGACCAGGCCCACCGCCAACAGCGCCACCATGATGTAGAGCGTGGTGGTGTAGGCATCCGCCGGTGCCACGCCGGCTTCGATACGCCCCTCTCGCAGCTGGTTGAGCAGCACCGGCCCGACCACGCCTGCTGCGGCCCAGGCCGTGAGCAGACGCCCGTGGATCGCGCCCACGTGCATGGTGCCGAAGATATCGCGCAGATAGGCCGGCACGGTGGCAAAGCCGCCGCCGTACATGGAAACGATGATGCAGCAGGCCAGCACGAACAGCACGATATTGCCGCCCGCGGCGATACTCGGCACCCCGGCATAGAGCAGCATGCCGAGCACGAAGAAGATCACGTAGGTCATCTTGCGGCCGATGTAGTCCGAGGTGGAGGCCCAGAAGAAGCGCCCGGCCATGTTGAAGATCGACAGCACGCCCACGAAGCCGGCCGCCGCGGCCGCGCTGGTGCCGACCATTTCCTGGGCCATCGGCGAGGCCTGTTCGAGCAGCGCGATGCCGGCGGTGACGTTGAGAAACAGCACCAGCCAGATGAAATAGAACTGCGGCGTCTTCATGGCCTGATTCACGTGCACGTGGCCGCGCGTGATCATCTTGTCCTGCTTGCCGTCCTGTTCGGGGTCGAACCCCTGCGGCTGCCAGTCCTTGGCCGGAATACGCACGATCAGCGCGCCGATCATCATGAACAGGAAATAGATGATGCCCATGGCGACAAAGGTGGACCCCACGCCTACCGTATCCGGCCCGGAGAAGAATGCCATCAGCGAGGTGGCCAGCGGCGAGCCGATCATCGCGCCGCCGCCAAAGCCCATGATCGCCATGCCGGTGGCCAGGCCCGGGCGGTCGGGAAACCATTTGATGAGCGTGGACACGGGCGAGATATAGCCAATGCCCAGACCGATGCCGCCAATCACGCCATAGCCGAGATACACCAGCCAGATCTGGTGCCACCACACGCCGAAGGCGGAGACGATGAAGCCGCCGCCGAAACAGGCCGCCGCCAGCGCCATCGCCTTGCGCGGGCCGACCCGCTCCAGCCACTGGCCGCCGAATGCCGCCGCCAGACCGAGGGCGGCGATGGCCAGCGAAAAGATCCAGGCCAGCGTCGACTGCGACCAGTCGGCCGGGGCCGACTCGGTGACGCCGACGATCTGCGTCAAGGGAATCTTGAATACCGAGAACGCATACACCTGGCCGATGCACAGATGAATACACAGTGCCGCGGGCGGCACCATCCAGCGGTTGAAGCCCGGCTTGGCCACCGTGCTGGACTTGTCGAAAAACCCGGCCATATTCCCCCCAGACAAAACGCGGCCGCGCCGCAGGCATGAGCTTGCGCGCACCCTAGCAGCTGTATGTGATATGCAATCGTTTCTGCGACCAAAGTCGGATGATGGCCGGGAGAACGCTTCGCCGGTAGCAGTCAGCCGGCGGGGTGGCCCCAGAGCGTCTGGGCGAACGGCTCGACCGTGACCATCTCGCCGGCCGGCACGTCCTGCTGCGGGGCCGGCAGCACGATGAAGCAATCCGCGCTGCTCATCGATCGCATCACGCCCGAACCCTGGTGGTCGATCGGCTCCACCGCCAGCCGGCCGGCGTCGGTCGTGACCAGCCGGGCCCGCAGGAAATTCTCCCGCCCCGGGCTTTTGCGCAGATCGGCCAGGGTGGGCAGATCAAGCCGGATGGGCAGCGCCGGATGACCCCCGGCCATACGCACCAGCGCCGGGCGCACCAGCTGGATGAAGGTCACGGCCGTGGATACCGGATTGCCCGGCAGGCCAAAGAAACGGGCATTACCCAGGGTGCCGAAGGCCAGCGGCTTGCCCGGCTTGATCGCGACCCGCCAGAAATCCACCTCACCCTGCTCGCCGAGCACGTCGAGCACGAAATCCGCGGCGCCGACCGAAACGCCGCCGCTGGTGACCACGGCGTCGTATTCGGCCGCCTGTTCGAATGCGCCGCGCAGGGCCTCGGGCGAATCCCCGACCACGCCCAGATCGATGCCTTGCATGCCCAGTTCGGCGAGCAGCGCGGCCAGACCGTGGCGATTGCTGTCGTAGATTTCGCCCGGCTCGATCGGCCCGTCGATCGGGCGCAGCTCGTCGCCGGTGGAAAAGAAAGCCACCCGGGGCCGGCGTACCACCGCGACTTCACTCACTCCCACGGAAGCGAGGATGGCGATATCGGCCGGGCGCAGATAGCAGCCCGCCGCCAGCACGGTGGCGCCCGCGGCGATATCCTCTCCCGCCAAGCGAATATTGCTGCCTGCCTTCGGTCGTTGTTCGATCACCAGCTGTGCGCCCGACGCCTGCGTGTTTTCCTGCATCACCACCGTATCCACGCCCGGCGGCACCACCGCGCCGGTCATGATGCGTATGCACTGACCGGCGCCGAGCGACCCCGCATAGGGATGTCCGGCCAGGCTTTCACCCACGATCTCAAGCGCGTCGCCGTCGGCGGCGATATCGGCCGCGGCATAGCCGTAGCCGTCCATCGACGAATTGTCGGCGCCAGGCACGTTGATCCGCGATACGACGCTCTCGCCCAGCACGCGATGCAACGCGGCATGCAGGGGGATGCGCTCACAGTCGCGAATGGGCGTGATCGCCTCGACGATGCGCGCACGGGCCTCGGCCAAAGGCATGGGCTTGTTGTCCGGGGTCGGACGAAAATCCGAGGCGTCGGGGGATTGCAACATCGGCTCACTCATGACGATGGAACGAAGTAGCGATTCAGCGTGGTTCTTGCCACGCTCGCGCGTCGCTGGGGGCGTTGATATTGGCAAAGGCGTCCGCCTGCGGCCAATCGACCTCGGCCACGGCGAGCCGCGCCTGCCAGTCGGTCACCCGGGCCATGTCGGCGGCAAGCGCGGTTTCCAGCGGGGCCAGCACCTGCCGGCGCATGAGCGCGTGCAGGGGCTGACGCCGCTGTGCGGCCCGCGCACAGACCAGATCGATGCCCGGCGTCATCGCCTCGGCAAGCCGTTGCCCCAGATCTTCGGGTAACGCCGGTGTATCCACCGGCACCACCAGCAGGTACGGCGTCGACGTCGCGTGCAGCAGACTGGCCAGGCCCTGCAACGGGCCGCCATGGCCGGGGGCTCGATCCATCACCACCTCGCAGCCCAGGCCGCGATAGCGGTCCAGGGAACGGTTGGCGCTGATCAACAAATGACCGGCCTGGGGTTCGAGGCGTGCCAGCGTGTGTTCGACAAGCGCACGGCCATCGAGCACATACCAGCCCTTGTCGATACCGCCGAGCCGCCGGGCTGCGCCACCGGCGAGAATGCCGGCGGTGATCTGACTGCGATCGATATTCATCGCTGCGATTCTGGGGCCGAGCGCTGCGGTGAGGCAACGAACGCGGCGTTCATTTGCCAGCCGGATCGCCGCGGTATGATCGACCAGGCCGACTACTCAAGGACACTTCGCCCATGCGACGCAGACTTATCCGCATCATCGCCAGCGGCGCGCTGGCCGCGGTGGCCACCACCGCCAGCGCCCAGAGCCTGGGCGATCGCTTCAAACAGTTCATGGGCGAACTCGAAGGCGGGCAGACCAACGCCAGCGCGCGCCAGCTGCCCGAGAACGAAGTGGTCACCGGTCTGCGTGCCGCCCTGGCCGACGGCGCTTCGGCCGCCGTGACCCAGCTTGGCCAGACCGACGGCTTCTGGGGCAATACGGCACGCCGTATCCCCCTGCCCGGCTGGATGGGCCAGGCCTCTTCGGCCTTGCGTGGCGCCGGCTTTGGCGACCAGCTCGACAGCTTTCAACTGTCCATGAATCGGGCCGCCGAGCAGGCCACCGCCGAAGCCGGGCCGATCGTGCGCGAAACCATCAACAACATGAGCGTGCGCGATGCCTACGACATCCTGCAGGGCTCTAGCACGGCGGCCACCGACTATCTGCGCGAACACGCCGGCGACGATCTGGCGGCCCGATTCGAGCCCATCATCGCGAATACCACCGCCCAGTCGCAGGCCGTATCGCGCTACGAGGCGCTGACCTCGCGCGCCAAACCCATGCTGGCGTTCGTGCCGGGCATGAATCTCGACGTCAACGACTATGTCACCCGGCAGGCGCTGGACGGGCTGTTCGCGGTGATCGGCCAGCAGGAGCAAAAGATTCGCGCCAATCCCGCTGCCGCCGGCAACGCGATCGCCGAGAAGGTGTTTTCGACCGTATCGCGGTAAGAGCTAGGCGTCGAAGCGGGCGTCGCGTTTGGGGGCCAGGCGTTCGAGAAACGCCTGCTGGTCGGCCAGGATGCGGCGGTTCGCCAGAATCAGCCACTCGGCCAGATTGGGCTCGTACGGCAGTGCCAGCAGTGTCATCCCCGCCTGTTCCGGCGTGCGGTCGTCCTTGAAACGATTACAGCCTTCGCAGGTGGATACCACGTTGGTCCAGGCATGGCCGCCGCCTTTCGAGCGCGGCACGACATGCTCGATCTGCATCTGCGAGAACGTCAGCCGGGTACCGCAGTACATGCACAGACCGCCATCGCGGTGGAACAGCTCACGCCGCGTCAGCGCCGGCACCAGGTTACGGGCAAACCGATGCGAACGATCGCGTACCGCGATGATGGAATCGATCTCGATCTGGCTGCGCAGGCCTGTCGAACGCGAACGCCCGCCGCGCAGGCAGATCTTTTCGCTGCCGGCTTCCCAGGCGATCTTGTCGGTGAAGTACAGGCTGACCGCTTCACGCCAATCCACCCACTCCACGGGCAGGCCCCCGGCATCCAGTTTCAGTATGCGTGGAATCGCTTCTGCCACGACGCCTTTACCTCCATTACAACCTCACCGCGGACCGACAGCGCCGGCCGAGCGGTTTATCGGTTAGGCTCACACGGCGATATGACCGCATGTTGACGCGCATGAACCTTGTTTTACCGGATATTTATCTTGGCGCGCAACGCGGTACGTGCCCGCCTTTGTCTAACCATACCGCCCCGCTTTCGCAGCGGATGCAAGGCGCCATGACAAGGCGCGGGCCCCGATGAGCCGTCGCGCCACGCTGCTGCTGGTTGCTGCGCTGGTACTGGTTGTGGCCGTGTGGGCCATCGGGTATCGAGGCGGCGACGAGGCCGGGCCGGGTGAGCGCGAGGCCGGACGCGTGGCGGTCGAAACCCGCCCCGCCGAACGGCGTTCGATCGACGACATCCGCGAGTTTTCGGGCACGCTCGAGGCCAGCGCGACGCTTACGGTCGCGCCCAAGATCGGCGGCCAGATCGCCTCGATCGCGGCGGATATAGGCGACGACGTAGAAAGCGGCGATACCCTCATCCGCCTGGACGACGAGGAATACCGCCAGGCACTGGCCGAGGCCGAGGCCCAGCTCGAAGTCGCACAGGCCCAGTACGAGCAGGCCCGCAGCGATGCCCGCACCGCCGAGCGCACGCTCGCACGGGTGCGCTCACTCAACGACAAGGGCATCGCCGCCACCGCGGAACTCGACAGCGCCGAAGCCGAGGCCTCCAATGCCCGGGCCACGGCCACGGTGGCCCGCGCCAATATTGCCCAGGCCAGGGCCCAGGTGCAGACCGCGCGCATTCGCCTGGGCTATACCGAAATCCGCGCCCAGTGGCCCGACGACGAGCGCCCGCGACAGATCGGCGAACGCATGGTGGAGCCGGGCGATACGGTGGCCGCCAACACGCCGCTGCTGCGCATCGTGGCCGTGCGCCCGCTCACCGCCGTGATCCAGGTGCCCGAGGCGCTGTATCCGACCCTGGCCGTAGGTCAGCCTGCACAACTGCGTATCGCCGGCGCCGAAACCGCCGCATTCGATGCCGAAATCGCACGTATCGCGCCGGTATTCGACCCGGAGACCCGGCGTGCCCGGGTGGAGCTGACCGTGCCCAATGCCCAGGGCCGGCTCGCCCCCGGCATGTTCGTGCAGGTGGGCCTGGTCGCCCAACGCCTGACATCGGCGCTGGTGGTACCGCGTGCCGCGCTCGTACGCCGCGGGGGCGATACGGGGGTTTTTGTCGTGGATAGCGCTGCCGGCGTCGCGCATTTCGTGCCGGTGGACGTCGCCTTCACCCAGGGCGATCAGGCCGCGCTGCGTGCGCCCGACACCCTCGAAGGGCCGTTGGTCACCCTCGGCCAGGCCCAGCTCGAAGACGGCATCGAGGTCGCCGTGGATGACGATGCCGCGCGCACGACGGCCAGCGAGCGCGACGGCGCATGATGAGCCTGCCGGCGTTTTCGGTCGCACGCCCGGTCGCGACCTGCATGATCATGGCGATCGCGCTGCTGTTCGGCGCGGTCGGTCTGAGCCGGCTGCCGGTCGATCTGCTGCCCAGTGTCGAAACGCCGTCGCTGACGATTTCGGTCGACTATGAAAACGCCGCGCCCGAGACCATGGAAGAACTGGTCACCCGGCGCGTGGAACAGGCCGTGGCCGCCACCCCCGGGCTGGAGGAGATGGAATCCACCTCGGTGGAGGGCACGGCCGACGTCACCCTGCGCTTCGGCTGGGGCGTGGATATCAACGCCGCCGCCAACGATGTCCGCGACCGGCTGTTCTCCGAGCTCGACGAGCTGCCGGACAACGCCAGCCGCCCGCGCCTGCGCAAGTTCGATACCGCCGACCTGCCGGTGATGGGCCTGGGCCTGGCCAGCGGCATCGACCCGATCGAGCTGCGCCGGCTCATCGACAACCAGCTGTCGTATCGGCTGCAGCAGATTCCGGGCGTGGCCGCGGTGGAGATCTGGGGCGAGCCCGAGCGCGAGATTCAGGTGAACCTGGATATCGATCGCGTGCGCGCACTGGATCTGTCGCTGACCGATATCCGCGACACCCTGGCCGCGGCCAACCGCAATCTGCCGGCCGGTTCCATCGAAATCGGCAACCAGGAGCTGGTGTTGCGTACGCCGGGGCGGTTTTCCGATCTCGACGATCTGCGCCGGGCGGTGGTGCTGGTACGCGACGGCACGCCGATCACACTCGGCGAACTGGCCACGGTTCGCGATACCCAGCAGCGCGCCGAGCGGCTGGTGCGTATCGGCGGCGAGCGCGGCGTACGCATGGGGGTACGCAAGCAGTCCGGCGCCAACACCGTCGAAGTTGCCGAACGCGTGACCCGTGAGGTGGCCGAACTCAATCGCGAGTTCCCGCAGGTACGTATCACGCCGTTTTTCAACACGGCGGACTATATCAACCGATCGATCGCCAACGTCTCGCGGGCGCTGTTCTACGGCAGCGTGCTGGCATTCGTCGTGCTGCTGGTGTTTCTGGGCCATCTGCGGGCCGCGCTGGCCGTATCGGTGGCGATCCCGGTATCGCTGGTCGTCACCTTCGCGCTCATGTACGGCTTTGGCTATACGATCAACCTGATGACCCTCGGCGGGCTGGCGCTGGGCGTGGGCCTGATGGTGGATTCTGCCATCGTGGTGTTGGAAAACATCCAGCGTCGACGCCTGGAACTGGGCGAAGCCGATCACGCCTCGGCCGTGGCCGGCAGCAACGAAATGGCCGGCCCGATCGTGGCCAGCACGCTCACCACGCTGGCCATTTTCATTCCCATGCTGTTCGCACGGGAACTCACCGGCCAGCTGTTCCGGGAGCTGGCAATCGTGGTCGCCCTGGCGCTGGCCTGCTCGCTGGTGGTCGCGCTCACCCTCATGCCCATGCTCACGGCACGCTTCGTGGGCCGGCGCCGGCCGGCGAAAAGCAAGGCGCTGAGCCGCCTGGAACAGATCGGCACCGGGCTCTACGCAGGCGTGGATCGAGGCTATCGGCGCCTGCTCGAAGGCGCGCTCGCCGCGCCGCGCCGGGTGATCGCCGCGGCCGTGCTCGCCACACTGGCCGCCCTGGTCGGCTTCACCCAGCTGGGCAGCGAGTTCATGCCGGCAACCGACGAAGGCGAGGTGCGCGTGGGCCTGGAAATGCCGCCGGGCACCCGCCTGGCCCTCATGGACAGCCAGGCCCGCAAGGCCGAAGCGGTGGTACGACGCGTGGTACCGGAAGCGGTGTCCGTGGTCACCACCGTGGGCAGTGGGGGCTATCGCGCCGATGCCGGCGCCGAAGCCGATATTCGTATCGAGTTGCCGCCGGCCGGTGCACGCACGCGCAGCAGCCAGCAGGTCGCGGCCGACCTGCGCGCGGCCATCGGCGAGCTGGCCGAGACCGAGGTGCGCGTACGCGTACGCCAGCCGTTTTTCTTTCGCATGCTGGATGTAGGCAGCGCCGACGAAAGCCTGGAAATCGAGATTCGCGGCTACGATTTCGGCGTGCTGCAGCGGCTGTCGAAGCGTATCCAGCAACGGATTGCCGATATCGACGGCATCACCGATCTGCGCGCCTCGCGCGAAGGCTCGGCGCCGCAGCGCGATGTGATCATCGACCGCGCGGCGGCGGCGGATCGCGGTGTTACGGTCGAGGCGATCGGGCAAACCGTGGAGACGGCCATCGCCGGCACCAACGCCGGCTACTTCCTCGACGACGGCGACGAGGTCCGCGTGCGCGTGCAGTTGGCCAACCCGCGCCAGGTCAGCCCCGACCAGATTCTCGACCTGCCCGTCCCGGCCGGCGACGGGCGCCGCGTGCGCCTGGGCGACGTGGCCCGGATTGTTGAAGCCACCGGCCCGATCGAAATCGATCGACGCAACCAGCAGCGGCTGGTGAGCGTGAATGCCAATATCGCCGGGCGCGACCTGGGCTCGGTGGTCGAGGACGTGCAGGCCACGCTCGACGATATCGCGATTCCCGCCAATTATGATGTGCAGCTGGTGGGCGAATACGAAGCCCAGCAGGCCGCATTTCGCGAGATCGGCGTGAACGTGGCCCTGGCACTGCTGCTGGTTTACATGGTCATGGCCTGTCTGTACGAATCGTTGATCGACCCCTTGATCGTCATGGTCACCGTGCCGCTGGCGCTGATCGGCGTGGTCGCCACCCTCATGCTCACGAACACCACCCTCAATTCGCAGTCGCTGCTGGGCTGTCTGATGCTGATCGGCATTGTGGTCAACAACGCGATTCTCATCGTCGATCAGGCCAACCTGCTGCAACGCGAGGGCATGAGTGCAATCGACGCCGTACGCGAGGCGGGCCGCCGCCGGCTGCGCCCGATTCTGATGACCGCCGCGACCACCGTGTTTGCGCTGTTGCCGCTTGCGATCGGTCTGGGCGAGGGCTCGGAGTCGCAGGCGCCGCTGGCGCGGGCCGTGGTCGGCGGCATGACCACCGCCACGCTGATCACGCTGGTCGTGATCCCGGTGGTCTATGCCGGCGTACACCGGGCCTGGCCACGCCGGCAGGGCATGCCCGCATGAGCGCGCTACGGCGATACCGCTGGGCCGTGCTGCTGCTGGCGGCCTGTGCCGCGCCGGCCAGCGCCTTTGTCGATGCCCGGGCGCTGGTCTGGCCGGAACAATCGCTGCCCGGCGAACCCGCCGAACCACAAAGCGCAGCCACGCCGCCCACCAGCGACGAACTCGCCGCACTCGGCCAGCGCAACCGGCTCGAGCTGAGCCTGGAAGAAGCCGTGGGCATGGCCATGGAACATAACCCATCGCTGGCCGCGCAGCGGCTGCAGCCTTTGATCGCCGGCACCTTCGCCGCGGTGGAGCGGGCGGTGTTCGACCCGAGCGTATTCGCGCGGGTGGAAACCTCGCGCGAAGTCGCCCAGCGCGTGTCCGAGGATATCCAGCAGAACTTCGATGTCCGCAACGACGGCGAGGCCGCGCGCGCCGGTATACGCCAGACCCTGCCCACCGGCACCGAACTCGAGCTGAGCGTGGAACAGGATCTGAGCGAGTCGAATCGTTCGCCGCGCCAGGCCAGCACGCGGGTCGGCCTGACCCTGACCCAGGCCCTGCTCAACGGCTTTGGCGTGGCCAGCAATCTCGTGACGCTGCGCCAGGCACGGGCCGATGCGCTGGCCTCGGCCTACGAACTGCGCGGCTTCGTCACCTCGCTGGTGGCCGATGTCGAAAGCACCTACTGGAACTTTCTGGGCGCACGTCGACGTATCGAAATACTCGAAAACGCCGTCGAGGTGGCCGAGCGTCAGTCCGAAGAGGCCCGGCTGCGTATCGAGGCCGGCACGGTGGCCCGGGTCGAACAGGCCGCGTTCGCTGCCGAAGCGGCCCGCCGCCGTCAGGACCTCATCGACGGCCGCGCCGAGGCGGCACGCCTGCGTATTCGTCTGCTGCAGCTGATCAGTGCCCCCGAGCGCCTGCGCTACGAGCGCGCTGTCGAACCCACCACCGAGGTGGCAACCGACGCCGCGCCGCTGGATGCGCCGGCCGATTATGCGGCCCTGGCCGCGCGCCGCCGCCCCGAACTCAACCAGGCGCGCCTGGACGTAGCCCGCAACGAACTGGAGGTTGTAGCCACCCGCAGCGGCCTGCTGCCGCGCCTGGATCTGTTCGTCACCCTCGGCCAGACCGGCTTCGCACGCAACTACGGCGGCGCCTACGAAAATCTCGACGGCGGCGATACCTACGATCTGTCCGGCGCCCTGGAATTCGAATATCCGCTGGGCAATCGTGCCGGACGCGCGTTGCAGCAGCGCGCGAAGGCCAGCGTACGTCAGGCCGAAGCCAGCCTCGACAACCTGCAGCGCGTGATCGAGGCCGAGGTCCGCTATGCCCTCGTCGAGGCCGAACGCGCCGCGGCCCAGATCGATGCCAGCGCGGCAACCGTCACCCTGCAGCGCCAGACCCTGGAGGCCGAACAGGCCCGCTTCGATGTGGGCCGCTCCACCGGGCTGCTCGTCGCCCAGGCCCAGCGCGACCTGCTGGCCGCCGAACTCGACCGTATCGATGCCTTCATCGCCTATCGCCAGGCGCTGATCGATCTGTTCGTTGCCGATGGCAGCCTGCTGACCCGCCGCCTGGTGGACGCCCCGGGCGAGCTGCCGCCGGCCCTGCCCTGGCGCGACTGATCGAGAACATAGTTTGCCGGCGTAACGGTACGAAACGGCAAAAGAAAACGCGCTCGCGACCGATATAAACCGACACTGGGATTCGCCGCGTCCACGCGGCGACGGTTTGACCCTCGCGAGCCTGTGATGAAATTACTCGACAACATGAGCGTCAAGACCAGCTGGGCGCTGGTACTGGCCAGTTTTACCGGCCTGCTGCTTCTAGTCGGCGCGATCGGCGGCTACACCATCTGGTACAGCCAGGGCGCCCTGGCCAAGGTGCGTGATGTACAGGTCGAACAGAAGTCCCAGCTCAACCGGGCCAACAGCGCGCTGCTGACCCTGCGGCTGCACGTCCAGGACAACTATCAGTCGCTGGCCACCGCCGCCACGACCCGAACCACGGCCGATGCACTCGGCCAGGAAGCCGAAGCGGTCGAGGCGTTGTTTCAGACCTTTTTCGCCACCGACTTCACGCCGCGCTATCAGGCCCAGGTGGAACAGGTGGAACAGACCTATCGCGCCCTGTTCGACACGGCCGTCGTGCCCCGTATTCGCGCGCTGGCCGCCGGCGATCGCGATGCCTATATGGCTCTGGATGACGAGGCCGAACGCCTGACCCAGCGGTTTTCGGCCCAGGCCGTCGGCTACTTCAGCCTCGTCGAGGAACAGGGCAGCGCCCTCTACGACACCTTCCAGAGCAGAGCGATCGGCCTGGAAATCGCCATGGGCCTGGCCTTTCTCGCGACGCTGTTGTTGATCGGGGTCGTGGTCTGGGGCATCAGCGTGAACGTCACCCGTCCGATGGGCCGGCTGGTCGACCATGTCGAACGTATTGCCCGCGGTAATCTGCACGGCCGGATCGAGCGTCGCGGCAACAACGAAATCGGGCGTCTGTTCGCGGGGCTTACGCACATGCAGAAAGCGCTGGCCGATACCGTGGGCCAGGTGCGTGAAAGCAGCGACGCCATTCATGCCGATTCCCAGACCATCGCCCGCGGCAACGGCGATCTGTCGGCACGTACCGAGCAGCAGGCGGCGTCGCTGGTACAGACCGCGTCGAGCATGGAAGAGCTGACCTCCACCGTCGACCAGAACACCGAGAACGCCCGCGAAGCCCGCCAGCTCACCCATGAAGCCTCGGCGACGGCCGAGCGCGGCGGCAAGATCGTCGGTGAAGTGGTCGAGACGATGCAGGGCATCAGCCGCAGTTCGCACGAGGTCAGCCAGATCATCGACATGATCGAATCGATCGCCTTCCAGACCAATCTCCTGGCCCTCAATGCCGCGGTGGAAGCCGCCCGTGCCGGCGAGCAGGGCCGCGGCTTTGCGGTGGTCGCCGGCGAAGTGCGCAACCTGGCCACCCGGTCGGCCAAGGCTGCCGAAGAGATTCGCGGTCTTATCGACGTATCGGTGAACCGGGTGGACGCGGGCTCGAAGCTCGTCGACCAGGCCGGCAGCGCGATCAACGAGGTGGTATCGGCGGTCAAACGGGTCGACCAGCTCATGACCGAAATCGCCACCGCCTCGGAAGAACAGGGGCGCGGCATCGCACAGGTGAATCAGGCCGTGACCGAACTCGACCAGGTCACACAGCACAACGTACGCCTCGTCTCGGAAGCCTCCAGCGCGGCCAACGCCCTCGAGGCCCAGGCACGCACGCTGCGCGAAGCGGTGGCGGTATTCCAGCTCGACGTCACGACGGCGGCCGAGGTTGAAACCCCGGCCACGCCCGCCCCGGCGCCAGCCCGCGCGGCTCCGGCGCCCGCGCCGAGCACGGCGCAGGCCACGCCGGCAAAGACGCATGCCCCGGCGCCCAAGGAAGCCGAGGACGATATGGAGTGGCAGACCTTCTAGGCGGCAACCGGGCGTATTGGCAGGAAGGCGGGGAGCCGGCGCGGCCGGCCGTTTTTGCGCCGCATAGAAAACCGGCCGGCGCGCTGCGCCGGCCGGAAGCCGCGATCGTACAGCGACTCAGTAGAAAAACTTGGCGCTAGCGTATTGGAGGAGAACAACACGGCGCAAAATCGCTGTACGCCTCTAGTGATGCAAAAGCGGTGCCATACGCGCCCGCGCAGCGAAGCCGCCGCTCGGCCGACGCCGTGGGCGTCGACCGAAACGCATGCAAATCAGCAGGTTACAAAACCTGCCGATGAATCACGCCAGGCGTTTTCAGCGCTCGACCGCCAGCGCCACGCCCTGACCGCCGCCAATACACAGCGTGGCCAGGCCCTTCTGCACGTCGCGGCGCATCATTTCGTGGATCAACGTGACCAGCACGCGACAGCCGGATGCACCAATCGGGTGCCCCAGCGCGATCGCGCCGCCGTTGACGTTGACCTTGTCGCTGTCCCATTCCAGCTGCCGGCCCACCGCGACCGACTGGGCGGCAAAGGCTTCGTTGGCCTCGATGAGATCGAGATCGGCCACCTGCCAGCCCACGCGCTTGAGGCAGCGCTGCGTGGCCGATACCGGGGCAATGCCCATCAATGCCGGGTCGACGCCGGCATTGGCATAGCCGGCGATACGACATAGCGGCGTAAGCCCCAGGGCCTCGCATTTTTCGCGGGTGGTCACGACCACGGCCGCCGCGCCGTCGTTCAGGCCCGAGGCATTGCCGGCGGTGACGGTGCCATCGCGGGTGAAGGCCGGTTTGAGCCCAGCAAGGCCTTCGGCGGTTACACCCGGGCGCGGGCCTTCGTCGCGGGCGAAGGAAATGGCATCGCCTTTCTTCTGCGGCACTTCGATGGGCAGCACTTCGTCTTCGAAGCGGCCATGCTTGAGGGCTTCTTCGGCACGCTGCTGCGAACGCGCGGCGAACTCGTCCTGCTCTTCACGCGAGACACGATATTTTTCCGCCACGTTCTCGGCGGTCTGGCCCATGTGATAGCCGTTGAAGGCATCCCAAAGCCCGTCGCGGATCATGGTATCGACCAGTTCCCAATCGCCCATGCGCTTGCCGTTGCGCGAATTGGGCAGCACATGCGGCGCCGAGCTCATGTTCTCCTGACCGCCGGCCACGATGAGCTCGGCATCACCCAGCGCCACGGCCTGGGCCGCCAGCATCACCGCTTTCAGACCACTGCCGCAGACCTTGTTGATCGTCATCGCCGGGGTGGCATCGCCCAGCCCGGCACGGATGGACGACTGACGGGCCGGATTCTGGCCTGCACCGGCAGCGAGCACCTGCCCCATGATCACTTCGTCAACGGCGTCGACGGGGATGTCGTGACGGGCGAGCAGCGCACGAATGGTATGCGCGCCCAGCTCGGTCGCACCGATGCCGGCCAGCGTGCCGCCGAAGCGGCCGATCGCGGTCCGCCCGGCGGCGGCGATAACGATGTTGTCTTTCACGTGGCGATACTCCAGAACGGGAATGGATTGCCGCACAGCGGCATGATGGCCGCCATGTTACGAAAAATCCGCCTGTCGGCGCACGCCGGCCACGCTCAAGGCGTCTTGCGTATGTGTGAGACGCGGGCGGCCGCGATCATTCAAGCAGGTTGTCCGCAAATGAACGCGAAGACACGCGAATAAGGCCAAAGCGAAGGCGCTGGAAGGCCTCTCAGCGGGAGACTCGCGCCACGTGTCGAACGGTTTACGCAATCAGGCGCTGCCCCATGCATTCGCTGAGGGTTTTCGCCGACGCAGCGATGTGCGCGGCTGCGCCTTGCGATCGAGCCGGCAGCGCACGAAGCAACGCGCACGTCGCAGCCGTGCATGCAACGGGCATAAAAAAGGCCGGCGCCGGCGTGCGCAGCGCGCAACACCGGGCCAGCCACCCCTTGCGATCGTCAGCGACGGCGCCTTGTCGGCACCGCCGCCTCAATCAGCCTCGATGTTAGCTGCCCTTGGCCTGCAGCTGGTCGATGATCTGCGGATTTTCCAGCGTGGACACGTCCGAGGTGATCTCTTCGTCGCGGGCCACGGTACGCAGCAGACGACGCATGATCTTGCCGGAGCGGGTCTTGGGCAGACCGTCCGCGAAACGGATTTCCTCGGGCTTGGCAATGGCGCCGAGCTGTTCGGTCACCCAGTCGCGCAGTTCGGAGGCCAGCTCGTCGCTGCCGCCATCCTGCTTGAGGATGACGAAGGCCACGATGCATTCGCCCTTGACCTCGTGTGGACGGCTGACCACTGCCGCCTCGGCCACGGCCTTGTGGGCCACGAGCGCCGATTCGACCTCCATGGTGCCCATGCGGTGGCCGGAGATGTTCACGACGTCGTCGATACGCCCCAGGATCCGGAAATTGCCCTGCTCATCGCGCTGGGCCGAATCGCCGGCCACATAGGTATGTTCGTCGAACATGCCGAAATAGGTTTCGCGATACCGCTCGGGGTCGCCCCAGATGGTACGCAGCATGTAGGGCCACGGCTTCTTGACGACCAGAATGCCGCCGGCGTTGGCGTCGCTGACCCGTTCGCCGGATTCGTCGATGATATCCGCCGCGATACCGGGCAGCGCCTTGGCGACCGAGCCGGGCTTGGTCGGCGTGCTCGACGGAATCGGCGTGATCATGTGGCCGCCGGTTTCGGTCTGCCACCAGGTATCCACGATCGGGCAACGTTCCTTGCCGATCATTTCGCGATACCACATCCAGGCTTCCGGGTTGATCGGCTCGCCGACCGTGCCCAGCAGGCGCAGGCTGTCCAGCGCGTGGCGCTGCGGGTATTCGTCGCCCTGCTTCATGAGCGCACGAATGGCGGTCGGCGCGGTATAGAAGATGGTGACCTGATGGGTATCCACCATCTTCCAGAAGCGATCCGCCTCGGGATAGGTCGGCACGCCTTCGAACATGACCTGGGTCGCGCCACAGGCGGTGGGCCCGTAGGTGATATAGGTATGGCCGGTCACCCAGCCGACGTCGGCCGTGCACCAGAATACGTCGCTGTCGTTGAGGTCGAACACCCAGCGACAGGTACAGATCGCGCCCAGCAGATAGCCGCCCGAGGAATGCTGGATGCCTTTCGGCTTACCGGTGGAGCCGGAGGTATAGAGAATGAACAGCGGATGCTCGGCATCCACCCATTCCGGTTCGCACTGGTCGGCCTGGCCGTCCACGGCATCGTGCCACCACAGATCGCGGCCCTCGGCCATGGTGACGTCGGCGCCCGAGCGCTTGTAGACGATGACCTTCTCAATGCTCTGGCAGCCTTCCGACAACGCCTTGTCAGCCGTTTCCTTGAGGGGAATCAGCTTGCCGCCGCGGTAGTTGCCATCGGCGGTGATCAGCATCTTGGCTTCGGCGTCGTCGATACGATCACGCAACGACACGGCCGAGAAGCCGCCGAACACGACCGAATGAATCGCGCCGATGCGCGCACAGGCCAGCATGGCCACTGCGGCCTGCGGAATATTGGGCAGATAGATGACCGCGCGATCGCCCTTGCCCAGGCCGTTGGCCTTGAGTGCGTTGGCAAAACGACAGACGCGGGCATGCAGCTCGCGATAGCTGATGTGCTCGACCTCGCCATCGTCCCCTTCGAAGATGATGGCGGTTTTGTCACCGCGGCTGTCCAGGTGCCGGTCGAGGCAGTTGTAGGAGACGTTGAGTTCGCCATCGGCGAACCATTTGAAGAACGGGGCGTCAGATTCGTCCAGAACCTGGCTGAAAGGCGTGTGCCAATCGATCTTGTCGCGCGCCTGATCGGCCCAGAAACCTTCGTGATCGGCTTCGGCGGCCTGATACAGCGCGTCGACGTCGGCAGCCTTGAGCGTGGCGCTGTCCAGAAACGCCTGCGGCGGATCGAACTGTCGATCCTCTTTCAGAACCGATTCGATCTTGTTGTCAGCCATGGAGTCTCCCGATGCGAAATTGCAAACACGAGTCAGCATACGCACATGCAAAGCCTGTCTGCATAAGACGAAAGGCGCATGACAGCGACACGTAACAGACGACTTGCCTCACACCGGTAATAATAATCGTTCGCATCTGGACGCGGTTTGCTTCATACTCCCGCGCCTTGTCGCGCAATGTTCTAACATCCCACAGCCGAGAAAACTGTCATGACACCCGATAGTTCCGCGGTCTTCGATCTGGCCGGCCTGATTGATCTGTTGCGCCTGGGCGGCCCGGTAGTGGCCGTACTGGTGGCCATGTCGGTGATCGCGCTGGCGATCATCCTGCTCAAGTGCTGGCAGTATGCGAGCGTGCGCGTCGGCAAGCGCCGCTTCATCGCGCCCGCGCTGGACCAGTGGCACAGCGGCGACCGGCAGGGCGCGATTGCCGCCCTCACCGACGAGCGCAATCCGATTGCCGACACGCTGGCCGTGGCCATGCGCGGCGTCAACGCCGGCGCCAACGTGACGGTCGTTCGCGAAGAGGCTGCCCGCGTGGGCGCCCGCCATCTCAGCCAGATGCGCAGCTACTTCCGCCCTCTCGAGGTGATTGGCTCGCTGGCGCCGCTGCTCGGCCTGCTGGGCACGGTCATGGGCATGATCACCGCTTTCCAGCAGCTCGCGAACGCCGGCAGCCAGGTGGACCCGTCGGTTCTTTCCAACGGCATCTGGGAAGCCCTGCTCACCACCGCGGTCGGCCTGGTGGTGGCGATTCCGGCGGTGGCGGCCCTGAACTGGTGCGAGCGCGTGGTCGAACGCCTGCACGAAGACATGCAGGACACCCTGACCCGATTCTTCACGCGCCATGAAGTCGGCGGCTTCAATCAGGCGCAAACGAAGGCGAAGGCCTCGCAGACGAGCGCCAGCGCCCAGTCGTCCACCGCCCACGCCTGAGCCGGCGCCATGCATATCGAAACACTCGAGCGGCGCACCCATTCGATCAGCCTCACGCCGTTGATCGACGTGGTGTTCATCCTGCTCGTGTTCTTCATGCTGGCCACGAGCTTCACCGACTGGCGGCCCATCACCCTGGCGACCGGCACCAGCGAAGCCGCGCCCGGTGATACACCGCCGGCCGTGGTACGAGTCGATGCCGACGGTACCCTGCACTACAACGGCAGCGCCAGCCGCGATACGCGTTCGCTCGCACAGCGCCTGAACGCCGCCATCGAGGCCGGCGACGTGTCGGCCGTGATCGTGCAGCCCGAGGCCGAAGCCACGCTCGATGTCACCGTCGGCGCGCTCGATGCGCTTTCCGGCGCGGGGGTTGCGCCCATGTCGCTGGCCACCGGCGCCAAGGCGGAGGCACCATGATCGTTGCACCGCCCAAGCGCCCGCGTTCCACCGAAGAAAACGTGCTGCCGCTGATCAACATCGTTTTCCTGCTGCTGATCTTTTTCATGCTCGCCGGGGTTCTGGCACAAAACCCGCCGTTCGAACTCACGCCGCCCGCCACCGCCGATACGGAGCAATCCACCCAGCTGGAAAACCAGGTACTGGCGGTGGCCGCCGATGGGCGTCTGGCCTTCGGCGGCAAGCCGATCGAGCGCGAAGCACTGCCCGATGCGCTGGCCGACTGGCCCGATGACAAGCCGCTGCAGATTCGTGCCGACGGCGGCCTGAAAGCGGATGCCCTGAGCGGGCTGTTCGCCACCCTGCGCAGCGCCGGCATCGCCGAAGTCAACCTGCTGACCCAGCACAAGGACCCATGAAACGCATCGGCCTGCATCACTGGGTGATCGTGCTCGCGATCGCCATCGCCGCCCATGCTGCGCTGTTCATCCGCTTTCAGCTGGACGACACCGTCACCAGCGCGAACACGGGCGCGGCCGGCGTACGCATTGCGCTTGCCCCGACTCAGGGCGAACCCCAGCCCGAGCAGGTCGCCGCCGATGCAGTGGAACAGGACGACACGCCCGAGCCGGAGGCGAAGCCCGAACCGGAACCGGAACCGGAGCCGGAGCCGGAGCCGGAGCCGGAGCCAGAACCTGAGCCGGCCCCCGAACCTGAGCCGGAGCCCCAGCCCGAGCCGACGCCGGTACCGGAGCCCAAACCCAAGCCCCAGCCCAAACCCGAACCGAAACCGGCGCCCAAGCCCGAGCCCAAACCGCAGCCCAAGCCCGAACCGCGACCGCAGCCCAAGCCGGAACGTCGCAGCGAGCCCGAATCGCGCACGGCCAGCAGCAGCGCACGCCGGGACGCGAACGCCGAGGCGGCCGGCGGCCAGGATCGGACCAACGCCCCGGCCCAGGCACCGCAGACTGCGCAGACCACCCAGCAGGGCACGACCGGCAGCGTATCGGACACGCCGCCGGACTATCGCGCCGAACTCGGCGCCTGGCTGCAGCGCTACAAGGACTATCCGCGTCGCGCGCGGCGGCTGCGACAGGAAGGCACCGTGACCCTCTATTTCGTCATGGATCGAAACGGCCACGTGCTGGACTGGGAGATACGCCAGAGCTCGGGACACGAGCTGCTGGATGAAGCGGTACGCGAGATGATCCGCAAGGCGGACCCCTTGCCGGCCCTGCCGGACAGCGTGCCCATGCAGCGTCTGGCCCTGACGGTACCTGTACGGTTTCAGCTGCGCTGAGCGCTGTGGACGGTGGCGTTCATCCGGCGACGCCAAAGCCGGCAACGCTCGCCGGATTTGCCGACATTCAGCGCCGGGCTATTCGCGGCCGCAGCTTAATCGTGCCGTTCACCGCGCACGCGGTCGGCGAGCGTCGAGCCGGGAGCGACACAGTGGCCTGCCCGATCGACCGGTCTGGCTAGCGCTGCTCGCCGGCTGCGACCGCCGCCGAGAGATTGCGCTTGAGCTCGTTCGCGTCGTAGACCTCGGCGCCCTGTTCGGGCACTTCGGCGCCCAGCTGGATTTCCAGCACCGTTTCATAGCGGGTACGGCTTGAGCCGCCCGTCGAATAGCCGATGCTCGTGCCCCAGGCCGGGTAGCCCCAGCCGTAACCGATGCTCGTGCTCGGCCCGCCGCCGTAGTTGCTGGTCACCGGCGATGTATCGCGAGAGACGATACGAAAACGCGTCGCGCCGTGCTCGACGGCCACATTCGCGGCCCGGAACAGGGCGAAATTCTCGACCGTTTCACGGGCCGTGCCGTAATCGCCGGAGAAACTCACGCGATAGCGATCGGCGGTGAGCTGCGTATCGCGATAGCCATAGCTATCGGCGGTGGGCGCGGCGCGATAGGCCGGGCCGCTGGCACAGGCGGCCAGCAGCGCGCTGCAGAGAACGATCGAGAGTAATTTCGGTTTCATAGCCTGAATATAGCGCGGTTTTGTCCCATTGGACGCAAACGTTTACGGATATTTCAAGCGGCCATGTCATGGCAGGGCTAAAACGAACGTCGCCCGCGATTTTGGGCCGTGCAAAACGCGAACCGGCGAGCTATGATCGAGCGACTGCCGAACGACCGTTCAGCGCGTCGCTTGTAGCGCCGCCCAGGCTTCGGCCCGCGTGATAAACAAAATCGATAATGCGAGGGGAAACCATGAAAACATTCGATTGGAAGCGGCCGCTGGTCGCCGCCACCGTTTCGCTGTGTCTGGGAGCGGGCCTGATCGGCTGCTCCTCCGATGGCAGCGATGACGACCGCAGCAATAACCGCGACACCGGGCCCAGCTCGCTGAGCGACAGCCAGATCAACGCGCCCGACGGCCAGCTCTCGGCCACGGTTCAGACCACCACGGGCGGCGTGCCGCATATCACCGCCGACAACCTGGAATCGGCCGCCTTCGGCTCCGGTTATGTCCAAGCGCGCGACAATATCTGCATCATCGCGGATTCGATCGTGCGCGCTCGCGGCGAGCGGGCGATGTATTACGGTCCGGGCGAGAACCTCAGCCCGCAGCTGCCGATCGGCGTGAACGTCATCACCGACTTCAGCTACAAGGCCCTGGGCCTTCTGGAAAAGGCGCAGGACGAGTTCGACGAGCTTTCGGCCCCGGGCCAGGCCATGCTGCGCGGTTTCGCGGCCGGCTATAACAAGTACCTGAACGACACGGGCCGGCAGAACCTGCCCGCCAAGTGCAACAGCGGACCCTGGGTACGGCCGATCTCGGCCACGGATGTCTATGCCTACTATCAGCTGGTAGCTCTCTATGCGAGCGGCGATCAGTTCACCGGCGGGCCCATTTTCCTGGCCGTGCCACCCAACACCAACCCGGCGCCGACACCCGTGGCGCAGGCAGGTGCGACCGCCCAGACTTCATCGTCGTTCGCCCAAGCCGATCCGGCGTCAGCTGATGTCTTCAATGCCAAGGCGCTTGCCCAGTTCGCGCGTGCCGCCACGCCGGAATCGATTGGCGCCAAGACCGACTTCAATGATCGCGGCATGGCCAGCAACGGCTGGGGCATCGGCTCGGAAATGACCGAAAACGGCAAGGGCGCACTGCTCGCGAACCCGCATTTCCCCTACACCGGCAACCGCCGGCTGTATCAGATGCAGCTCACCGTGCCGGGCGTCTACAACGTCAACGGCGCCGGCCTGATCGGCATCGTGATTCCGCTGATCGGCTTCAACGAGAACATTGCCTGGACGCATACCGTATCCACCGCCCAACATTTCACCCTCTACGATCTAACCCTGGATCCGAGCGATTCCAGCGGGATGACCTATATCAAGGACGGCGAGCCGAAGAAGATCGAGTCGAAGACGCTGTCGATCCAGGTGGCCAATGGCTCGCCCACGCCCACCACGCTGCAACGCGAGTTCTATTTCTCGGAATACGGCCCAATGCTGGCCGGTAACGTGATCAACGAGAACCTGCCGGCCTGGGGCGGCCAGTTCGCCGGCCGTGCATCGGCCCTGACCTATCGCGATGCCAATACTGAAACCGCCCGCCAGGTGGTCGACCAGTGGCTGAACATGGGCCGGGCGTCGAACCTCGCCCAGTTCAAACAGCCCTTCCAGGCCTGCGGGAGCGTGCTGTGGGTAAACACCATGTATGCCGACGACTCCGGCCAGGCCTTCTATATCGATGGCACGTCGGTACCGCAGCTTTCCCAGGGTGCGCTGCAGGCGTTTCAGGCACGGGCGACGGTGAACCCGGTGGTCGCCGGGCTGTTCGACGCCGGCGTGACCCTGCTCGACGGCAGCCGTTCGCTCAATGACTGGATCGAGGGCGACTGCGACGGGCGGGTGCCCTATGCCGGCGCGCCCAAGCTCGAGCGCCGCGACTATGTCCAGAACTCCAACGACAGCTACTGGGCAACCAATCCGGACGCTTTCCTGACCGGCTTTTCGCCGCTTTATGGCAAGACCAACAGCATTCTCTCGCCGCGTACGCGCATGGGCCTGAAGATGCTGGAAAACCCGACCGACCCCGGCCGCTCGACGGTGGCTCCGGCCGGCAGCGACGGCAAGTTCACCGGAGAGGAGATCATCAAGGCCCTGTATTCCAACCGCGCCTACTACGCCGAAACCCTGCTCGACGAACTGCGCACCCGCTGTACGAACGCGGGCGACACGGCAATCAACACCGGCTCGGGCAGCCGCTCGGTTGCCGCGGGCTGTGCTGCGTTGGCGAACTGGGACGGCGTCTACGACGTGAACAGCACCGGCGCCCATGTGTTCCGCGTGTTCATGGCGGACTACGACCCCAGCTATCCGGCCCAGTTCTCGGTGGCCTTCGACCCGGCCAACCCGGCCACCACGCCGAGCACGCCCAACGCCGCACCGAGCAACCCCGCCCAGGACCCGATGCTGGCCTCGCTGGCGCGTGGACTGGACCGGCTCGATCAGGGGAATATCGCGTATGACGCACGCCTGGGCGATGTCCAGCGCGTGCAGCAATCGGCCGGCACGCGGCCGAACGGCACGCCCGCCCCCTCGGGCAGCCCGATCGAATGGCACGGCAACCAGAATCTCGAAGGCGGCTTCAATATCGTGCGTCCCGACGTCAACGCGGTGGAGGACGGCACCCGCTATCCGCGTGTCGCCCCTGCCGATACGCTGGCCAATACGGGCGATCTGTCGAGCACGCCCAACGAGGGCTGGTTGATCGGCTACGGCACCAGCTGGCACTTCGGCCTGAGCTTCGGCGACAACGGCCCGGAAGGCTATGGGCTGATCAGCTACAGCCAGTCGGACGATGCCGGCTCCGACCATTTCGAGGACCAGGATCAGCGGTATTCGAACAAGAACTACCGCAAGCTGCTCTATCGCCAAGCCGATATTGCCGCCGATCCGAATCTTGAATCGGAAACCATCGAGGCCACGACCGCGACGCGCTAGGCTTTGCCCGTGCCCGAACGGCCCGGCGTGCGTCTGCACGCCGGGCTTTTTTCTTTCTGCCGAGCGTATCCCGACGCCTTCGCCCCATGATGCGGCCCATGGCTTGGGCTATTGCCGCGCGGTCGGCTAGAATCGCCGCCTTGTATGCGCGCGTGAGTCGTCGCAATAGAACGACGGCCGAGGAGACAACATGAACATTCTGCTGGGCGTGGCACGCGCGATCGACGGCTTTTCCACCTTCGTTGGCCGCCTGATGTGGTGGCTAACCATCGCCATGGTGCTGCTCGGCGCCTATAACGTGATCACCCGCTATCTGGGCCAGTATCTGGGCGTACAGCTTTCGGCGAACGTCTATCTCGAGCTGCAGACCTATGCCTTCGATCTGATCTTTCTGCTGGGCGCGGCCTATCTGCTGCGCGTTGACGGCCATGTGCGCGTGGATATCGTCTACAGCCGCCTGGGCCCGCGCGCGCGAGCTTGGATCGATATATTCGGCACGCTGTTCTTTCTGGTGCCGTTCTGCATCTTCGGCCTGTATTTCTGCCTGGGCTATGTAGAGCGCTCCTGGGCAGTAATGGAACAAAGCCCCAACCCGGGCGGGCTGGCCCGCTACCCGATCAAGACCGTCATGCTCGTGGCCTTTGCGATGCTCATCCTTCAAGGCGTAAGCGAGCTGATCAAGAACATCGCCTATCTGGCCCGCGAACCCGGCTTCGCCGAAAACGAAGCCCATCGCGCCACCCAGGAAACCGAGGGCCTCTAGGCCAGCCCTGCATGCGCGCATACCCCGACAACAGGCTCTGCTGACCGTGGATTATCTCGCTCTCTGGATGTTCGCGACCGCGATCGGCCTGCTGCTGATCGGCTACCCCGTGGCCTTCACGCTGGGCGGCACGGCCGTGCTGTTCACGCTGATCGGCAGCGACATGCTGCCGGATATGGGCATTGCCCTGCCCTGGGAGCCGGCGTTTCGCATGGCCCGGCTCAACATCCTGCCGGGGCGTATCTTCGGCAACATCATGGACAACTACGAACTGGTCGCCGTGCCGTTCTTCGTGTTCATGGGCGTGATGCTGGAAAAATCGCGTCTGGCCTCCGACCTGCTGCAGACGATGGGCCTGCTGTTCGGGCGCGTACGCGGCGGGCTGGCGATCTCGGTGGTGGTGGTCGGCACCCTGCTGGCGGCTTCGACCGGCGTCGTCGGTGCCTCGGTGGTCACCATGGGCGTGCTCGCCCTGCCGGTGATGCTCAAGTACAACTACGACAAGGGCCTGGCCTCCGGCACGGTCGCGGCCTCCGGCACCCTCGGCCAGATCGTGCCGCCGAGCATCGTGCTGATCATTCTCGGCGACCAGATGCGGGTGTCCATCGGCGATCTGTTCCTGGGCGCGCTCATCCCCGGGCTTATGCTGGCCGGGCTGTTCGTGCTCTGGATCGTCTATGTGGCGATACGCCACCCCGAGCGGGCCCCGGCGCTGCCGGCCAGCGAACGCGATATCAGCCCGCGCCGGCTGATGCTGCGGGTACTGGGCATGATGACGCCGCCGCTGGCGCTGATTCTCATCGTGCTGGGCACCATCTTCGCCGGTATCGCCACGCCGACCGAGGCCGGTGCCATGGGCGCACTGGGCGCGAGCCTGCTGGCCCTGATCAATCGCCGCCTGAACTGGGAAAGCCTGAGCGCGGTGATGGATCAGACCGTCAAGCTCACCGCGATGGTGTTCATCATCCTGCTCGGCGCGACGGCCTTCACCATGGTCTTCGCCTCGCTCGGCGGCCCGCAGCTGGTGGAAGAAATCCTGCTCGACCTGCCCGGCGGTGCGCTGGCATTCCTGTTCTTCACGATGCTCACGATCTTCGTGCTGGGCTTTTTCGTGGACTTCATCGAGATCAGCTTCATCGTCGTGCCGGTGATCACCCCGATTGCCATCCAGCTGGGCATCGACCCGCTCTGGTTCGCCGTGCTCATCGCGGTCAATCTGCAGGCGTCGTTTCTCACCCCGCCGTTCGGCTTTGCACTGTTCTATCTCAAGGGCGTGGCGCCGCCGGGCATTCGTACCGTGGATATCTATCGCGGCGTGGTGCCCTTCATCGGCCTGCAGCTGTTCGCGCTGATCCTGCTCTGGCTGTTCCCCCAGCTCGTGCTCTGGCTGCCGCAGCTCAGCAACGCGGTGCAGTAGGCGACAACGCGAGCCCGGCGGAAAACAGTCCGCAAGTAAACGCCAATAGAAATGCGGTTGCCGGACCCTTACCTGGCCGCCCACGCGGTTGGCGTATCGCTGGGCGCGGAAACCTTCGTCTTATTCGCGTGCATTCGCGTTTATTGCGGACTCATCTTTGCCTTCTGCTACGCGAAGACTTTGTTCCCTGAAGCAATCCACAGATTACGCCGATTGCACCGATTCGATCGAAAAGCTCGTAATTCCAAGGTGCGAACAAATCGATTAAACCATCTACGCAGTCTGCGGATGAAAAACAGTCCGCGAATGAACGCCAATAACCGCAAATAAAAAAGTGTTTGGCAGGCGCTTACCCGGCTGCCCACGCGGTTGGCGTATCGCTCAGGGCGGGAACCTCCGTCTTATTCGCGTGCATTCGCGTTCATTTGCGGACTCATCTTCGCCTTCGGCCACGCGAAGACTTTGTTGCCTGAAGCAATCCACAGATTACGCCGATTGCACCGATTCGACCGAAAAGCTCGTAATTCCAAGGTGCGAACAAATCGATTAAACCATCTGCGCAGCCCGCGGATGAAAAACAGTCCGCAAATGAACGCCCATTAACGCAAATAAAAAAGCGCGCGGCAGGCGCTTACCCGGCTGCCGACGCGATTGGCGTATCGCTCAGGGCGGGAACCTCCGTCTTATTCGCGTGCATTCGCGTTCATTTGCGGACCGTCTTTCTTCGAACGCGCCTCAGCAAGCCAGACAGTAGGCCCGCGCATTAAAAAAGCCGCGCGGCCCGGCGGGCGGCGCGGCTTTCCGTCGGCCGGGCTTAAGTCCAGCTAGGCCAGATCGTCGTTGATATAGCGCAGGAAGTTGTACTCGCTGACGTCGGTCCAGGCCCGCACCTCGTCGCGAAAGCCCTGCCACTGATCGTAGACCTTGGCATAGAGCTTGTTCTTGTCGGCGTGCTCCTTCTGGATCTCGTCGGTATAGCCCTTGAGCACGTCGAGCACCTCGGAGGGGAAGGTGCGCACCTGCGCCCCGCCGGCGATCAGGCGCTTGAGCGCCGGCCCGTTGCGGGCCATGTACTGAGCGAACATACGCTCGTTGGCGGCCTTGGCGGCCACCGGGATCGTCTCGCGGATATCCTTGGGCAGATCCTTGAAGATGTCGTTGTTGACGTACAGGCCCAGGGTGGCCCCGGGCTCGGCCCAGCTGGGCATGTAGTAGTACTTGGCCGCCTTGTGCAGCTGCAGGATCTCGTCGTCGTAGGGGCTGACCCAGTCGGCCGCGTCGATCACGCCGCGCTCGAGGGCGAAATAAACCTGGCCGCCCGGCAGGTTCTGGATATTCACGCCGGCCCGGGCCATGACCTGGCCGCCTACGCCGGGGAAACGCATTTTCAGGCCCTTAAGATCGGCCGGAGAATTGATTTCCTTGTTGAACCAGCCGCCGGTCTGGCCGCCCGTGTTGCCGGCCAGAAAGGCGACCATATTGCTGCGCGCGTTGAGCTCGTTCCAGAGATCGCCACCGCCGCCTTCCTCGATCCAGGCGTTCTGCTGCTGGCCGGTCAGACCGAACGGCATGGAGGTGAAAAAGGCATGGGTGGGGTCCTGGCCGATGTAGTAGTACGAGGCCGTATGCCCCATGGCGAAGGCGCCACTGGAAACGGCATCGAAGACTTCCAGCCCGCCGACCTGTTCGCCGGCCGCGAACACCTCGACCTCTACATCGCCATCGGTGGCGTATTCGATAGAGCGGCCGATGTACTCGGCCGTACCGTAGAGCGTATCGATCGAGGACGGCCAGGAGGTGACCATACCCAGGCGATACTTCTTGTTGCGCGCGATCGTCATCGGCGAGAAGACGGTACTCGCGGCCGCAACAGCGCCGGCCGCGCCGGTAAGAAACTGACGACGTTTGATGCTCATGGCTCCCCTTTATCCGGCCGCTGCACATGAGGCGAGCCGGCCGTATTTTTCGCTTATGAATTCGTTATGTCCGGCCCGTACCGCGTTGCACGGTCAGGCAAAACCGCTGATAGACCAGATTGCCGCAAAACGCCGGCCGCGGAAAGTCGACCAACGGTTGATCCGCTCGCGGCGACGGCCCATACCTACAGCGAGCGCTAACTCAGATGCGCGGGCCGTTGCCCTGCTTGCGCCAGTATGTAATCAACCCGAAGCCGAAGGCCATGCCGCCCAGATGCGCGAAATGCGCGACCCCGGCCTGGGTGCCGGTCACGCCGAAGAACAGCTCCATTGCGCCGTAGCCGATCACCAGCCATTTCGCGGTCATCGGAATCGGCGGGATGAGCAGCATCACCCGGGCATTCGGAAACATCATGCCGAAGGCCAGCAGCACGCCGAACAAGCCGCCGGACGCGCCCACCGTGGGCACAGCCTGGCCGGGCGACATCAGGGCCAGCGTCAATACCTGGGTGAGGCCGGCGCCAACGACACAGACGAGGTAATAGATCAGAAAGCGCTGGCCGCCCCAGACCTGTTCGACCACGCGGCCGAACATCCACAGGCCGAACATGTTGAAGAACAGATGGCCGAACCCGCCGTGCAGAAAACCATAGGTGAGCAGTTGCCAGATCTGGAAGCCGACCGTGCCTCCGCCCATCGACGGTGGCACCGGGTAGCTTCCAAACGGCCAGAGAGCGAGCTGCTGCACGAACAGGCCCGGACCATACATCTGGAACAGAAAACCCAGCCCGTTCGCGATCAAGAGCCATTTGATCATCGGCGGCACGCTGGAAACGGCAAACGGGTCCTGTCGCATCGGCAGGCAAGCTCGGCTGGGAATGAAACCCGCCAAGCATAACGCATCGTCTTTTACGCCCGCACGGCACGGGCCACGATGGCTTCACTGGCATAAAAAACCCGGCGCTGCACGAGGCAGCGCCGGGTCGTTACACGCTCGGGCGAGCGTTTACCGCAACAGGTACAGGAAGTGCAGATGCTTCTCGTACTGGTCGAGGATATCGCCGATGAGCTGGTCCTTCGTATAGCCCACGACGTTGTACTGCTGACCGCCCTCGCGCAGGAAGACCTCGGCACGGAAGTGCTCGCGTTCCTTGGCCTTCTGCTGCTCTTCGCGACGGGTCAGCGCGCCCATGTAGAACGTGGGCGCGGTGAAGCGGCGTGCGCGCACGCCATAGACGAAGTCGATCTCGGCGCCGTGGTCGACGTCCAGATAACAGCGGTCGTCCTCGACGCTGATCTTCGTGCTCATGCCGCTTTCCTCGAACTGCTTGGACACGGCTTCCATGGCCGGCTTGACCACGTTGGTCAGGAAGTCGTCCACCTGCTTGCGCCGCGGCGAACTCACCAGCGTCTGAAGACGATTCTGCCAGCTGCCGCCACCGAAGCCGGCGACGTTGGAGGGCGTGTTCATCGCATGACGCAGGCTGTCCTGCTTGACCAGCTCGACACTCAGCGAACGGTACAGACAGTAGGCCATCACGAGCAGCATGATGGTGATCGGCAGTGCCGACGCCAGCGATGCCGCCTGCAGCGCGCCGATACCGCCCGCGGCCAACAGCACGATGGCGACCACGCCTTCCAGCACGGCCCAGAACACGCGCTGCCATACCGGCGGCTCGTCGCCGTCCTTGGCGGTGAGGATATCGATGACCAGCGAACCGGAGTCCGACGAGGTCACGAAGAAGGTCACCACCAGCAGGGTGCCGAGAATCGACGTCAGCCAGGTGAACGGGAACTGTTCGAGGAAGACGAACAGCGCGGTCGACGTATTCTCGCTGACGGCGTCAAGGATCGTGCTCATGCCGTCGACCATGATCATGTGCAGCGCGCCGTTGCCGAAGGCGGTCAGCCACAGGAAGGTGGCACCGACCGGCACGATCAGCACGCCGAGCACGAACTCACGGATCGTGCGGCCACGCGAAACGCGCGCCACGAACATGCCCACGAACGGCGACCAGGAAATCCACCAGGCCCAGTAGAACAGCGTCCAGCCGCTCATGAAGCTCTGGGTTCCCTCGTTACCCGTATACACCCAGGAATTGAAGGTCATGTCCACGACCGAGGACATGTAGTTGCCGATGTTCTGGATGAAGGACTGGAAGATGAACAGCGTCGGCCCCATCACGATCACGAACGCCAGCAGGGCAGCGGCCAGCCACAGGTTGAGCTCGGACACGCGACGGATGCCGCCATCCAGGCCGAGCACGACCGACGTCGTGGCCAGGGCGGTGATGATGGAGATGAGAACGATCTGCGTGGTCAGACCTTCCGGCACGTCGAACAGGAAGTTCAGGCCGGAGTTGACCTGCTGTGCGCCAAAACCCAGCGAGGTGGCCACGCCGAACAGCGTGCCGAAGACCGCCAGCACGTCGATCGTGTGACCGATGGGGCCGTAGATGCGCTTTCCGATCAGCGGGTACAGCGCCGAACTCATGCGCAGCGGCAGATCGCGGCGGAAGCTGAAGTAGGCCAGACACAGACCCACGACCGCGTAGATCGCCCAGGCGTGCACACCCCAGTGGAAGAAGGTGATGCGCATGGCCGAACGCGCAGCCTCGGCCGTCTCGGCGGTGCCTTGCGGGGGGTTCGTGTAGTGCATGACCGGTTCGGCCACGCCGTAGAACATCAGGCCGATGCCCATGCCCGCGGAGAACAGCATCGCGAACCAGGACACATAGCTGAAGTCCGGTTCGCTATGGTCGGGGCCCAGGCGGAACTGCCCGAAGCGCGACAACGCCAGGATGATACAAAAAACCAGGTAGACCCCGACGGCGCCCAGATAGAGCCAGCCGAACGTATCGATCAGCCAGGTCTGCATCCCGCTGAAGAAAGCGTTGGCCTTGTCCGGAAAGGCTGCGCCGAATACGACGAGTACGGCGATTACCGCCACCGATGGAAAGAATACAGGCGGATTGATACCCGCCTTTGTAGGTTGTTCGCTATCGCTCATGCGCTTCTATTACCGTGGATTCCCTCCCCTACGTATAACACGACTGTCGTTCATTAACGACAGCTTGAGCAGAACGAAAGTCACTCAAAAATCGGCACAAATACTGATGACGCCTACAATCCGGCGGGGTTGCCGAAGCGGTTCGTGAACACGAATTCGCTCAGCGCACGACGCTCCCGGGGCTTGGTATCGCGCTCGATAAGCGCCTGATTCATGTGCGCCGAGGTCTCGCGATAACCGATCGCCAGGGCGGTGAACGCCTCGGCGTGATCGGGGATATCGAAAGCGGTGCGCGCCGCATCCGGGTCGAGCCCGATCATCTGATGCACGAACAGCTTGCGCGTCGTAGCCTCGATCACCAGGTTGGCCGAGGCCAGGCCCAGATCATGTTCGGCCGCCTTGTTCGGCTCGCCGGTGCGGGTAAACGTTCGCACCACCACACCCAGCGCCAGTACCGGCGCGTTCTGGGCCCAGGCGCGATTGCCTTCCACCAGGCATTCGAGAATGCGTGCGTGGGTGTCGCCCTCGCTCTTTACCCCTACGATATAGCGCCAGGGCTGCTCGTTGTAGGAAGAGGCCGCCCAGCGCGCGGCCTCGAACACGCTGGCCAGATCCTGTACGGGTACCGGCTTGTCGCTGAAGGCATAGGGGCTCCAGCGCACGGCAAGCGTGTTGTGGATGCTGTGGTCGGTCGCTGCGTTCTTGGTCATGCCCCTATCCTTGCGATTGTGTCGGCGTATGTCGCGACTGTGTCAGAGGCTCAGCGCCGTGGCCAGCCGGGCCACTTTTTCGCCCTGATAGCGGGCGATCGAAAGCTCCTTGTCGCTGGGCTGGCGCGAGCCGTCGCCGCCGGCATAGGTCGAGGCACCGTAGGGCGAGCCGCCGCGCAGTTCGGAAATATCGAACAGCTCCTGTGCGCCCGCGTAGTCCACAGGCACGATCAACATGCCGTGATGGGCCAGGGTGTTCCAGAACGAGGTGATCGTGGTTTCATTACCGGCACCGGTGGCGCTGGAGGTGAACACACTGCCGAACTTGTTCACCAGCTTGCCGTTGGCCCACAGACCGCCGGTCTGATCGAGAAAGGTCCGCATCTGGCCGGCCATGTTGCCGAAACGCGTCGGGCTGCCGAACACGATGGCGTCGTAGTCGGCGATTTCGCCCGGCTCGGCCACCGGCGCCGATTGATCCCGCTTGGCGCCCGCGGCTTCCAGTGCCTCGTCGCTCATGGTTTCGGGCACCCGCTTGAGGGTGACCTCGACACCGTCGACGCTCTTCGCGCCTTCGACGACCGCGTTGGCCAGCGTCTCGATATGGCCGTACATCGAGTAATAGAGAACCAGGACCTTTTTCATCACGAACTCCTTGTTGGACCGTATACATGCCGTATCGGTTGCCCGTGGCCGCCTTCGTTGCAGGCGCGCCGGTCATGGCCGAAGCCACCGCTACACGGCTTGGATTGACTGCGTTCAACATAAAGCCCGGCCGCGCGCGAAGAAAGCGAAGCCTTTTGGCATACTCGTTCAAATTTTCTGACCAATATCGCCATTCGTGAGCGCTCAAGGTTCGCCGGTTCGGCTCGAGGCCCTGGAGGCACTGGATGCGATCGACCGTTACGGCAGCTTCGCCGCGGCGGCTGCATCGCTGTATCGCGTGCCGTCGGCCATCTCGTACACGATCAGCCAGCTTGAAACAGATCTCGGACTGACCGTGTTCGACCGAAGCGGGCATCGCGCCGTCCTCACCCCGGCCGGCCAGCTTCTACTCGAGGAAGGCCGGCGTATTCTCACCGCCAGCCGCGAACTGGGGGCGGCCGCGCAGCGGCTGGCCGACAACTGGGAGCCGGAACTGCGCCTGGCGCTCAACGGCCTGATCGCCCCCGCCGAACTCTGGCCGGTGCTCGCCGACTTCCACCGCGCCCATCCGGCGATCGATGTCCGCATTCGTGAAGAAATACTCGGCGGCACCTGGGAGGCGCTCATCGAAGACCGCGTCGATCTGGCCATTGGTGTGGCCGACCCACCGACCAAGACCGGCATTCAGCGTGCGCCGTTCAAGTCGGTGGATTTCGTGTTCTGCTGCGCGCCCGATCATCCGCTCGCCGCCCACGGCCAGCCGCTCGCCGACGATGCGCTGCGTATGCATCGGGCCGTGGTGGTCGCCGACAGCGCGCGTACGCTGGCACCGCGCAGCGCCGGGCTGCTGGACGGCCAGCCGCGCCTGACCGTCGCCAGCATGCACAGCAAGATAGAAGCCATCGAACAAGGGCTCGGGGTGGGCCACTGCCCGCGCGGCTGGGTGCACGAGATGTTGCGCCAAGGCCGGCTGGTCGCCTGCGAACTGGCGATCCCGCGCGAGCCCCACCCGAGCTATCTGCTCTGGAAAAGCAGCGCCGGCGGGCGGGCACTGAAGTGGTTCATCGACCGGCTGTCGTTACCGCGGTAGGCGCGGTCGGCCCGATACCGCTGTCGATCAGTTGATGCCGCGTGCTTCGCAGATACGCTCGTAGGCCGCACCGATCTCGCGGGTTTTCTCCTCGGCCATCTCGCGCATGCTTTCGGGCATGCCCTTGGCCGCGAGCTTATCCGGGTGGTTCTGGCTCATCTGGCGGCGATAGGCTTTCTTGACTTCGCTATCACTGGCCGAGGAATCCACGCCGAGCACGGCATAGGCCTGCTCGAGCTGCTCTTTGGGGTCGACGCCGGCCTTCGAGCCCATGCCGTCGCCCGAGGCGCGCCCCGGCCCGCCGCCGGAGAGCATGGCCTCGAGCTGGCGGATTTCCATTTCCGACAGCCCCAGCGCACGGGCCACGCGCATGAGCATGTCGTGCTCGGCGTTGCTGACCTTGCCGTCGGCCGCGATCGCGGCAATCTGCACCTGCAGAAACATCTGGTGCAGCGCCCGCTGGCCGCGCGCGACCTTGCGAAAGCGTGCGACCTCGCCGTCGAGGTCGAAATCGTCGGCCTTGCCGCGATTGAACGACGCCCGCGCCTGGGCCTTCTGCTCGTCGTTGAGCCGCAGCTTGGCGAACAGATCCTCGGCCACGCGAATCTCGTCGCGGGTGACCTGGCCATCGGCCTTGCACAGCGCGCCCATGACGGCGAACGTGGAATCCAGAAACTGTGCGCGTATGGTGCCCAGCGCGCCCTTTAGCAGGGTCATCGCCAGCATCTGTGCGCCCGCGAAACCCAGAACGCCGCCCAGCAGTACGCCCGGAAAACCCAGAATGGCGCCGCCGATGACGGCACCGATGATCATTGCGATAAGCATGGGCGTGATTCTACCTGCAGCGCACGCAATGTGCTCAGACGTCCCGGCCGAAGGCGGCGGCCCTTGTCGTCATGTAGTTGTCATCGCAATGTCATATTCACGGCACAAGGTGTGCATCGGCCGCGCACCGCGGCTTCGATCACCCATTGCATTCACGAGCGCCGGGGACTTGCTTCATGTCGCGTTTCGCTACTCGTTTCATTCTCGGCACCGGCCTGATGGCCGCGCTGATCGCCCTGGCCGGCTGTGCCGGCGTACGCCAGCTGGATACCGGCACGCAGGCCGGCGCGGCCAGCGCCGAGCTGTTCGTGCCTTACCAGTTCCAGGTACAGGCCATCGACGGCACCGTGCTGCGCGAGAACTTCTATACCTTCGACGGCCGCGACCAGACCCTGCGACTCGCCCCCGGCGAGCACGAACTCGTGCTGCGGTATTTCGATCTGATCGAGAACAACGAAGACCGTACCGACGACTATGCCCGCGTGCTTTCCGAGCCCATCACCGTCAGTTTCACCGCCCGCGCGAACAGCCAGTACGCAGTAACGGGCGACCGGCCGACCACGCCCAGCGCGGGCGAGGCTTTTGCGGCCAACCCGACGCTGGCCATCGAAAACCGCGCCAGCGGCGATACCGTCAGCGGCGACGTGGCCGTGGCCGAACCCGAAATCGACACCATCCGCCGCGGCAATACCGTGTTCGCGCCGGTGGGCAAGACCCCGTCCGCCAGCAGCGACGCACCGCAGCCGGCGCCGGAGAACGCCCCGCCGCAGTCGCTGCAGATGCTCAAGTACTGGTGGAACAACGCCAGCCAGGCCGAACGCGATCGCTTCGAGGCGTGGCGCAAGCAAAACGGCGCCCAGTGATGGGGTCGAAGCAGCCGATTGGCGGCGATTACCCGATCGCCGCCTCGACCACCTCGCCGTCGCCCACGACGAATACGCGATCACCCGCGGCCGGCGAAATACGCTGGCCGCCGGCAAAGCTGCAGAACGCCGGCAGCATCAAGCCGTCGGCATGGCGCCAGAACACGGGCACGCGCAGCCGTTCGCGGCCCGCGCCCAGATGAACCACCGGGTGAACATGGCCGGCGAGCACGGGCCCGCGCGCGTCCGCCTCGGGTTCGTGGCGTAGCACGAAAGGCGTATCGAACAGGCTGCCGGCATGCCAACGCAGGTCACAGTCGATAGGCAGCCGCTCGCCGCGATCGTGGTTGCCGCGGGTCACGATCATTTCGACCTGCGCATGTTGCGCGCGCCAGGCGGCAAAACGAGCCAGCCACGGGGTATCCGCCGTCGGCGGCGCATGTACGAAATCCCCCAGCACGACAAGCCGCTGCGCCTGAGTTTCGGCCAGCGCCGTGCCCAGTCGCGCCAGATCGGCATCGGTGGTGCCGCTGGGCACGCCCAGCCCCTGTTTGCGGAACACGCCGGCTTTGCCGAAATGGGTATCGGCCACGAACAACGTCGAACGGGCCGGCCAGAACAGGCTGTGATCGCCGCGCAGACACAGCCGCTCGTCGGCCAGTTCCAGCTCGACCTGACGGGTTGCGCGCGGGCTTTCAGCGCTTAGCGACATGGCGTTTCAACAGTCCACACATACCGACGAAAGACGCCATGATATCGGCTGTGCGCAAGCAAGCCTTTTGCCCGCGAATCGCGCCAGCAAAAGCTGGGGCCGCGAAGATCTTCTTGTCCGCAGATCGACGCAGATTCACGCAGATAAAAACGCTTTCGATGAGAAGCATTGGCTGCGCTCAGGCACGGAAGTGTCCGCAAATGAACGCGAAGATACGCAAATAAGCGGGGGTAGATCGACGGGAAGGTGCGTATAAGG
>NZ_PBYA01000039.1 GCF_002729955.1 Salinisphaera sp. | reverse complement strand
CATCTGCGTAATCGGCGTAATCTGTGGATAAATGACTGCTTGCTCACGGAGGAACCGCGGCGGGCTGTTCTCAAGCAGGCAGGTTGTCCGCAAATGAACGCGAAGACACGCGAATAAGGCAAACAACGGATCGCTAGAAGGCCGGATGATGTGATGTACACGGCGCACGCTAACGACAGTTCGCAGAGGGTGCACTCTGTGTGCGCAGTTCGGTAAGCGACCTTGTGATGGCTTCGTTCCTCGAGAGGAACCACAGATTACGCAGATTGCACAGATGAGGAAGCGCGTGGCGCGTGCGTCAGACGACAGCGCCCGACCGCGACTTCTTGTCTTTGATCTGTGTGAACTGCGGACTTTTCCGTCGGGCTATCGCTACCAGGATCAGGACGCCAATGCAGTCGGCCTCGCACCACGGCCAAATCAATGCATCTGCGTAATCGGCGTAATCTGTGGATAAATGACTGCTTGCTCACGGAGGAACCGCGGCGGGCTGTTCTCAAGCAGGCAGGTTGTCCGCGAATGAACGCGAAGAGACGCGAATAAGACGAAAGGCAGATTGGTCGAAGGCCCAGGTGGTTGGGTGTTAGCGCCGCGCGCTATAGGTAGTCTGCAGAGGCTGCACTCTGTGGGCGCAGTTCGGTAAGCGACCTTGTGATGGCTTCGTTCCTCAAGCGGAACCACAGATTACGCAGATTGCACAGATGAAGAAGCGCGTGGGGCAGGCGACCGGCGAAGCGAACGACCGTGACTTCTTGTCTTTGATCTGTGTGATCTGCGTCGATCTGCGGACCTTTCTGTCCGGCCACCGCTACCAAGGCCAGGGCGCCAATGCAGCCGGTCACGCATCACGGCCAAATCAATGCATCTGCGTAATCGGCGTAATCTGTGGATAAACGACTGCTTGCTCACGGAGGAACCGCGGCGGGCTGTTCTCGAGCAGGCAATTCGTTTGAAAATGAACGCGAAAATACTCGAAAGACCGATAATTCGACGGGTAAGCGATCCGTGCTGCAACCCGTATGCTGACGTTCGTTACTGATCACCAAGAGCCGCGATTTGATGATGCCATCCGTTACCACGCTTTACCTGGCAGCTGCGCTATGGGCCGGTGTGCTGCTGGGCGGCGTGTTCGTGCTGTTCTGGGCGCGCTCGAAACAGGCGCAGCTGATGGCCGACCGTGCTAGCGCCCAGCGCGAAGCCGACACGCGTGCGGCCGAATTGGCCGAGACCCGCGCGGCCCTCGATAACGCCCGCGCCGACAACGCGCGCCTGGAAACCCGCCTGGAGGCCGAACGCCGCCATGCCGAGGACAAGCTCAAGACGCTGACCGAAGCACGCGAAGCGCTCACCCACCAGTTCAAGACCCTGTCGCAGGAGATTCTCGAGGAAAAAAGCCGAGCCTTCACCGAGCAGAACAAGGCCAGCCTGGAACCGTTGATCAACCCGCTGCGCGAGCATATCGGGCGCTTCGAAAAACAGGTGCGCGAAGCCTACGACCAGGAAAACCGCCAGCGCTCGGCCCTGGCGGAGCAGGTGCGCCTGCTCGAACAGTCCAACAAGGCCATCGCCGAGGATGCGACCAATCTCGCCAATGCGCTGCGCGGCGAATCCAAGACCCAGGGCAACTGGGGCGAGATGATTCTGGAAACCGTGCTGGAACGCTCGGGCCTGGAAAAGGGCGTGCAGTACGAAACCCAGTTCGCGGCCACCACGGAGGACGGCAATCGCCAGCTGCCGGACGCGGTGGTGCATCTGCCAGAACAGCGCAGCATCGTGGTCGATGCCAAGGTGTCGCTGACCGCCTATCTGCGGGTGCACGAAGCCGAGGACGAGGCCACGCGCCGTGCGGCCCTGGCCGATCATGTAGCCTCGGTACGGCGCCATCTCAAGGGCCTGTCGGCCAAGAACTACCAGAACATCGACCGCATCGAAACGCTGGACTATGTGTTCATGTTCATCCCCTCGGAAGCGGCCTACGTCGAGGCCCTGCGCGGGGATTTCGATCTGCAGCGCGAGGCGCTGGATGCGAATATCGCATTGGTTTCGCCGACCACGCTCATGCCCATGCTGCGGGCGATCGCCAACCTGTGGAAGCTCCAGCAGCAGGAAGAAAACGCCGCCGAGATCGCCAACAGGGCCGGCGCGCTCTACGACAAGTTCGTGGGCTTCGTGGACGATCTGGACAAGCTCGGCCGGGCCATGGACACCGCCAACAAGGCCTTCGATTCCGCCCGCAACAAGCTGGTGAGCGGACGCGGCAATATCGTTCGGCGCAGCGAACAGTTGAAAAAGATGGGCGCGAATACCAGCAAGTCGATGGGCGCCACGTGGGTGCGCCAGGCCGAGCTGGGCTCATCCACGCACGCCGATGAAGCGCCCGACGACGATAACGACGACCTGGACGAACGCCATGAGCCTTAAAGACGAGCTTGCCCTGCTGCGTGAGCGTATACCGCCGGTGACCGCCGAACGCGCGGCCGAACTGGCGCGCGATGGCGCGCTGCTCGTGGATATCCGCGAGGCCGACGAGATCGCCCAGGGCACGCCGGTGGGGGCGAAAGCGCTGGGCCGCGGGTTTTTGGAAATGCGCATCGAAGAACAGGTCAGCGATCCGAGCCAGACCATTCTGCTCATGTGTGCATCCGGCTCGCGCTCGCTGCTGGCGGCCGATCAGCTCACGCGGCTCGGCTATACCGATGTGCGCTCGGTGGAAGGCGGCTTCGATGCCTGGAAGGACGCCGGGCTGGCGTTCGAAACGCCGGCCATGCTCGATACCGCCGACCGCGCCCGCTATGCGCGCCAGCTCACCCTGCCGGAGGTCGGTGAAGCCGGCCAGACGAAGCTGCGCGATGCGCGGGTACTGATCATCGGCGCCGGCGGGCTGGGTTCGCCGGCGGCCTATTATCTGGCCGCGGCCGGCGTGGGGCATATCGGCATCGTCGATCACGACGTGGTCGATCGCTCCAACCTGCATCGCCAGATCCTGCATCGCGATGCCAGCGTCGGCCAGCCCAAGGTGCGCTCGGCGATGGCCAGCCTGAGCGCGCTCAATCCGAGCATCGATATCGAGCCGATCGAAAAGCGCGTGAGCGCCGACAACGCCGCCGAGCTGGTTGCAGGCTACGATCTGGTGGTGGACGGCTGCGATAACTTCGCCGCGCGCTATGCCATCAACGACGCCTGCGTGGCTGCGAAGATCACGCTGGTCTATGGCGCGGTCGAGCGCTTTTCCGGCCAGGTGGGGGTGTTTCCGGCCGGCGGCCAGCCCTGTTACCGCTGCCTGTTCGCCAGTGCCCCGCCGGCGGGTGCGGCGCCGACCTGCGCCGAAGCCGGCGTACTCGGGGTGGTGCCCGGTCTGGTGGGCACGCTCCAGGCGCTGGAGGCGATCAAGCTGATCGTGGGTATGGCGGATACGCTTTCGGCCCGGGTACTGACCCTGGATGCCCGCACCCAGCGCTGGCGCAGCCTGCAGGTGCCGGCCGACCCGAACTGTGCAGCCTGCGGCGGGTGAGACGGGCGATATCCGCTCGGCCTTTGACACACCGGGGCAATAACGACCGACGATAGTCGACTATCGTCGAGGTCGGGCGCGTTGCTAGCATTTGCCGACTGTACAGCGCCCGAAGGTGGGGGCGCGAAAGCGTGGGGAGACGATATGCCGGCCTTTCTTCTAATCGTGATCACGCTGGTGGCGTTCTATTTCGCCTACAGGTTCTACTCGCGCTATCTGGCAGAAAAGGTCTATCGGCTCGATCCGAACTTCGTCACTCCGGCGCATGCCATGCGCGACGGCGTGGACTTCGTTCCCACGCACAAGCATGTACTGCTTGGCCATCATTTCACATCGGTGGCGGGTGCGGCGCCGATCGTAGGCCCGGCGATTGCGGTCTACTGGGGCTGGCTGCCGGCACTCACGTGGGTGATTCTGGGCACGATCTTCGCGGCCGGCGTACACGACTTCGGCTCTATCGTCGTCTCCGCGCGCAACCGTGGCCAGAATATCGGCACCCTGTCCGGCAAGGTGGTATCGGCGCGCGCGAGTACGCTGTTTCTGCTCATCATCTTCTTCTTGCTCACGCTCGTGAACGCGGTGTTCGGCGTGGTCATGGCGATCCTGTTCGAAAAGAACCCCGGCGCGGTGGTACCGGCGCTGATCGTGATCCCGATCGCCGTGTTCATCGGCCAGTGGGCCTATCGCATGGGCCGATCGATCGTCATTCCCTCGATCCTGGGGCTGTTGCTGCTCTATGCCGCAATCCCGGTCGGCCAGGCCTATCCGATCTACGTCGACGGGCTGGCCGAGGCGGTCGGGCTGTCGGTGCGCACGACCTGGATCATCCTGATCTTTGCCTATACCTGGATTGCCTCACGGCTGCCGGTGTGGGTGCTGCTGCAGCCGCGCGATTACATCAACGGCCAGCAGCTCATCGTCGCGTTGGTGGTGATCTTTCTCGGTGTACTCATCGGCTGGGATACGATCAGCGCGCCGGCGGTCAACGAAGTCGCGCCGAATTCGCCGCACTGGTTCCCCTATCTGTTCATCACCGTGGCCTGCGGGGCGATTTCCGGCTTCCACAGCCTGGTTGCGTCCGGCACCACCTCGAAACAGCTGGGTAACGAAACCGAGGCGCGTTTCGTCGGCTACGGCGGCGCGCTGGGCGAAGGCGCACTGGCGCTGGCCGCGATTCTGGCCTGTACCGCGGGCCTCGGCGCCGCCGGCGACTGGAACGCCGCTTACGCTGATTTCGGCGCGGCCTCCGGCGGCGCGCTCGGCCATTTCGTGACCGGAACCGGCCATTTTCTGAGCAACCTCGGCATCCCGGCAACGCTGGGCGCGACGTTCGCGGCGGTCGTGGTCATCACCTTCGCCGGCACCACCATGGACACCGGGGTGCGCCTGCAGCGCTATATCCTGGAAGAAATCGCAGAGCTGGCCGGGGTCAAGGCGCTGGTGGGCCGGGTCAATCTGCTTACCACGCTCGCCGTGCTGATTCCGCTGGGGCTGGCACTGCTGCCCGGCGGCGACAGTTCCGGCGGCAAGGGTTTTGCCTTCGGCCGTCTGTGGACGCTGTTCGGTACCACCAACCAGCTCACCGCCGGGCTCGCGCTGTCGATCATCGGCGTATGGCTGCTGGCTCGCAATCGCAACCCGCTGGCAGCCCTGATTCCGCTGGTGTTCCTGCTGTTCATGACCACCTGGGCGCTGCTGCTCAACCTGGGCGACTTCTTTGCCAAGGGCGACTGGCTGCTGCTGGTGATGGATGCCGCGATCTTCGTGCTCGCGGCCTGGCTGGTGGTAGAAGCGTTCACCGCGTTCAACCGCGAACGTCGCAACCCGAGCGCAGGTGCCGAGGAATCGTGAGTTCGGCCTCCGTCGTCGACCCTGCCGTGCGCGGCAGGCTGGCGGACGGGCGCGTTCACCAGGTGATTCTGGTGCGCGAACAGGATGCCCAACATAGCGGCTCGGGTTGCTGTGGCCGGCTGGGCGAACGCCATACGGCGCTCGGCGGCGCCGCCGATTTCAGCCACAGCCGGGCACGCATGGAACAAGTCGGCGAGATCTATCGAGCACTGGCCGCCGCCGTGCCGGATCTGGAGCTGACCGTGGTCGACCCGCGGAATCTGGTCTGGCTCTACCCTGCGGTCTGGCGCGCGGCGCGTGCCAATGGCGCCGGCGTATTCGCCGCGCTGCGGGCCGTGGCCCGGGCGGGCGCGCCGGTGGCCGTGGTCGTGGACGGCAATACGCTCATTCGGGCCGCCTGCCTGATACGCAGACCGTGATGGCCGCCGTGCTGGCAAGGGTGCAACAGTCTTCGCCGGCTCGACCTACCGCAGACGCGCAGCGACAGCCATGACCGACAAGAGCCTCTGGCAACGTTTTTCCGACTATCACGACGAACTGTTCATGGCGCCCTGGCGTGCCGGCATCGCCCGCGAAGCGCGTTCGGAAGAAGACGTGCTGGTGGCGCTGTTGTTTCTCGAGGCCCTCGGTATTCCCGGGCCCGCCGACTACTATGCCCTCGAGCTCTATCCCGACCTGATCGAGGCCTTTCATCGCTGGCATCAGCGCATGGGTATGGAAACATTCCCCGAAGCCGGTGTCTGTTGTTGACTTTGCGCGGGAGAGGGGGGGGGGCGATAAAGAAGCGGACTTGATATAAAGAGTCCAGCCAGCTAGATAAAATCTGATTGATCTACAGCTATTGTGCTCCGAAAGAGGCCTGAATCGGAAGATAAATTCTGGCTTATGCCAGTGCAGCTAAGTCGACCACAGTATTCAAAGACTACGCAAAGACTGACTCTGACCGCCATGCCTACGATCTGAGGTGCGTAGCTTTGAGTTAACGGCAAAAAAAAGTTACACAGCGTGCGCTTTAAGCGGCTTAAAAGATTCGAAGAAGAGGGGATGTAAGACAGTGACACCTGAGATGGATTTGCCGACTGGCCGAATACTTAGTACGACATTGCATCACATCGATATCGGTGGGCAGGTTTGCGAACGTGTAGCAATCCCTGGAGAAGCGGACGATCTTGAACAGTATCTTTCTGAGCTGCTGGGCGAGATCGGAAACAAGCCTCAAAAGCGCGAATATGCGTTGGCCGCACAAACTACTGAGTTCGCAAGAGCCTTAAGGGTGTTCTACGAAGAGCCGGACTTGAGCATGTGTGATGAGGCAGAAGGGCTAGCGGGCAGGCTGTTACGTATTGAAATTACGACGGACAATAAATTCGGCCACTTGAACCCTGAGGGGACAGGGCACGTTAAAAAGGGAAGTTTCCTCCAGTTTATATACAAGGATGGACATTCGATACAATATCTGGGCGTAAAAATTGAGCATCAATCGTTTATTGATGAAGAAGACTTCCGGCGAAAGATTGGTCTTGGCGAGACTCAAAAAGTCTACAAAGCGTGCAAAGTCGGTTTTGACAAAGATGGTCAAGTTTTTGACGTCTTGATATTTGACACGAACTCTAAACCGTCAACCTATTGGTGGCGTGACTTCTGGGAGCTGACCGAGCTAAGGACGGACGAACATAATACGAAGACTGCGATAAAAGCCGTAACAAAAACATTGGCTCCGCTAAAAAAGGTGTCTAGAGCAGACTACACTCTTCTGCGTAATGCCTCGGTGGCCGCATTTAAAAAAGAGGGCCGGATGAATTTTGATGAGTTCGTGACCGAGGTTTTTTCCACGTACTCAGCGGAAACCGAGCAGTCGGAAAAAAAGATTAAGGAGATTACAAAGAAATTATGAAAACTCCCGGAGCGCAAAAATTTCGACAGTCAATTCGATCTAAAGCCCGGAGCGGTGCCCTTTCGACAAATCACTGTTCCGGTTACGAGTGAGATCAATCTTCAATACACTGAGGGTATTGCTAATCTAGAAGATAAGATCTGGTCTTCGCGGACTAGAGACGGTAAGACGGTATTGCTCGTCGATGCTAACGAAGAGAATGCACGTCGATTCAAGTTCAAGCCGATGGAATAATTGAGTGTTTGAAAGCTTAAAGACATCTTTTTCTGATGTTGAGTTAATCGAGCTTCAAGAGCGGCTTGACGAATATCGAATTGTCATTCGGTCTTCTTTGTGTTCGCCAAGTCGTGCTTTAGAGCACACTGACGAAATTTTCAATCTTGCAGAGAAGTTGTCGCCGCGTGACAGGTATGAGTTGGAAATCGATTTCGACGGGGATGCGTCGGCGATTACAAATGTGGGTGCTGTTGGTAGAGGTCTCGCGAGAGAGCACATAGAAGAATGCATAGACCCCGGTACCGCGACGTATACCATTACGATTCGTAAGCCGAAAGACTCATGTGTATCTATCTATAGCCTAGAAGCCTTCGCTACATATCTTCGCTCCGAGTCTGTATCTCTACTATTTAGCGCGCTCTCTACTCGATTTAGCGATAGGCTTCTATTTGAATGCAAAGATTTAGATAATGTCGCTGGTAGTCAAACTATCCAGTTCATCCCGTGGGGAAAAGGGCCTGAAGATATAGAAGCGAGCTACGCTCATTTCTGGTGTATGAGCGATTGAAGGAGGCGGCACCCACCTGCTGAAATTAGTAAGACCAATCACTGATTTCAGACGACAGAAGAGGT
>NZ_PBYA01000038.1 GCF_002729955.1 Salinisphaera sp. | reverse complement strand
TACTTGCTCCTTGGCCGGGTGCGGCCATTGTGGAGCAGATCATCACTTAGTGCTCTGTCCGAATTCTGGGATCCAGTTCAAACGGCCAGGGCGAACAAGACGCCCAGCACAACAGCGTCAGCGGCGCGGTCGGTGCCGTCACCGGCAACGCCCCTGCGTGGTTCGCGGGCCAGGCCGGTGAACATGCGCACCCCGCCGTGCTGTCGGGCCTCAAGACCCAGGCGCTATCGACCAGCGGGCAGGGCACCGGCGGCTACAACCAGCTCGTCTTCGATGCCACGCCGCAACAACTGCGCACCCAGCTATCCACCACCGAATACGCCACCTCGCTGGCGCTGGGTCATCTCAAACACCAGACCGACAACCAGCGCGGCGCCGACCGCGACCACGGCGCGGAACTGACCCACCCACGCCTACGGCAGTGTCCGCGCCGGACAGGGCGTGTTGATCACCACTCGAGGCGGCGCCGAATGGGTGTGCGGCGAGACAAGCGTTGACGGTCAAGGTATTGAATTGCCCGGTGTTCCGGCAGCACGTGTATCGAGGCTATTTTTATAGCGCCCATAAAAAAGCCCCCTAGGGTAAGGGGGCAAGGTGCGAGAAAGGCCGTTAGGCCTTTCGGAGGAGATTCGGTTATCAGCGTGTTCGCTGATGTTGCGTTGCAGTATACCCGGTCTACGACTTTAGTCAAGTATCCTTTTTGCAAAAAATCGGATCGCGTTTCTATCAGCCCGATTGCTTTTCCTGATCGGTGTTATCGGCATCCGAGTCAGCAACTTGCGGGTGCTCGCCGTCTTTTTCCTTGCGCTTGAGATTGGCCAGGAATTCGCGCCGTACGGTACGCCAGATCGGAACCTGATACTGCGAGAGCTCGCGCAGGGCTGCGAGTGGATTGTTAACGTCCAGCAATCGTGCCACACGGTGTTTGAACTGCTGTTGCTGCTCGCTGAAGAACTCCAGCGACAGTTCCAGATAGGAACTCACGGTGCTCTGCATGGAGTCGCCGTAGAAGCGGATGATGTTGCGCAGCACTTCGGTGCGAAAGATCGGGTCGCCGCCTTCTTCCTGCTCGCTGATGACCTGGAGGAGGATGCTGCGGGTGATGTCGTCGCCGCTGCGCTTGTCGATGACGGTGAAGTGTTCGCCCCGAATCACCAGCTGGCGAATATTCTCCAGCGTGATGTAGCGGCTGACTTCCGTATCGTAGAGTCGTCGGTTCGGATACTTCTTGATGATGCGCGTGTTGTCACTCATCCCGTGCCCCGTCATACAAAAAAATAGCGCAGCGCGCAGCTTGCTGCATCGCGGCAATACGATTGTGCCAGATCGGCGCGTGCAAACGTAGGGCGTTGAGTCGGCGGGAATAAAAACGCCCGCACGGGGCGGGCGTTTCGGGCCGAGGAGCGAAAACCGTCAGCGGCCGAGCTGGCGCTCGCGGATCTCGTCCAGGCTCTTGCAGTCCACACACAGGGTCGCGGTCGGACGGGCTTCCAGCCGGCGAATACCGATTTCGGTACCGCAGGTATCGCAGAAACCGTATTCGTCGCGATCGACGCGCGAGATGCCCTGGTCGATCTTGCGAATGAGCTTGCGCTCGCGGTCGCGGGTACGAAGTTCAAGGCTGAACTCCGATTCCTGGCTCGCACGGTCGGTCGGGTCGGGGAAGTTCGCCGCCTCGTCCTTCATGTGATGCATGGTGCGATCGACTTCTTCCATGAGCTCGCGTTTCCAGTTCATCAGGATTCGGCGGAAGTGATCGCGCTGCGCCTCATTCATATACTCTTCACCCTCTTTCGGGGTGTAAGGCGTAAATTGCTGAGGCGCCTCGAGTTTCGATTCTTTCTGAGTTGCAGGCATGCGGCCCTCGGGTCAGATAACAGCGCGTACGTTTAGCATGGGGTAGTACGGTCGTGCAACGATTTTCTTGAGCGGCGTGCGATCCTGGCACGGTTCTGGCAGACTTGCGCCTCTTGCAAACTCCGGCCGTCTCCGGCTTTTTGTCCATGACGCTTGGCGCGCTGCTTTTCGATGTCGACGGCACTTTGGCCGATACCGAACCCGAGGGCCATCTGCCGGCCTACAACCGGGCGTTCAAGGAACATGGCCTGGATTGGCGCTGGACCAAGAAGCTCTATCGCAAGCTGCTTCTTATTTCCGGCGGCCGCGAGCGCATCAATCACTACCTCGACAGTTACGAGCCCGAACTGGGGCCGAATGACGAGCGCGTGCGCGAGGACCGCGACGGCTGGGTGGCGGAACTGCATCAGAGCAAGTCCCGGTATTTTCGCGATCGGCTGCGCAAGGGCCGGGTACCGCTACGGGCCGGCGTCGCGCGTCTGATTCGTGAAGCAGGCGAGTCGGGCATGCGTATCGCGATCGTCACCAATGCCACCCGGGCGACGCTGGAGCCGTTTCTGGCCTATGCGCTGGGCGACGAGCTGTTGGCTTATATCGAACTGACGGTATGCGGCGACGAGGTGGATAACAAAAAGCCCGCGCCCGATGTCTACCGCATGGCCTGCGAGCGGCTCGGCTGTGAACCGGGCGACTGTATCGCGATCGAGGACTCGAACGCGGGTGTACGGGCCGCCCATGGTGCGCACGTGCCGGCGCTCGTCACCGTGAACGCTGATACCCGCGATCAGGTGTTCGACAGCGCCGCCGCGGTGCTGGATTCGCTGGGCGAGCCGGATCTGCCGGTAACCATCCTCAAATCGCCAGGCTTCGATTTCGACTACGTCAATCTGGATGTGTTGCGGCGCATCAACGGCGAAGCCGCGCCCACGCCCGCCGATTAGGCCGAGCGTTTTACCGGCGCCGTGCCGGTCGGGTGGCATTCGAGATACAGCAGCGTCGCGCCCACCACCGCCGCCGGCATGACCACGAGATTGGCCAGCGGCAGGGCGGTCATGAACGTTACCAGGCTGCCAAAACCCAGGTGGCGCCAGCGCCGTTCGCGCATGCGCAGGATTTTGTCGTCGAAACGCAGCCCGCGGTTGGCCATAGGCTGGTCGAGATACTCGAACGAGAGCATGAACGCGCCGAACACGAACCACAGCGGCGCAATGGCCAGGTTTGCCCCTGGGATGAAGAACAGGGCGAGGCTCACGATGCCCAGCATGGCCGCGCGTCCCAGGTAATAGCGCATCCGGCGCAGCTCGCCGAACAGGCCGTCGGCCATTTCGCGCGCCAGGCCCATGCCGGATTCCGGTGCCTGGCCGGTGACCAGTCGTTCCACCTGCGCCGACAGTAGCCCGTTGAAGGGGCTGGCGATGAGGTTGGCAAGCAGCGTGAATATGTAGCAGAAGGCCAATGTTGCCAGCAGCACCCCAATCCACCACAGCAGAGTTTCCAGCCAGGCGAGCCAGTCCGGCAGGCCGGAAAGCCAGGCATGCAGCCAGCTGTCGAGCTGCCAGCCCAACAGCGACACGAGTGCCGCGATGAGCACGATGTTGATGAGGATCGGGATTACCACGTAGCGCCGTAGCGAGGGCTCTCGCAGCATGCGAAACCCCCGGAGCAGGTAAGACGGGCCGGCGCTGAATTCGGTAATCGGATTCATCGTACGTTCGGGTAGCTGGACTAGAATTTCGCCAATTCGACACGCAGCGGTATCGCAACAGCGGCTGAGTGGTGTCGAAGCACGAGTGTAGAACAACCCAGGGGAAAGCCTCATGAACAACCCGCGCTTGCGATGGTTCGCCGTACTGCTGTGCTGCATGACGTTGGCGTTGAGCGCCTGTTCGCAGGACGACAGCGAGCAGGCCCAGTCTCAGCTCGAAGAAGCGAACGCCGAACTCGAGGCTGCCCAGGCCAAGGTCGAGGCGGCCGAGAAGGCTCAGGCCGAAGCCAAGGCGCGCGAAGAAAAGGCCGCTGCGGAAAAACAGGTCGCCGAAGCCAAGACCGAAAAACGCGAAGCCGCCCAGCGCCAGACCGAGGCCGCCAAGAAGTCGGATAGCGCCACCCAGCAGGCCCGCGCCGACGCCCGCGAAGAAGCCAAGAGCGAAGAACAGCCGGTGTGTGGCGATTGCGGCACCATCAGCTCGATAACGCCGGTGACCACCAACGGCGACCCGAGCCTTATCGGCAGTGTCGCCGGTGGCGTGGCCGGCGCCGTGGTCGGCAGCCAGATCGGTAGCGGCTCGGGCAAGACCATTGCCCAGGTCGCCGGCACCCTCGGTGGCGTGTTCGCCGGCCGCGAAGTCGAAAAGCGCATCAAGCGCAAGACCATCTATCAGGTGGCCGTGGCCATGGACGCCGGCGGCTCACGCACCGTAAGCGTGGATACGGCCGACAGCATCAGCCCCGGCACCCGCGTGCGCGTTCAGGGCAACAGCCTGATTCTGATGCGCTAGAGCTGCCCGCCGTGCCCGTGCCGATTATTGGCTGCGGGCACGGCGTCGCTCGTTTCAGGGCAGGTGAACCGGCGTGCCGGGGTGCCAGTTGTCGGCCCGATGGTCGACGATCACGCTCGTATCGATACCGCCGCGCATCCAGAACTCGGCGTGCAGGCGCATGAAGCGCGGCTGGGTCGCGGCCACCAGGTCGGCTAAAATCTGGTTCGTGACGGCCTCGTGAAAGGCGCCTTCGTCGCGGTAAGACCAGACATAGAGCTTGAGCGATTTCAGCTCAACGCAGCTCGCCTCCGGCACATATTCCAAGTACAGCGTCGCGAAGTCGGGTTGACCGGTCTTCGGGCACAGACAGGTGAATTCCGGGATGCGCATCCGGATGGTGTAATCGCGCTCCGGGCTCGGGTTGGGGAAGGTTTCGAGATCGCGGCTCGGTTGGGTCGACATCGGCTCTCCGTCGTACGCGCTTGGGTCGCTAACAAGTGGGCAGGCAGCTTCTGCATAACCTGGTCGTGGTCGCGCTGGCACGCAAGGCCGGCATCCCTTGAAGGGCTCGGCCTTGCATGCGCCGCAACCACGTTGCCGAACTGGGCCTGCCAACGGGCAGGCGCTGCATTCGCACGCCTTGTCGCAACGCATTTTCGGACTCGAACGCGAGCCGCGAGAGGTCATCCAGAGGTTGCCTAGGTTACACTAGCCGGCTTTGCGTACGCCCATCCAGCCGGAGGCAGATTTGCGCCGCCGTATTTCACAACGCGACGAGCTCCTACGCCGACGCGGCCGGTGCGTGCGCGGGGCAGGCCATCCATGCGTCTGACCTCGATCCGGCTGGCCGGTTTCAAGTCGTTTGTCGACCCGGCAACGCTCGCGCTCACCTCCAACCTCACCGGCGTGGTAGGCCCGAACGGCTGTGGCAAGTCCAACGTGATCGACGCGGTGCGCTGGGTCACCGGCGAATCGAGCGCGCGCCAGCTGCGCGGCGAGGCGCTGGAAGACGTCATCTTCAACGGCTCCAAGGCGCGCAAGCCGGTCGGCCGTGCCTCGGTGGAACTCAAGTTCGACAACAGCGACGGCACTCTCACCGGCCAGTACGGTGCCTTCAGCGAGATATCGGTCAAGCGTGAACTCACGCGCGACGGCGGCTCGCGCTACTACATCAACGGCACGAAATCGCGGCGCCGTGATGTGATCGACCTGTTTCTGGGCACCGGCCTGGGCGGGCGCAGTAATTACGCCGTGATCGAGCAGGGCGCGGTCAATCGCCTGATCGAAGCCAAGCCCGAAGACATGCGCCAGGTGCTCGAGGAAGCGGCCGGCATATCCAAGTACAAGGAGCGTCGGCGCGAGACCGAGAATCGCATGCGCCACACGCGCGAGAATCTCGACCGTCTCAACGACCTCATCGGCGAAGTCACCCAGCGCCTGGGCGTGCTCAAGCGCCAGGCGGCCAACGCCGAGAAATACAAGCAGTTCAAGGCCGAGGAGCGGCGTCTGCGCGCCGAGCTGCTGGCCCTGCGCTGGGTCGGCGAAAACGAAAAGGTCGAAGCCGCCGAAGCACGCCTGCGAGCCAGCGAAAACACGCTGCGCGACGCGATTTCGGCGCAGCGCACCGCGCAGGAGGCACGCCAGGCCGAGGCCGAGACCCAGCAAAAAGCCATGGGCGAGGTGCAGACCCAGCAGGCCGCCTTCTACGATGCCCAGGCCCAGGCGTCGCGTATTGCCCAGGCATTGGCCCACGCCAGGGAAATGCGCGAACTGCGCCAGCGCGAGCGCGACGAACTTGTGGAACGCCGCGACGCGCTGGCCGAGCGCATCGCCGAGGACGAACGCGCCGCACAGAACACGACCGAGGCCGCCGAATCCATTGCCGATGAAAAGGCCCGGGCGCAGCAGCGTCTGGAACAGGCCGGCAAGACGCTGCAGGCGGCAGAGCAGAGCGCGCGCGAGGCCGAGGCCGCCTGGGATGCCCACAACAGCGCCGAACACAACCCCGTTCAGCAGCTGGACGCCGAACGTCGGCGGGCGCGGTATGCCGAAGAGCGCGCCCAGCAGCTGGGCAACCGGCGCGACAAGCGTCGGGCCGAGCGCGAAAAGCTCGATGAAGAAGAGGTTGGCGATCTGCAGGCCGGCGCCCGGGATATCGAAGCCCGTTCAGCACGCCTGGCTGAGGACGAGAACGCGGCCGCCGAACAGGCCGAGGCCGACGAGGCCCTGCGGGTGGCCATCAACGACGCCGAGCGCGACGTCGAGACACGCCGCACCCAGCTCGGCGAAAACCGTGCGCGTCTGGCCTCGGAGCGCCAGCTGCAGCAGTCCGTGCTGCGCGAAGACGACAGCGCGCTCGCTGAATGGCTGGCCGACCATGCCCATACCCAGGCCGCGGGCGTGGCTCGTCGTGTGAAGGTACGCAAGGCCTGGCAAACCGCCGCCGAAGCCGTGCTTGGCCCCTGGCTGCGCGGCTTCGTGGTCGAACAGCTGCCCCAGCTCAGCGGCGATTGGCCGAACGAATCGCTGACGCTGGTCGAAGCGGGCGCGGCGAGCGCGGCCGGGCCGGTCGAAGGGCCTGCCGAGACGCCGAGCCTGGCGGACGGCATCGAAGCGCCGGCGGTGATTGCCGCCTTGGCCGCCCGGGTATTCGTGGTCGACGATCTCGCTACCGCGCTCGCACGGCGCACCGAGCTGGCCGAAGACCAGCGCTTTGTCACCCTCGACGGCTGCTGTATCGGTCCGAACAGCCTGGTGACGCCGGCCGCCGGTTCGGCCGAGCAGGGCGTGCTCGAGCGCGAGCAGCGTATCGAAAGCCTGGCCGCACAGATCGACAGCGAACAGGCCGAGCTCGCCAGCCGCCAGGCCACGCTCGACGAACAACGCCAGCAGCGCGACCAGCGCCGCGAACAAAAGCGCGGGCTCGAACAGCGTATTGCCCAGGCACGACGCGAACTGGAAGCAGCGCGCGCCGAACAGCAGGGCCGTGAAATCCGTGCCGAGCAGCTCGAGCGGCGGCGCAGCGAGCTGGACACCGAACTGGCAGACCTGGACAAGCAGATCGCCGAAGCCGAAGGCGAATCGCAGCGTTTGAACGGCCAGGTCGCCGCGCTGGAAGAAAAGGCCGAGGCCTTCACCGCGGCCCGGCGCCAGGCCCAGGCCGAACTCGCCGAGAGCCGCAGCGCGCGCGACGGCGCGCGCAAGGCCCATGCCGAGGCCGAACGGGCGCTGCGCGAGATCGAAACACGCGGCGAACAGAACCGCAGCCGGGCCCAGTCGATCGACCAGCGCCTGGCCGATACGCGCACCGCCCATGCCGACGTCGATGCGCGTCTGACCGGTTTCGATGACCAGGCCGCGGCCGATGCCGACGAGGCCACGCCCGCACCGGACGAAAGCGAACACGAGCAGGCGCTGGAAGCCCAGCACCGCGCCGAGCGCGAGCTGCGTGCTGCGCGCGAGGCGCTCAAGACAAGCGAAAAAGCGCTGCAGGATGTCTCGCAGCAGCTCATGCAGGCCGAGCAGGGCGTGGATACGGCGCGCGAAGGCCTGCAGCAGGCCAAGATCGATGTCGAAACCGCTGGCGTACGCCGTTCCGGTATCGCCGAACAGATCGAAGAGCTGGGCGAAACGCCGGCGGCACTCGTGGCCAGCCTCGAAGAGGGCGCCACGATCGAAAGCTGCACGGCCGCCATCGACACGCTCGAGCGTAAGATCCAGCGCCTGGGGGCGATCAATCTGGCCGCGATCGAGGAGTACGACGCCGAGGCCGAGCGCGAGCGCTATCTCGGCGAGCAGCACGCCGATCTGGCCGAAGCACTGGAAACGCTGGAGAGCGCGATTGCGCGTATCGACCGCGAAACCCGGGCGCGTTTCAAGGCCACCTACGAACAGGTGAACGCGCGTTTTGCCGACATGTTCCCGGAATTGTTCGGCGGCGGCGAGGCCGCGCTCGAACTCACCGAGGACGACTGGCTGTCCACCGGCATCCGCGTCATGGCGCGTCCGCCGGGCAAACGCAACGCCTCGATTCAAATGTTGTCGGGCGGAGAGAAGGCATTGACCGCAGTTGCGTTATTATTCGCCCTGTTCGAACTCAACCCGGCACCGTTTTGTATGCTGGATGAAATCGATGCGCCGCTCGACGATGCCAACGTGTCGCGTTTTTGCGAACTCGTGCGGCGGATGTCGGCCCAGGTTCAGTTCATCGTGATTACGCACAACAAGCTGACGATGTCGCTCGCCGAGCAATTGCACGGCGTGACCATGGCCGAGCCCGGGGTGTCCCGGCTGGTCAGCGTCGATATCGATCAAGCCCTCGACATGGCCGGCTGAGCCGGCGCCACGCAACTCATCGACTAAAGCGCCTATGTCTATCGTGCAATGGCTTCTTCTCATTCTTCTGATCGCCGTGGTTGGCGGCGCCTACTGGTACATGCGCCGTCAGGCGGGCGATGACCCCTGGCAGGGCATGGACGACACGCCGCGTAGCAGCGGCCGCGAAGACAGCCAGGACACGGAGGAACGCGCCGAATCGCTGGGTGGCGACTCCTATATCGTGGGCGTGCGTACGTTGTCGAAGAACACCCCGGCCAGCCGGCGCGCTGCCGGCAAGGTTGACGCGCCGCAAGACGAGCGCGACTACGAAACGGGCGGCGGCGAGGGCGTGGAAGCCTCCTGGACCGCCTACAAGAAACGCGGCGCCGAACCCAAGCCGCTGCCGGAAGAACAGGCCGCGATGGAAGCCCCGGCCGACAAGCCTGCCCAGGCCGAGCCCGGCGGCAGCGAACGGGTCGAGAACATGCGTGCGCCCAGCGCGCCGCCCGGCGCGGAGCGGGAAGTGTTTCTGCTGCACGTGGCCGCGCCCGCCGGGCGTATGTTTGACGGCCCGGACGTGCACGTGGCGCTGCAGTCACAGGACTTGAAATTCGGCATCAACGACCAGTTTCATCGCGTGACCGAAACCCACGGTATCCCCGAATCGGTGTTCGCGGTGGCCAATATGGTCAAGCCGGGTACGCTCGACCCGGTCGACCAGGATCATCTGCATACGCCGGGTCTGGTGCTGTATACGGTCGTGCCGGGGCCGATCGAGGGCGGCGCGGCCCTGCGTGACATGATGGAAACCGCCAACGGCCTCGCCCAGGCACTGGGCGGCGAAGTGCTGGACGACAAACGGGCGCTGCTCAAGGCCCAGACGGCCCAGTACATGCTGGACAAGGTGGCCGATATCGACCGTCGCGCGAAGATCGCCAAGCGTCGGTAGTGGCCGGGAGCAGCGAGACAAGCAAACGCGCGGCGCAGCTCGCCGAGCAGCTGCGCGAACACAGCCGGGCCTATTACGTCGACGACGCGCCGACGATTTCGGATGCCGAATACGACCGGCTGTTTCGCGAGCTGCAAGAGCTCGAGGCCGAGCACCCGGAACTGATCACGCCCGATTCGCCCACCCAGCGGGTCGGCGCGCCGCCTTCGGACAAGTTCGAGTCGGTCGATCACGCCACGCCCATGCTGTCGCTGGGCAACTGCTTCGACGACGACGAGCTGGCGGAATTCGATCGCCGCGCGCGCGAGGCCGTAGACGGCGGCGCGCTGGCCTACTGCGCCGAGCCCAAGTTCGACGGTACCGCGCTCAACCTGCGCTACGAAAACGGCGTGCTGGTACGCGCGACCACGCGCGGTGACGGCATCACCGGCGAAGACATCACGCCCAATGCCCGCACCATTCGCAATCTGCCGCTGCGTCTGGCGGGCGACGAGGCGCCAGACTTCATCGAGATCCGCGGCGAAGTGGTGCTGGCGCGCTCGCGCTTTAACGCGCTCAACGAACGCCTGGAAAGCGAAGGCCAGAAAGCCTTCGTCAATCCGCGCAATGCCGCCTCTGGCAGTCTGCGGCAGCTGGATTCGAGCATTACCGCGCGCCGGCCGCTGGCATTCATGGGCTACGGAATCGGGCGCGTCGATGGCATGACGCTGCCATCGAGCCTGTACGAACAGCTCCAGCAGTTACAGGCCTGGGGCTTTCAGATCAGTGAGTACGTCGACCGCGTACAGGGGCTCGAGGGCTGCAAGGCCTACTACGAGGCCATGGCCGAGCGCCGGGCGACGCTGGATATCGAAATCGACGGCTGTGTGTTCAAGGTCGATGATGCCGCCGTACGCGACGAGCTGGGCTTCGTCGCCCGGGCGCCGCGCTGGGCGATTGCGCGCAAGTTTCCGGCCGAAGAAACCACCACGCGGCTTAACGCGGTGGAATTCCAGGTCGGGCGCACCGGCGCGCTTACGCCGGTGGCCAAACTCGAACCGGTGTTCGTGGGCGGGGTGACCGTCTCCAACGCGTCGCTGCACAACATGGACGAAATCGAGCGCAAGGATGTGCGTATCGGCGACATGCTGGTGGTGCGTCGCGCGGGCGATGTGATCCCCGAGGTCAAGGAAGTCGCGCGGCGCGGCGAGAACGCGACGCCGATCCAGTTGCCCGAGGCATGCCCGGTCTGTGGCTCGGCGGTCGAGCGTATCGAAGGCGAGGCCGTGGCGCGCTGTACCGGCGGGCTGGTCTGTGCCGCCCAGCGCCGCGAAGCGCTCAAGCATTTCGCCTCGCGCCGGGCGCTGGATATCGAAGGTCTGGGCGACCGCCAGATCGAGGCATTCGTGGACGAGGGGCTGCTGGAGTCGCCGGCGGATATCTTCGCCCTGCACAGCCATCGCGAGGCGCTGGTAGAGCGCGAGGGCTATGGTGAAAAATCGGTCGCCAACCTGCTGGCCTCCATCGAGGCCAGCAAGCAGACCACGCTGGAGCGCTTCATCTTCGCGCTGGGTATTCGCGAGGTGGGCGAAACCATGGCCCGCGACCTGGCCCGGCATTTTGGCAGCCTCGACAACCTGCGCGCCGAGGCCGAGGCCTATCTCGCGCGCCAGGCCCGGGCCGACGAACAGGCCGACACGAAGGCCGAACATGCACGCATGATGAGTGCCGAAGGTCTGCAGGCCGTGCCCGGCGTGGGGTCGCGGGTGGCCCACTGTATTGCCGACTTCTTCAGCGAACAGCGCAATCTCGAAGTCATCGACGCGCTGATTGCGGCCGGTGTGGTCTGGCAGACGGTCGACAGCGACGATACACCCCAGCCGCTGGCCGGCCAGACCTTCGTGCTCACCGGCAGCATGGATAGCCTGACCCGCGACGAGGCCAAGCAGCGCATCGAAGCCCAGGGCGGGCGCGTGACTTCAAGCGTGTCCAAGAAGACCGACTATGTTGTCGCCGGCGACAGCCCGGGCAGCAAACGCGACAAGGCAGAAAAACTGGGCGTGACGCTGCTTGATGAAGCCGGTTTTCTCGACCTGCTCGACAAGGCAGGGCATTGATCGCCGCCGTACTTCACCGCCCGGCGACGCCGATTCGATATTGCTAACGATTCAACCGCGACGGCTCCGGGCCGCCGCGCCGAACAAGGGAGACTGCATGTCGCTGCCTATCTCCAACCCTCTCGCTGCTGTGAGCCTGGCCGGCATCATCCTGCTCGCCGGCTGTAGCACGCTGTTCGTCGCGCCCAGCGACAGCCGCTGTGCGCGCGACCTGGCCGAGGTCGAACAGGCCGCCGCGGCCGCGCGCCAGGCACTGGCCGAGGGCGTCGATGCCGAAAGCCGCCAGCCCATGCTCGACCTGCTGGTCGACAGCGCCGACCAGGCCCGGGCCAGCTGTGGTTATGAAAAACCGGATACGCCGTCGTCCAGCCGCGCCCGCCAGCCCAAAGCCGGCTAGGACCCCTACCGCGGTTCGCGTTTGAGCCTTTAAACGCGTTGCGACAAGGCATTAGGGCGCATTGCCGGCCGCATGGGCAGGTTCGGCCCGGTAACGCGGCGGCCCACTGAGGCCGAACCCTTGCGAGGGCCGGGGCTTTGCGCGCCCGGTCGGCGTTGAGGCCCGCCACGCGCGAAGCACGCCGGCGCGACCACGATAGGTTGGGGCCAGGTTTCGTCGCTGTCATCGGTACACGCTTGTACGCGAACGGGCCAGCGCTTACGCTTAGCCGCCGTTTTAAGTTCATACAGGTAGAGTCTCGTGGCGCTTAGCTGGCTTGAAGTCACCACCGATGAAGTACAGTCCAAACTCGGCGCGAACGAGCGTCTGGCCGAACGTCGGGCCACGATCGAAAAGCAGGTGCGCGAGACGGTCGAGTCGCTGGTCGAACCCGCGTTTCGAAAAGCCGCCGAGGCCGACGGCTGGAAATACTTCGAACAGACCCACACGGAATGGTCGGTCGTGCGCTGCGGTATTCATACGCCGGGCGATGTCGAGCGCGACCCGACGGTGGCGTTTCGCATCGCCGAGTTTGATGCCTACCAGCCACTGGTGATCCTGCGACGCAAGCCCGAAGGCGCGGCCGCCCAGGCGAGCTCGGAAATCGTCAAGCTCGACAAACTCGACGCGGACACGCTGGAACGTTTTCTGGCCGATCGCTGATCGGCACTCGGATTGTTCGGGCGCCGGGCCTTCGCCTTGGCGCCAAGCGATCAGGGCGGGCTATAGCTCGTAGGCGAGCCCGGTGTAGAAGGTCCGGTCCGGCGCCGGCTCGTAGTAGCGTCCGCCGAAGGCGTTGATTCGAATATTGTCGAAGTAGACTTCGTCGAACAGATTGTCGATGCCGAAATAGACGGTAAGCCGGTCGCCGCCGGCCTCGATGTTCTTGCCCACGCGGCCGTTGAAGACCCAGGCGCTGTCCACCTTGGCGGTGTTGGCGTTGTCGGCATAGAAGGAGCCGGCATAGCGCATGTCCAGCGTGGCATAGCCCACCTCCGCGTCGCGCCAGGCCAGTTCCGCGAACAGGCGTTCCTCGGGCAGGCCGGGCAGGGCGTTGCCGGCGTAGTCGTTGCCGCTGTCGTCGACGAACTCGCGATATTCGTAGTCGGCGAGCGTATAGGCAGCCGTGGCCGAAAGCTCGTCGGTGACGGCGTATTCCAGCTTGGCTTCCAGCCCCTTGCGGCGCGACTTGCCGGAGTTTTCGTAGAAGTCGCGCCGGCCGTCGTCGTTGAAGACCACCAGTTCGTCGCGCACATCGATCCAGAAGGCGCTGATCTGATAGCGCGCACGCCCGCCGAGTTCGCCCTTGGCCCCGATTTCGTACTGGGTGGCCTGCTGGGGGTCGAGCTCGCTGTTGAAGCCGCCGTTGCCGGCCGGGTCGGCGAATTCGGTGAAGGTGGGCGACTCGAAGGCGTTGGCCACGTTGGCATAGACACGCTGGCGCTCGGCCCAGGCATAGCTCAGGCCGGCGTTGGCCGAAACTTCGTGGTAGGTGCGCGAGCCGGAGTCGTCGGGGTCGGTGGCGGTAATGAAGGCGTCGTCGATATCGAAATCGAGATAGTCGTAGCGCAGGCCGGTGGTGAGCTCCAGATCGCGGGTCAGCGAGAACACGTTCTGCGCGAACACGCCGATGCTGGTGGCCTGCTGGTCTTCTTCGAGCCCGAGCGCGCCCTTGTTACCGCCAATATTGTCGTAGCGGGTACGCGCATCCTGCTGGATCTGGGCATCGATGCCGGCCACGAGCTGGTTTTCATGGCCGAAGAGCGTATCGAAGCGTGTGCTTTGCAGGCCGCCGCCGAAGAAGTCGCGGTCGTAGGCCACCACGCCCGCGTCCTCGAAGGGCAGATACTGGACGAAATCGCGGTTGCTGTAGAACAGGTTGGCCTGATAGCTCTGGTTTTCGGCGAGCTGGTCTTCGTACACCAGGCCGACGGTCTGCTGAGAGGCCGACTGACGGGCATCGAATGCGAGGTTGGCATCGCGCGCCGAGCGCCGGTCGGCACGGGCCTGTTCCAGGGTCACGCCGCCCGGGTCGAGCGTGTCGGGTGCATCGAGCACCCGCGTGACCAGGCGCAACGTGCCGGTCGTGCCCACGCGGCGTTCGAGCTTGCCGGTGAGCTGTTGTTTCTTCACCTCGCTATGGGCGCGATAGCCTTCGATATCGAGCTGGGAGGCGGTCAGCGCATAGCCCCAGTCGCCGCGCTCGTGGGCGGTGGCGGCTTCGATACGCCGATAGCCGTTGCCGCCCACGGTGAGTTCGCCGCGATCGATCGGCCCGCTGGCCGGCGTGGTGGTCGTGATATCGACCACGCCGCCGGTGGCGTTGCCATAGAGCGCGGAAAACGGGCCGCGAATCACTTCCAGGCGCTCTACCGCGCCGAGGTCGATGGTGTCGGTCTGCGCCTGGCCGTCGGCCAGCGTTTCCGGAATGCCGTCCACCAATACCTTGACCCCGCGCACGCCGAACGCCGAGCGGGCGCCGAAGCCGCGAATGGAAATCCGCAGGTTCTGGGCGAAGTTGCTGCCGTTGTTGGCATATACGCCCGGCGTGCGGTTGAGCGCGGAATCCAGCTGGGCCTTGGCTCGACCCTGCTGGATAGCGCGGGCTTCGGTCACGTCGACCGCGGCCGGCGAGGCCAGTACCTCGGTATTCAGGCGCAGGCTACGGACTTCGATCGGCGCCAGCGATTCGAGGCGATCGATGCCTCCGTCGCCGTCCGTCGTGGTGGCCGTTTCCTGGGCATGGGCAGGCAGCCCCAGAGCCAGGGCAACGGCAAGCGCGACCGAGCGGTGCCGGTACGGGCGATGGATCATGTTTTCCCCTCGAACGCGCAGGCGCTCGTTGTTGTTTTATGGCCGGGCGGTCAGCCCGCCCGGGCAGCGCCGGTTATTCTTCCGGCGCGAGCGCGCGAATCGATACCGCGTGGATATCGGTCTGCATCAATGTGCCCAGCGCTTCGTAGACGAGCTTGTGTCGCTCGATGGGCGAAGTGCCGGTGAATCGCGGTGAGCGGATGGTGACATGAAAATGCCCGAGGCCGGTCTTCGCGCCGGCATGGCCGGCATGCAGGTGACTGTCGTCGCGGATGGCCACCTCCTGCGTGTTCAGGCCCTGTTCGAGTGCCTCGCGAATACGCGGAATCCGATCACTCATACGTTCAATAAACCTTCTTGTACGGATAGACCGTGCTTTCCATGTACACGCCTTCGGCGTTGTACGGGTCCACCTTGGCCCAGGCGCGGGCATCGTCGAGGCTGTCGAAGGCCGCGATGATGATGCTGCCCTGAAAGCCGTCGCTGACCTTGCCATAGGCATCCACGCGCGGCATCGGGCCGGCGGTGAGCAGGCGCCCGGCCTGGTCGAGTTCCTCGAGACGGGCGCGGTGTTCATCCACGGCCTTCTTGCGCCCGTCGCTGCTATCCGCCACATCGAAAGACACGATCGCGAAATAATCCATGGGGTTGTCCTGACCAGAGTTTGTAATGCCGATAACGCGCAGTGTGCCGTATCCGAACCGCCCTCGGCCAAGAACGACGAAAAAACCTGCCGCGCCATCGATGTAGCCGATATAATGGCGCAATGGCAGAAATCGTTCACGTACACGCCGAAACCCCGCAGCCACGCCGGATAGGGCAGGTGGCCGATGCGCTGCGCGCGGGGCGGGTGATCGCTTACCCGACCGACTCGTCCTACGGTCTGGCCTGTGCCATGGGCGACAAGAACGCGATCGATCGCATTCGCCAGATGCGTGGTTTCGGGCGGGACCATTTCTTCACGCTCGTGTGTCGGGATCTGTCGGAAATCTCGACCTATGCCAAGGTCGAGAACACCAGCTTTCGCCTGCTCAAGGCTGCCACACCCGGCGCCTACACCTTCGTGCTGCCGGCCTCCAAGGTGGTGCCGAACTGGCTGGCCCATCCCAAGCGCAAAACCATTGGTATTCGTGTGCCGGGGCATCCGGTTGCGCGAGCGATTGCCGAAGCCATGGACGAGCCGATCATGTCGGTGACCGCCCAGCGCCCGGACGACGAAATTCCGCTATCGGAGGCCTTCGACGTGCGCGAAGCCTTCGACAAGCAGCTCGATATCATCGTCGATGCCGGCGCGACCGGCGTGGAGCCGACCACGGTGGTGGATTTGACCAGTGCGGTGCCGCAGATTCTGCGCCCTGGCAAGGGCAGCGCCGAAGCGCTCGGACTGGACCCGGTCGACGCGTGATCCCTATGGAGGATGGGCCGGACTTTTTCTGGCCCGCAAATGCACGCGGATGAGCGCAACTAACGCCCTCTTGTAGGTTGGCTTAGGCCGCAGGCCGTAAGCCAACATGGCAATCGCCTCGTGGGCGGTTCGAGGCGCGTTGCCGGTTAACTCGCGGGCTTCGTTCTTTGTTGGATTACGCTTCGCTAATCCAACCTACGCGGCTGTAACGACGCGACATTGGCCGGCTTTGCAACCCGTCTTATTAGGCCCGGGCAACGCCCTGCAAAGCCAGCAAATGTATACTCGCGCCTTTGCCAAGTCCGTGCTGACTGAACTGCCAAGAGGCCGCGTGTGAGTTCCGAGATCGCCAAACCCATCGTCCTGTCCGGTATCCAGCCCTCCGGCGAGCTGACGCTCGGCAACTATATCGGCGCGCTCAAGCATTGGGTGGCCATGCAGGACACCCACGACTGCCTGTTCGCGCTGGTCGACATGCATGCGATCACCGTGCGTCAGGACCCGGCCGCGCTGCGTGAGCGCTGCCACGAGTTTCTGTGCCTGTATCTGGCCGCCGGCATCGACCCGGAGCGGGCCACGATGTTCGTGCAGTCGCACGTACCGGCCCATGCCCAGCTGGCCTGGCTGCTGAACTGTCATACGTCGATGGGCGAGCTCAACCGCATGACCCAGTTCAAGGACAAGTCGGCCAAGAACGTCGACAACATCAACGCCGGGCTGTTCGACTACCCGGTGCTGATGGCCGCGGACATCCTGCTCTACCAGACCGACGCCGTGCCGGTGGGCAACGACCAGAAACAGCATCTCGAGCTGGCCCGCAATCTGGCCGAGCGCTTCAATGCGCGCACCGGCGAAGACCTGTTCACCGTGCCCGAGCCGATCATCCCGGAAGTGGGTGCACGCATCATGAGCCTGGGCGATCCGACCGCGAAGATGTCCAAGTCCGACGATGTCGAGGCCAACGTCATCAAGCTGCTCGACGAACCCAAGCGGGTGATCAAGAAGATCAAGCGGGCGGTCACCGATTCCGACGGCGAGATTCGCTTCGACGAGAACGAAAAGCCGGGCGTATCGAACCTGTTGTCGATCTATTCCGCGGTCACCGATGAATCCATCGCCGATCTGGAAAACCGTTATGCGGGCCAGGGCTATGGGGCGCTCAAGGGCGATCTGGCCGATGCGGTGGTGGCCTTTCTGGAGCCGCTGCAGCAACGCTATGCCGAATACCGCGACGATACGGCCGGCCTGGATGCCTTGCTCGCCCGCGGCGCGTCGGCTGCGCGCCAGCGTGCCGAGCCCACGCTCGAGCGCGCCTTCGCCCTGACCGGTTTCCTGCCCTCGGCATGAGCGCGGCAGGCCAACACGCACGCCCATGAGCGCGACCGCCGAGCAACACATCGATGAACCGGCCGAAGCTGGCGCGCTGGGCGCGATCCGTGTGGGCGGCGAGCCGATGCAGGCGCTGCCGGAGGATCTTTATATTCCGCCGGACGCGCTGCGGGTGTTTCTGGAAACATTCGAGGGGCCGCTTGATCTGCTGCTGTATCTGATTCGCAAGCAGAATCTGGATATCCTGGATATCCCGGTGTATACCATCGCCCACCAATACATGACCTATATCGAGGTCATGCAGGAAATGGCGATCGAGCTGGCCGGCGAATATCTGCTCATGGCCGCCATGCTCGCCGAGATCAAATCGCGCATGCTGCTGCCCAAGCCCTCCGAAGAAGAAGACGAGGGCGAAGACCCGCGTGCTGAGCTGGTGCGCCGGCTGCAGGAGTACGAACAGTTCAAGCAGGCCGCGGAACAGCTCGACGAGTGGCCGCGCACCGGCCGCGACATCACCCCGGTGCAGCATGGCCCGGAGCGGATTCATATCGAACGCCCGCAGCCACAAACCGATCTCGGCGCGCTGCTGCATGCGTTGCACGATGTGCTCACCCGGGCCGAGCTGTTCACCGAACACAAGATCGAACGCGAGCCGTTATCGGTTCGCGAACACATGAGCCGCATTCTCGAACGGCTGGGCAACGGCCAGGCCTGTGCCTTCGTGGCGCTGGTCGAAACCAGCGAAGGCCGGCTCGGCGTGGTGGTGTCGTTTCTGGCCATTCTAGAACTGGCCCGCGAAGCGTTGATCGCCATCGACCAGGCCGAACCCTATGCGCCGGTGGCGCTGCGTCTGGCCGGCCCGCGCCCCGAATGAACCCCGACCAAGAACAGCCCACGTGAGCCACGACGAACCCACCCAAGCCGAAACCTCCGACGAGAGCCACGCCACTGACGCGGCGGCAAACGAGCCCGTGGTGGCCGATGGCGTGGTGCGCTGTATCGAAGCGCTGCTCATGGCCGCCGATGCGCCGCTTTCCGTCGACCAGATCGTGCGCCTGCTCGAAAACACCCACGCGCTCGAACGCGCGGATGTACGCACCGGCGTCGAGGCGTTGCAGGCACGCTATGCGGACAGCGCGATGGACCTGGTGGAGGTGGCCAGTGGCTGGCGTTTCCAGGTGGGCGCGGATTATTCGGCGCTGGTATCGCGGCTCTGGGAGGAGCGTCCGCCGAAGCTCTCGCGCGCCATGCTCGAAACCCTGGCGCTGATCTGCTACCGCCAGCCCATTGCGCGCTCGGATATCGAAGCCGTACGCGGGGTGTCGGTGTCGTCGAACATCGTCAAGACGCTGCAGGAATTCGGCTGGATCAAGGTGGTGGGTTATCGCGACATGCCGGGCCGACCGGCGTTGTTCGGCACCACCGCCCAGTTTCTGGACGACTTCGGCGTAACCCGGCTCGCCGATCTGCCGAGCCTGCCCGAGATACAGGATCTGGACGCGCTGGACGCTGCGCTGGCCCGTCTTCAAGGCGACGAAGACACGGGCGGCGAAAGCGAAGACGAGGAATCGGCCGATCAAGACGCGCCCAAGGCAGACGATGCACCCGCCGAAAGCGACGACGAAACGCCGCCCGCGCCGGCAGCGGACGCTGAGGACGATGATGCAGGTCAAAACGTTTCGGGCCGGCATTCGTCAGACTAGCCCGCGAGGGCGCGACCGGCTTGGAATCCAGCCCGACGCGCCCATCGTCACAACCGCATTCATACACGCCGTCGTTGCCGCACCGGCTGCCACGACGGCCTGATTCAAGCAGGAAAACGACCCCGCCATGGCTGCATTGAACTCGGAACGCGTACTCAGCGTGCACCACTGGAACGATTCGCTGTTCAGTTTTACCACCACTCGCGACCGTGCCCTGCGTTTCGAAAACGGCCAGTTCGTGATGATCGGCCTGCAGCAGGAGAAAAAGCCGCTGCTGCGCGCCTACAGCATCGTGTCGCCCAACTACGAAGACCATCTCGAGTTCTTCAGCATCAAGGTGCCGGACGGCCCGCTGACGTCGCAGCTGCAGCATCTGAAAGAGGGCGACGAACTGCTGGTGAGCCGCAAGCCCACCGGCACGCTGCTGATCAGTGATCTGCATCCCGGCCGCAATCTCTACCTCATGTCCACCGGCACGGGGCTGGCCCCGTTTCTGTCGATCGTGCGCGATCCGGCCACCTATGAACGCTTCGAGCGCGTGATCGTGCTGCACGGCGTGCGCCACGAGAACGACCTGGCCTATCGTGAGCTGCTCTCCGAAACGCTGCCCAATGACGACATGCTCGGCGACATGATTAGTGCCCAGATGCTTTATTACCCCATCGTCAGCCGCGAGCCGTTCGTCCATCAGGGCCGCGTCACCACGCTGCTGGATAACGGCACGGTCAGCGCGGATCTCGGCCTTGACCCGCTCGCACCCGAGCACGACCGCGTAATGATCTGCGGCAGCCCCGGCATGCTCGCCGACTCCGCCGCGCTGCTCGACGCCCGCGGCTTCGAAGTCTCCCCGCACATCGGCGCGCCGGGCGACTACGTCATCGAACGCGCCTTCGTCGAAAAATAGCCTCTGAAACCGCGTGTGTTCCGCGGTATTTGTCCGCAGATCGACGCAGATTCACGCAGATTTGCTAGGTAAGGGCGGAGGAATGTTGTCCCCGTTGGCGGTGTCTCTTTGCGTAAGGCTTAGAAGAAGCGTAAGGCGCCTGTTCCGCAACGCGCCCCGATAAGCCAACTCCGCTCCTTGAACATTTGATCTGCGAGCATCTGCGTCGATCTGCGGACAGGCATTTCACATAGTACGAAATGTAGCGAAGCGTAATTACAACGGGTGCCCGCGGGTGTCGATCTGGGGCGTCAATGCAAAGGCCTTACTAACCGCAGATCAACGCAGATTTACGCAGATCGTGATAGGTAAGGGCGAACGAGTGTTATCGCCGTTGATGGGCGGTGTGTCTTTGCGTAAGGCTTAGAAGTAACCGTAAAGCGCCTGTTCCGAAACGCGGCTTGATCGGCCAAGTCCGCTCCTTGAGCATTTGATCTGCGAGCATCTGCGTCGATCTGCGGACATGCATTTCACATAGTACGAAATGTAGCGAAGCGTAATTACAACGGGTGCCCGCGGGTGTCGATCTGGGGCGTCAATGCAGAAGCATTATTAACCGCAGATCAACGCAGATTCACGCAGATCTTGATAACAAGGGCGAACGAGTGCTATCGCCGTTAGTGGGCGGCGTGTCTTTGCATAAGGCTTAGAAGTAACCATAAAGCGCTTGTTCCGAAACGCGGCCTGATGGACCAAGTCCGCTCCTTGAACATTTGATCTGCGAGCATCTGCGTCGATCTGCGGACAGCTCTTCAGCTTGTCTGGACCCGGCCGCGAAGCTTCCTTTACAGCCGCGCAATCCAGCCGCCGAGCACAAATAATCTGTGCAATCTGCGTAATCTGTGGATAGCCTTATTCGCCTTCGCCCCCGCCTTGAACTGCCCGGTTAAACTAACGACCTCGTTACCGGCGCCACAGGAAGTACCATGTCCGAACGTCTACAAAAGCTGCTCGCGAGCGCCGGCTACGGGTCGCGCCGTCAGCTCGAACAGGTCATCGAAGCCGGGCGTATCCGTATCAACAACAAGGTGGCCACGCTGGGCGACAAGGCGGATGCGCGCGACGAAATCCGCATGGACGGCAAGCGTCTGAATCTCGACGAGCGCCTGAATACGCGCACGCGGGTGCTGGCCTACAAGAAGCACGTCGATCAGGTGGTCACCCGCAAGGATCCGGAAGGCCGTCCCACCATCTTCAAGAGCCTGCCCAAGATCAAGGCCGGGCGCTGGTTGGCGATCGGGCGGCTCGACGTGAATACCTCCGGCCTGCTGCTGGTGACCACCGACGGCGAACTCAAGCGCCGGCTCGAACATCCGAGCTACGAGATCGTGCGCACCTATGCCGTGCGCGTGCGCGGCGAGGTGGACGACGCCATGATCGAACGCCTGCTCGAAGGCGTGGAACTGGACGACGGTGTGGCCCGGTTCGATGCGATTCGCGTGGCCGACGATGCCCACCGCGCCAACCGCTGGTTCGAAGTGACCGTGCGCCAGGGACGCAATCGCGTGGTGCGTCGGCTTTGGGCGTCGCAGGGCGTGACCGTCTCCCGGCTCATGCGCGTGGGTTTTGGGCCCGTGGCCCTGCCGGGTGGCGTGAAAGCCGGCGGCTGGCGCGAGCTGGACCGCAAGGAAGTACGCGAGCTTGCCGCGCTCGTCGACCTGCAACGCTAGGTGGCCGAAAAGCAGCCCACGACGCCGGCGCTACGCGCATTCCATGACGGCCTGGCCGCGGCCTATGGCCCGCAGCGCTGGTGGCCGGTGCAGGATACCGACAATCCCCGCTTCGAAATTCTCGTCGGCGCGGTGCTTACCCAGCATACGGCCTGGACGAACGCGGAAATCGCGATCGGGCAATTGCGCGAAGCAGGCCCGCTAACGGCCGAAACGGTGCTTGCCCACGAGGATCTGCCTGCGCTGATCCGTCGCGCGGGCCCGCACAACATCAAGGCGCGACGTCTGCGCTCGCTCTGCGAATGGTTTGTGGGCCAGGGTGGTTTCGATGGGCTGCAAACGCGCGACAGCGCCACACTGCGCCGCGAGCTGCTCGCCCTGCATGGCATCGGTCATGAAACGGCAGACGTTATCCTGCTTTATGCCTTTCAGCGGCCGGCGTTTGTTGCCGATGCCTATGCATTTCGCATCCTGGAGCGCTATGGCTGGACGAGTGGCGCGCGCAACTACGAGCGGCTGCGGCGCTCGATCGAGGCCGTCGGCCCTGCGGATGACGCGGCGTTCTACGATGAACTGCATGCGCTGATCGTTGCCCATGCGAAACAACGCTGCCACAAGCGCAATCCGGACTGCGTTCGCTGCGTGCTCAATGATCGTTGTGATCACGGGCGGGCCACCATTGCCGCAACCGAGCCTGCGGTATAGCCGTGTAGCCGCGTAGGTTGGCTTAGGCCGCAGGCCG
>NZ_PBYA01000037.1 GCF_002729955.1 Salinisphaera sp. | reverse complement strand
AGTGACTTTCATTTGCTTGTCCAAATGAAAGTAACCAAAGCAAAGGACACCCTGTCTTGCGCCGATGCTGCGCATCGGTTCACTGCGCGGCTCCGGCCGAACGCGGGCCAGCCGGAAACTCGCTTCGCTCAGACATCCGGCCGGCTTTGTCCGCGTTCGGCCTCCACTGCTCGGCGCTACGCCCAAGGGACTGAATACAGGCAAGCGTCGCGGGCGCTCGCTCAAGGTCATGTCTTTTGTAGGTCGGATTAGCCACGGGCGTAATCCGACAAGAACGTAGGCACCTGTGCTGATTCCGGCGTGTAGCCGTCGCGACTCACCGCTATGGGCTGGGTGCCTGCTTTGACTCTCGGGTGGAGCGAACGCGAAGCGCAGGGTGGAAGCGTTGCCGGTGCACTGCGCCGCTGTGGCCGGTTTTAGGTGTTTTGCAATCGCTGAGCGGCGTGGTTTTTTAACACTAAGTGTTTGCGAATCAACGGTGCGGGTGAATTTTGGCTTGGGGTTTCGCACTGCTGTGCGAGTGACTTTCATTTGCTTGTCCAAATGAAAGTAACCAAAGCAAAGGACACCCTGTCTTGCGCCGATGCTGCGCATCGGTTCCCTCCCATCACGAATCGCGAGCGGGACGGCCGGAAACTCGCTAACGCTCAAACATCCGGCCGTCTTATTCCGCTCACGATTCGTGCTGCTCGGCGCTGCGCCCAAGGGACCCGAATACAGACAAGCTCGCTGTCGCTCGCTCAAGGTGATGTCTTTTGTAGGTCGGATTAGCCGAAGGCGTAATCCGACAAGAACGTAGGCACCTGTGCTGATTCCGGCGTGTAGCCGTAGCGACTCAACGCTATGGGCTAGCTGCCTGTATTGAGCCCCGTATGGAGCGAACAAGAAGCACTGGGCCGAAGGGTTGTCGGCGCACTGCGCCGATGTGGCCAGCCTGTTCGAGGATCGCCAAAGCGATCCGAGTTCTGGCCACACCCTTCGGCTCGCGCATCGCAGTGGTTCGGCGCTTTGCGCCGACGCGTAACCTGGGTGTCTTTTCTTTTGCCCACTTTCGTTTGGACAAGCAAACGAAAGTGGGTCGCGCTGCAGTGCGAAACAGTGGGTTCGACAAACTTGTGAGCGTCGAAGGGGAAGTAGTCCGAGACTGGCGAGTTTGGAATCGACTGCGTTAGTGAGGTTTGGCTTGGGGTTTCGCACTGCTGTGCGAGGTACTTCTCTTTGCTTGTCCAAAGAGAAGTACCCAAGAGAAAAGACACCCTGTCTTGCGCCGATGCTTCGCATCGGTTCCCGCCCAGCGAAGGCCGCAAGCGGGGCAGCCGGAAACTCGCTGCGCTCAAACATCCGGCCGCCTTGTTCCGCTTGCGGCCTTTGCTGCGCGGCGCTGCGCCCAAGGGGCCCGAATGCAGCCCAGCTCGCTGCCGCTCGCTTGAGCTCGAAGCGAATTGTTTGTATTGGCTCCCGTTGCGCAGCGACGCAGGCGCGCAGCGGCGACGGGTGTCCGGCGCACTGCGCTGGTGCGTGCAGCATGTTTGAGGATCGCGAAAGCGATCCGAGTTCTGCGCGCATCCCGTCGGGGTGAGCATCGAAGTGGACCGGCGTTAGCCGGCGCTGTGCCGGGCGTCTTTTCCTTTGCTTACTTTCGTTTGGACGAGCAAACGAAAGGGAGTCGCGCAGCAGCGCGAAACAAAAGGGCAGATGAACTCGTGAGTGCCGACGGGCGCCTGTTTCTCGCCGTGGCTCCCTGTCCGCCGTAGCTCGTGAGCTGCGGTTTTCTCGGCAGTGAGCGCCGAGCGCGACGGCGGAATGTCGGCTTACGGCCTGCGGCCTAAGCCGACCTACGTGGGCTACGGGTGGTTGCGACATCATGCCGTCAAACTCTGATCCGGCTGTTCGGCATCGAATAACGCGTCCAGCGCTTCTACCAGCTCGACCGGCGGTTTATCGATGAACACGCCAGCGCCAGTTTGGCCGTCCATCGCCCGTACGAACAGATACTGCACGCCGCCCAGATGCCGGGCGGGATCATAGGCGTCGCCTAGCGCCTGGCGTAGATGCCGGTGTAGGGCGACGGTGTAGATGAGGTATTGCAGGTCGTAATGGGCCCGGCCCATGGCCTGCGTCAGGCCGGCGGCGTTGTAGGCGGCGGGGGTGTCGCCAAGCCGGTTGGTCTTGTAGTCGAGCACGTAATAGGCGCCGTTGTGTTCGATCACGAGATCGATAAAGCCCTGCATCAGCCCGTAGAGTGTTTGCTGCGGCGCGCCGCCGATCGCGGCGGGTAGATAGCCGGCCTCGCGCAGCAGGTCGACCAGCGCGCCGAGACGGTTGCCGCGCAGACGCAGCATGAACTCCATCTCGGCCAGCGCCTGGCGTGGGTTCAGCTCTGCCAAGGGCCCAAGTTCGGGCAACGGGGTATGCACGGTACGCGCGATGAGCGCGGCGGTATCGTCGATACGCGGGTCGCGTTCTTCGTCGCCGATGAGGCCGTACTGGCGCAGCGTTTTGACCAGAAACGCGTGCTGGTCGTCGGTAAGGGCCTGTTCCGGCTCGGGCCAGGCATCGCGCTCGGCGTTGCCCACCCATGCCTCGAGCACATCGTGCACGGCGGAGCCGAAACGTACGCCCGACAGGCGTTCGTCCAGTCGGGGCAGCATACCTTCGTCTTGCGCTTCGAGCGCTTCGACGCCGGTGCTGGCCAGTTCGTCCTGTGCACCGGCTTCGGGCAGTTCGGCCGGGCGGTTGTCGGCCGGCGCATGGGCGAGCCGCGAGAAACTGTAGGTGGACCAGCGCAGGCGCGGCTTGGGCAGGTCGTTGCGGGCATCGGCAAGCGTATCGGCGGCCGAAGGCGCCCGGCGTTCGACGGCCGGGGCGGGCGCTTGTGCGTCTATCGTTTCCAGGGTGATGGGCTGTTCGGCAGCGAGCTGGTCCAGGGCCCCGTCGGCGCTCTGTTCGCCGCGAGCAAGCAGGTTCGCGAGCGCGCTGCCCCGGGTCGTGTTCGCATCGCGCCAGCCCACCACCAGGGCCTGTTCGGCGCGGGTAAGGGCAACATAAAGCAGCCGCAGCGCTTCCGAGCGGGCCTCCAGCACGGCCTGGTCGCGGTGGGCATCGTCGTCGCCGACGAGGTCGATGAGCGCGTGGCCGGCCTCGTCGTGAAAGATCAGCGGCGGCTTGTCGGGCGCGCCGGCGGTGCCGAGCCACAGCGCAAAGGGCATGAACACGATGGGGTATTGCAGACCCTTGGCCGCATGCACGGTGGTGATGCGTACCAGATCGGCGTCGGATTCCAGCCGTAGCTGGCTGTCGTCGTCCACCGCACTGGCCGTGCCTTCGATGGCGGCCGCGATGCGTTCGTCCAGCCAGCGCACAACGCTTGCCATGCCGAAGCATTCCGCCTCGGCGTTGGCGAGCAGTTCGCCGAGTTGCAGATAGTTGCTCATGCGCCGCTCGCCGTCGGTCAGCGCGAGCAGTGTGGGTGCACAGTCCACGAACAGCCGTTCCAGGGCGGTGAGCACGCCGCGGCTGGCCCAGGCTTCGTGCAGTACATGAAAGCGTTCGATGGCCTGCTGCATGGCGTGGTCGTCGTCCGCCAGGGCGATGAGATCAGCCAGGCGCTTGCCGATGAGCGCGGTGGGCTGGGCGGCGCGTACCGCCATGGCATCGTCGGGCGCGGCCATGGCCCGCAGCACGAGACGCAGGTCGTCGGCTTCTTCGGTGGCGAATACCGAATCGCGATGCTGGCAGACGGCCATGATGCCCTTGGCGGCCAGCGCAGCCTGAATGGCGGTGGCCTCGAGATGGCTGTTCACGAGCACGGCGATATCGCGTGGCGCGATCGGCCCGGTTTCGCCGTCGGCGTATTGCCAGCGGGTGGTGCCGTCGAGCAGCCGGGCGACCCCGGCCACGGTGTGGTCGATGAGCAGGGGCCGGTCTTCGCCTTTCGTTCCCTTGCCGCCGGCCAGCTGCCAGACGGTCAGCGCGGAGAGCTGCTGGCCGTTGCCGTCGACGATGCGTTTGTCATCGGGTCTGCGCCCGGCCTCCACGTGCGGGAAGTCGATCTCGTCGACGAGAAACGGCGCCTCCGCTGGGACCGAATACAGCGCTTCGATCGCATCCAGTACGTGCTGGGTGGAGCGAAAGTTGGTGGTCAGGGTATAGCGGGCCTCGCCGGCTGCCCGGGCGGCGGTCAGATAGGCATAGATATCGCCGCCGCGAAAACCGTAGATGGCCTGTTTCGGGTCGCCGATGAGCAGCAGGGCGCCGCGTTCGCGCGGGGTTTGCAGATAGATGCGCGACAGGCTGGCGTACTGCAGCGGATCGGTGTCCTGGAATTCGTCCACCAAGGCATAGGGCCAGCGTGCATGCAGGGCGTCGGCAAGGGTGTCGCCGGTACCGGGGGTGTTGAGCGCGTCGTGCAGGGCGGCGATGAGGTCATCGAAGCTGTACTGACGGCGCTCGATCTTGCGTTGGGCCGCCCGGGCACGCGCGGCTTCCGCGGCGGCCTCGATGGCCACCAGTCGGGCCAGCGGCTGCAGCTCGGCCAGAACGGGCAGCACGGCAAGCTCGGCCAGCGGTTCGGCCAACGCCTGGTGCTTGGCGGCCTTCTTGAATTGCGGCGCGGGCTGGGCCAGTGCGCGTAGCCATTCCGGCAGGGCGGGGACGGTGCCGGCCGCAATGGCATCCTGAATACGCTGGTCGATTGCCGCGATCTCGGCGGCGATATCGTCGAGCGTAGCCAGCTGTTTGTAGAGGGCGGCGCTTTTGAGCAGCGCGTCGGATTCGAAGGCGTCGACGAGTGCTTTTGAAAGCCGGTCGGCCGTGCCCGGCCAGAGGCGAGCCAGCTCTTGGCCAAGCGTGCTCAGGCGATCGGAGTCGATGCCGGCCAGGCGCACATGCGGGCGGGCGAGCAGCGGCGCCAGCGCGACGTAGAGCGCATCCGGCGACGGCCAGAGCGCGAGGGTGTCGCCGGCGCTGGCATGCGCGCCGAAGACATGCTCGCGCCAGTAGTCGGTCGCGGCTTCGCGATAGATGGACGGGTCGTCGATCGGTTCGCCGCGATCGAAGGCCAGGGCAGACTCGAACGCGTTTTCGCTGGCCGCGCGCTGGGCAAAGCCGTGAATGGTAACGATGGTGGCCTCGTCCACCCGCGCGGCCGCGTCGGCCAGCCGGCGGGCGAGCGCGGCAGGCTCTTCGTCGCTGTTTTCAAGAACACGCCGGGTGAAATCGTGTTCGGCGTTGCCGGCCACGGCGTGTTCCGGCGCGTGGGCGATCCGTGCGGCATCGGCCAGGCGGGCACGGATGCGCTCGCGCAGTTCCTGGGTGGCCGCGCGGGTGAACGTCATCACCAGGATCTCACGCACGCTGGCCCGCTCTTCGACGATCACGCGCAGGTAGAGCCCGGCCAGGCTGAAGGTCTTGCCGGTGCCGGCACTGGCCTCGATCAGGCGCAGGCCGTTGAGCGGCAGGGTGGCGGCATCGAAAGGCTGGCTGGTGCTCATTCAGTTGTGATGGTGGCGGGAAACAACGGTGGCACGGGCGGCGGCTACGTTTCCGTAGGCTAGCCTTTGGGCCGCAGGCATGGCGAGTGCGGCCTTAACTGGAAGCGGCCGTTGTGTCCTGATTGCGCGCGCGTTCGATGGTATCGCGAGCGTTCTGCAGCGTGTCTTCGTCCGGTCGATTACGGGTTTCGCTCTCGCTCTGTTCGACCCGGCACAGCCGTGCGACATAGGGAAAGTGATCGGAGCCGAAAGCCTCGCCGCGAATGAGCTCGAGCGCATCGAAGCCGGCTTCGTAGAACACATGGTCGAGCGGCCAGCGCATCCACCAGGATTGGGCGTCGTAGGTCGGCAGAAAGCCGTAGCCCGCGCGCGGATCAACCAGCCGCCCGATTTCGCGCATATGGGTGACGGCCCGTTCCCAGGGCGTGGCGTTCAGGTCGCCGGCGACCACGCCGGGACGGTCGCTGTCGTGCAAAAGCAGGCCGGCCTTGAGCAGGATCGCATCACGGCCCAGCGCGGACTGCGACGGATGCGGCGGACGCGGGTGAATGCCCAGAAAATCCACGCGCTCGCCGGTGCGCAGTTCGACTTCGGTGACAATCTGCGGCGTGTCCTGCCCGGCGAGATAGCGTATCTCGGTTGAATGCAACGGCAGCCGCGAATACAGGGCAATGCCGAAATACGAGCCGGTGGTCCGGTGGACGGTGTGGGGCATGGACTGTTCGAGCGGGGCGAGCGCGTCCAGCCACTGGTCGTTGACTTCGAGCACGACGAACACGTCCGGCTGGTAACGGCGAACCTGTTCGATCAGGCGCCCGTCCGGGTCGTTGCTCAGACGTACGTTGGCGACCATCACGGCCAGGCGTTTATCGCTCGGACAGGCGCTGTCGGCGAGCGCGCCTTGCAGGGGCGTATAGGGCAACAGCACCGCGGCGTGGTAGATCAGCGTGGCGAGCATGAGCGCGATCAGCGCCATGCTCGCGTAGCGGTAGCGTCCCAGAAAACAGGCCGCGGCCAGCGCCAGTAATGCCAGAGCGGCGGCGCTCTGCAGGCGAGGGAAGTCGGTAATGCGAATCCACCAGATATCGCTGGGAATCAGCGACAGCAGGTTCGCGATGACCAGCGACAATCCGGCCACGCCGATAAGCCCGAACACCAGAAGACGAAGATATTTCACGCGTGCTGTCGCTTGTCGTGCACCACCCAACGGGGCGTACCTTACCAACCCCGCTTGAAAATGGATGATTTTTCGGCGTGATGACGCGCGTGCGAGAAAGCCGACTCGATCAGCATGTCGGAGTTTCTCGTCAGTGGGTTTCCAGCGGGCGAAGCGCGTCGTTCATCGGCCCGCTGATTGCTTCAACGGCCTGAATGAAAGGGCTGGTTTCGGCGCTTTCGCCCAGCGGCGCGTCTTCGTCGCCCAGTACGCGCAGAAAATACGGGTCGCGCATGAGATGGTGCGGTGAAAACGCCTCGGGTTTGAAGCGATAGCTGACGTTGTCGAAGGCCTTGTTCTGGTCGGGGTCGTACTCGTCGTCGAGGTCGGGGTGATAGGCCAATGGTCGACGCTGGCCGGCGCGATAGAGGGCAATCAGCTCGGCGAGCACTCTTTCGGCCGCTGGCTGATCGATACGGCCGGCGTAGCAGGCGACTTCCAGCGTCTTTTTCTTCGGCGCAAAGCCGGCCATTTCCAGCGCCACGTCGTGGCCTGCGGCAACGACGGCGAGATAGTCGATCCAGTAGCGCAGCCGAAAACGCGTCTTGAGCTTGCCGGTTCGAAGGCGGCGTAGTGCCTGCGGCCAGAGTTGGGGCACGCGACCGGTCACACGCACGCCGTCGATGGCGAGATCGATATCCACGGTCGTGGGCGTGGCCTCGGCCTTCCATGCCTGCCAGATCGGCAGCAGCGTGTTCACGGCATCGGCCTGATCGGCATAGTTGAGGTCGGCCAGCGGGGCCGGCGGCAGGGTGCCGCGGGCGCGTTCGAGCGCGGTGGGTTCGAGGTCGATGGCGTCGAGCGTGGTGGCGTCGGCACTATCGAACAGGCGCGTGCGCAGGCCGGCCGCGGCGAGCGGGTCGAGCGCGATCGGTTCGGCATCGTCAACGCGATGATCGTCGATATCCAGATCCAGCTTGATGCGTTCGCGAAAGAAGGCGCGTGGCGGGTGGTCGAAAAAGCGCTTGAGGCTTTCCAGGTCGATCGCCTCCAGTGCCTCGGCTGGCGGTGCTTCGCTGCCATCCAGCAGCGGCGTCCGCGTCGCGCGCGGGCTGATCGCGGCGCGGGTGGCGTCGCGCCAGTCGCCGGCAAAGGTGAACACCCGCGCATCCCGCTCGTCGGCGCTGAAATAGCGGGGCGAGAACGGCTGCATCGGCTGTTCGTGAACGAGGCAGGCGCTGAAGGCCTTGGCGCTGTAGTCGCGAAAATAGGTGCGATGCACGAATTCCAGCGTTTCCCCCACGATCGGGGAGGGCGGCAGGCTTTCGCCGCTGTGCATGTCCTGGCCGAGATAGCTGATATAGAAGCTGTCGCGCGCGGCGGTAAGTGCCTGCAGGAACAGCAGCCGGTCGTCGTCGCGGATATTGCGATCGCCCAGGCGCGGGGCGTCGAACATCACGTTGAACGCGCGGCCGGTGTCCTGACGCGGGAAGGCGTCGTCGTTCATGCCCAGCACGCAGACCATGCGAAACGGCACGGCGCGCAGCGGCACCATGCCGCAGAAGGTGATGCCCCCGGCCAGAAAGGGCTGGCGTTCGGCAACGGATTCCAGCGTGGCGCGCAGCATGTCGCGTACCGCGGGCCAGTAGATGCGGCGGTCTTCGGCGAGCGGACGCGCACGGGTACAGCTTTCCGCGATTTCGAAACGGGCGAATACGCTGCGCAGGCTGTCCACGGCGCGCTGCTCGTCGGGCGCGTCGGCCGCCGGCAGGATGAGCGCGTCCAGCAGGGTGTTGAGCCGGGTCTGCCACTGGGCGGGCGTAGCGGCTTCAGCGAGTGCGTCGGCGGTATCCGCCAGGGTGCGTTCGAAGCGCCAGAGTTTGCCCAGTGCGGCGGTGATCCCGCCTTCCAGATCGGCCCAGGGGGCTACGCCGGCGGTGAGCGTCTGGTCGTCGGACTGGGCCACGCCGAGCAGCAGGCGGTCTAGGCCGAAGCGCCAGCTGTTCTGTTCGAAAGCGCCCGCGCCCAGTTCGGCGCGATGGGCAGCGTCGCGGCCCCAGCGGATGCCGGCTTCGCCCACCCAGTCGGTGATCGTATCCAGCTCCCCCGCCGACAGGCCGAACCGGCGCATGACCGCGGGCACCGCGAGCAGGTCGAGCAGGTCGCTTGCCTGCCAGCGCGACAGCGGCAGGTCGAGCAGGGCCGACACACAGGTCACGATGGGGTGGGCCGCCGAGCGGGCGCGGTCGGCAAGGCCAAACGGTAGATAGCGGTCGGCCGGTGCACCGCCGAATACGGCCTGAATGGCAGGCGCATAGGCAGCGACATCCGGCAGCATGACGATGATGTCGCGCGGAGCTAAACGATCCGCGGCGTCGATCTCACCGTTGGCTACGCGCTTGTCGTCGGCGGCGAGGCGGTCGAGCAGTTGATCCTGCAGTACCTGTATTTCACGCAGTGGGCTATGGCAGGCATGTACTTCGAAGGAGGTGTCGTGTTCGGCGATGCCCTGCGTGGCCTCACTGCAGTCCAGACGCACGATATCCGCCTGAATGCGGTGCAGCAGGCTGTCTTCTCCGGGTACGTCGTAGGCCATCAGATCGCCCAGTTCGGGTTCGATCATGCCCGCGAACTCGTCGGAATAGAGCACGCGCACGGTATCGCGCGCCATGCGGCCCAGGGCCGATAGCAGCGGATGGCCGGCTTCCACGAGTGCCTCGCCGGGCAGCAGGGGTACTTCACCCTCGGCCTGCGTCGAGGGCAGGGCCAGCGGCAGGCGCCCGGCGGTGATATCGCCCCAATACGCTTCGCTCGGGTTGGGCAGCAGGAAATACACGTCGATATGCTCGGCCAGCGCATAGAGCAGGCGCAGGTGATCGGCCGCGAGTGCGACGAGCCCGAAGCAGTAGAGCGGATCCGGACAATGCTCGATCACGCGCTGCTGCAGGGCGCGATCCCGGCCGAGGCGCTGAATGAAATCGGTCAGCACGCGTGCGCGGTGACGCCGGCCGAGCCGATGGTCACGCGTAAGCCAGCGCCAGACCTCCGACTGCCAGCGGCCCGGGTTCGCGGTGGGCGTCTCGCCGGTTTCCCAGCGCGCGAGCATATCGGCGCGATAGACGAGGTACTGGTCGAAGACGTCGGCCAATTGCTGGGCCAGCTGGTAGCGGCGCACTTCGTCGATCGGCGTACCCAGATAATCGGCCACCGCCGGTATCTCGCTGGCCATGGCCGGCAGCGCCACATACAGATGCCAGGGTAGGCGATCGGCTTCGAAGTGATCGCCCGCGTCGGCGTCGTCGATCACGCCATGCAACAGCGCCCAGATGAATTCGCCGGGCAGACGGCCGTCGATGTTCGCGGCAATGCCTTCGCTCTCGGCGAGCTGGATACGCAGCCAGCGGCCGATGCCGGCGTTGGGTGCGAGCACCGTGTCGCGAGACAGCGGCGGCACAGGGCGGTGCCGGCGAAGCGCACCGAACAGCTCGGCCAGACGGCTCAGATCGTTGTGATGGTAGAGATAGAACATGGGCCGGGCACGGCGCGTGTGCACAAACCGGAGAGTCTAGGCGCAACGCTGCCCATGCCCAAGCGGCCGAGCAAGCCGCAAGCGCTATCCGACAGCTTGCGCCCTTCGCCCGGATTGAACTGGTGTAAATGGCCAGCTGTTACGAAAAGCGAGCCGATCTTGGCGTGGTCGGGTCGACTTTCCATGGGTTTGGGCAGCCGCTTTGCCGCCCATGCTTTTGCGCATGCTGCAATGCACATCAGCGCCTGTATGTAGCATTCGATTAAAGTCGAGTGCGCCGTTGCAGTGCGTCATTTCTGCTCCGTTTAACCTTATTTAACAGCGGCTTGAAGTGCCTCTGGCGAGATCGGAAAAGATGCCTTTCAGTTTGCTGGAATAAAAATGAAATACTCGTTCATGAACGGCTTGCACGGTAAAAAAAAATACTATAAACAGACACTCGTGACTTATGACTCACGAGTCACCCAGGGGGAGTATTCAATATCGAGCAAGTTGGGCACGCGCCTGCCGGCCACCGAGACGGCGCTGGCGCGTGCGACGACGAGGGTGCAACCGATAAGGACAGGGCGGGCCACGGGGCGCGAACCGGTCGATCGATACCCATGCCAGTGTGCGAGTACTCGAGAACACCAGCCATGCGTTCCCGTAGTAACGAAAGGGGAGAAAAACAAATGATCCGCGATATCAATAAAGCAATCGAGGCGAAACAGCCGGGCCGTCGGGGTCATCTGACCCGCGTGATCGGGCTTTCCGCACTGGCCGCGCTGGGCTTTGCGGGTACGGCTAACGCCACTATGAAAACAGATGTTGGCGTTGACTACCGAGCCACGGGCTTCTATGTCGAATCCGAATCTTTCGGCGTCGATGCAACCGACACGGACACCGACAGTGACAATGGCTTTGCGCAGTACCTGCGTGTGAAGGCCGATTTCAAACATGAAGAAACCGGCGTATCGGTGCATACCCGAGTCGAATTGGCCGGCGACCGCTGGAGCGGCGACGCGCGCAACTACGACACCACGTCCGGTACCGCTTTCAACGCGGACAACAACGGCGACAACGTGCGTCTTGACCTGGGTTTCGTGCAGATCCCGTTCAAATTCGGTCTGCTGCGCGTCGGTCGTCAGGAAGCCAACTGGAACAACTGTTTCCTGGTCTGCGACGACCGCCGCGACCGTGCGCTGTTCCTGACCAAGCTGGGTAACGTCAACGCCTTCCTAAGCTACGATCGTCGTCAGGACAACACGCCGTTCAACAACGAAGACAACGGCAACCAGATTTTCCCCGGTTTCGTGGCGCCGCTGGGCGAATCCGGCTGGTCGCTCGGTTTCCTCTACGTGCACTGGTTGAACAACTACAACGGCGACCTGATCGGGCCGACCGGCGCGCCTCGTAACGCGTACGTTCTGTCCAACACCAACATCTATTCTCCGTACATGCAGGGCAGTCTCGGGCCGCTCGATATCTCCTTCGGTGGTAACTGGCTGGAAGGCGGCAACGTCAATGCGAACCAGACCCCGGAAGGTGGTGACTACTTCAACGACGACGCATATTCCGGCTACTTCCGTGTCGGCGCCGACGTGGGCATGTTCGAGCTCAAGGCGCAGTATGTGGCCACGCGCGACGGCGGCCTGATCTCGACGGGCTTCGATACCTACTCCAGCCTCATCAACTCCAGTCCGGAATCGACGGCGAACCCGACCAGCCTCTACCAGATGGGGCGTTTCCTGGGCCGCGAAGGCTTCGACGAGTCGCTCTACATCGCCAGTATCGGCATGAACGTCACCGAGAAGTTCGCCTTGCGCGGCGCGGTGGGCTTCCTCGATATCGAGGTGCCGGATTCGGCAGCGGTCGCGGGCGAAACCAGCGATACCAGCACGGTCTATGATCTGCAGGCCAGCTATCAGCTCAACGAAGCGGTACGCACCTGGGCGACGCTGGGCATGCTCAAGGAGAACGATGTCGGTATTCTGCGCGGTAACAGCCTCGTCGGGGCCACCCCCAATGAGGGCAGTTTCGCCGATGATCGTGTGATCGCCGGCAGCGTGAACCTTGGCGTACAGTTCTAAGGCGCCGTAAGCTGTCAGGGGTCTTCGCCGGGTGGCGAAGACCCCTTCTTTTTATCTGGAGTTGCTGTGTTGTCGAATCGTTTCAAACGCTTTCAATCGATGGTGCTGGCGGCGACCGCCGTAACGGCAGTGGCGGGTTGTGCCTCCGGGCCGGCCAATCCGGCGGGCGGCAACGGCGATGCGCCGCTGGCGGATTCAGAGGCCGCTTTCGGCTACGAGCAGACCGATTGGGGCAGACCGTTCTGGGATAAATGGCTGGACAGCGCCCGGGAAGAAGGGCGTGCCGAGGCGGTACGCTCGGGCCAAGCACCGGCAGCGGCCGTGGCAACGACGTCGGCGGCAACGTCGGTGGACTCGACCGGCCTCAAGCCCAAAATCGGGCTGTATATCGCAAAGGATGCGCGCGAGTCGATGACATCCTATCGATTGATCTCGGCGCTCGAGCGTAATGCCGCGCGTCATGGTCTGACTCTGATCAAGCCGAACGAACTCGATGAGGCCGTGGGCGGTTCCGATGCCTGCGGCTCGGAAAGCCCGCTCGATTGCCCGCGGCTACTGGCGATTTTTCCGGGCATTCGCGGCCTGCTGGTCGTCGATCAGCGTGGCAGCGGCGACACGGTCACGCTCGAATCGCGCATGATGGATCCGGATTTCGATATTCGCTACGAGCCCCTATCCACGCGTGTACAGGTTTCAGACGGCACCAACTCCGATGTTGATATCTGGAGCGACCGTATTCTGGATACCGCAGCCGATCGTATCGGCGTAGCACCCTGGTTCACGCATACCTTCGCGCTCAAGGGCAAGGATATGTACATCAACGCCGGCAGCGCCGCCGGCCTGAAAATTGGCGACGAACTCGCGATTCATAGCGAGGGTTCGCTGGTGCGTTCGCCCAGTGGTCAGGTCATTGCCTGGGAACCGGGCCCAGAGGTGGGCCGCGTACGGGTCAAGGAATTCGTGGGCGAAAATATCGCGCTTGCGGAACAGGTGTCGGGCGAAATGCCCAAGCCGAAAGATCGACTCACCTACGTGGATTGAGTTTGCGCTGACTTCAGCAAGACGCCGGCCTCGCGCCGGCGTTTTTGTTTGGGACCCGGCACGGGCCGACCGCGGCCCGAGTGGGTTTTCTCAACGCGGGGGGTCGCATAAAAAAGCGCCGGAAGGCTTTCGCTTTCCGGCGCCTTGAATCCTCCGATCCCGTTTCGGGTGGGTGGACTAGTTCTCGTTGTTGTTGTGTTCGGTCACTTCTTCGTCGAGCTCTTGTGCCGTGGGGCTTGCGCCGCCGTGCTCGTGCTGCGAAGCAGGCAGGTCGTCGTTGACCTGGCTGTCGGCCGCGCTGTTGCTGTTGAGTGAGCCGCCGCTGCGATTGAAGTCTCGTACTTCGTTCGCGAGTTCGTCGGCGCGCGGGTGCTCGGCCGGCAGGCCGTCCGGGGTCTGGCTGGCATTTTTAGCGGCATTGTCGCTGTTCAGCGAGCCGCCGCTACGATTGAAGCCGCGAACTTCATTTGCCAGTTCGTCGGCTCGTTCGTGATCCGCCGGCATAGGCTGGGTCGGATTCCCGTCAGCGTCGATATGGGCGGTCGGCGTGCCGGCACTAGCAGCACTCTCTTCTTTCAACGAAGCGTGGTTCTTATTGAATTTTTCGATGTCCTGTGACAATTCCTGTGCACGCGACGTTTCGTTGTTCATGTCCTGTTGCGCATGGGCAACGCCAAAGCTGCCCGCCGCGCCGGCGAGAGCGAACCCGCAGAGCAGTGCGTAACGTGTTTTTCCCGGTCTGTGCATTTGCTTTCTCCTGGATGGTCGGCGGGTTCTAGGGCCGCCTTTATTATGCTTCACGCTCGTGTACGGCGGTTTTCTGTACTGTGCCGTTGAATTCGAAATAAGCGCGTACTCGATTATACCCATATCGGCCACAAAAAAAGCCGGAAGCAATGGACTTGCTTCCGGCTTTCTTGCTGGCAGATGCCCGCCTTGCGGGCATAGGCCCGGGTTAGAAGCTCAGCGCGTTCAGGTTGCCGCCGGTTTCGTTGTAGCGGGTCAGATCGGCGGCCAGCGCCTCGGTCTGCGGGTAGCTATGCGGCGTGGCATCGGCCGGCATGCTGGTTTCCGGCACCAACCCCTGGCTGGCCTGAGCGTTGTAGTTTTCGATCGCATCGCTCAACTGCATCGCGGTCTGCGAAACCTCTGCCTGCTCGCTGCCGGCCGGCAGGTCGTGGCCGACGACGCGGCCCTGCGTGTCCTGGCGATTGAAAGCATCCAGATCGGCAGCCAACTGGTCGGCCATGGGATGCGTTTCCACCTGGCCGCTGGTCTGCGGCTGAGCGTTCTGGGCGTTATAGGCCTCGATCGCTTCCGACTGGGCGAAGCCAAGCGACGAGAAGCCGATCAGGCCGGCGATCAGGGTCGCGGAAAGGGTGGTCTTGGCAATGGCGTTGTTCATGGCGCGTTCCTCGTTAAGACGTTGTCGCGCTGGAAAGCGCGTTGTTAAACCAAAGTCGTATTGCTATTCAGCGATGGAGTAATCGTATGTCCAGATAGCTGTATATTCAAGGAATGCAGTGCAACATTTTTGAGAATCGCCGCTAACCCTTTCATTAACGGTGAAAAATAGTTTCGTGAAAGGTGCGTGGTACATGCAGACGTAAAGCGTAGAGATGTTCATCGCGCCAGATCGGCCGAATTTGGCTGCGGCGTGAAGAGGGCTGCGAACCGTAGTTGAAGCCCGCGTGCGGGTCGGCGACAGATCCAGGCCCGTTTTAACGTGGGTTATACCGACCGGCCTGGTCACCCGGTGCGATCGATGGCGATGCGAGTGCTAGAGCTAGCTTGTATATGTTGGGTGGTGGCGGTGGTTGCTGATTAGAAGGGCTGCCTGCCATGGCCCGGACCCGGGTCGTCCGGTTATTCAGCGAACCTCACTCGCGTCGTCGGGGCGCACCGCGATTCCGTTACGAATGAAATCCATGACGGAATCGAGCTCCGCCTCGTTCAGCCCGTCGTTCTCCCACAGCCCGTAGCGCAGTCCGAGAAAGTGCGCGGTCCCCATGAGGATCCATACCCAGACGTCCAGGTCGCCGTCGCGAATCTCGTATTTCTCGACCGATTTTTCCAGGGCGCTGATATAGCCGCGGGCGAAGTCCGTGTAGTAATCCTTATAAATCTGTTCGTCGACAAACATCGATTCCTGGACGACTCGATAAAGATTGGGACGAGCCGCAACCAGACGAATGAACGCCGCCATTCCTTCGCGTTCGGCATCGAGCCTGGCCATGCCCGTGGGGATGGCATGGCTGAGCATGCGGCGCAGCTCGCGTCCCATATGCCTTACCAGTTCTGCGAGCACATCCTCCTTGTTCTTGAAATAGATATAGAAGGTGCCCTGGGCCACGCCCGCGCCGCGGGTAATATCGCTTATCGAGGCTCGGAAGAATCCGGTGTTGCCGAAGGCTTCCTCCGCGGCGGATAAAAGCTTCTGGCGGGTGGCCTCGCCACGCGCGGTCGTAGGCTTGAGCGAAGGCTTTTGCTTAGCAGCCACGGCAATCTGGAGGGTGGTTCATAAGTCATGCATGCTAGCTGCGCCATACAACTTTAGTCAATGCGCTGGCGAAGTCGGGTTATGGTTCGCAACAGGTCGATAATGAAAGTTACCGTAACTCAGTTCAAGGAGAGGTTGCACTGTGGCGACGCGCGGTCGAGATATGCGGCGTGTTGCGGTAATCTAGCGCGCGGCGCAACGCCGCCCGAATGCCCCGGTAGCTCAGTAGGATAGAGCAGCCGCCTCCTAAGCGGCAGGTCGCAGGTTCGACTCCTGCTCGGGGCACCATTATTAAACCCGGCGAGTGCCGGGTTTAATAATGGTCTTGAATAAGGGTCGAACCTGCGACAAGACAAACAAGCATGGTTCGACGGCTTCGCGCCGCGAAGCCGAATCGTCGCGCAGCGACGAGCCCGTAGGGTGAGCGGCGCCAACCGCGAATACTCCTGCTCGGGGCACCATTTCCAAACCCGGCCTCCCGCCGGGTTTGGAAATGGTCTTGAACAAGCGTCGAACCTGCGACAAGACAAACGAGCATGGTTCGACGGCTTCGCGTAGCGAAGCCGAATCGTCGCGTGAGCGACGAGCCCTTAGGGTGAGCGGTGTCAGCCGCGAATACTCCTGCTCGGGGCACCATTGCAATAACCGGCCGGAGCGCCGTTTATTGCAATGGTTTTTGAACGATGGTCGAACCTGCGACAGGACAAACAAGCATGGTTCGACGGCTTCGCGCAGCGAAGAGCCCGCAGGGTGAGCGGCGTTAGCCGCGAATACGCCTCCTCGGGGGCGGCATTCAAACGTCGCCGGCATTGAGTGGTCGCGCGACTGTCGTAGTGGACTGTGGATGCCCGTTTTGCGCAGCGCGCTGCTTCGCCCGGTCGTTAAAACGAGGACCCCGGCTCGCGCAGAAACGCCTTTTCGGCCGGGGTACTCTGCCGCCCCAGCAGCGCATTGCGATGCGGGTAGCGACCGAAGCGTTCGATGATGGCGTAGTGCTGACGTTCGGCCTTGAGATGGCCGGCGAGACCAAGCGACTTGTACAGGCGCAAGGCGACCCCGTGATCGACCAGCGCTTCGCTGTGCATGAACGGCATATAGAGGAAGGCACATTGCTGACGTGTGAGCACGTTGTCGTCGCCCGCGGCAATCGCTTCACGTGCGAGCGCGAGCGCCTCCGAGTCGTTCGCGAAAGCCTGCGGTGTGTCGCGATGGATATTGCGGGAGAACTGGTCGAGTACCAGAATTTCCGCCAGGCGGCCGATCGGCCTCGTGCGCCAACGTTTCAGCCCGCTCTGGGCTGCGACTGTGAGTGTTGCCCCGAATCGTTCGGCGATGCGGCGATCCAGCGCGGTCGATTTTCGAAACCAGTCCCGCGGCGCCAGCTCGTCGAACCAGAATGCGACGATCTCGTCGGGGCTGGCAAGATCGGCCGGCTGGGCGTCGCGGGGTGTGTCTGCTGGGTTCGTCATCGCTCATCATTATCTATGAAACGCGGTTGGCTTCGCTTAAATCGGCAAGCTTGTCCGCCAACGAATGCAAAGCTACACCAATAGGGCAAGTGTCCGCAGATCGACACAGATCGACGCAGATTCAGGCCGGATAGCTCGCGGCGCCGGTTTCGAGCGGTTTCTGAGTTGTCGGCGAGCGCTGGCGATGTTGCCCTTATTTTCATCTGCGTGAATCTGCGTCGATCTGCGGACGGTTTTTGAATAGACCCCGCCGCATCGGCGTCGCCCGAAGCCCGCCTTCTGCATGATGACGTGCGAAACTCGGTGCGCTGCGCTTAAGGCGGCAGGTTGTCCGTCAATTAATGCGAAGACACGCCCATAAGCCGAACGCCAGAACGAACGAAGGCCGAGTAGTCTTATATCCACGCGACAGGCTGAACTATAGGTAATCAGGTCGTCGCCAGCTCGATGCGCGGTGCGGTAATAGCTATGCGGGGATTGCGCTAGCCCGTGCCTTTCAACGGGCTCTTGTAGTCGCGCGAGGGGATTTCGACGCGCACGCTGCTGGCGTCGTCGAGCGAGCGTTTCACCTTGAAGCCCAGGCTGCGCGCGAGCTGCAACATCGGACGATTCTGGGCCAGCACATCACCGTAGACGACCTCGGTACCGCGTGCACTGGCCTGGCGTAGCAGACAGTCGAGCAGGTGGCGGCCCAGGCCCACGCCGGTATGGTCGCGATGCACGAGAATGGCGAACTCTGCCTCTACGTTGTCCGGGTCGGCGATCAGCGTGCCCATGCCCGCCAGCGCGTCCGGGCGGTCGTAGGGGCTGACCACGAGCGAGACTTCGCGATCGTAGTCCACCTGGGTGATACGCGCCGCCATATCGTGCGAAAAGTGACGGATGAAGTTAAAAAAGCGCAGCCGGATTTCTTCCGGGCTGAGGCTTTCCAGCAGGTCCAGCACCAGCGGTTCGTCGGAGGGGCGGATGGCGCGCACGATATAGCGCGTATCGCCGCGTAGCGACACGATATGGCGCATGCGGGCCGGGTAGGGCGACATGGCCAGGCGGTCGCGTTCCGCGATCGGCTTCGCGGTAATTTCGATCAGGCTGTCGGCGGGCGCCTGCAGTCGGCCACGCGGGCCGGCCGCCACCCGGATATCCAGGCCGGCAAGCTGCGGCAGGTCGACCACCATCTTGCCCAGACGCACCAGCGCCTGGGCCAGTGCCTCGAAGGCGGCACGGGTACCGCGCAGACGCCCGGCGCTCGCACCTTCGAGCATGCGCCGCGCCAGCAGCGCATCCAGCGGTGCGAAGCCGTAGGCGGGGTCGATGCCGAGCGCTTCGTCGCGCACGCTCATCACCATGCCGAACTCGGCATGTCGATAAACGCGGACACGCACGCGCACGGCGGTTTCGGCCGGGGTTTCGCCGGCGATGCCATAGGCGCTGAGCAGATGGCTGGCCTCGTCGCTGGAGAGCCATTCCACGCCGCCGCTGGCCAGCATGGTCAGACGCTCGCGCAGGCTGTCGACGTCGGCGGTGACGGTCGGGTCTGGCGGCGGGGTGGCCGTAAGCAGCTCGCGGGTGAACTGGTAGCGCGCCCGATAGCGTACCGCGCGTACCGCGTCGTCGGCCGAGGCGAAGGTGGCCAGGCGTGCCTGTGCGCTGGCCGCCCGCGCCGGCAGTGCCGTATGCAGGCCCAGCCACACGGTCATGATGCGGTGCGAGAATTCGGCTTCGGCTATCGCCTTGACCATGGGCTCATGCGGTTGCCCCGCGATCGGACTGTGTACGAACAGCACGGCATCGACGTTGTCGTCACGGCAGATATGCGCCAGTGCGCTGAGCGTATCGTCGAGGTCGGAGCGGCCGATGTCGATGGCCACGCCCAGGTCGGCTGCCTGCGGCGCTTTTGTGGTCAACGCGTCGCGGCTTTCGCTGGACAGGCGCGCCGGTTCGATCGCGTGTCGGAACATGGCATCGGTGCCCAGCGCACAGGCGCCGGCGCCGTTGCCAACGACCACGACACGATGGCTGCCGACGGTGGGCAAAAGCTCCATCGCCGCCAGGCCGTCGAACAGCCCGCCCAGGTTTTCGCATTCCACCAGCCCGGCACGAGCGAACGCGGCCGAGCGCACGGGATCGGGCCCGAGCGGTCCGTCGTCGACCGCGCGCCGGGTCTGCAACACCAGCACCGGCTTGACGCGCGCAGCCGCCCGCGCCGAGGACATGAACTTGCGCGGCGATCGGATCTGGCCCACCTGCAGCACGATGGCACGAGTGCGCGGATCGAGCGCGGCATAGTCGAGCAGATCGGCGATATCGATATCGGCTTCGGCGCCGCTGCAGGCGAGCCAGGAAAAGCCGATGTTGCGCCCCAGCGCCCAGTCCAGCGAAGCCGCCGCCAGCGACTGCGACTGGGTGATGAGCGCCACCTTGCCGGGACGCGGCTCCAGGGCGAGGGTGCTGAAATTGTTGCCCTGGCGGGTCTGTACGATGCCAGCGGTTCGCGAGCCGAGAAGGCGCAGGTTGTAAGGCTGTGCGGCGCGCAGGACCTTGCCGGATATACGACGGTTGGCGGCCCAAAGCACGGCGCGGCAGCCGCGTGCGCCGAGCGCGTCGATACGCGACTCCGTGCCCCAGCTGGCGTCCATGATCACCGCCAGCCGGGCTTCGAAATCGTCCAGCCGGGCCAGATCCGCGCGCGTGGTGACGTGGCGGTAGTCGTCGGCCCCCACGCTGGCCTGGATATTGCGCAGCAGCTGCGATTGCGCCTCGCCTTCGGGGTGGCCGTAGATCACCACGCCGCGCGGGTGAAACAGCGCGTCGATATTGCGCAGCGTCATTGCATGTGCCCGCCGCGGGCAGCGGCGTCGTCAAGTTGTACGAATATAGCCCTCATCGGCGACATCACAGCAGGGTTGAGCCTCGCGCTCAAGCAAAGCCGCATACGTTCGATGCCAGAATGGTCGTATTGCGACGCCATCAACAGGGGCTTATGGCCGAACACGGCGGTGCCCGACTCGAACAGATCTGGATCGCGCCGAGCCGCGGTGCGGCGATGCAGGCCCGCGAACGCGTGCAGGCCGAGGCGGGGCGTGGCCTGGTCGGCGATCGCTATCATGCCGGTACGGGCACGTTTTCGGGCCGCTACGCGGTCAAGCCCGGCGTGCGCGAGGTTTCGCTTATTCACGCCCGGGCAATCGTCGAATGCAGCCGGCGGCTCGCGCAGCCCATGGAAGCGGGCGCGCTGCGGCGCAATCTGGTGATTAGCGGCCTGCCCGATACCGATCTGCGAGGGCGCATGCTTTGCATCGGAGAGGTGCGGTTGGAAATTCTGGCCGGCTGCCCGCCCTGCGGGTATCTGTCGCGTCTGCTCAATCTCGACATGCGCCGGGGCCTTTCACATATTGGCGGTATGCGTACGCGTATTGCCGTGGGCGGCCGGCTCGTGCAGGGTGAAAGCGTAACGGTCGAGCCGCTCACGCGGCCGGGGTGATCATCCCACGAGGCCGATCGCAAAAAAAGTCAAAAAAATATCAAGTTGCGGGGTCTAGTCAGCGATCTGTCGGCCGATAGAAAGCCCTATCCACCCACGCCCGTCGACGGGCCTGAGCTTTTTCAGAGCTAGAATGTCCCAATGTCTCCGAGATGATCAGGGCCACTGTCGCCGCTGTGACAATGGTCTTGAATTCGATTTCACGATGGCGTTCCAGCCGATCGTGGATATCGCTACGGGCGAGGTCTTTGCGCAGGAAGCACTGGTGCGCGGCGTCAACGGCGAGTCGGCCGGCGAGATTCTCTCGCGGGTCACGCCGGCGTCCTTGTATCGATTCGACCAGGGCTGTCGCACGCGCGCGATCCAGCTCGCCCACGATCTGGGCTGCGAACAGCTGGTTTCGATCAACTTCCTGCCGAACGCGGTCTACGAGCCCAGCGCCTGTATTCAGGCGACGCTCAAGCTGGCGGATGAACTCGGTTGGCCGTTGCAGAACATCATGTTCGAGGTCACCGAAACCGAGTACGTGCGCGACCGCCGTCATCTGCAGCGAATCGTCGAAGCCTATCGTGCGATGGGTTTTTTGACCGCCCTGGACGACTTCGGCGCCGGCTACGCCAATCTCGAGCTGCTGGTGGATATTCGCCCGGACGTCATCAAGGCCGATCGCAATCTGATTATCGACGTGAACCAGAACGAGCGCCGCCAGGCACTCATGGAAGGGCTGATCACGCTGACCAACCGTCTGGGCATTCGCCTGATTGCCGAAGGGGTGGAGACGCTGGCCGAGGCGTGCTGGCTGTACCAGCGCGGCATCAAGCTCCAGCAGGGCTATCTGTTCGCGCGGCCGGCAATCGAAACGATGTCGCTACCTCCGAGCGATCTCATCGAACAGATTCGGGCCAGCGCCTCCGCAAGCGTCTAGGCAACGGTTCGCCACTGCGCGGCGTACTTCACGCGCGCATGTAGGCCCAGCCGTCGCGCTGGCGCTCGGCAATATGCACGACGGCAGCGGCCACCCGGACCAGCGTATCGGGCGCCGCGATCTGCTTGTTCTTCAGCGTGTTGGCACAGACGCGCAGATGCGCGTCGGTGTCATGCGGGCTGTCGACGGCCGCCTCCACGGCATCGGCATTGATCACGATTTCCACCTGGGCATCCGGCGCTGCGGCGAGGAAGTTGGCGGCATTGCTGCGAGCCCGGGCGAGTGACGCCGCATCGGCGGCATGAATGATCAGGCGAAGCGGTTCATCGGACATCGAGGCGGCTCCAGCGTGGTCTACAAGGCGTCGGCAACGCGTTGGGCAAAGGCGTTGAGGTCCGCGTCGTCGCGCTGGCGCGGATAGGGCGAGGGCACGCGCTCATCGAAGACCACCCGCGCCGGCGTGCCGCGCATCACGCAGACGCGCTCGGCCAGATAGGCCGCTTCGGCGATATCGTGGGTCACGAACAGTACCGCCATGTTCAAGCGCTGCCAGATCGCGAGCAGTTCGTCCTGCAGGCGCGTGCGCGTCAGCGCATCCACCGCCGAAAACGGTTCGTCCATCAGCAGGATTTGCGGGCGCACGGCCAGTGCGCGCGCCAGGCCCACGCGCTGGGCCTGACCGCCGGAAATCTCGTGCGGCCAGCGCTTGCCCAGGTCCGCCATGCCGATCAAGTCCAGCACCTCGTCGATACGCGCATCGCGCTCGCCGCGCGACAGGCCGAGCCCGCTCAAACCGTAACCGACGTTCGCTCGGATGCGGCGCCAGGGCAGCAGGCGGGTGTCCTGGAATACCACCGCGCTGGGCCGGCTACCCTTGCCGGTACGAGGCGGCGTTTCGATATGGCCGGTAGCGGGCTCGATCAGCCCGGCCACGCAGCGCAGTACGGTGGATTTGCCCACGCCCGAGCCCCCGACCAGCGCCACGAATTCGCCGGCGCCGATGCTGAAATCCAGCCCTTCGAATACGAATCGCTCGTTGCCCGGATAGCGATAGCCGACATCGTCCAGCGTCAGCAGGGCATCGCGGCGCTCGCTCATGGCCGCCACCGCAGGGCCCGGTTCTCGACCAGCGCGAATAGCCCGTCGGAGAGGGTGTAGATCAGCGAAATCGCCAGCATATAGACCACCACCGCATCATAGGCGCCCACACCGGCGGCGGAGTTCATCTCCTGGCCCATGCCGGGTACACCCAGCAGCTCGGCGGCGATCAGCGTCATCCATGCCTGGCCCACGCCGGTACGCATGCCGGAGAGAATGCTGGGGGCGGCACCCGGCAGGGTGATGCTGGTAATCCGCTTGAAAAAGCCGCCGTGTCCGAAGGCGCGCGCCAGCTCGTAATAGCGCGGGTCCACGTCGCGCACGCCTGAGGCGGTCGCGAAGTAGTTCACCCAGAACACGCCGATGGAAATCACGAAGGCCGCGCCGGCGTGGCTGACCTGAAACCAGGCAATCGCGAACACCACCCAGGCCAGCGGCGGGATCGGGCGCAGAATGCGCGCGAGCATGTAGTGGGCTTCGTCGAACACGCGCAGGCTTGCTGCAAGCAGGCCAACCACGAAGCCCAGCAGCGTACCGATGCCCAGGCCCCATACGTAATGAACGAGACTGGAGGCGATCGCGGGAAGCAGGCGCCCGCCGCGATATTCGTTCAAAAGCGCCACGGGCACGGTGAACGGGTCGGGAATCGTGCCGCGCGGTGCCCAGTTGAATATATAGGCGAGCTTCCACAACGCGATGAACGCGGCAACGCCCGCTAGCCCGAGCACGAGACGCCGCAGCCGCGACGCCCCGGCACGCAGAGCCAGCGCGTTGGGGTGCGCACGGTTCGGGCGCCCGAGCATGTTCTAGGGGCTCGCGGATGCTTCGCCGGCGCGGTCGGCCGATTCGAGCGCATCGTAGAAACGGGTATCGAACAGCGCCTCGATATCGGTATCTGCACCGAGCGTGCCCTGCGCCTGCTGAAAATCGCGCATGCGGCGCGTGCCGTCGATGATGCGGTTGGGGTCGGCCACGAAGTTGTCGCTCGACTGGGCCACGGCTTCGGCCACCACCTCACGCGGCAGGCGTCCGCCGCCGACGTACTGGTGCACGGCGTCGATCGCGGCCTCGTCGCCTGCTTTCAGTTGTTTTGTCGCGCGGTCGTGCGCGGCGACGAGCCGTTCGACAACCTCCGGATGCGCTTCGATGAACTCGGCGCGCACGGCGAGCACGGCGCCTGGCTGGCCGGGGAACATGGCTTCGCCCTTGGCCACCACCCGGGCATCGTCAAGGCGGTTTTTGACGATGCTCACCACTGGCTCGAGGATCGCCGCGCCGTCGACCGCTCCGGTAAGCAGCGATTGCTGTACCTGCGATGCGCCCTGATGGATCACGTCAATCACGCCCGCATCGACGCCCAGCTGCTTGTCCAGCCAGTAGGCCAGCACCGTCTGCGGTACCGAGCCCACGGGGAACGTCGATATGCGCGCCTTGCGGCCGTTGTCCTGCTGAAAACGGGCAAAGGCGGTGGCCGGGTCGCCGTCCTCGAAGTAGGGCGCGAGATTGCCGAGCGCCACGAAGCTGATCTGTTCGATGATGTTGGAGGCCACGACCTTGATATCCGCCCCCTTGCCGCGGGCGACCATGGTGGGCCCGATGCCGAAGTAGGCGATATCGAGCTGGCCGCCCAGCAGGGCCTGCACCATGGCCGGGCCGTTCTGAAACGACACCAGTTTGGGCTCGATACCGGCTGCTGCGATCGAACCGTCCTCAAGGCCCACGAACAACGGCGCATCCGGCAGAATCGGCATATAGCCGATCTCGGCCGGCACGGTTTCGGCGGGCTGTGCGGCATTGTCGCTCTCGGCGCCATTGTCGGATTCCGACGAGCAGGCCGACAGGGCGGCGAGGGCGGCCAGTAGTACAGCGGCGGTGCGCAGGCGGGCAATGAACCGGGTTCGATACATGAGAGTGTCGCTGGCTTGGATTAAGGCTGGCGATCGCCGGCCCGCGCCACGAGGGGCACGGAAAAGGGTTGCCGCGGCGATCGACCGCGTGAACAGGCTCGGACCACGTCTGTCGATGATCATCCTGCGCTCGTTCGCAGGCGGGCCCGCAGTGCGCGCGAATGGTGCCATAGCGCGCCCGCGAGCAACAGCCGCGCACGCGGACGGCGGGCCGCCTCATCGCGCTTGAGGCGGCCCACCGGGTTGGGTAAGGTCGCGCTCCAACACTGCGGTGGGGCTAACCCGCCGTGCCGGCGCGGCAACCGCGTCGTCCCGTCCGACCATGGATTATCTCTGGCTATGTGGATACGTAATCTCTGTGTGTTTCTCGGTACCGAATCCTTTCCCTGGAGTGCGGCCGAACTCGACGAAAAACTCGCCGACGCGCTGTGCCCCGAGTGCGGCGACCAGGCCACCCGGGTCGACGGTTTCGTGCCGCCGATCAAGGGAGAACACGCCATGGTGCATGCGGTCGACGGGCTGGCGATCTGTGTGCATCAGGAGATCACCCGCGTGCTGCCCAACGCGGTGCTGGCCGAAGAAGTCGATGATCGCGTCGAGCGCATCGAGACTTCCGAAGGGCGCAAGGTCAGCCGCCGCGAGAAGGCCGATATCAAGGACGAAGCGCACTTCGAGCTGCTGCCGCGGGCGTTTACCCGCTCCAAGCGCACGCCGTTGATCATCGATCTGCGTGCGCACCGCGTGTGGGTCGACGCGTCTTCGGAAAAACGCGCCGAGGACGTGGTCGCCCGCCTGCGCGAAGCGCTGGGCAGCCTGCCGGTGGCCCGACCCGATGCACGCCTGCGCCCGCCGGAAGAAATGTCGCGCTGGCTCGAGGACGTCAATGCGCTGCCCAACGGCTTCGAATGCGGCGATCGCTGCGTGTTCGAAACCACCGACGAGGTTAAATCGAGCGTGCGTGTGACCGCCATGGATCTGCAGCGCGAAGAAGTGCTCGCCCATCTCGCGGCCGGCATGCAGGTGGTCAAGCTCAACGTGGCGGTGGACGATGCCATCGAGTTCGACCTGGACGAAAACCTCGATCTCAAGCGCATCCGCGCGCTGGACCTTATCCAGGACGATCTGGATTCACTCGACGCTGGCGATGCCGTAGCCGAACTCACGGCCCGGGTCGCGCTTCAGGGCGAGGCGCTGCGCGGCGTGCTCGACCGGCTCTACACGCATTTCGGCGTGGCCGGCGAGGCCGACACCCAGGCCGCCTGAGCGGTTCTCGCATGTCGTTCGACACGACCGCTGCCAATCGCAAGGCCGGACGCTTCGAGGATCGCGACGAGCTGTGGCTGTTCGGCTATGGCTCGCTGATCTACAAGGCCGGCTTCGACTATATCGAGCGTCAGCCGGCCACTATCACGGGCTGGCAGCGGCGGTTCTGGCAGGGCTCGCACGACCATCGCGGCACGCCCGATGTGCCGGGCCGTGTGGCCACGCTGGTCGAAGCGCCGGGCGCGATCTGCATTGGTATGGCCTATCGCATTACGCCCGCCGTGTTCGGCCATCTCGATCATCGCGAAAAGAACGGCTATCTGCGTTTCGCCACGGAAATGCGCTTTGCCGACGGTCGTCGTGACGAAGGGCTGGTGTATATCGCCACGGCCGACAACGAAGCCTGGCTGGGCGACGCGTCAATCGATGCGATCGCCGGCCAGATCGCCGTCTCGCACGGCCCGAGTGGGCCCAACCGCGACTACCTGCTCAATCTTGCCGAGGCACTACGCGCGCTCGATGCCGACGACGCCCACGTGTTCGCCATCGAGGCACGGCTGCGCGAGATCGAAGCCGAACACGGGCGCTAAGCGCTAAATCGAGGCGGCGCGGCCGCGCCCCGCAGCCTTTCCAGCCTCGGCGTAGATGTTCGTGCGCAGGCGAGGTTCCTCAAGCATTGTCCGCAGATCGACGCAGATCTACGCAGATGTATCTCGACCATGCGCCGAAAGACTTTCCCGATCTGTGCTGATCGGCGTCGATCTGCGGACGCATAAAGCGCAATCGCGTCTGTGCCCCCCGCACGGCAGGGCCGGTAATGAGTCAGCCCGCGCAATCGGCGGTTCTGCCTCTAAAGAATGCGAGCCACAACCGGTCGAGGCATACGGCCCGTTCCTGCGGTGGCTGCGTTCCTCAAGAATTATCCGCAGATCAACGCGGATCTACGCAGATGGCTCTCGACATTGAGCTTTGGCCAACAGGATTTCCCGATCCAAAGAACGCGCCTAGCGCCGTTCGTTCGGCGGCTACGTTCCTCGGCGGATTATTCGCAGGTCAACGCAGATCTGGCGATACATCGCGGTCGCATCGCCGGTATCGAAACGGGTGAGCTAGAGCAGTGTTAGCTAGCCGCGTCCGGCGCGAGAACTTTGCGCACGGCTACTATGTCGCGCTCGGAAGCGCCTTCGGCTTTCAGCCACGAGAATATATCCACGAGGTCAACCGCGTGACGCAGCGCGATTTCGCCCGCTTGCCGAAGAGCCTGGAAATCCCGCCAGTGGACATAGGCGGCTAGTCGATCTTTGACCGACTGTGTCGGCGACAATATCTGTATCGTTCCGTACGCTGTACGCAGTTGGTGCCATTCGCGCACGAGTTCTCGGCCAAGCGCTAGAGGGGCCGACGGGAACTCCACCAGATACTCCGTACCTTCGCGCTGGTACAGTCGACGGGAGGTCGTCGCTTCAAAACCCAGACGGCCCAATACAGTGCCGATTTCCTTATTCGACGCGGCGGTTACGAAGTCCAGATCCTTCGATACGTAGATGCCGTCGGAGTAAATTTGTACGGCAGCACCACCCGAGAGTACGGCCTCGATCTCTTCGCGCGCCAGGGCTTCGGAGATGGTCGCAGCGAGCTGTGTGAGCTCGTTCACCGCGTCCCCGCGTTTCACGAGATCGGTGTCAATGGTTTGGCGCGTGATCGCGGGCGTCGTCTCGGTATCTCGTAGACGCTGCGTTCACGCTCCGGCAAGAGTTCGTAAGTTCGGGAAAGCAGGTCACGCAAGGGGGAAACCAAAGCGTTGGACGGGTTCCACACATACAAACGCGTCCGTCCGGCAGGCCTTGCCTTGATCAGGCCCGAGTCTTCGAATTTCGCGAGCTGCTTGTTGACCTGGCTCGTGCTCAAGCCGCTGTAGCGAGCGATTTCGCTCGCATACCCCGTCTCGAAACGATCCAGCCAAAGCAGCGTTTTTTCTGCCGCTACACTACCCAGAATGGATTCAATCATAGTGCTTTAAGTAGGCATAATAGACTACATAGTAGTCCAACAAAACTACTTTCCGCTACTCTTGGATTGAATCTTTATTGCTGGGCCGGCCGTTTGGTGCTCGTCACTAACGGCGATCAACTCGGCTCGGCCCAGCTTGGCTCAGTCGATTTCGGAGAGCGCGATCTCGATCGCCTCGTCCACGTGCGACACGTAGCGGATATCCAGGGCGCTGCGCACGTTCTCCGGAATATCCTCTTCGTCCTTGCGGTTGCGCTCCGGCAGCATCACGGTGGTGATGCCGGCCTGATGGGCGGCCAGCGTCTTTTCCTTGACGCCGCCGATCGGCAGTACCTGGCCACGCAGGCTGATCTCGCCGGTCATGGCCACATCCGCGCGAACCTTGCGATCAGTGAGTAGCGATACCAGGGCCGTATAGAGCGCCACGCCCGCGCTGGGGCCGTCCTTCTTGATTGCGCCGGCCGGCACGTGGATATGGATATCCGACTTGTCCAGACGCGTCTGTTCGATCGCCAGATCCTCGGCACGGGCCTTGACCAGACTCAGCGCGGCCTGAGCGGACTCTTTCATCACGTCGCCGAGCTGGCCGGTGATGGTGAGCTTGCCGCTGCCGGGAGCGCGCGAGGCCTCGACGAACAGGATATCGCCGCCGGCCGGGGTCCAGGCCAGGCCGGTGGATACGCCGGCGATGCTGGTACGCATGGCGATTTCGTTATCCACGCGCTTCGGGCCCAGGATGTCGGCTAGATCTTCTGGCGCGATCTTGCCGGGCCCGGCTTTGCCCTCGGCGACCTGGACCGCGGCATGGCGCACGATCGCACCGATCTCGCGGTCGAGGTTACGCAGGCCCGCCTCGCGGGTGTAATCCGAGATGAGCGCTGCCAGCGTATCGTCGCCGATCGTGCACTGTTCGGGCGTGATACCTGCCTGTTCGAGGGCCCGGTCGATCAGATAGCGCTTGGCGATCTGCAGCTTTTCCTCGCGGGTATAGCCGGGCACTTCGATGACTTCCATGCGATCGCGCAGCGGCCCGGGAATGGCGTCGAGCACGTTGGCGGTGGCGATGAACATCACCTTCGACAGGTCGAAGGGCACGCCCAGATAGTGGTCGTTAAAGCTGTCGTTCTGCGCCGGGTCGAGCACTTCCAGCAGCGCGGACGCCGGGTCGCCGTGGGCGGAGGCGCCGAGCTTGTCCATCTCGTCGAGCATGAACACGGGGTTGCGGGTACCGGCCTTGCGCAGGTGGGTGATGATGCTGCCCGGCATGGAGCCGACATAGGTACGCCGATGGCCACGAATTTCGGATTCGTCGTGTACGCCGCCGAGCGACGCACGCACGAACTCGCGATTCATGGCGCGCGCAATCGAGCGCCCGAGCGAGGTCTTGCCCACGCCCGGCGGGCCGACGAAGCACAGAATCGGTGCCTTGCCCTCGGGATTGAGCTTGTGCACCGCCAGATGTTCGAGAATACGACGCTTGATCTTGTCGAGGCCGTAGTGGTCTTCGTCGAGAATCTCGCGCGATTCGTCGATATCGATACGGTCCTTGGACAGCTTCGACCAGGGCAGTTCGGCCATGAGCTCGAGATAGGTGCGTACCATCGAGTATTCGGCCGAGGCATCCGACATGCGCGACAGTCGGCGTAGCTCGCGCTCGGTCTGCTCGGCGGCTTCTTCGGGCAGCTTGGCGTCGTCGAGGGCTTCCCGCAGGCGATCAACTTCCTCGGCCACGGTCTCATCTTCGCCGAGTTCCCGCTGGATCGAGCGCATCTGTTCGCGCAGCATGGCCTTGCGCTGGTGCTCGCCCATGCGCTGCTGGGTCTGCTGGTTGATCTCGCGCGACAGGCGCATGACCTCCAGCCGGTAGTCGAGAAACGACTGCACACGGTCCAGGCGCGCCTCCAGATCCACCGCGTCGAGAATCTGCTGCTTCTCCTTGGCCTTGAGGCCGAGATAACCGGCCACAGCATCGGCCAGCAAGGCCGCGGAGGTGATCGAGCGAATGGCGTGGGCGAGTTCGCGCGAAGGTTGATCCATCAGTTCGATGGCTTCCAGCGCGCTGTTGCGCAGGTTGTCCATGCGCGCGTCAACGTGCTTGTCGCCTTCGGGCGCCGGCTCGTCGAGCCAGGTGACCTTGGCACTCAGCCGGCCTTCGTCATCCTTGATGAACTCGCGTACGCGAAAACGCGCAATGCCCTGACAGATCAGGTGGTGTTCGCCATCGCCGCTGGTGACGTAGCGCATGATGTTGGCGCCGGTGCCGATACGATGCAGCCCGCCACCGGGCGTATCACCGTCGCCGTTCGATTCGCTATCCGTGGTGGCCAGCAGCAGGCCGACGGGCTGCTTGTTGCGGGTCGCATGCTGGGCGCTGGCAATCGCCCCCGGCTGGTCGATGACCACCGGCATGACCAGCTCCGGGAAGAGCACGGTTTCGCGCATCGGCAGGATCTGGATCACCTCCGGCTTGGGCGCCGGGCCGCTGTGTACCAGCGTATGGCTGATTTCGTCGCCGTGGTGGCTGCGCGTTTCGTTCGGCTCGGTGGCTGCGTTGGTTTCGTCGTTCATAGCGTTATCGTTTAGAGCCAGACGGGCAAACGCCGCGGGGCTTGCGAACCGTCGGGTTGGCAAGGCAGGCGCGCGTCGATGGGGTGGCCTGGGGCGCTAGCGCCGTGGCCGGCTCGTACTGGCGTGGGTCGTCATATCAACGAGCATGGGTACAGCTACGGGCCCAGACAAGACCGCCCGACGAGGGAGGCCTTGCACAATCTGTAACGGTCGCGCCGGCCGTTCAGGTGTTCGGCCTCCCGGACGCCTCGGCTGCGAGGCCAGGCTTGCCTTGCCAGCGAGGCTGGCGCAGCGCTTAGGCGTCTTGCCGCACCGTCTGCGAGTGCTCGAACGCGAACCGCGAGAGGTTATGCAGAGCGTCCCTAGAGTCCGAACAGCCACACCAGCAGCGGCACCAGAAGTGCGGTAAGCGCGCCGTTGAGACCCATGCCGAGGCCGGAATAGGCGCCGGCACGTTCGCTGTGTTCGAATGCACGGGCGGTACCGATGCCATGGGCGGCCACGCCCATCGCGAAGCCCTTGGCCACGGGGTCGTGTAGGCCCAGCAGTCGCAGTAGCGGGATGCCAATGACCGCGCCGGTAATACCGGTAAGGATGACCAGTACGGCGGTCAGCGAAGGCAGCCCGCCAATCTGTTCGGCCACGCCCATGGCGATTGGCGTGGTCACGGATTTGGGCAGCATCGACAGCAGCGTCTGCGAATCGAGCCCCAGCGCCCAGCCGATGGCCATTGCGCTGGCCACCGCGGTGATCGAGCCCGCGGTCAGAGCCACCGTGATCGGCAGCCAGTAGCGGCGCAGTTCGGCCGCCTGTGCGGCCAGCGGTACGGCCAATGCGACCGTGGCCGGCCCGAGCAGGAAGTGGATGAACTGGGCGCCGTCGAAATAATCCGAATAGGGCGTGCCGGTGACCTTGAGGATGATCACCAGCACGACCACGCTCACCAGTACGGGGTTGAGCAGCGCAAAGCTGCCCAGCCGCTTGTAGATCTGCTGGGCGAGCCAGAACACGCACAGCGTGAGGGCAAGCCACAGCAGCGGCGTTTCTTCGATATAGACCCAGATTCGTGTGAGGCGCTCCATATCAGCTTTGCCCCTTGCGGGTGAGCGCACGCAGCGTGAACGCAGTAACCACCACGGCGAGCGCGGTGCTGGCGACGAGCGTGACGGTGATCGCCAGCCATTCGTCGGCCACCCGGGCCAGGTGGCTGATGATGCCGACGCCGGCGGGCACGAACAGCAGGGCCAGATAGTTGAGCAGCCCGCGGCTGGTATCGGCGAACACCTGTGGCGTGCGCCCACGTACAGCAAGCGCCAGGAACAGCAGGATCATACCCAGCACCGGGCCGGGCAACGGCGCGCCGGTCAGGCGCACGATGATTTCTCCCGCGAGCTGGAAAAGGAGCAGGGCGGCGAGGCTACCGATCATCGATGGGGGCGCCGCTCGGCGCCTTACGGCAGAAAGACATCGAAATCACAAGTGTCGCTTAATCGTATAGCCGTCTCTGGCGTAGCCGAACGGGCGTTTACCACTACGCTCGGTCGAGTGCCGATAGGCTGGCTCGACCGCCATAATCTGAACGCGCGCGATGATGCAGACCCCGGTCCGCCCGGAATCTTCTGCAACACCGCGCCCGCACTGTCTGCCCTAGTCGAAGTAGCTGAACGTCGCGCCGGATTCCATGCTACGAACCGATTCGTAGATCAGCCGAATGACGTTCTCGACGTCGTCGCGGTGCACCATCTCGACCGTGGTATGCATATAGCGCAAGGCCAGCGCGATCAGTGCCGAGGGTACGCCCTGGTTGCTGTAGGCGAAGGCATCGGTATCGGTGCCGGTCGCCGGTGCGCTCACCAGCCGCTGGAACGGAATCTCGTGTTTTTCGGCGGTGGCAATCAAATGCTCGCGCACGCGGTTCTGCACCGCCGGCGCGTAGGTGATCACCGGGCCGGCGCCGATCTTGGCCACGCCGGTTTTCTTCTTCTCGATCATCGGCGTGGTGGTGTCGTGGGTCACGTCGGTGCAGATCGCCACGTTCGGCTTGATGCGCTCGGCGATCATGCCCGCGCCCTTGAGGCCGACTTCTTCCTGGACCGAATTGACCACGTACAGGCCGAAGTTCGGGCGCTCGCCGGATTCATGAATCAGGCGCGCGACCTCGGCCACCATGAAACCGCCCATGCGGTTGTCGATCGCGCGGCAGACAAACTTGTCGCCGTTGAGCACGAAGAATTCGTCCGGGTAGGTGATCACGCAGCCGACGTGAATACCCAGCTTTTCGACCTCTTCCTTGGAGGTGGCCCCGACGTCGACGAAGATATTGTCCTTCTTGGGCGTCTCTTCCTTCTGCGGGTCGCGCAGATGAATGGCCGGCCAGCCGAACACGCCGTCCACGATTCCGTCGCGGGTATGGATGTTGACCCGCTTGGAAGTGGCGATCTGGTGATCGGAGCCGCCGTTGCGAAGCACGTAGATCAGGCCGTCGTCGGTGATGTAGTTCACATACCAGGAGATCTCGTCGGCATGGCCTTCGATGACGACCTTGTACTCGGCGTCCGGGTTGATCACGCCCACCGCGCTGCCATAGGCATCGGTGATGAACTCGTCGACATAGGGCGCCAGATAGTCCATCCAGAGTTTCTGGCCGGGCGTTTCATAGCCGGTGGGGGCGGCGTTGTTCAGGTAGCGCTCGAGAAAATCCAGCGAATCCTCGGTAAGGATGGATTGAGTCTTGGCCATGGGAAATCCTTGTGCGCGTCGGCATCGAAAGTTGAGCCGGTGATTATCGGGCCCGTGCAGGTCCCCTTCAAGCTTTGTGCGCGGTCGCGTTCAACCGTCTATTAGTCCAACTTAAACGGTTGATTTAAAATGCCTATGTTTTGGCACTTATGTGCCTTGAGAAATTGTTGCCGGACCAGCGCGCCGGCGCCCGCAGATTGTGCGGCCTCACGTTTTTTCGACGGGTCGTCGCAGACCGCACCCCGGCTTGAAATACGATTGGATAAAGGAAAACCAGCGATGAAACGACGGACCCGAGCGATGGCTGCCGGCTTGTTATGTGTGGCCGGTTGGTCGGCCTCGGCGGCCGACCTTGAGCGCGGCATGGATGCTTACCAGCGCGGTGACTATGCAGCGGCGCTGGCCGAGTTCCGGCCCCTGGCGGAACAGGGCGACGCCCGGGCCCAGGCTCAATATGCCCGCATGATGGCGCTTGGGCAGGGCATGCCGACGGATCTGGTCACCTCGCTGAACTGGTACGAGAAATCGGCCGCCCAGGGCGATGCCGAGGGACAGTACGGGCTGGCCTATTCCTATGCGCATGGCGAGGGGGTATCCCAGAACGTGGCCCGGGCTGTCGAACTGTTGAAAAAAGCCGATGCCCAAGGCTACGACCGGGCCACGGCACTGTTGGGCGAAATCCGTGCCGGCCAGTTCGATGATCGTCACAGGGATCCCGCGCGAGCGCGCGCATTGTTCGAGCGCGCAGCCCAGGCCGGCAACGACGGTGCCAGGCTCAACCTCGGCCTGATGCTCATCAATGGTCAGGGTGGCCCGGCCGAGCCCGAGCGTGCCATCGACCTACTCAAGGCGCAGGCGTCCAGCTACCCGGAGGCGGCTGGCGCACTTGGCCTGGCGTATGAGCACGGCCAAGGCGTTCCTGCGGATATCGATCAGGCCGCGCGCTGGTACAAGATCGCGGCCGACCGGGGCTACGGGCCGGCCCAAATCAATATCGGCAAGCTGTATCAGACGGGCAAGGGCGTCGAGCGCGACGGCGCGGCCGCCGCCGACTACTATCGAATGGCCGCCGAGCAAGGCTACGCCACCGCCCGTTACAACCTGGGCCATCTCTATGCCGAGGGCGAAGGCGTGCAACAGGATGATCAGCTCGCCGTGCTCAACTATGCGATCGCTGCGATCGATGGCGTATCGGGCGCGCGCAACGCTTTGGACGAAACGCTCGATAGGCTGAAAAAACGACGTGTCGAACGCGCCACCGCCTTGCGCGAGGCCGCTGGCGGGCAGGCACCCGCCTACGCAACCCTTGCGGCCGGCACCACGGTTTGGCCCGTACAGGCACCCGCTGACGGCTGGGTCGCGGTGTATGCGGCGCCGGACGGGCCGCGGCTGGGCTATGTCGAGGTCGCCGATCTGAATTGAGCCGGCGGGCGCGTCTCTCGCGGGTTAGATCTGCTGGCAGGTCTGGGTGGCGCTCTCGTCGCCGCGCGGGGAGAGCAATGCCGTGGAGCCGACGCCATTGCCCTTGGTCCACCACTGCAGCGTGTCGCCCACATAGCGTACGCCGCTGGCCGCGCGTGCGACGTGCAGCTGATAGGTCTGCTCGTCGTAGCGCAGCAAGGCCACGGAATCGGTCGGATAACTGGCCTTGACCTGCATGCCGTTTTCGCAGCGATACGACAGCAGCTTGACGCCGCTGCCGGTCGTTTCGGCGTCGTCCGCCGTGGACCCGCCGGTCGTGCTGCAACCGGCGACCAACAGGGCGGCGGCCGCCAGCGTGGCGAACAGATTGAGCGAACGCGAGATACAGAACATGACAGGCTCCATCGATTGACTGTAATAGCCTCGCATATTTCTCGGGTGATCGGCGCGCGGCGTCGACACATTCGATTCGCGTTTAGCGCCATAATCAGCGCCTTGGCATCGTGTCGGGGCGCGGCGTACGGCCTGCGCTCAACAACGTCAGCCCCGTCGCACCTGCGACGGCGCAGGTTAGCGCATCGACGGCAACATATCGGGTTGTACCGGGCCGGTGTGGCCGGGGCGTATTTCAGCGACGCGGTGTTTATCAGACAAGGCCAAGGGGCTTTGAGGAGATTGCGATGAAACGTGCGCCAAAGATCGGAATCGGTATCGTCGGCGGGCTTGTCGCCCTGGTGCTGCTGCTCGTTTTATTCGTTCTGCTGTTCGACTTCAACACTCTCAAGCCCACCCTCAATGAACGGGTGTCGGCCGCGCTGGGACGCGATTTCGCTATCAATGGCGATCTCGGCCTCGACTGGGATCGGCCCGAAGATGAGCAGGGCCTGGCCGCCTGGATTCCCTGGCCGCATGTGCATGCCGAAGACATCACCCTGGCCAACGCGGAGGGTTTTGACGGCGACACGATGGCGAAAATAGAACGCGTGGATGCCTGGCTGGCGCCGTTGGGGCTGTTCGCCAAACGCGTATCGCTGCCGCGAATCGCCTTCAACGGCGCCGATGCCACGCTCATACGCCAGGCCGACGGGCGCGATAACTGGACGTTCGATCTCGGCAGTGATGCCGCCGCCGACGAAGGCGATACCGAAGCCAGCGGCTGGTCGGTGAACGTCGAAGAAATCGCCTTCGACAAGGGAGAAGTCCATTACCGCGATGCCACCCTCGATGCCGATATCGACCTCGCGGTTGAACCGCTCGGCAAGGCGATACCGTTCGCCCAGGTCACCGGCGACGACAGCGCCGTCGAGACCGACCCGGGCGCGGTACGCGACTACGTGTTCGGCTGGACCATCGACGGACGCTTCCGCGGCGCGCCGCTGTCCGGCAAAGGCAAGATCGGCGGCGTGCTCGCGCTCAAGAGCGACACCACGCCGTTCCCCGTCCAGGCCGATGTGAGTTCGGGCAGTACACGTGTCCAGATCGCCGGCACGATCAGCCAGCCGTTAAATTTCGGCGGCGCCGACCTCGATGTGTCCTTTTCCGGCGCCAGCCTGGACAATCTCTACCGGCTTACAGGGGTAACGTTGCCGCCCACGCCGGCGTATTCGACGCGCGGCCATCTCACCGCCGAGATCGATCACGAGAAGGGCTCGACCTTTGCCTACCGCAACTTCGCCGGCCAGATTGGCGACAGCGATATTGCCGGCGACCTGACCTTCGATCAGAAGGGCGAGCGTCCGAAGCTGAGCGGTGAGCTGGTCTCCAAGCAGCTGCTGTTCGCCGACCTCGCGCCGTTGATCGGCGCCGATTCGAACGAGCACAAGGCCGAGCGTGGCGAATCCACGCGCCAGCCGGCAGACAAGGTACTGCCCGTGGAGGAGTTCGATACCGACAGCTGGGCCGCCATGGATGCGGATGTGAAGTTCACCGCCAAGCGTATCCAGCACGGCGACACGCTACCGCTGAGCGATCTGTATACGCATCTGGTACTCGACGGCGGCGAGATTCTGCTTGATCCCCTGCGCTTTGGCGTAGCCAAGGGCGAACTCAATACCACCGTGCGGCTGGAAGGAAACAAGTCGCCGCTGGCCGCCCGCGCCGATCTGCATGCGCGCCGTCTGCAGCTGGACGAGATCGTGCCGGCCGTGGAGGCGCTGGATGGCAGTCTGGGCGAGATCAACGCCGATGCCAGCTTCACCGGCACCGGCAACTCGGTGGCGGCACTGCTCGGCAGCGCCGACGGGCGGCTGACGGTGCTCATCGATCGGGGGGCGATCAGCCGGAACCTCATGGAGCTGGCCGGCCTGAACGTCGGCAACTACGTGGTCGGCAAGCTGTTCGGTGACGAACTGGTGAAGATCAACTGTGCGGCCGCGGATATTCCCATCGAGCAGGGTCTGGCCACGCCCAACGTGTTCGTATTCGATACCGAAAACGCCATCGTTAACATCACCGGCGATATCGACTTCGGGCCCGAGTCGCTGGATTTGACCATCACCCCCAAGAGCAAGGGCCCGCGGCTGTTCACGCTGCGCTCGCCGCTCTACGTGCGCGGCAGTTTTGCTGATCCGTCGCCCGGGGTGAAGGCGGGCCCGCTGCTCGCACGCGGTGCGGCGGCCGTGGCTCTCGGCGTGGCGGCGACGCCGGCGGCATCGCTGCTGGCGCTGGTCTCGCCCACCGGCGGGGAGGAAAACCAGTGCGGGCCGGTGATCGAGCGTATCCGTAATGCCAGCGAGGACAACGGCGCCGACGGCGGCCAGTAACCGCGCTCTCAGCCCGGCCGGCGCATGCGAAAGCGCTTGTCGGCACCGATGGTGAAATAATCCGCCGGCCCGCCCGCGCGTAGAATCGGCTCGCCCGCGGCGGTGTCGTACACGCCGTCGACGAGCAGCCGCCGATCGATATGCACGCCGACCACTTCGCCGAGCACCAGCCAGGTATCGGTCTGGCTGCCGTCGGCGCCGGTCAGACGCAGCACCTGGCTGAGCCGGCATTCGAAGGAGACCGGCGTTTCGGCAACGCGAGGCACGTCGATCACACGCGACGGCGCAGGCGTGAGGCCGGCCAGTTCGAATTCGTCCACCTCGGGCTCGACGGCCGCACAGCTTTGGTTCATCGGTTCGGCAAGCGATCGGGTGGCGAGATTCCAGCCGAACTCGCCGGTGTCCTGAATGTTGGCCACGCTGTCCTTGTAGCCCACGCTGGCAAAGCCGATGATCGGCGGCCTGTAGTTGAAGGCGTTGAAGAAGCTGTAGGGGGCGAGGTTGAGCACGCCGTTCGCGCTCTTGGACGAAATCCAGCCGATCGGCCGCGGCGCGACCAGGGCGTTGAACGGATCGTGGGGCAGGCCGTGGCCGTTGCGCGGTTCGTAGAAATGAAAGGCGTCGTGATCGCTCATGGATTTTCCTTGGCGCGGGCGTAGCAGGCGATGCTAACCGGAAGTGCTACGGGTGCAAGACCGCGGGCGGCTCAATCGCGTGCGAGCAGGCGATCCACGATATGCGCGGCGATCGGCAGCGCCGACGTCGCGGCCGGCGAGGGGGCATTGCCGACATGAAGAGTGCGCGGCGTATCGACGAACTGAAAATCGCCGATGAGCGTGCCGTCGCGGGCGACCGCCTGGGCACGTACGCCGGCCGGGTGGGCTTCGAGGTCGTCGAGTTCGAGCTGCGGGCAGTAGCGCTGTATCCGTGCCAGATAGGCGCGTTTGGATAACGCGTTGCGCAGCTCGTGCAGGCCGGGGCGGACATGGCGCGCGAGCATGCGTCGTACCCCGGTAAAGGCGAGCATTTCGCCCGCGTCGCGGGCACTGAAGTCGCGGCCGCGATAGCCTTCGCGGGCGGTGGCGAGCACGGCGTTTGGCCCGACGGTGATCGAGCCATCGATCATGGGCGTAAGGTGCACGCCCAGAAACGGCATGGCCGGGTCCGGCACCGGATAGATCAGATGCCGCACCAGGTCATGACGGCTTTCGCGCAGGCGGTAATACTCGCCGCGAAACGGGCAGATGACAAAACCTGGCTCGATATCGAGCATGCGTATCAGCCGGTCGGCCATCAGTCCGGCGCAGGCCACCAGTTGGCGGGCATGCAGGGTGTCGGCATCGGTCTCGACCACCACCTCGCTGGCATATTCCTGCAGCGTGCGTACGGGCGCGTTGCAGCGGATCTCGCCACCGGCGGCTTCGATATCGGCGGCCATGGCGTGGCAGAGCGCACGATAGTCGACGATGCCGCTGCTGGGCACATGGATGGCGGCCACACCGTGAACCGCGGGCTCGCGCTCGGCCAGTTCATCCGCGTCGAGCCAGTGGCGCTCGATGCCATTGGCGCCCATCCGGTCGAACAGGGCCTCAAGGCCCGCGCGCTCGGCGGCGGCTGTCGCCACCAGCAGCTTGCCGGGCGTGTCGAAGGCGATATCGTGCGCCGTACAGAACGCCTTCGTCGCCGTATTGCCGGCGATACAGAAACGGGCCTTGAGCGAATTCGGCGCGTAATAGACGCCGGCATGGATCACACCCGAATTGTGACCGGTCTGATGGGCGCCCAGCTCGGGCTCCTTTTCCAGCACCAGCAGGCGTTGCCCGGGCTCGCGGTCCAGCAGCTCGCGGGCGGTGGCCAGGCCCACGATACCCCCGCCGATGACGATACGATCGTACATGCAGCGATTGCAGCAGATTGGGGCCGTCCATGCCAATCGCGAACGCACTGCCCGGGTGTCGGGCCTGTCGCGCCATGCCGCGTGCATCGTATGATCGCGGATCGAGAGCCAAAGAGTGAAAGCGATGGAAGACTGGGTAGAACGCGCGATGGCGCGCATGCCGAACGTGCCTGCACTGTTCGGCTGGCTGGGGCTGAACCGGCGTGGCGAATGGCTGATTCAGGGCGAGGTGATCCGCCACCGGCGAATCGTGGATACCATCGCGCGCAACTACGGCGTGGACGAACACGGGCGCTGGTTTTTCCAGAATGGCCCCCAGCGCGGCTATATCACGCTGGAATACGCGCCGCTGATCGCGCGCGTGCAGACCGACGACCGGCTCGTGACCCATACCGGTCAGCCGATCGACAAGGCGCGCGCTCTGTATCTGGACGAAGACAGTAACGCCGTGCTCGATAGCGACGCCGGCGCGGTGCTTATCCAGGGCGCGGATCTGGCCTGGGTGCTGGAACACCTGCGCGCCGACGGTAGCGACGCCGAGGTGGAAGAGGCGGCGCTTGCCGAGGCGATGGAAGCCGCGCCCGGTAGCCGAACGGGTCTGGAGCTCGTCTTTGCCGGTGAACGCCTGCCGGTTCATCGCTGCGACCGGGCCGACATGGGCGAAACTCTGGGTTTCGTCGCCGAGCCCGCCCCGCGCGAAGGCGAAAACAGCAACTAGCGCCTGTTTGAAGCGACGAGCCGCCATGAATCGACCGATCAACCCGTTCGACAAACCCACGCGCCGGCCACTGCACGTGGCCGAGGCCTGAGCATGGCCTGGTACTACTGGCAAGACCTGACCGGCCCCGAGCTGGCCACGCTGGCCGACGACGCCGCTCTGGCCGTACTGCCGGTGGCGGCGGTCGAGCAACACGGCCCGCACCTGCCGCTGGCGACCGACGTCACCATTGGCGAAGGCCTGCTGGGCGCGGCCCTGGAACGGCTGCGCGGCGACGGCGCGCCGGTGTTCGTACTGCCCACGCTGGCCATCGGGGCGAGCCTGGAGCATACGAACTTTGCGGGCACGCTGAGTCTCGCGCCCGAAACCGCGATCACAACCATCGAATCGATCGGCGCGGCGCTGGCCCGCGCGGGTGTGCGTCGGCTGCTGTTGTTCAACAGCCATGGCGGTAACAAGGCGGTGCTCGACCTCGCTGCGCTCAAGCTGCGTGCGGCCCACGACATGCTGGTGGTCAAGGCCAACTATTTCCGCTTTGCCGCGCCTGCCAACACCCTGGCCGCGCAGGAGATGGCCCATGGCCTGCACGGCGGCGCGCTGGAAACCTCGCTCATGCTGCATTTCGCCCCGGAGGCCGTACGCCGGGCGCATATCGCCGATTTCAAGCCGATCGGCGCGCGCCGTGCCGAGGCCGGGGCGACGCTCTTGCCGGAAGGCGACGCGGGCTTTGCCTGGATGGCCGAGGATCTGCATCCGGCGGGCGTGGCCGGCGATGCCCGAATGGCGAGCGCCGAGCACGGCGCGGCACTGGCCGCCCAATTTGGCGCGCGCCTGGCCGAGATCATCGCCGAAACGCTGGCCTTCGATCTGAATACGATCGGCCCCCCGCGCTAAGCACCTGAAGTCCACTAAAGACATAAGGCGGGTTGTCCGCAAATGAACGCGAATACGCGCCAATGGGAATTATCCACAGATCACACAGATCAGCACAGATTTAGACAGACTTTCTAGAGGCGGCGAATTTTCGAGGTGTCAGCGTTCTGGGCGAGCGCCAACGTCGCGGCCCGGACTTGCATCTGTGTGGATCTGCGTTGATCTGCGGACAGCTTGAAAAACGCAGCCCGATCGCATGGAACTGTGACTGCCGGGTCGACTCGCCCAGCCGCGTCTTCTCTTTGCATTGTGGATGAAGCTGAGTTCACTTCGCTCAAGCGCGGCTCGTTCGCGAATGAACACCGGCATACGCCCCAGGGCGAGAGGCCGCTGCTTTCGATCAGCGATCCGCGGCTTTGGCGTCTTCCGGGGCCGCGCCGAGTACCTGGTCGAGCCAATGGCCGGCGCGGGTGGCCTTGGCGGTGAGATAACGCCGGTTCTGGTGGGTCACCCGGCCGTAGACGCCGCTGCGCTGAACCACCGTGACGCCGCCGCGGCTCATGGCCTCGATCTTGGTCGGATTGTTGGTGAGCAGCTCGATACGCCGGATTTCCAGCTGTGCAAGCATTTCCAGCGCGACGTTGTACTGGCGTTCGTCGTCGCCGAAGCCCAGCACGTGGTCGGCATCGACGGTATCCAGGCCTTCGTCCTGCAGGCTGTAGGCGCGCAGCTTGTTGGCCAGGCCGATGCCGCGGCCTTCCTGGGCCAGATACAGCAAGACGCCGCCGCCGTGTTCGGCGATCTTGGCCACGCTCGAGCGCAGCTGTTCGCCGCAGTCGCAGCGCAGGCTGCCGAACAGGTCGCCGGTCAGGCAGGCCGAATGCAGGCGAACCGGCACGGCGTCTGCCCATTGTTCGGGGTCGCCGATGACAATGGCCAGATGCTCGCGCATGCCGTCGGCTTCGCGAAACAGCACGAAGCGCGAACGCGGCGCATCGTCCAGCGGCACGTCGGCCGCACTGATGCGCTTGAGAAAATAGGGGGCGTTGTGTTCGTAGTCGCCGACCGCATCGGTATCGATGGCCAGCAGGCTGCCGTCCTTGACCCGGGCCTCGATCGCGGCCAGACGTTCCTCGGTCACCGGCGCGGTAATCGCGGCAGGGATGAGCAGGCCACGACGCATGAGGGCGAGCCCCGTGGCGTCGGCGTCGCCGGCGTTCTGTAACGAGCCGGCCGGCGGCTGCGACTGCGGGTGGCGTGCACAGGCCCAGTCGATGACCTGCGTCGCGCTGTCATGTTCGCCGATCGGCAGCGCGGCGGACTCCTCGTCGGTATCGATGCCCAGTACTTCCAGGCGGTGGCGGGTGACGATCAGCGAACAGGGGTTGCCGGCATGCTCGGCCAGGCGCTGGAGCGTCTCGTCGTTCATGCCTTCCAGCGGCGCGACCAGCGTGGCCGGATGCGAGTCATCGGTCTGCGGGTCGCTGCTGCGAATGAGTACGGGCAAACCGCGCCGCAAATCGAATATCGATCGTTCCACCTGTCGCATACTGTCTCTCAATCCGGTCCCGTTTCGTAAAAATCAACCCGCATGCCGGGCATGCCGTAATCGTCGCTCGACAGGCGTTCGCATAAGGCGGCGCGATATCCTAGAGTCTTTGACCCGCGCGTTCCCCGCGCCGCGTTATACAACACCGCGACGAGCAAAAATGCCTGTGATGGACGACGATTACGCCTGGCGGTTGATTCAGGATGTACGCAGTTCGGCGTGCATGGCGCCGACAACGCTTGCCGATCGCAAGGCGCAACAACCGCCCATATTAATCGATGAACGCCATTCATGGCAGTTCGAGGGCGACTGTTCGGCCTCGGCCGCGGCGCTGCTCGACGCGCTGCTGCCGGTGGCGCTGGGCGGTTCGCGCTTCGTGATCGCACAGCTGGGCCAGAGCCTGGACGGACGCATCGCCACCGACAGCGGGCATTCCCACTATGTGACCGGCCAAGCCAGTCGTATTCATCTGCACCGCCTGCGCGCACTGGTGGACGCAGTCATCATCGGCGCGGGCACCGTCGCCGCCGACGATCCGCAGCTGACCGTGCGCCATGTAGACGGGGCGAATCCGGTACGCGTCGTGCTCGACCCACGGGCCCGGCTTGGCACGGATCGCGGCCTGTTCGCCGATAACTCAGCGCCCACCTTGCACGTCGTCGGCCCCGACGCCGGACCGAGCCCGCCCGGCGTGGAGCGCGTGGTGCTCGATTGCCCGGCCCAGGCCATGGACCCGGCCGCCGTGCTCGCGATGCTGGCCGAACGCGGCCTGACTCGGGTTCTGGTCGAGGGCGGTGGCGTGACCATCTCGCGTTTTCTCGACGCCGGCCTGCTGGATCGCCTGCACGTGGTGGTGGCCCCCATGCTGATCGGCTCGGGACGCCCGGCGTTGTCGCTGGCGCCGATCATGCGGCTCGACGCTGCACTGCGCCCAGGCTGTCGGCACCAGGTCATGGGCGACGATATGTTCTTCGATCTGGATTTGCGCACGTCCGCGGTCGGGTAAAGATCAGGCCGCGAAACGCCAACAAGCGCAAAGTGATAGGCGGCTTGCGATAGGTGCCGGCATCGTCTCTGCTTGGCTACGGGCCAAGGTACGGCCTGCCATGGGCTTCGTACTTATTTGCGCGTATTCGCGTTCATTGATGAAGCGCCACGCGCTGATCGAACGCCGCTAGAACAGCCGAGCACCACGGCACCCGGCAGGCTGGAAACGAGTACTACCGCGCCGTAGCACAAAGACAGAGCCACGCCCTCGTGGGCCGGCAGCCCGGCCAGCGACCAGACCACCGCGGCCGCGCTCTCTCTAAGCCCCCAGCCGGCAATCGACAGCGGCAGGGCCATGGCCAGCAGCACGGGCGGAATCAGCCACAACAGCGTGCTGGCCGGCGTCGACAGACCGATGGCCGGGGCACAAAGCAGGAACACGCCGGTATAGCTGGAGACCACTGCCAGCGAACTGGCGAACTGCGCCGGCCAGACACGGCGGGCGAGCAGGCTGCGCCACAGATTATTAGCGAACGAGGCGATCGCGTTCGCAGCACGGGTATAGCGCCAGACGAGCACGATACCCAGCGAAGCCAGAAGTACGAGCGCGGCGACCACGGCCATTCCCCACGGGGTGGCAAGTTCCGCAGCAGCAATTCGGGCGGCGATACCCTGGACCAGCGACGGCGACTGCCAGAACGCAACCACGGTAACGAGCGCAAGCGACAGCTGGCCGGAAAAGCGCTCGATGAATACGGCATGCCAGGCGGCCGCCGTGTGGACGTCGCTGCGTGCATGGCGCCAGGCGCGGTTGGCATCGCCGAGTACGCCGCCGGGCAGGACCTGGTTCAAAAAGGTGGCCAGATAATATTCGCGAATCGCGGCACCCATCGACAGGGTCAGGCCCATGCACCGCGCGGTCAGACGCCAACGCCAGGCCGAGATCACGACCTGGGGCACGGTCAGTGCGAGTGCGGCAAGCAGCCAGGGGTAGCGCAGGTCATGTAGCTGCCGGGCCACCGCGCCCAGGTCGATCTGCCAGAGCAGACAGGCCAGCAACGCGCCGGTGGTCAACGCACGCAGGCCGAAACGCCAGCCGGGACGGCTCATGGCATGGGCGTGGCGAAAAAGTCCTGATGGCCGACCGTGATCGACAACGCCCCGGCCATGAGCGCACGGGTACGGGCTTCGGCCCAGGCATCGATCCGGGCGGTGGCCTTGGGCGCCTGTTCGCAGGCGGCGCTGCGCCAGCCTTCGATCAAGGCCGTGCCGAGCGCGGCGTTCCCGGCATCGATATGCCAGGGGCTGTTCGCCAGACATACGTCGTAGCCCTGGGCTTCGAACGCCTTGCGCAGCACGGCTGGGGCTTCGGCACCGAGAGCGGTGCCGAAACTCTTGTCGCGGCGCTGATGGGCGGCCAGTAGATCGGTTACGAAGTCGTCGTCCTCGCCTGTGGGTGCGAAGTCGATCGTCCCGTCGATGCTCAACACGAAGAGCACTGCGGCCGAGCGTGCGGCACAGGCACGGGCCAGACGTTCGATCCATTCCCGGGTGACCAGATCGAACAGCGCCGAGGCGGTGACAAGATCGGCCCCGTCGAGGCCGGCTTCGAAACGCGCTGCGTTGAGATCCAGCGTCTCGGTTTCGAGCGTGATCGGCATGCCCGCGGTATCGACGAGTCCGGCTTCCTCGCGTTTCACTGCACGAAGCAGGTCGGGGTCGTGATCGATAAGGCGCCAGCGTTGCGATCGGGTCAGGCGCGGCGCCAGATAGCGCAGGTTGGAACCGCGACCCGCACCCAGGTCCACAATGTGGTGTTCGTTCGACATACGCTGCGCGAGCCAGCGGCTGGCGGCGTCGGTCAGCAAGGTGGCGCGAGCCTGGTGATCGGCAACCTCGCGCAGGCTCAGCCAGTCGGCTTCGAAATAGGCATGGGGTGCGGTGTCCTTCATGACGAGAGCACGGCCGCGAACTGGCGTGCCACGGTGGGCCAGTCACGTTGTCGTTCGCGCGCGGCGCGAGAGGCCGCCGCTGCACAGCCGCGCTGTTCGCTGTCGGCGATGAGCGTGCGCAGTGCCCCGGCCAGTGCGGCCGCATCGCCGGGCGCTACGGCCATGCCGGCCCCGGTGGGAAAGGTATCGGCGAGGGCACCGCCGGTTGTGGTCACGATCGGCAGGCCGTGGGCAACGGCTTCGTCGATGACCATGCCATAGCCTTCGTACCAGGAGGCAAGCACGAAGATATCGGCGCGGGCGTAGTAGCCGTCGAGTGCCTGTTGGTCCTGTGCGCCGCACAGGCGAACTCGCTCTTCCAGGCCTTGGCGAGCAATGGCTTCGCCTATGGCCCGGGCCTCCTCCGCGTCGCGCCGGTCGTCGCCGACGAAATCGCAGAGCCAGTCCAGCTCGGCGACCTGCGCCAGCGCCTCCACCAGCAGGCGGTGGCCCTTGCGCGGGGTGAGGCTGGCCACGCACAGCAGGCGGCAGGGCCCCTCGGACGCGGCTTGCGGTTGCATGACGGGGTGCACGCCGGGCTCGACGACCGTGATATCGCCTTCGGCGGCCAGGTTGAGCGCGACCAGACGGTGGGCGGTGAAGTGGCTGGTGACCACCACATGGGCTGCACAGGCCAGCGCGCGACGTTCCAACTCGAGCAGATGGTCGCGGGTATCGGCGGCCAGCCCGGTCTCGTCGCAGAGCGGATGGTGAACCAGGATCACGATCGCGCGGTTGGCGGCATGGAGGGCCACCACGTCGGGCAGGGCGCAGGCGGCCAGGCCGTCGATAACGATGGAGGCGTCGGACGAACAGGCTGTGAGTGCATCATCGAGCGCGGTGCGGGCGGTCGTGTCTGCCAGCGGGAATGCGCCCTCGAGTTCGACGATGTTCACCGCGATCCCATCGGCCCGGAGGCCATCGATGATGGCGCGATCGTAGAGGTAGCCGCCGGTCGGCTGGTCTAGCGCCCCGGCGACCATGAACGTGACCGGCTTCACACGTCGCCCTCGTAGCTGGCCCAGGCGATATGCGACTCGGCCAGGGTGACGCGCATGGCCGCGAGCGCGGTGGCGGTTTCGCCAAGCTCGCCAGCATGGATGGCGCTGCGCAGTCGGTCGAAGACCGCCTTGGCCAGGAATTCAGTGGTCGTGTTGCGGCCGCTGAATTCGTCCACGTCATCGAGATTGCGCATGTTCAGTTCGGCCAGCGTGCGCTTGAGCGCTTCGCTGGCCAGACCAATATCGATGACCAAGTCGTTGTCGTCCAGCTCGGCGCGCATGAACGACACGTCCACCACATAAGTCGCGCCGTGGGTGTGCTGAGCGGGGCCGAAGATCTCGCCGGTGAAGCTGTGGGCGATCATGAAGTGATCGCGAACGGTCAGGCTGAACATATTCAGTCCTTATTGATGGGTAAAGAGAAAACGCCCGGTCAGTCGTAACGGATGCGCTGGCACAGGCTGTTATCGGACGGTGATGCCAGGCGATGCATCACCGATGGCAGATCGTCGAAAGCCGCATCCTCGGCCTCGAAGAGTGCATCGAAGCGGGCATCGGCAAGCAGCGAAACGGCAAGCGCCAGACGCGAACCATGATCGCGACGCGTGCGCCGGCTGGGCGATACCGCGCCCACCTGGCTCGAACGCAGCGTCAGGCGCTGGGAATGAAACGCGCCGCCCAGGCCGACGGTCACGGGTGCGGCACCATACCAGCTCATCTCCAGTACCGTGGCCTCGAAGCCGGCCAGCGCGATCGCCGTATCCAGACCGGCACTGCTGGCGCTGGCATGCACGACCACGTCGCGATCGATGCTCGCCGTATCGGGCCGCTGGAAGGCAACACCGAGCGCCTGTGCCAGCGCGGTCTTGGCCGGGTCGATATCGATAAGCTCGACCTGGGTGCCCGGTATGCCAGCGGCCAGCCCGGCGATCAGCGCGCCGATCACCCCCGCGCCCACCACGCTGACCCGGTCGCCCACGCCGATGCCGGCGTCCCAGAGCGCATTCACCGCGGTTTCCATATTCGCGGCCAGCACGGCCCGTGCGGCGGGCACATCAGCGGGCAGGGCGACCACCGCATCGGCGTCCACCACATAACGTGTCTGGTGGGGATACAGGCAGAACACTTCGCGGCCGAGCCAGTCCTCGGGGCCGTCTTCGACAACGCCGACGTTCGCATAGCCGTGCTTCACCGGCCCCGGCAGGCTGCCCGCCTGAAATGGTGCACGCATACGCGCGTATTCGCTTTCCGGAACCGCGCCCGAAAACACGAGGGTTTCGGTGCCCCCGCTCACCGCCGAGTAGCGGCTGCGAACGAGCAACTGACCCGCCGCGCGTTCGGGCAGCGGCTCCCGGTGCAGTGCACAGGCATAAGGCGGCTCGAGCCACAGGGCGCGGGCGAAACGATCGGTCATGGGCATGTCATACAAATGAAACGAAAAACGGCGGGTTTACGTACACTCGTGATCAGGCTGATGCCCCGATGACGTCAGCCGCCAAACGCCGGCGCCGATGCGCGCGCTTGATCGAGTACGAGCTTCAGTGCGAAATGTAACCCGCATCACACCCTTGCAGCGACCGGTCGCTTCCCACCGGCTGCCCGCGACCCGGGTTTTAACCACCCCGGGCATGCGCGACGTTTCGCCTGTGGCACGGGCGCGCTCCAGCGATACGCCTGCGGCGCTGTTCGAGTTGTTGCTGGGGTTCACGGCGCTTGGCGTGGTGATGGAAGCGTTGCTCTATGCGCTGGCTGGCCCGGCCGCGCTGCGCGTGACCGTGGCGGCTCTGTACATGGGCTTGGCGGCGCTGCTTTATGTTCGCCGCGCGGCCTGGCCACGGCCGTTCGGCTGGGCCAATCGAATCACGCTGCTGCGCGGCGCGATCGTCATGCTGCTTGCCGGCGCGGGCCTGTTTCCCGCGTTTCTGAGCACCCATGTTCATACGTTCGTCGCGCTGGCTTTGGGCTGTCTGCTGCTCGACGGTGTCGATGGCTGGGTGGCGCGCCGTACCGCCAGCAGCGGCGCATTCGGCGCGCGCTTCGATATGGAGCTTGATGCCTTTTTTCTGCTGGTGCTGTCGATCGTGCTCGTCGCCCTGGGCAAGGCCGGCCCCTGGGTTCTTGCCATCGGCCTGGCCCGCTATGCCTTTATCGCCGCACAGGCAGTGTGCCCGTCGCTCAGACGGCCCTTGCCGCCCTCGCGCCTGCGCAAGATCGGCTGTGTATGGCAAGGCGCCACGCTCATGATCTGCCTGCTGCCCGTGGTCAGCTCATCGGTCGCCAACACGGCGCTTCTCGTCGCGCTGGCGCTGCTCTTGCTGTCGTTCGGGCGCGATACGGTCTGGCTGCTGCGGCGGGCGAACGAGCCGCTTGCCGCCCCTGCCAATCCCTGACTGAGCCCGCCGCCCGCACCAGCGCGCCGTCGGCACGCCTGGGCGACGATTTCTGTACGGGCCAGACTGGGCTGGCCGGGGCGTTCTAACGCGTCGTAAGGCAGGCACAGGGCGCGAGATGGGCGACCTTGTGCGAGGTGCTGCCGATGACCAGGCCGGTGAACTCGCTCAACCCGCGCCGGCCCATGACGATAAGATCGGCCTTCACCCGTTTGGCGGCGGACACGATCTGCTGGGCCGGGTCGCCGCCCATGATCTCGGTTTCGATTTTCTGGCAGCCGGCGGCTTCCAGCAAATCCCGGGCGGCTGAGACGACCGACTGCCCTGCGGCTTCAAGTTCGGCCTGGGAGGGCTGCAGCGTGATCGCCGCGCCGCCCAGCGCAAGCGTCTTTTCGTGGCCGGTATGTTGCGGGATGTGCACAACATGCACCGTGGATGCATAGCGGTGGCCCATATCGGCGGCGATTTCGATAGCGCGTTTCGAGTGCTCGGACCCGTCGACTGCGACGAGAATGGTGTCGAACATCCTTTTTCTCCTTGTAAGACCGACTTGTCTCCAGACTACACGCGAGAGCGCGTATGAAAAGCGCATGCGCAATCGAAATCAGGCATCTTTCATGCTTATGCAATATGCATGGAATCGGTGACTATGTAATATCGGGTTGGGCATGAGAACGCGGTTGGGCGTCGCGCATGCGTCGCCCGCGGCGGGCGGGACACCATGAAGACACGCTTTTTCGACCGGCTGATCGATCAAGGCACGCTCGTTATCCATTTTCCGGATACAAGCACCCGCGTTATTGGCCAGGGGCCGCCGACCGCGCATATCCATTTGCGCGAACGCAAGGTGCTGGCTCGCCTGCTTTCCGACCCCCAGATGGCCTTTGGCGAAGCCTATATGGACGGTGACTGGTGGCCGGGCGAGGGCGGCCTGCTCGCAGTCTTCGAGCTTTATTTCGCGAACGTGGACAAGTTCGCTTCCAGCCGTCTTGTCGATCTGGCGCGCCATGCACTGCGCGGCCTGCGCGAAGCCAATTCCTGGCTGCGCTCACGGCGCAACGCCCGGCACCACTACGATATCGATCACGAGCTGTTCGCGCGGTTTCTCGATCGCGAGATGCTGTATTCCTGTGCCTATTTCGAAAGCGCGGACATGGACCTGGAAGCCGCACAGCAGGCCAAGTGCCGCCATATCGCGCGCAAGCTCTGCCTCGAACCGGGCGACCGCGTGCTCGATATCGGCTGCGGCTGGGGCGGATTGGCGCGCTATCTGGCCCGCCACTATGACGTAACCGTCACCGGCCTGACGCTCTCGGACGACCAGTACGAATATGCCCACACGCGCGCCCAGCGCGAAGGGCTGGGTGATCGCCTGCGTTTTCTCAAGCAGGACTACCGCGAGCATCGGCGCCACGAAGGCGATGGCTACGACGCCATCGTGAGCGTGGGCATGTTCGAGCACGTGGGCCGGCCGCAGTTTCAGATCTTTTTCGACCAGGTGCAGCGTCTGCTCAATCGCGGCGGTCGCAGTCTGATCCATACGATTGGCCGCAATGGTCCGCCGATCGAGGACACCCATGGCTGGATCGAGAAATACATCTTTCCGGGCGGCTATGTACCGTCGCTGTCGGAGGTGTTGCCCTGTGTGGAGAACACCGGCATGAGCCTGGCGGATATCGAAATCTGGCGCCTGCACTATGCGCGGACCCTGGCGTGTTGGAATCAACGCTTCCAGCAGCATCGCGACGCGTTTGGCCAGCGCCTTGGCGAACGGTTCTGTCGCATGTGGGAGTTCTATCTGCTGGGCTGCCAGGCCATCTTTCGATGGGGCGACCTGGTGGTGTTCCAGCTACAGCTCGCGAAAAACAACCAGGTGGTGCCCGTGACCCGCGACTATCTCTACAAGGCGCGGGTCACGCCTGCGCGTCGGATTCAGGATACCGAGTTCGATCGCACCGGCTGAATGGCCGGCCGCCGCGGGCCAGCGGCGGCAGCGGCTGCCACGAACAGGGGGGTACACAGCGCCAGCCCCCAGACATTGATGCCAAGCGTCTGGGCGTAGGGGCCGCTGCCCAGTGCGAATGCGTCCGGAATCAGATCGAGGCCGGCCAGGCGTTCGAGGGCGAGGGCGATACCGATGACGACGCCGGGCCAGAGCGCGACATGAAACGAGGCCCGACCCGCGCCGGGCAGCCAGGCCAGCAGGAAGATGGGCGCCAGGCCCATGATCGCAGTGCCGCTGATGGTGGTCGCGGCAATGACCGCCGGGCCGACGCCTTTGATATAGAGCGACAGCAGCGGCAGATTACCCACCAGGGCGATAACCCACATCGCCCGGCGGCCGCGCCGCTGGTCTTTGTAGGTCGGTACGGCACGGGCCACCCGCCAGTCGCGAGCCGTGAACTTGGCCGTGGAGGCAAAGGTGGAATCCAGCGTGGAACCCGCGCTGGCGAGCATCACCGCGTTGAACAACAGCATCATGCCCAGGCCCAGCGCCATGGGTACGGCCACGGCCACCGATGGCGTCGCCGCGATGTTTTGTGCCAGCGCATACAGACCGGCCACGCTGAAGCCCGCGATCAGCGCGCCGCCGAGCAGGGCCGCGAGTACGAAACTGGCCACCATTTTTTGCGGCGAGCTGACGAAGGCGCGGTCGGTGAGCACCGGATCGTGAAAGCCGTACGACAGCGTCTGCACAAGGGCGAGCAGGGCAAAGGTCAGGCCGTGCATACGCATCTCGGCACTCACAAGGGACGCGTCGGCGCCGTTGTCGCCGGCGCTGATCAGCCCCGGCGCGAGTACGACCAGGGTCACGATCAAAAGCAGCGCGATCAGCACCATCTGGGCGGCGTCGGTCACGATGGAAGAACGCAGCCCGCCGCGACGTGCGTAGTAGAGAGTCAGGCCGGTGAAGGCGATCACCGCCACCCAGTAGGGCGCGCTGCCCTCGCTGCCGAAATAGAGCGCGGCCACCTTGGTGTTGGACCATATCTCGTTGAACAGCCGAATGCCGATCACGACCAGAAACAACCGGGTCGCCGCTGCGCCGTACTTGCGTTCGAGAAAGGCGGCCAGCGAATTGTCATGGCCACGGCTGCGGATGAAATAGACCGCGATGGCCACCACCACGAAGGCTAGCCAATAGCTCGCATAGCCGATGCCGCCCCAGTAGCCGAAGGCGGCGGTCAGGTTCATGGCGTTGTCGACGCTTTTGGCCATCACCCAGGAGATGGCCGCGGACGCGCCAAGCAGCCATACGCCGGGCGCGCGTCCACTCAGCGAATGCCCGCCGAAAAACCCCATGGGCCCGGCGGCTCGCGGCGTGGCCCGGAGCACGATCAGCGCATAGATCGCAAAGACGAGCCACGGGGTGAACGCCAGGGCGCCGGTGAGCACGTGATTCAGAGTCGGCCCTGTTCGCGTATCGGGTGCCAGCCGTCGGCGTCGGCCCGGCCGAGCTGGTCGAGCATCTGCGGCAGGCGCTCGTCGGCCCCGGCGCGCGCGCGTAGACGTACGTCGAGCAGATAGCGCCGGGTGGCGTCGAGGGTCAGGCCGCCGTCGATCGCCAGCGGGCCATCGCTTTCCACCACCGTCGCGCGCAGGCCTTGTTCGGACTGGGCGAGGGCCGCCGTGAAGCGACCGAGCGGCACGGGCGGGTTGAACAGCTGCCAGCGCGTGTTCACGAGGCTGATCTGGCCGGCCAGCGCGTCGAACTGCAGTTCGTCGTCGAATACGGCTTCATCGATGTTGACTCGAACATCGCCGGATAGCGGCAGGAAGGTATAGCCGCCCAGTTTCGCCAGCCAGCCGGCCGAGGCGCTGCCACTGACGTTCCTGATCGTGGTCTGCCCGAACAGCGAACGCGATACATCGGCATCGAAGCCGCTCAGATCGGAGTCGATCTGCAGGCGTGCACTGATACGGGCGAGCAGAAGCGATGCCGGCTCAAGCTGCCAGGAGACATTCTCGATGGCCCCGTCGGGCCCGGAAATATAGCTGGCCCGGCCGTCGAAGAGCGTACCGCTGACCCCGCCCATGGAGATAGGGCCCATCTGTTCGGCCCAGCCGGCCGCCACCCGGGCCGGCAGGAAGGCCACCAGCCCGATGACGAAAGCGACCAGACCGATCAGGCCATAGCGAAGCGCGCGCATCATGCGTTGCCTCGCGCGAGCGTCAGTCGTGCCTGCACGGTGCCGGCCTCCTCATCGCGGGTGATCGTCATCTGCTGGGCGGCCACGCCGTAGTCGCGCTGGAGGCTGCGCAGCCAGAACAGCATCTGGTTGAAGTTGGCCTTTTCGAGCGTGACTGTGGCCTGATTGTCGTTGTCCGGCTGGATGCGTCGGACCGCCTCGCCGAGGCCGTTTTCGCGGCTGGTGGTATCCACGATCGACAGAAGCGAATCGTTGCGGCCCTGGATACGGCGCTGCGTATTGTCGGCCTGCAGCAGCCGGGCTTCGTCGCGAATGCCCAGCATCCAGCGTGTTTCATCGGCCTGGGCGGTCAGGCGCAGGCGGCCTTCCTCGACGCTGCTGTTCAACGGCCGCCACAGGGCGTAGTAGAAAAGTGCGATCGTCACCACGATCGCACAGGCGAGCACGGCCACGCGCTCGCGCGGGGCCAGGCCCTCGTACCACTGGCGTAATGCGTTCATGAAGCCCCCGCGGTTACGCTCGCGCGTATCTGCACACCGTTGGCTGCCGCATCGGCGCTTTCCACGTTCAGCGTGGTGCCGGGCTTGCGTGCGAAGCCGGCGCGCAGCGCTTCCAGTGACTGCACGCTGTCGCCGCGCAGGCTCAGATACAGCGCGCCGTCGCGATATTGCAGCGATTGAATGGTCAGGCTGCCGGCCTGGCCGGTGACTTCGGCCGTGGCCTGAAGCAATGGAAAGACGCCGCCGCTGCCCCCGCTGCCGCGCAGCGCACGAATATTCTGTTCGGCCTGCACGCGCAGGTCGTTGATCGTGCCCACGTTGGGGAAGGTTTCACGAAACACGCTTTCGCTGCGTGCTTCGAGTGAATCGATACGCTGGTGCAGCTGATAGCTTTCGATACCGCGGGCGGCCAGTGCCACCAGAAGCCACGCAGCGGCCAGCCCGGCAGTCAGCCGAAATGGCTGCCACCAGGCCTGCATCGCCGAGGCGCGGGCCAGCTCGCCCTGGCGCAGGTTGATGGCCGTGCGGGCATGGGCGTCGGCTCGGGCGAGCAGCTGGGCGAAGACGGTGTCGTCGTCGCCGTGCTCGATTGATTCGATTTCGGGTGCCGGCTCGAAGGCAAGCTCGTTGCGCAGCCGTTGCGCGTTGTCATTGCGCCTGGCCGCTTCGAGGCACAGCCGCTCAGGCGGCGTACAGCCGCTGGCCAGCACCGGCCAGAGCGACGCCTCGCAGGCAAACCCGTGGCCGTGGTCGGTACGGGTGAGCACGCGCTCGTCGATGACGGCTACATGCCAGCTCTGCTGAGCTTCGGGCAGGGCGAATACGTCGGGCACGGCCTGTACGATATCCAGCCCCGCGTTCGTGCAATCGTCGACCAGCCCTTGGAGCAGGGCGCGATCGACCACCAGAACCGGGGTATCGCCGTCGGCGTCGGCCTTGGCAGCCAGGGCGAAATGCAGGTCGTCCACCCGCGTGACCAGGCGATCTTCCAGGGCAAAGGCGGCAGCCTGGAGCCGGCGCCTGGCCTGACGGATCGGCGGCAGTGCGACCCGGGTGATGAGGACGTCTTCGCTGGGAACGAGCAGCGTGCATTCACGCCCGTCGGCGGCCAGCGCGGCCTCGTCGAGCGGACCGCGCACGAGTTCATCGGCCGCATTCAGCCAGGCGGCGCGCTCGCCGTCGAAATGCACGATGAATCGTTCAGCCACGAAAACATACCCCCGGAATCGCGGACCGTGACGCATCTGGCAAGGCCTCGCCCTTGCGGGCCGCACAGGCGTCGATCCGCGGCCAGTCTACCTGAATCGAAACGGCTTTCAGTAATCCGAAAATCATCTATTTTGATGCCGGGTTAGTAACGTGCATAGCTGCCGGGAGACCGCCGCCGAGTTCGAACGCCGCGGGCAGGCGCGCGCTCGGCTGCGACGAAACCCTTGCAGACAGCCCCGTCGTTCTGTCGGATTAATCGACATTGGTACTGTGGCGCACGGTACGTACGGCCCCGTTGTCGCCGCGCTCGAGCACGCTGAAGAACTGGACCTGGGCGCGATCCACGGTGATCTGGCCGGTGGCCAGGAAATAATGGGTCTTTACGTCCAGACGGTTGGCGTTGATCTCGCGGCCGGCCAGGGCCGGATCCTGAAGAAAGGCATCGACCGACTTCCAGGGCTCGTCGGCGCGCGACTTCACGAGTGCTTCGCCGGTGCTGGGCGGCAGCTCTGGGGCGATCGTCGCAAGCACCGGGGCGGGCGCGGTATTCACGTTAATGGCCGTAAGCTGGGGCAGTGCGGTGATATAGGGCTCGAGCGCGGCATAGATGGCCGGGGTGACGCCCTTGACCAGGCGCAGCTCGCTGGCGCTGGCCATCAGGGTGTTCGCGGCGCGGTAGGCCGGCGACAACCCCAGGTAATAGTCGTCTTCGGCGCCGTCCGGCAGGGTCGGGTTGATATCGGCGTCCAGCCAGTCGCGCGTCGAGGCGGCGATGGTGCGCGCGGTGACCTGATCGGTATCGGCGACCAGTTCGATGAGCCGCTGGAACTGCTCTTGTGCCGCTTCGGCGTCCGAGCCGCTGAGGTTGTTCAGGTTGAAACGGCCCTGCAGATCGATGATGCGGCCCTGCAGTGCGCCGCCGTCCAGCGGCAGATAGTCCACCGGCTGGGCCCAGGCTTCTTCCAGGCTGTCGATATCGCTGTGCTGGGCATCCTGGCGCAGCAGCTTGCCCAGCCAGTTCTCGATACCGACCGCATACCACCAGGCCTGTTCGGATTGCCAGATGTTGCCGCTGCGATGCAGGGCCAGGTTCATCTGCGAGAGCATGCCGGCGCCGATGATGCCGACCAGGGCGATGATGAGCATGGCGGTGAGCAGGGCCACGCCGCGCTGGGCTTGCCGGCGCAGGCGTGTCATTTGTCGGCCCCCGGCACCATGAACAGCAGGCGCAGATCGCCCCATGCCGGGGTGGTCACCCGCAGTTCGATCGCCAGCGGCGGATCATAGCTGGCCGCGACCGTGCCCGCCGGGGTCTGGACCGCCGACGTAGCCGCGCCTATCGACGTATTCGCTGGCCAGCGGTCCTGCCATTCACGGTCGCCGTCGAGAAAACGCCATTCCAGGTTGGAAACGTCTTCGAGCAGCACGGACTCCACCGGCGCGCTGTCCTGCGAGCGATCGAGCACCCGCCAGTGCACGCGCACGAGGTTGTTGTCTTCGTCGATACGATAGGCCACCCGCTGCAGATTGCTGCGGATATCACCGAGCGGGTTGCGCCAGCCGTTACGGGTGAACTGCAGGCCGATATCGGGGCTGCCGTACAGGGCGGGCTCGCTATCGCCGAAGCTGTCGCGAATCGGCCGGTTGACGATCTGTTCGAGGTCGTTGCGCATGCGCCAGACCGCCATCTGCAGCGTCTTGCTGCGATCGAGCGCGGCGGTGACCGTTTCGCGAGTCGAGATCACCGACGACAAGCCGCCATAGGCCATGGCTGCCATTACCACGAAAACGGCGATCGCGATCAGCAGCTCGATGAGGGTGAAGCCGCGTTGTCTTGCCGACATCGCCATCAGAAGTTGGACCCGTAATCGCGGGCGGTATCGGCGTCGGCCTCGGTCGCATTGCCATCCGCGTTGGCGGGCGCGTTCTGAAGCGCGACATGCTGGGTGACGAAGCCGCTGAGCAGGGCGACCGAATCGGCTTCCGGCTCGCCGCTGTTGGGGTCGATACGGAATACGCGAACATCGATACGGCGTACGTCAGGGTCCGGCGATTCCTGAATTTCGGCTTCCCAGTGCCAGTTGGTATCGCCCATATCGGTGTCGCCGTCTTCCGTTCCGGTGCCGGGCCACTGTTCGGCGATCTGGTACTGCACCAGCTGATTGCGGGCCACCCACTGGGCGATCGTGCGGTCGTGAATATAGCGAGCATAGTCGGCATAGCGCGCGCCGCCGGAAACGAACGCCCCGAGCGCGAGCGCGATGATCGCGGTCGCCACCAGCACTTCGACCAGCGTGAACCCCTCTTCGCGTGTCATCGGGGGCCGTCGACCCGAATCATTTCGAGCGTGCCGCCCGCTTCGCCGGTGATGCGGTAGCGATAGTCGACGTCGTTGGCGTAAAGCTCGAGCTCGAAGGGCACGAACTCGCCGCTGGAGAGCAGCACTGCCTCGGGGCGCACGAGGTCTTCCTCGTCTTCGTCATCCTCGGCGCGTACCAGGCGGGGCCGGTCATCGCCGCGGTCGACCAGCACCAGAACGATGGCATCGCCCAGCTCGCGCGGGCGCAACGGCGTGTCCGGTGCGTTCAGCGGTTGCCAGCCGTCGTCGCCCAGGCGCAGGAAGCGATAGCCGCCGCGGGTGATATCCAGGCCGAGTTCGCGCCCGTAGAGAATCGCGTCGTCGGCGGCGGTCTGCAACAGGGCGTTGAGCCGATCGGCTTCGGTATCGAGCCGGTCGGCCGGACCGGTGGGGTTGATCGACAGCGACACGAAGGCCAGCACCACGCCGATGATCAGGGCAACGACGAGTACCTCGATCAGCGTGAAACCGTGCTGTTGACCCCGTGCCGGCACCTGCAAATCAACCGAGTGCTAGCTGTCCAGCGCCCAGTTGCCGATATCGGCGTCCGAATCCTCGCCGCCGGGGCGGCCGTCGCGGCCCAGCGTGTAGACGTCGATCTCGCCGTGTTCGCCGGGGTTGCGATAGTGATAGACGTTGCCCCAGGGGTCGGTCGGAATACGGTCAAGATAGCCGCCGGACTTCCAGTTGCGCGGCTCGGGCTGGGTGGTCGGCTTGTCCACCAGCGCGGCCAGACCCTGTTCCGTGGTGGGGTACTGGAAGTTGTCCAGACGATAGAGCTTGAGCGCGGATTCCACCGCGCGTATGTCCTGGCGGGCCTTGGCCACGCGCGCCTCGTCCGGGCGCGAGATGATCTGCGGCACGACCAGCGCGGCGAGAATGCCGAGGATGACCACCACGACCATGATCTCGATGAGGGTGAAACCGCCCTGTGCGCGCGGCGTTGCGGCGCGAAGCCCTTGTCGTGTCATGTCCTTCTACTCCTCGATGGCTATCGGTTCGGGTCGATGTATGAGTGTACGCGCGCCGCCCGTGCGCTCGTGCAACGCAGGCCGCGGCTTATTTGACCAGCTGGTTGAGGTTGAATACCGGCTGCAGGATCGCGAGCACGATAATCAGCACCAGGCCGCCCATGAGCAGGATCACGGCCGGGCCCAGTATGCCCATGACACCTTGCCGTAATGTTTCCACCTCGCGTTCCTGATGTTCGGCCGCGCGTCCCAGCATCATGTCCAGTTCGCCAGAAATCTCGCCGTTGGCGATCATGTGCAGGGTGATGGGCGGGAACAGCCGCTCGCGCCCGAGCGCGCGATGAATCGCATCGCCTTCACGCACGCGGGTGGAGGCCCGCTTGATGGCATCGCGCATGGGCAGATTGGTTACAACGTCGGCGCCGATGGTCATGGCATCGAGCGCCGGCACGCCGCTGCGGGTGAGAATGGAAAGCGTACGGGTGAAACGAGCGGTGTTCACGCCGCGCACGAAGCGCCCGATCAGCGGCAGCTTGAGAATGCGGGCCTGCACCGCACGCTTGAACGCGGGCCGGCGCATGCCGTAGACGAAGGCGGTGACCGCGGCCGCGATGATAAGTGCCAGCAGCCAGCCCCAGACGCGCAGAAAGTCGCTGACCGATATCAGGCCGGTGGTCAGCGCGGGCAGGTCGGCGCCGACGCTGTCAAAGACCTGTACCAGATCGGGTACCACGGTCGTCAGCAGCGCGATCACGATGGCAATGGCCACGATCGACAGAAACGCCGGGTAGATCAGCGCGGCCATGACCTTCTGGCGCATCGACTGCTGATCTTCCACGTAGTCGGCCAGGCCGTTGAGCACTTCGTCGATACGTCCGGACTGTTCGCCCGCGGCGGTGGTTGCACGATAAAGCTCGTCGAAGCTGTTGGGGAACTCGCCCAGGGCGTCGGCCAGGGTATGGCCTTCCACCACCTGCGAACGCACGCCGACGATGATCTTGCGTACCTTGTCGCTGTCGGTTTGTTCGGCCACGGCCTTGAGGGCTTCCTCCATGGGCAGGCCGGCATGGGTGAGCGTGGCCAGCTGGCGGGTGAATAGCGACAGTTCGGTGACGCTGATGCCGCGCCGGAAGGAAATACTGCGCGAGCCGCCGCTCTTGCGGTCGGAGACCTCGCTGACCTCGAGCGGGGTCAGCCCCTGTTCGCGCAGCTGGGCACGAATGGCACGGGCCGCATCGCCTTCGAGAATGCCTTTCTTTTCCCGCCCGCGGGCGTCAAGCGCGGTGTATTCGTAGGCGCCCATCAGCCTTCACGCGTGACGCGCAGCACTTCCTCGAGGGTGGTGTTGCCGGCCAGTACGTTGGCGACACCATCCGCGCGGATGCTGGGCGTGCTCTGGCGAGCATGTTTTTCCAGCTTCTGTTCCGAGGCCTGTTCGTGGATGAGGTTGCGCATTTCGTCGTCGACCACCACCAGTTCGTAGACGCCGGTACGGCCGCGAAAACCGGACTGGTTGCAGGCATCGCAGCCGGCGGGCTTGTAGAGCGTGGGCGGTGTGTTCGGGTCCACACCGAGCAGTTCGCATTCGCGCCGGTTGGCCTCGTAGGGGGTTCGACAGCTCTTGCAGAGCGTGCGCACAAGACGTTGCGCCATGATGCCGATCAGGCTCGAGGACAGCAGAAACGGTTCCACGCCCATGTCGCGCAGGCGGGCAATCGCGCCCACCGCAGTATTGGTATGCAGGGTGGAGAGCACCAGATGGCCGGTCAGCGAGGCCTGAACGGCGATTTCGGCGGTTTCCAGATCGCGGATTTCGCCGATCATCACCACGTCGGGGTCCTGGCGCAGGATCGCCCGCAGCCCGCGCGCGAAGCTCATGTCCACCTTGGAGTTGACCTGGGTCTGGCCGATGCCGTCGAGGTAGTACTCGATCGGATCCTCCACGGTCATGATATTGCGGGTCCGGTCGTTGATGCGGGTCAGCCCGGCATAGAGCGTCGTGGTCTTGCCCGAGCCGGTCGGGCCGGTGACCAGCATGATGCCGTGCGGCTTATGAATGAGTTCGTCGATCGCGGTGAGCGTATCGGCGGGCATGCCCAGCTGGGGCAGATCCAGCCGCCCGGCCTGCTTGTCGAGCAGACGCATCACCACGCGTTCGCCGTTGCCCGAGGGGATGGTGGATACACGCACGTCGACGGGGCGGCCGGCGATACGCACTGAAATACGCCCGTCCTGGGGCACGCGTTTTTCGGCGATATCGAGCTTGGCCATCACCTTCACGCGCGAAATCAGCCTGGGAGCGAGCTGGCGCGGCGGGTTGAGCACCTCGCGCAGCACGCCGTCCACGCGAAAGCGCACGGTCAGCCGCGCTTCGAACGGCTCGATATGAATATCCGAAGCGTTTTCCTTGATCGCCTCGGTGAGCAGCGCATTGATCAGGCGGATGATCGGCGCGTCGTCGGAGGATTCCAGCAGGTCGGCCGGCTCGGAGAGCGCACGGGCGGCATCGGACAGGTCCATGTCCTCGTCCATGCCCTCGACGATCTGCATGGACTCGTTGGCCTTGCCTTCGTAGTCGTGCTGGAGCAGGGCATCGAAAGAGCCGGCGTCCACGCGTTCGATGGCCAGCGGGCGTCGGCAGTAACGGCGTACTTCCGACAGCGCGGCCTGATTGACGGGGCTGCGTACGGTGACCTGCACGGCGCCGTCGCGTTCGCCCGCGAGCATGATCCCGTGGCGCTTGGCGAAGGCGAAAGGCAGCCTGTCGATGCTGCCGGCGCCCGAGGCCGGCGCGGCATCGCGATCGTGCTCGACGATCGGTTCGAGGCTGAGCGTTTCCAGGCTGTCGCTCATGTTTGCTCCTGCCGGTGGCGGCTAGGGCCTGTTAACGCTAGCGAAATCGCCGCGCCGCGGCCCATTTTGTACAAGACACTGCGCGGTGCGCGTGGTGTGGCTTTGCGACATGAGCGCGCTGCAATGCCGGATTGCACAAAAATGGCCCGCGTCCCGACGGGTTGCGTCCAGAAATCTACCATGCCGCGTTGCTCGTCGTTCATTTGGCTCACCAAACATCTCTCCCCGCGCCTTGCCGGGCGAATTTCCGGAAGGCAACGCGACGATCGGCGTGAGTGTTAACCGGCCCTAGAAATCGTCACCGCGGCGTTTTCCGCCGCCGTTGCCACGCTCGCTGTCGCGTACGCTGCTTGTATCGCTGCTCACGCCCGAATCCCGCGAGAACGAGTCACGGTCATCATAGTCTTCGATCGGCGGTAGCTGCGGGCGCTGTTCTTCACCCATCAGCGGGATGCTGGTTTCGGCCTGCTGTTCCTGCAGCGAACGAATATAGTTGTACTTCTTACGGGTGAAGTAATCGGCTTCGCCGCCGCCACGAAGAATGGTGGGGCGGATGAAGTTCAGCAGGTTGCGCTTGTCCTTGGTTACGGACCGATTGGTGAACAGCGCGCCGAGGATCGGGATATCGCCGAGCACCGGCACTTTCTGTTCCGTCTCAGTCACCTGGTCGTCGATCAGGCCGCCGAGCACCAGGATCTGACCGTTCTCGACCTCCACGGAGGTGGTGAGCGTGCGGTTGTTGGTAATCAGGTCCACCGCGCCGGTCGCGCTCGAGCCCTGGGCGATGCTCGAGACTTCCTGGTCGATGGTCAGCTGAATCGTATCGCCCGCGCTGATCTGCGGGGTGAAGCCGAGCGTCAGGCCCACGTCCTTGCGCTCGATGGTCTGGAAGGGGTTGGTCAGGCCGTTGGTGGCACCGCCGCCGGTGGTACCGCTGGTGTAGTTGCCGGTCACGAACGGGACTTCCTGGCCGACCTTGATCTCGGCTTCCTCGTTGTCGCGGGTAATCAGCGATGGCGTGGAGAGCACGTTGGTATTGGTATTGCCGGACAGGGCGTTCACGAGCACCGCAAAACTGGTGCCGCTGTCGTTGATGGTGCCCAAGCCGAGATTAATGCCCTGCTGGACGAGATCGAGCGGCGTGCCGTCGAGCGCGAGCGAGGGCACGACATTCAGCGTTCTCTGATCGAGAATGCTGGCCGCCGCCGGTCCGCCGTCTTCAAACGCGGCCACGTTCACGCCGAGCTGGCGAGAACGCGAGAGCGTGACTTCCGCGATGATGGCTTCGACCAGCACCTGGCCGCGGCGGATATCCAGCTGATTAATGACCTGCTTGATCTCGCGCATCATATCCGCCGGCGCCGTCACAACGAGGGCATTGGACGCCGGCTCGGCGATTACGGTGACGCCGTTGGCGCTCGCGCCGCCGGCCGAGCGCGTGGCCGCGTTGCTACCGCTGGCCGAGGTCGGGTTGCTGGCACTGCTCGCTGTCGCGCCGTTACCGCTGGCGAAGTTCTGCAGGACGGGGGCCAGAGATTCGGCGTCGGCGTAGTCGAGATAGACGACCTGGGTGCCGCCGGTCTGTTCGGTGGCCGTGTCCAGATCGGCGATGATGGCACGCAGGCGCAGACGTTCCTTGCGCCCGCCGCTGATGATCACGCTGTTGGTGCGCTCATCCGGGATCACGCTGAAGTTGACCGCGGCCGCATTGCCGCTCGAGCCGGCCTTGAGTTGGTCGATCACTCGGGCGACTTCCGGCGCACTCGCATACTGCAGGCGGATCGTCTCTACATCCTGCAGGCCGTTGCGATCGATCTTGTTGACGATCTCGGCGATGCGCTCGGCGTTGGCTTCGCGGTCGGAGATGATTAGCGTATTGGAAGCCGAGTAGGCCGCCAGATGGCCGTATTGCGGCACCAGCGGACGCAGAATCGGCACCAGCTGATCGGCCGGCACGTTGGACACCGAAATCACCCGGGTCACGATATCTTCGCGGGTCGAGCTGCCGGACCGGCCGAAGCCGCCGTCCTGCTTGGCGTTGATCTGCGGGATGATCTTCGTGATTTCGCCCGAAGGCACCGCCGCGAAGCCGTGTACTTCCAGCACCGACAGGAAGGTTTCATAGAGTTCGGCCGGGGTCATCGGCTCGGTCGACAGAACCGTGACATCGCCCTTGACCCGTGGGTCTACCACGAAATTGCGGCCGGTCACCTCGCTGACGGTGGCGATCAGGGTAGTGATATCGGCGTTCTTGAGGTTGAGCGTGAACGCATCGCCCGAACCACTGGCGCCCGACTGGGCCATCGCGCTCTGACTTACGGCAAGCAGTAGAAGTGCAAACAGGCAGAACCGGCGCAGAACAATAGCTGTCATCTAGAAATTCACCGTAACGGTACGTTGCTGGCCATCGCGTTCGAGCGTTACGGACGCGCTGCTCGCCGACGCGAGGTTGCTCAACAGCTTGAGCGACGCGGCCGGGTTGTCGAGCGGCTGTCCGTTAACGGCGGTGACCAGTTCCCCCGATTTCAGGCCGGCCTTTTCGAAAAGCCCTCGGTCGGCCCCCGGATAGATCCGGTAGCCGACGAGGTTGCCGTTTTGTCGCTCCGGCTGCAAGCGAATGTAGCGCTGCGCATTGGCCGGGTTTGCCAGGATCTGCTCGCGCACTTCACCGAGGTCGTCGGCCAGCTCGCTGGAGACGGCCTGGGTGCGTTGTACGCCGGTCATGTTACGAGCTTGTTTCACGCTTTCCAGCGTCAGCGTCTCGTAGCGGCCGCTACGATCCAGAATCACGCGATTGGCATAGATCGCATGCAATTTCACGCCGTTACCGATGTCACCGCCGACGGCATAGCTGTCCTGATCGTTGCGCCCGCTCTTGATGAGCGCTCGCGAACGATCGCCGTTGGCTTCCGAAATGATGCCGGTCAGCACCAGATTGAGCCGTGTTTCCGGCGCGTCGATGATCTCGCGCTGCTCGGCCGCGCGGTCGGCGACCGACTGTTCACCAAACAGATGGGCGCTGGCGATGGTATCGACGTCCACGGCACTGTCCTGTGCCGCGGCCTCGGCACGCGTGGTGGTGGTAGGCATGAGCTCGTTTTCATCGGCGGGCCAGGCCAGCCAGAACAGGCGCGCCAGCGACAACGCGATGAGAATCACGAGCAAAATGTTGACGATTTCCGGCAGCCGGCCAAGCCAGCGCTGGGCGTCGCGTGAGAGTTCAACGGCCATGCGGGCAAGTCTACCCCAGCAGAAAGCGTCTGCGGTTGTGATGCATCGAATTTCACTTGGCCGCATGCCAGTTTGCTCGGCCGCGGGTGGAGGTTAGACTTGGCGGGTTGCCGCCTTCCCTGTTTTCTACGCATGTATCTGCGCTATTACGGCTTTGACGACTACCCGTTTTCGGTTACCCCGGATCCGGCGTTCCTGTACCTGAGTGCCAGCCACCGCGAGGCGCTCGGGCACTTGTTGTATGGCGCGGGCGAGCACAGCGGCTTTGTCGCCCTGATCGGCGAAGTGGGTACGGGCAAGACCACGCTCATCCGCGCGCTGGTCGAAAACGACATGCCCGACCTCGATATTGCCCTGTGCTGGAACCCGCATCTGGAAGTGCGCGAGTTCGTGGCCACCATCTGTGACGAGTTGGGTGCGCCCTACGACGCCCGCCGGGATACCTCGCTGAAGGATCTGGTGGATCGGCTCAACCAACACCTGCTGGCCACCCATGCCAACAATCGGCGTACCGTGCTGGTCATCGACGAGGCACAGAACCTCAGCCGCGGCGTGCTCGAACAGCTGCGCCTGCTCACCAATCTGGAAACACACAAGCACAAGCTGCTGCGCATCATTCTCGTAGGCCAGCCCGAGCTGGAACAGCTGCTGGCACGCCACGACCTGCGCCAGCTCTCTCAGCGCATTACCGCACGCTTTAAGCTCAAGCCGCTCGGCTATTCTGAAACCCGGGCCTATGTACAGCATCGCCTGCGCCTGGCGGGCGGCTCGCAACACCTGTTCACGGGTACGGCGCTGCTGGCCATTCGCCAGACTACCGGCGGTATCCCGCGGCTGATTAATATGGTCTGCGAGCGTGCGCTCATGGGCGGCTATGCACACTCGCGGGCGCGTATCGGCGCACCCATGGTGCTGCGCGCGGCGGCAGAAACACTGCCGCGCGAACGGAGGTCGCGCTGGCTGCGCGTGGCCGTGCCGGCACTGAGTCTGTCGGCGCTGGCGCTCGCCGGGGCGCTGGCCTGGTATCCGGGCATGGAGCTCGGTCGGGCGGCCGAGTGGGTGCAATCGTCTCATCTCTCCAGGGATGATTCGGTGTCGCAAGAAGCGAGCGCCGCGCCAGCCGTTCAGGCCGATGCCGATGCGGAGGCCGAGGACCGCGGCCACGGCGGCGACAGCTACGGGCCCGAAGGCCAGGACGCCGGCGAGAAGGCCGCCGAGCCCGAGGGCGAGCAAGCGTTGGCCGCGGCCGCGGAACAGGCGGGCGTGCCGACCGCCGCCGAGGGCGCGCAGCCGGAGGCGGCAGACGACGACACCCAGCTCAGCAGCGACAGCGGCGGTGGCATGAGTGCCCGGGATGCCGCGGCACTCGAAGGCGTGCCCACCGGCGATGCCACCATCACCCAGCTGCTCCGGCTGTGGGGCGTGTTCGGCGCCCAGGTGCGCAGCGGCTGTGCGAACCTGCGTATCGGCGATCTGCGTTGTCTGGCCGACACCGGCGACTTTTCCATTATCAAGCGTTACAACCGACCGGCGCTGCTCACCATTCAGCGCGACGGACGGACCCACAAGGTGCTGTTGAGCTCGCTCGAAGAAGGCGACGCGACGCTGGTGGGCAGTGACGGCACGCGGCGTATCTCTCAGGCCGCGCTCAAACAACTATGGACGGGCGAATTCGAGGTGGTCTGGCGGGCCGATTCCGGTGTCGGCCTGATTCAGCCCGGTGCGGTCGGCTCTGCGGTGGTATGGCTACGCAAGCGCCTGGACCGAATCGATGGCCAGAACCCGGAAACCCGGCTGGGGCCGGCGTCGCCGGTGTATGACGACGCGCTCGAACGCCGGCTGCGCACCTTTCAGACCGCCAATGATCTGAAGGTGGACGGAATCGCCGGCCCGCGTACGCAGATGATGCTCAACGGCGCCGTGCCTTCGCCGGGCTCGCCGGCGTTGATCCCGGTGGCACAGGAGTAGGCCGTGTCGTATCTCGTCGATGCGCTGAAAAAAGCCGAGCGCGAACGTCACGAAAATCAACGGGCTGACCTGCGTTCGCTGGCCGGCGGCGGCCCTGCCTCCACCCCCGGCGGCACGGCCCTGCGCTGGCTGGTGGGCATACTCGTGGCCTGTAATGCAGCGCTGCTAATCTATCTTTTCTTGCCGGCCGCGGTGTCGGACGCTTTCGTGGCGCCGGCCCCCACCGTCGAGAATACGGGCGCATCGGCGCCGTCGGTGCCGGTGGCCGAGCCCAGCCCGGTGGTCGGGACCGGGCCGGCGCAGCCGGACGAAACCGAGCCGCGGCGTTTGCTGGACGATGGCGCATCCGCAACTGCGGCTGCACCCGCGCCGCCGGCGGATTCCGCCGATGTAGCATCCTCGCCCGCGGTGGCGGGCCAGGATGCCTCGTCAATGCCGGCACGGGATACGTCTTCGAGCCCGACCTTGCCGCCGGCAACGCCCCGCGTTGACGACGGCCGCTTCGATACGTCTGCGCCGGCGTCCCAGGCCGATGATCGGCCTGCGACACGGGGGCAAGTCACCTATTCGGCCACGCCGCTGGACGACGACGCTGATTACGTGGAGGATGAATCGCGCTCGGCCCCGGTCAGCGACACGGCGCCGCCCGGGGCGCCCGATGTGGCCATCAACGGCCATTTGTACAGTTCGGTACCGGGACGCAGCTTCATTCTGGTGGGCGGCCAGCGCTACCACGAGGGCGAGCGTCTGGTGGCCGGCCCCGCGGTGGAGAGCATCGATGCCCGCGGGGCAACGCTCAACTACCGCGGCCAGCGCTACCACGTACGGGGACCCGGCTGATGAACACGAACCGATTATTCCGGCCATTCGTCCTGGCCACCGCGCTGATCGTCGCCGCCGGTGTGCTGGCTACGCCGGCCCGCGCCGATAATCTGCGCTGCGGTGGCTCGCTGGTACAGGAGGGCGATCCGGCCGCGGCCGTGCGTTCGAGCTGCGGCGAGCCCGACTTCGTCGACCCCTGGATCGGCGGCGTGGATATTGCCTACGGCGCGGTACCCAATATGGAAGCCTGGACCTACAACCGCGGGCCGGGGCGTTTGCTTCAGGTGCTGATATTCCGCGATGGGCGGCTCGACCGCATTCGCGAGGACGGCTACGGATTTCGTGTGCCCGCGGGACCGTCTGAATGTCAGCCGGCCAGCATCACGCGTGGCATGAGCAAGTATCGACTGTTGGTCGCCTGCGGCCAGCCCGCCCAGAAAAGCGGCGGCTATGTGTTGAGCACGCGTGGTTCTCAGAGCACTTATGATTTCCGCCGACGCGGCGTGGTGCCGGTGTATCGCGAGCAGTGGATCTTCAATTTCGGCAGCAGCCGGCTGTTGCGCGAGGTCACCCTCGAAAACGCTGTCGTGGTCGAAACCGATACGCTCGATCGCGGCTACGACGATTAGACACTGCCCGGTGCGCGCCACCGTGCGCGGGCCGGGCCCATCGGGTTAAGCCATGCCAAAACTCAACGGTGTACTCGAAACGGTGCTCTATACCCGCGACATGGCGGCCGCACGGGCGTTTTTCGAATCCGTGATGGGGCTGGACGCACATACGGCCGATCATCGCTTTACCGCCTACGCGCTGGACTGGAACATGCTGTTGCTGTTCGCGGTGGGGGAGACCACGGAAACCGTGCAGCTGCCGGACGATATGGGCACCATCCCGCCGCACGACGGCGAAGGCCGGCAGCACGTGGCCTTCGCGATCGAAGACGAGGCGCTGGCAGCTTGGGAGAAACACCTGGGCGCACACGATATCGCCATCGAAGGCCGTACCCGTTGGCCAAAGGGTGCGGTGAGCCTTTATTTCCGCGATCCGGACGGCCATTTGCTCGAGTTGGTCACCCGCGGCATCTGGCCCAACTACTGAGGCGAGCACGCCCCCAGGCGCAGCAGGCTCCTGTCGTGGCCCCGTTCTTACCGTCGGGCGGCTAGTCGACGGTTACGCGGTTGACTTCGGCGAGGCTGAGCAGGCCGGCACGCATTTTCTGCAGGCCGGCTTCGCGCAGGTCGATCACGCCGTCGAGCGTGGCCTGGCGTTCGATATCGGCGGCGTTGCCGCCTTCCATGATGATCTGGCCGATTTCGTCGGTGACCGGCATCACCTGATAGATGCCGATACGGCCCTTGTAGCCGTTGGTGCAGTTATCGCAGCCGTCGGGGTTGGCTTCGTACAGCTCGAGCTGGTCGAGTTCGTCCTCGCGAAAACCTTCAGCGATGAGCTCCTCGCGCGGAATCTGTGCCTCGAGCTTGCATTGGGGGCATAGTCGTCGCGCCAGGCGCTGGGCGATGATCAGCGAAACCGAGGCGGCGATGTTGTAGGCCGGCACGCCCATGTTCACCAGACGGGTGAGGGTTTGCGGCGCATCGTTGGTATGCAGGGTGGAGAGCACCATATGGCCGGTCTGCGCGGCCTTGATGGCGATTTCCGCGGTTTCGAGATCACGAATCTCGCCGACCATGATCACGTCCGGATCCTGGCGCAGAAAGGCGCGCAGACAGCTCGCGAAGGTCAGTCCCACCTTCGGATGAACGTTGACCTGGTTGATGCCGGGCAGATTGATTTCGGCGGGGTCCTCGGCAGTCGAGATGTTGCGATCCGCGGTGTTGAGCATGTTCAACGCCGTGTACAGCGATACGGTCTTGCCGCTACCGGTCGGGCCGGTGACCAGCACCATGCCGTAGGGGCGGTGAATGGTTTCCTCGAACAGCGCGCGCTGGTCGTTTTCGTAACCCAGGGCCTCGATCCCCATCTGTGCGCTGGTCGGATCGAGAATACGCAGCACGATTTTTTCGCCGTGCAGGGTCGGGCAGGTCGAAACACGAAAGTCGATGGCGCGGTTCTTGTTCAGGTTGAGTTTGATACGCCCGTCCTGAGGAACCCGGCGTTCGGCCAAGTCGAGTCGGGCCATGACCTTCAGGCGGGCCGACAGGCGCATGCCCAGCCCGGCTGGCGGGGCGGCGACTTCGCGCAGTACGCCGTCCTGGCGCAGGCGTACGCGATAGCTCTTTTCGTAGGGCTCGAAATGAATATCCGACGCGCCCCGGTTGATCGCGTCGAGCATGACCTTGTTCACGAAACGCACCACGGGTGCGTCGTCGGAATCCACGCGGCTGGCATCGGCCTGCGCATCGGGGGTTTCGCCGGTATCGTCGAACTGAATGCTGTCGAGGGATACGTCGTCCAGGCCGGCCATCGCGCTATCGATAGCGCTGAAGGCATTGCCGATCGCCTTGGCCAGCTTGTCCTGCTCGACCAGAATCGGCTCGATATTGAGGCCGGTACTGAACTTGAATTCGTCCAGGGCCTGCAGGTTGGTGGGGTCGGCAACCGCCACCATCAGGTTACGGCCGCGCTGGTAGAGCGGCAGCACGCCGTGCTTGCGGATCAGGTTCTCCGGTACCTTCTTGATCGGCATCTGGTCGGCGTTGACCGCGCGCAGATCGAGCAGCGGCATGGAGAACTCTTCACAGGCCGCCTTGGCCAGCACCGCCGCCGAGAGCACGCCGCTGTTGACCACGCGGGCCACAAAGGACTCATCCTCCTGATAGGCCTGCTGCTGTATCTCGCGTGCCTTGTCGGCATCGATCAGCCCGTCCTCGACGAGCTGGCGTGCCAGGCCGCCCAATGCCGGCGTGGCAAGCGTGTTCTTGTTCGTGGCCATAGGGTGTTCTCGAAATCGGTCGTATCCACCGTGCATGTTATCGGCAGGCGCGCGAATCACGGCAGGGTGGCTTCACTGCAACAGCAAGGATTTTATGGCGTATGCCGCCAAGGTACCATCAACGCCGTCAAGACCACCGAGACAGATACAAGGATTCAAAGTGAAAAACATTTTCCAGGCACTACGCGAAAGCCACGACAAACAGCGCCGTCTGCTCGACGCGTTGACCGACACGCACGGCGATACGGACAAGCGCGAAGGCCTGTTCGCTGCCCTCAAGGCGGAGCTGCACCACCACGCCGCGGCCGAAGAGCGTCACTTCTATGTGCCGCTGATGGAATACGACCAGACCCAGGAGAAAGCGCGCCATAGCGTGGCCGAACACCACGAAATCGACGAACTGGTGGAAACGCTGGAACAGACCGACTACAGCTCACCCGGTTGGCTGGCATCCGCCAAGAAACTCCAGCACCTCGTCACCCATCACCTGGATGAAGAGGAACAGGAAGTCTTCCAGGTCGCCGGCAAGGTGCTCAGCGACAACGAAAAGACCGAGCTGGCGCGAACTTATGACGAAATGATGGAAGAACAGGCGGGCGCGTAGAGCCACGCCTGCGATTGGCCTTAAATCGGGCGCAACAGCGCCCGGTTGCCAGTCACACGCCTCGCCGGTAAGGCGCGCGCCGGCTGAATAAGTAGCCGTCGGCCGGAGCGCTGATATAGAAGCGAATAACCACTAATCGTCGACTTTGCATCTTGCCGTTTTTTTAAAGTTTGAATGCGCGTTTATTGGTGAGAAGGTGGGAAAAAGCCCACATATGGTGTGCGGGGCAACTAAGTTCCGGGGCGGTCGATCACGCAAGCGACAACCGCGAAACTGCAAGTAACTGGCTAGGGTGGCCTGCCGAATAGTTTTCGACGCGCGGCAATTTGGCGCCTCGTGCGGCGCCTGAACTTCGCCCGTTATCTCAGGCATACTCCGCGCAATGTGCGGACGTTACAGCAGATACACCGCGGCCGAAGCTTATGCAGGCATCATCGATGCGATGGTTTCGAATCGTTTAGACGATTCGCCCAGCTACAACCGGCCGCCCGGTACGTTCCAGCTCGTGGGGCTGTTGAACCCGGACAATGGCGAGGCTGCGCTCGGGCCCGCGTGGTGGGGCTTCATTCCGAACTGGGCGACCGATACCAAGCTATCGCCGATCAACGCCCGGTCAGAGACGGCCGCCGAAAAAAGCTCTTCGTGAAGGCCTTCGAACGCCAGCGCTGTCTGGTCGCGGCCGACTACTGGATTGAATGGCAGCGCGGCGAGGGCGGCAAACAGCCGTTCGCAATCCGGCCCAGCGAGGCCCAACCGTTTTTCTTCGCGGGTATCTGGAGCAAGGCGGCGAAGCTGCCAGACGATCACCCAGCGAGCGGCGAGGTCACCTTCGCGATTCTGACCGGCGAGCCTAACGACGACATCGCGCACATTCACAATCGCCAGCCGCAGGTGCTGACCGCCGAGGCATTGCGGGCGTGGATCGATCCGGACACCGAGCCGGCGCATTTGTCCGAGATCCTTTTCGACGGTCGATACTCGAGCTACGAATCGTGGCCGATAGACAAACGCGTCGGGAAGCCGAGCGAAGATCATGCGGCGATTCTTGAACCCATAGCGTAGCTATTCTGGGATTAGGTCCTCGATAGCATGCTTTAGCCTCGCAACGGTGCGCCTGATTCTGTTGCGGGCCGTCTCTTCGCTATCGGTTAGGTCTTCACCTAAAGCGCTGACGTCTACTTCATCGTAGTTGTTAAAGCAGAATGCGACCGTTGTTAACCATTGTCCATTGGCCGTTTCAAGAGCGTTGAAATGCGGGCCGAGCGACCGATCGAAGTACAAGCGCACTAGCATGCGAATTTGTTCAAGCTCTTGGTGCGCTGTTTTCTTCACCGCCCGTTCATTGCGATTTACACCATGGATACTATCGTGCGTTTCTTCGACTATCTCTTTCACGCGGTCGCAGAGCTTGTAAAGCTCTTCTAGACGTTCGCGTTTTCGCCGATCTTTTTCTTTCGAATTGTGCGAGTACGTCTGATAAACCGAAGCGCCGACCGTTCCAATTGCGACGACCAACGCGCCGACCAGTGCGGCGAAAGGCTCATTCATATGTCATTCGATGATCTAGCCGATGCAAAGGTATGAGACGGGAGGGGTATGGCATGTACACGCTAGCCTTAGCGTTGGCGCTTGTTTTTGCAAGTCGCGCAGGCTAGCGGCTACGGCACCGCCACCGTCGAGCGCATGACGTCGATCTACGACGGCGACACATTCCGCGGCGATATTGCGGGCTGGCCGCCTATCATTGGCGAGCGCGTGCCGATCCGGCTGCGCGGCGCGGATACGTCCGAAATGCGCGGCAAATGCCAAGCCGAAAAGGACCAGGCGAGGGCGGCGAAGCAGTTCACCGTCGTCAAGCTGCGCAGCGCGCGCGAGACCCGGCCCGATGACATCGACCGCGGGAAGTATTTCAGGATCGTGGCCGATATCATGGTCGACGGCCGCGACCTGTCCGACATGCTCATCGGCGCGGGCTGGCCCGCCCTTATGAAGGCGGGCACCGGCAGGCTTGGTGCGCCGAATAGAGGAGATATAACGAATGGATCTAGAAGAGTTCGTCGCGACATCAATCGAACAAGTCCTGAACGGGGTGAAGCGAGCACAAGACAAGGTCGAATACGGCACCGTTTCACCCAGGTTAACGATCAAGGCGCAGCAAGAAAATCTGCTTGCTACCGCTGATTACAATGCTTCGGCTTTTATGCTCCGGTTTGATGTCGCCGTTCGCGCCACCAACGAACAATCAATGGGGGGCGGGGCTAAGCTCAAAGTAGCGAGCGTTCTGTCGGTTGGTGGAGAAGGTGATAGGAGCTCGACAGATGAATCGGTGAGTCGCATCCAGTTCGAAGTCCCGATTTCTTATCACTTGGATGCTACGTCGAATGACGAAGCGAGGGACAGGGCTAAAAGGCAGCGAGAGGCGACGGCGAAAGCGAATCGTCGACGACGATCACATGGGCCGCATTTCGGCTAGTGGTGGCGGACTGTGCGCACGTACAGAATCGGCTATGCCCAAACCAGGTGGACCGACCCTCGAGCTCTGCCTACCGCTTAACGACGAGCTGCGCGTCTACCTATGGCGCGACTTCGATCTTGTATGCCTGGCGTGGTTTGCGCGCCTGCAGAAGCGCGTAGACGGGCGTTGGCGCAACGCGGGCCGTACGTGCGCGAGGCAAGCGAGGTTGAGCTACTGGGGGCGCTGGTGAGGGCGTATCGGGATACGGCCGACCTGATCGAAGCCCGCTATAAACACCCGTCAGTTGATGCGATTGATGAAGACTGTCCAGGGTGCGGCTATCAGCACCCGGCGTTATTCCGGGGCGAGGGTGGGCTCGTGCTTCGGTGTCCGATATGCGGCGGTCGGTGATTCTTAAGTGGCCGTAGCGCTTCACCGAAGATGAGCGCGGTACTAGACTTCTCAAGCTGTCATGGTTTCTAGGGGGGTGCATGGTTACGGTGCTGAGTTCCTTTCTCACTGTGGTTGGGATGCTTGCGACGACTTGGCTAACTCTTCGAGCTGCTAACCAAAGGTCTGACTCTGAGTTGAGTCACGAGGCTGACCGCGAGTTAAAGGAACGTGCGCGGAGTAGGCTGGAGCGCCTGTACCTGGCGACATTGCATCTACGCCGCGATGTAAATCTTCAGCTAGCGAACGCCACCTTCGCCCTTAAAAGGGGTATCTCGCCGGAAGGTCGCCCCGCCCGAGAGGTGCCGCCTTTGTTTGAACTAGAGATGCTTGTCGAACTGTATTTCGGCGAGTCGCTCAGGGATGGTTTTGCGGGCATGCTCGCGGCGGCAGAAGACCACGTGAACGCTTATCTAGCAGCCGTAAAGATCGCGCAAAATAGCGACGACGCGGAAGAGCGATCAGAGGCTTTAGCCAATGCAAGAGAAAAGGCGAGTATCGCTAATGCGCGAATAGACGAGTTCGCGACGAGCCTAAAGGTGGGCGTCCCGTTTTAGTGTGGCCGCACTTATCCAATACTTAGGCAAAATAAAAGGGCTTAGGCGATTCGCCTAAGCCCTTGCTTTGTATGGTCGGAGTAGCAGGATTTGAACCTACGACCTCCACCTCCCGAAGGTGGCGCTCTACCAAGCTGAGCTATACTCCGAATCAGTGTCGTCGCTGGACCGAGAACCGGGCCAGCTCGACGAGTCCTTGCTTTGCTTCGGACTCTTCGAAAGCGGCGAGTGAGGCGATGGCCTTGTCGGCCTCCTCCTCAGCGCGGCGGCAAGTGTATTCCATCGCTTGAGTGGATTCAATCGCTTTCATGATTGAATTCATCGCATCGAGGTTACCGTCGCGAAGCGCGGTGCGAATGGGGGCGGCATGATCCGCGTCGAGACAGGCCAGGGCACGGATTACGGGCAGGGTGGCCTTGCCTTCGGCGAGGTCGTCGCCGACGTTCTTGCCGTAGCCACCATCGCCGCGGCCGTAGTCGAGCGCGTCGTCGATGACCTGAAAGGCCACGCCGAGGTGACGGCCGTAGTCGGCCATGGCCTGCTGCTGTTCGGCGCTGCAGCCGCCCAGCTGTGCCGCGAGGCGGCAGCCGGCGGAAAAGAGGCTGGCGGTCTTGCGATCCACCACTTCCAGATAGTCGGCTTCGGCGAGGTCGGGATTGTGCGCATGCATCAGCTGGAGCACTTCGCCCTCGGCGATGCGATTGGTGGCATCGGCCAGCACGCGCATGACGTCGAAGCTTTCCAGTTCGACCATCATCTGGAATGCGCGCGAGTAGAGGAAGTCGCCGGTCAATACGCTGGCGTCGTTGCCCCATACCGTGTTCGCCGTTTCCTGGCCGCGGCGCATGGTGGATTCGTCCACCACGTCGTCGTGCAACAGGGTGGCGGTATGGATGAATTCGATGATCGCGGCCAGCAGATGGTGCTGTTCGCCGGTATATCCGCTCGCGCGTGCCGCCAGGAGCACCAGCGCGGGGCGTAACCGCTTGCCGCCGCTGGATATGATGTATTCGCCCAGCGTGTTGATGAGAATGACATCGGAATTCAAACGTGCGCGTATGAGCGCGTCGACCGCGCGCATATCATCATCGACCGGCTTGAGAAGCGGCTGAATACTCATGGGACAGGGGCTGAGAAAACAGCGGCAAACTTAGGCGCGCGCCCGTTTGCTGTCAAGAACAGCGATCGCTGTATTCAGTCGTTGACCGGGGGCGTTCGAAAACGTATCATTCGCGCTCTTCAAACGGGCATCAGCCCTTGTTTTTACGCGATGTGGAGTGGTCATGCACGCGGTTATACGCACCGGCGGTAAGCAGTACAGAGTGGCAGAAGGCGATATTCTGCGCGTCGAAAAGCTGGATGTTGAAGCCGGCAGCACCATCGATCTGAGCGACGTGCTCTTGATTTCGGACGGCGACAACGTCCAGATCGGCACGCCGGTACTCGATGGCAAGGCGGTCTCCGCCGAGGTGATGACGCATGCGCGCCACGACAAGATCCAGGTGATCAAGTTCAAGCGTCGCAAGAAGTATCGTCGTACCCACGGCCATCGCCAGCACTACACGCAGCTCAAGATCAAGTCGATCCCGGGCGCTTAAGCGCCGGACGATTTGCGGGCGCTTTAGCGCTCGGCTCACCCGATCAGGTTAGAGGACAGCACTCATGGCACATAAAAAGGCAGGCGGCAGTACCCGCAACGGTCGCGATTCCGAATCGAAACGCCTGGGCGTAAAGAAATTCGGCGGCCAGAAGGTCAAGGCCGGCAACATCATCGTGCGTCAGCGCGGCAATACGTTCCATGCCGGTGATGGCGTGGGCACCGGCCGCGACTTCACGCTGTATGCCAACGCTGATGGCATCGTGAATTTCGCCGTCAAGGGCCCGCGTAACCGCAAGTTCGTCTCGATTCAGGCTGTCGAGTAACGAATAGCGCGTAACTCGCGTAAAAGGCCTCGCCGAGCGCGGGGCTTTTTTTTGTCCGACAATCGGGCGGTGCGACCATAGCGCGCATCTTCCTTTGCGGTCACGAGCCAAGAGAGTACGGCATGAAGTTCGTCGATGAAGCCAATCTGCGTGTTGAGGCGGGCGATGGCGGCCATGGCTGCCTGAGTTTTCGGCGCGAAAAATACGTCCCGCACGGTGGGCCGGACGGCGGCGATGGCGGTGATGGCGGCAGCGTCTACATGGTGGCCGATCACAACCTGAACACGCTCTACGACTATCGCGTGAGCCGCGTTTTCAAAGCCGAGCGTGGTGGCAACGGTGCGGGCAAGAACCGCACCGGCTCCAAGGGCGAGGATCGCTATCTGCCGGTGCCGGTGGGCACGCTGTGCTATGCGCGCGAAACCGGCGAGCTGATCGGCGATCTCACCCATGACGGGGATACGCTGCTGGTGGCCCAGGGCGGCTTCCACGGTCTCGGCAACGCACGCTTCAAGTCGAGTACCAACCAGGCGCCGCGCAAGACCACCGACGGCACGCCCGGCGAAATCCGCGAATTGCGCCTCGAGCTCAAGCTGCTCGCCGACGTGGGCCTGGTCGGCATGCCCAATGCCGGCAAGTCGACGCTGCTCGCGGCCGTCTCCGGCGCACGCCCGCGTATCGCCGATTATCCGTTTACGACCCTGAACCCGCAGGTGGGCGTGGTAAGCGTAGGCGCGCTCCGAAGTTTTACGCTCGTCGATCTGCCGGGGCTGATCGAAGGCGCGGCCGAAGGCGTGGGCCTGGGCCATCGCTTTCTGCGCCATATCCAGCGCACGCGACTGCTGTTTCACGTGGTCGATCTGCTCGATTTCGAACAGGGCGACGTGGCCGAAAACGTGCGCATGATCGCCGACGAGCTGGCCCGGTTCAGCCCGCAGCTGGCCGAACGCCCGCGCTGGCTGGTACTCAACAAGACCGAGGTGCTCGACGCACAGGAAGTCGCCTCCCTGCGCGATCGCATCGTACAGACCCTGGAATGGGAGGGGCCGGTTTATACCGTCTCGGCGGTCAAGCCGGATACGCTGCGTACGCTGCTGGGCGATGCCATGGATCATCTCGATGCCGAGCAGGCCCGGCGCGAATCGGAACCCGCTGCATCGCAGGACGACGTGAGCGATAGCGACGGCGAAGGCGATGATTTCGACTCGTGAGGACCTTGCCGGCGCGCGGCGCTGGGTGGTCAAGATCGGCAGTGCGCTGCTCACCGCGGATGGCCGCGGGCTCGACCGCGAGCGTCTGGCCGGCTGGGCAGCCCAGATCGCTGCGCTGCAGAAATCCGGCTGCCAGGTGGTACTCGTTTCATCCGGCGCGGTGGCGGAAGGGCTGGTCCGGCTGGGCTGGCGTGAACGCCCTTCGAGTCTGAGCGCGGTGCAGGCCGCGGCGTCGGTGGGCCAGGCCGGGCTGGTGGAAGCCTATGCCCGCTGTTTCGAAACCCACGGGCTGCGTACCGCGCAGGTGCTGCTGACGCACGAGGATGTTTCCGATCGCCGGCGCTACCTCAATGCGCGTAGTACGCTGATGACGCTGCTGGGGCTGGGCGTCGTGCCGATCGTCAACGAAAACGATGCGATCGCCACCGACGAAATACGGGTGGGCGATAACGACACCATGGCGGCGCTGGCAGTAAACCTGCTCGACGCCGACGGGCTGATCATCCTCACCGATCAGTCCGGCGTCTACGACGCGGACCCGCGCCAGGCGCCGGATGCCCAGCGGATCGCTGAATGCGATGCCCACGACGCGGCCCTGCTGGCTGCCGCGGCCGGCACGGGCGGCGCGCTGGGCCGGGGCGGCATGCGCACGAAAGTGCTCGCCGCACGCCAGGCGGCCGATTCCGGGGCGGCGACGATTATCGCCGACGGTCTGGCACCGGATGTGCTTGCGCGCATCATGGGCGGGGAGTCGATCGGCACGCTGCTCACGCCCGGCCAGGGTGCACGCCGTGCGGCCCGCAAGAACTGGATTGCCGGTCAGCGCCAGGTGCGGGGTGCGGTTCATCTCGACGCCGGCGCGGTGAAGGTGCTGCGCAGCGCCGGACGCAGCCTGCTGCCGATCGGTATCACTGCTGTGGACGGCAATTTCCGACGGGGTGATCTGGTCGCGTGTATCGGCCCCGAGGGCGAGGAAATCGCGCAGGGGTTGGCCAACTACGATGCGCGCGAGGTTCGCCAGCTTGCCGGTCAATCGAGCGATCAGATCGAAGCGCTGCTGGGTTACGGCGGAGAGCCGGAGTTCATCCATCGCAACAACCTGGTGCTGTCGCGGGCTGGCTAGCGCAAAGCTATTCGCTGCGAGACAGCGCTGCCGGCGTTATTCTTGTAGCCACAAAAAAGCCCGCACGTAGCGGGCTTTTTCGTTAGGGCCAAGTGGCCCGTCGAGTCTTATCAGGCGCTCGCCAAGGCCTTGATCTGAGCGTTCAGGCGCGACTTGTGGCGTGCGGCCTTGTTGCGATGGATCTGGCCCTTGCCGGCCATGCGATCGATGATCGGTACCGCGGCCTGGAAAGCGGCGCGCGCGTCGGCTTCGCTGCCGGCGGCGATGGCTTTCTGCACCTTCTTGATGTGGGTGCGCACGAGCGAGCGCTGCGCCATGTTGCGTTCACGACGGGTAACGGCCTGTTCGGCGCGCTTGCGGGCTTGCGGAGAGTTCGCCACTGAGCGGCTCCTCGAATTCGTTGAATGTAAGGTTGGCAGGCGCGCGATTATTATGATTCGCAGCGCTTTTGTCAACTATGGCGCTGCCCGCCTTCAAATAGAGCGGGGTGGCAGAACGGCAACGGCCGGTTATAGAGAGGGTTTGCGCGCGGCAGCGCTCGCCCTGTCACGGCTCGCTTTCACAGCATTCGGCAATCCGGCTATAGTGCGCCGCACTTTGGCGCATTCCTAGGATATCCATGGCTTCGTCGCTAGCGCGATCCACGAGTACGGTCGGCGTAATGACGCTGTTGTCACGCGTGCTCGGCTTCCTGCGCGACGTGATCTTCGCGGTGATCTTCGGCGCGGGCGTGGGCATGGACGCGTTTCTGGTTGCCTTCAAGATTCCCAACTTCATGCGCCGGCTGTTCGCCGAGGGCGCCTTCGCACAGTCGTTCGTGCCGGTGCTGTCGGCGACCAAGAGCCGGGATACCGGGTCTGATGTCCAGCATCTCATCGATGTGGTCGCCGGCACGCTCGGGCTCATCCTGTTCGGCATTACCGTGGTGGGTGTGATCGCGGCACCGCTACTCATTTACTTATTCGCGCCGGGTTTTTCCCAGCAACCGGAACAGTTCGAACTTGCCGTCGATCTGCTGCGATTCACCTTTCCCTACCTGCTGTTCATTTCGCTGACCGCGCTCGCGGGCGGCATTCTCAATACGTACGGGCGTTTCAGCGTGCCTGCGTTCACGCCGGTATTACTCAACGTATGCCTGATCGGCGCGGCCGTCGGCCTGGCGCCGTATTTCGCGCGCCCGGAAATGGCGCTCGCCGTGGGGGTGCTCGTCGCCGGTGTGGTCCAGCTGGCGTTTCAGGTGCCGTTCCTGCTGCAGATCGACCGGTTGCCGCGCCCGCGCTGGGGCTGGTCGGAGCCGCAGGTACGCCGCATTCTGTCGCTGATGCTGCCGATCTTGTTTGGTTCGTCGGTGGCGCAGCTCAATCTGCTGCTCGATACCGTCATTGCCTCACTGCTGGCCGCGGGCAGTGTGAGCTGGCTCTACTATGCCGATCGGTTGATGGAATTCCCGCTCGGCGTGTTTTCGATCGCGATCGCGACCGTCATCCTGCCCAGCCTGTCGGCACGTCATGCAAGCAAGTCTGCACGCGAGTTTTCCGATACGCTGGACTGGGCGCTTCGGCTGCTGGTCGTGGTGGGGCTGCCGGCGATGGTGGGCATGTTCGTGCTCGCCGGGCCGCTGGTTACGACGTTGTTCAATTATCACTCGTTCGATGGTCACGACGCGCTGATGAGTCAGTATGCGTTGATGGCCTACGCGCTGGGATTCATGGGGTTTTCGTTGGTCAAGGTACTGGTCACCGGGTTTTTCTCGCGGGAAGATTCGCGCACGCCCGTGCGTTGCGGGGTGATATCGCTGATCGGCGCGATGGTGATGAACCTGTCGTTTGTGGGGCTGTTCACCTATATGGGCTGGCCGGCGCCGCATGCGGGGCTGGCGCTGGCGACCTCGCTGGGTGCGTTCATTAACGCCGGTCTGCTGTATCGCTATCTGCGCCAGGCGGACGTTTACAAGCCCAGCGCGGCCTGGGGGCGTCTGATGCTGCAGGTGGGTATCGGCTGTGTCGCGATGGGCGGTGTGCTCTGGATCGGCGCGGCTGATCTGCCGGTCTGGGTTGCGCGCGGCGCGCTGGCCCGGGTCGAATGGCTGCTGATATGGATCGGTGCCGGCATTGGCGTGTATTTTCTTGTGCTTGCGCTACTCGGCGTACGCCCGCGCCAGTTCATTCTCCGGGAAACGGATTAAGCATGCGTGTCGTTCGTAACGTTCGCCGCATGGGTGCGCTCGACGCAGGCTGCGCGCTCACGATCGGCAACTTCGATGGTCTCCACCGAGGTCATCAGGCCATCGTGCGCCAGCTGCGCGAGCGTGCGCAGACGTTGGGTGTGCCGAGCGTACTGATGAGCTTCGAGCCGATGCCGCGCGAGTTCTTTGCGCCCGAAAGCGCACCGGCACGACTCTCGTCACCGCGCGAAAAGATGCGCATGGCCCAGGCCCTGGGCGTGGATATCTTTGCCTGGGCGCGCTTCGACGCCGCCTTTGCCGGCATGTCGCCGCATGCGTTCCTGGAAGATCTGCTCTCGGCGCGCCTGAATGCACACTATCTGTTGGTTGGAGAGGACTTTCGCTTTGGCCAGAAGCGGGCCGGCGATATCGAAACCCTGCGCGCATTCGCCCACGACCGTGAAATGGAGGTCGCACCGCTGCCCGACGTACAGGTCGACGGCGCCCGGGTCAGCTCCACACGTGTACGCGATGCGCTCGCGGCGGGCGACGTGGACCAGGCCAATCGTCTGCTCGGCCATGCCTATTGGGTGAGCGGGCGGGTGGTTCGCGGCGAGCGCCTCGGGCGCACCCTGGGTTTTCCGACCGCGAATATTCGGCTCGCGCGCAAGCCCGCGCCGCGCTTCGGCGTCTACGCCGTGTGGGTCTATATGGCTGACGGCGTGCGCCGGGCCGGGGCCGCGAGCTTTGGCGTGCGCCCGACGGTGAACGGCCGTGAGCCGCTGCTGGAAGTGTTCGTGCTCGACTTCGACGGCGATTTATACGGCCAGCGGATTGACGTATCCTTCGAAGCGTTCATTCGTGCCGAAGAGCGCTACGATTCGCTCGAGGCGTTGACCGCCCAGATGCATCGCGATGTCGAGCGCGTGCGCTCGCATCTGCAAGAGCCGAAATCCCCATGACGCTATCCACCGACAAGACCACCACGCCCGACGAACGCGGCTTTCAGCTGCAGAACGTGCACTGGCTGTGGCTATCGGCCGCGGTGATTGCCGTGGATCAGATCACCAAACAGCTGGTGGTAAACAATCTCGAGCTGTTCGATCGCATCCCGCTGTTTAGCTGGTTGAACCTGACCCTGATGCACAACACGGGTGCGGCGTTCAGCATCTTTGCCGGGGCCACGCCGTGGTTCTTCGTTGGCCTGAGCGTGATCGTGGCGATCGGCATCCTGGTGTGGATGCGCCGGCATCCGCACGGCGAGCGGTTGGTCGCTGCCTCCTTGGCCCTGATCATGGGCGGCGCGCTCGGCAATGCGATCGATCGCGCCGCAAGGGGCTATGTGGTCGACTTCGTCGATTTTCATATCTACGGCTGGCATTACCCGGCGTTCAATGTCGCCGATAGTGCCATCGTGCTCGGCGCCATCCTGATGGGCGTTGATATGCTGCGCCCGCGCCGGGGCTAGCTAACCGTTGGCGCTGAGCGTCGCCGGCGGCTCGTGAGGCTGCTACGCGCTATATTGGCCCCAATCGTCCGTTGCGGACGATTTCAGCGATGCTCGCGTTTCATGACGCGCCGTAGTACACGAAGCGTGCTTCCGGGCGCCTCCTCAACGTCCCGAATTCTCGTCGGCCAGCGATGACCGAAGCGCCCGATACGTCGGGTTAGCGACACTTCTCTGGCCTGCGCCAACTTCGAGACGGCGGTTCTGGCCGTTGCGTAAAACGTTCTGCCAGGTGACGCCTATGGCTGCCAAATAGCAGCGTAGCCTCTACGGCCGCTCGCGGACATTGGTTCGAGCCGTCCCGGAAGGTGCGGTATAGCGCTCGCCAAATGACGCGCTCACAACCGTCTACAGCGGCCGGCGCCGAGTGTTTCGCTGTTACCAGCAGTCCTGACTGATCGCCGTGCCCACGCCGGTACCATTCGCTGTTTTCTCACCACGCTGGTTGATCGTAAGCGTGGTGCAGTCGTCGTTGGTCTGATCGTCCTTGGCGTTCGCGGATATCTGAAAGCCGTTCGCGTCCGCACTATTGATCGTGAGCGTGTACGCCTCGTTCTCGGTTTCGGCCGCCATGCCAAGATCGCTTAGGTTCTGGGTATAGCTGTACTGCGTCGTGTACAACCGCTCCTGGCGGTTGGCGGCCTGGAGCAAGGCGCTCTGTGCATCCGCACGCCGCGATTTGCGGACCTGGTCGAGATAGGACGGGTAGGCGATCGCGGCAAGAATGCCGACGATCGCCACGGTGATCATGAGCTCGATAAGCGTGAAGCCGTATGTTTTGCGGTGTCGCATGGTCTATCGCCTGATCTCGCGCCAGCTGACGCGCGAGTTCGTATTTTGCCCTGTATCCAGCAGCCAAGTGAGGATACCGCCTTCGCTCGTACCGGACTGTACCTGAGCGATGCCGTCACCGTTGCTATTGACACCCAGGCCACCTACGGGCGAGGCGCCGAGAACAATGCCGGAGGGGGCGACCTGGTTATCGTCTCCGCCGATCAGATCGCCACTGTCGTGCTGGCGATTGCGGTCCAGATCGAATACCGGCCGGTTGGCGCGCCCACCCGTGTCGGCGCGCACCGCCATGATGGCGCCCGATGCCTGATCAAGCGAGCACGCCTGCTCCGGCGGGACTAGGGTGGTGAACAACACCAGATCGCCTACGAGCGTCGGCGTGTTGATCAGCAGTTCGCCGCTGTTCGCCGGCATATCCATATACCAGCCACGTTGCCCGCCATTTCCGTCGGCGTCCGTGGTGTAGTTGACCGGGTTATCACTGACGACGCGGTAGGTTGTGCCGCCGGATTCGACGTTCGTTAGCGTCTGGTTCTGAAGATTGGCGCGCGTAAAGCCGCCGGGTGCGATTCCTGGCGCGGTGGCGGTGGCGCGGTAACTGAATACGCTGCTGTCCCAAACGGCGTAGAAACTGTTTTCCAGGCCGCTGTTGAACAGGGCGTCGTTTTTCTCCAGGTACTTGCCGGTGCCGAAATAGACCATCACGCCATAACCGGGCCCGTAAGGGTGGATGCCGACCTGGGGCGCCATGGTGATGGGTTGTACGCTGCCGCCCGGGCCCCTGGCCGTGAACAGCTTCGTAACTGACCACTCCGACGTTGATTTCGACGTGAGATCGAAGCGCCACATATTGCCGTAGAGGTCGCCCGCGTAGACGTAGTCGATGATGAAATCGCCATCCACATCGATCGGGGTGACCTCGCTGAGACCGTTCGGGTAGGCATCCGCGACCGGCGCGGAGTTCGTATCGATCGCGCTACGGACCGGTATGCCGTCGGCCATTCGTACGATATGAAGCGACGCGCTGCGGCCCTCGCTGTTATAGCCGTTGCCGAACAGAGCGGCCCAGTCACCGTTATGAAGACGCGAGATCGAGGGTTTACCGTAGGTCTGGCCCAGTGCGCCGGAGGCTGTGTATTCCCATAGAACCGTGCTTGAGGCATTGGCTTCGCTGAAGCTATCCGGATCGGTGATATCGAGCGCATATACGGCATTGCCGCCGTTGTTCATGCCGCCCACGAGCACCGAGTGCCATTCGCCGCCAAAGAATGCATCGCCGGTCGCTGGTGAGCCATCGACGTAATAGCGGTGGGTGTAGCCGGGTTCGGTCAGCGCATCCACGTCGTCGAGCAGCGTGCCCGGCACATAGGCAATTCGCTCCGCGCCCGTGTTGGCATCGAAGCCATGAAGCATGCCGTCGTTGGCGCCGACATAGACCATCGGGTCGCGATTGGCGTTTTGCTGTGCGAAACCGTTGCTGCCCGGATTGCTGTACGGGGTGCCCGCGTTTTCGGGGAAGTTACCCGGGTCGCCTTTCAGGTGGTTGTCCTTCCAGACGAGCGGATAACGAACCCGATCCGGTTCGGCGACGTACGTGGGGGTCGAGTTGATGATATCGCCTAATACATGGTCGCCGCGGTTACGGAAAGGCCCACCATTGCTTTGCTCCAGCGTCCGGACGCCCCGGAGATATTGGGTTTTCTCTGTACTTAGACCGAGTACGTCGTACAGGGATTCGAGCGCGGTAGGGCGGAAGGGCTTGCCGGTGAATTTCCCACCGCTTTCGGTCGAAGTCAGTATCACGCGGTCGTTAGGCGCGGGCACGTTTTCCGAAGCTTGCCATTCGGCTGTGCTGCCAACAGAGCCGTCGCCCAGGCGAAAGGCCTTGAGATCACCCGCCCAGTCGCCTCCCGAATACGTTGCCTGGAAAGCTAGGCTTTCCGACGCCAAACTGCGTGAGTTGAGCGCTACGCCACTAAACGAGCCTTCAGCGCTCAGGATTTCTTCCAGCGCGCCGGAGAAGGCACTGGCGATCTCTGCCGGCGTGCGCGCGTTGAGTAGCTTGCCACGCGTGTTGATGGTGGCGTGCCACAAATCGTCAATCTGTTCGCTGCCGTAGTTATCGAGGCTGGGCAGTGCCGACCAATTGGGTGGATTCGTTCGATACACCCGCTCGTCGGTATAGTTCTGACTGGGGTCGAACAGGACGCCGCGCTGGCCGAGCGTTACACCAAGCGTGACCATGTGCAGATCGGTCTCGCAGTCGAGCCATGGGTCGGGCCGGACATCATTACAACCCGGCGGTACACGCATCTGGCCGCGCTCAAAATCACCGATCTGGCCAAGATTTTCGTAATATTCCATCGCCACATCGGCGATTGAGTCGGATTCACTATCGCCAAAGGGCGCCCCGTACCTGGCGTTCGCGCGGCTGTCGCGATCGGCGTTGTCGACGCCGCTGACAGACGAGTTGTTATAGCCGTCAGTGAACAGGATCGCGAAGTTGGCCTGACAGGCGGACTCGATGATGTTGTTGTTATTGCGCAGCTGTTCGCCAAGATACTTCAGCGCCGGGCGGTTCGGCGTACCCCTCGCCTGCGAGAAATCGGTATTGAAAACCTGGCTGTAGAAATTAGCGCGGCCATCGGGCTGTTCGCTGTTTTCGATACCGAGATTGCGCATGACCAGGTTGGGCGGACTGCTCTGGTTGGCCTGATTGATCGTCGTTGCACCCACGCGCACGCCGCTGATTTCGTCGAACGCTGCGACCACGCCTGCACGGGTGGCCAGATGACGCTTGCGGTAATACGTGTACCAGTTGGCGAAATTCTGGATGGCCTTGTTATAGGCCGTGGTGCTGGCGAAATTGGCCGGCTTGATTTCGTAGCCCACGAGCGTCCGGTCGCCGCCGGGCGTGCGACCGACCAGCGTCGGCGCGCCAGACTTCCAGCCGAAGGTTGCGGGCAGCGGCACGTTCGATGGCAGGTAGAAGGTGGCCGGGAAGTAAGAGATCGGGACCAGCTGATTGTTGTTGAATGTCGCCGTGCTTGAGCTGGTCTTCCATTCGTAACCGTATTCGCGACAACCGAAAAAGCCGGAGCGTACGCACACGACGTCGGCATATCGGACGTTGCCGAACGGGGTGTTGTTGAATACGGCGAAGGTATAGCCATCGTCCGTGCGCTCCAACACCTGGGTCAGGTTGAGTCTGTGGCTGCCGGTGACCGGATCGGCCGGTGCGTTCGTTGGGCTGCTATTCGGCTTGCCAAGCCACGGATCGTACGTAGGCACCGACGGGTCGAAATAGGCGCTGTTGTAAGCTGGGGAGCGCGCGAACGCGAAGGCCGGAATGGGCGGTGCCGCGTAGTAGTTCGAATAGATACGGCGGTCGCGATCGGAGCCGTTATAACCGTTTGGAAACAGATAGGCGTAGGAGTTGTTGCTGCTCCGCACGAAACCAGTGCCAGTCCAGGTCGAACTGCGGTTGCTATCCCAGTACAGCAGGCCGCTGTCGGTGGGAAAGAGCGTTTCAAAGTCCATCGAGCCCGAGTCATCAACCGCGACCAGGATATTGGGTGGCACATTCACGCCGGACAGGAGCGGCCGATCAGCCAGATCGAGATTGGCTGCATGTGCCGTACCCGCAAAGAGCAGGGGCGCCATGCAGGAGAGGACCAGGCGAAAGATGCGAGATTTGATTGGCATAATATCGCCCTCGGCTCAGGGGAAGGTTCGTTCGTAGATGCTTTGCGTCACGGCGATGGCAGCAGGATTGGCACCGCGGGCCAACGCAGTGACGCGATAGCGGATCTTGCCCGCTGCACGTGCGCAAACGTCGGGATTTACAGTGTCGGTACAGCCTTCGAGTTCTTCGATGACGTATCGCACGCTCGGCGTCGTGGTAGCGCTGGTCCCTGTCGACGCGGGCGGTGAATAGGTCTGAACGCCGGCCGAACCCGAATCCCATATCGCCGCGTCGAAGTAATTCTCGCCGCCGCTGTCCTCGAATATGCCTTGCCGACAGATTACGAGATTGCTCGTGGCATTCCCGGTGCTTCCATCCGCAGAACATTCCCGCGCACGCTGATAGTTTGCCGTCACCGCGGTCGAAAGACTGGTTTCGGCAGCGCGCAGGGCGGCGTCGGCGGCTTGACGAGCCCGTGATTTCTCGCGCAGGTTCGACGCCATACGCTCCTGCAGCGTCGAGGAACTGATCGCCGAGACGGCGAGCAGGGTGATGACCACTAGAAAGATAAGGCTGGTGACGAGCACAAAGCCGTTTTCGGTTCGGGGGTTCGGTAGCTTGATCGTATGTTTCATGGGATCGCGTTACGCAGAGCGACGACCTGGTCGACCAATTGGTATGCGTGACGGTTGGTAGCGGTGAAATCGTTGCCGTAGGCGAAAGCGAAGTTGTGACTCGTCGCGGTGGGAGTGATGTTGTCGTCGCTTTCCAGCAATAACTGCAGACGAACGCTCACCACGTTCGCGGCATTGGCGCCGCCAAGCGAGTTGGCGTAGGTATTGACCGAACCGTCACCGTCGGTATCTATCCCATAGGTGACCTTGAATCGTGCCACGTTCTCGACAATAGGCTGCGGCACCGAGCCGGACGAACGATCGCGGCACAAGAGACTGTTCTGGTCGTTCACGTACAGCTCCAGATCGGTCATCCCCAGGTTGCTGAGCGGCAGTTCGGCTACGCCGGCGTCCGGGCCATTACAGCCGTCGTGGCCGGTGCCTGCCTGGAAGCGCAGGCGCAGGGAATCATTCCCGTCTGCGCCGCCGCTCGTGCCCGTCACGAAGGCACCGTTGGCAAAAACGCCGCCCGCATCGAACAGGTCATTTCGGTCCAGTTCCACGCGATAGCCAGCGTGCGCCACGACATTTTCGATCACGAAGGATGCCAGGCGCCCGTTTTCCTGCAGGCCGGCCATATCGCGCTGAAAGCTGAAGCTGTCGCGATTACTCAACAAAATCTGAAGCACGCCCGCGAGCAGCACGAGCGAGACCACCATGGCCACCATGAGTTCGACCAGGCTGAAGCCCGCGCTACGGTTTGGCTTAAAAGGCGTCATGGGCGCACCTCGGTCACGAACGAGCGGCTCGTCGGCGCGGTGGACCCGCTGGTGTCATCACGCTCCTGCCAGGTGATGGTGACCTGATAGCGCAGGCAGGCGGCACCATCGTTTTGTACGCAGTCGATCGCACCGCGCCCGTTGGGTAGCAAACCCTGTCCGCTAGCGCTCTGATCGCCCAGCGACCGATCCCAGACATAAGCGTCGTAGGTCGCCATTTGCGTGGGCGAGCAGGAGGCACCGTTTTCACACAGTGTCGGGGCCGAACCGGCCGAGGGATTGTTCACGCCGTCGTAGGCGTCGGCGGCGACCCCGGCCCGGTTCGCGCGCATGCGGTCCGCGATATTATCGGCGGCGAACGTCGCCTGGGTTCGAGCCGAAGACACCTGGGTATTGACGATGCTGACGGTCTGCAATCCAAGCAGCCCCAGCAGTCCAATGGAAACGATCACGATCGTGACCAGGGCCTCGAGCAGGGTGAATCCGGCGGCGTGGGTCGGATGGTTCATCAGGAGCCCCGGGATTCCAGACGTTCGATCCGTCCGCTGGTGGCGATACGGATTTGCGTGCTGTCACTGGTGTCGTTGGAGGTGATGGCGAAGGTGCCGTTGCTGGCACGAGCGAAGCCGTTGGCATCGAAGACCACCGGTGTGCCGGTGCCGCGGCTGAAACCCACGTTGATGGTGCCGTCCAGGCGGCCGTGCACGCGAAGAATGTTGTCGTTCGTGGGTGCTGTTGTGCCCGCAGCGGGTGCGAATATGATCCAGCCGTCATCCCAGTCGCCGCCGCAGCTCGTCTGATTGGAGCTTGCGCAAACATGGACCGGCCGCCCGCGGGTCACGGCCTCGCTCCGGGCGTAGTTGAAGTCGCCGACCAGATCGTTCGCATTGGCCGCGATCGTATTGCGTTGGACCATGCCCAGATACGACGGGATGGCGATCGCCAGCAGGATGGCGGCCACGGCGATGGTCACAAGCAGTTCCAGCAGGGTGAAACCGCGGGTGTGGGTCGGAGCAGACGAACGCAGATTACGCATGATTGCAGTATCGGCGTTCAGTCGGGGTTTATTGCGGATGTGCCGACCGGCGTAAAACAGGCGCCGATAAACGGCAGCGGCGTTCGCTCGAATAGGGTGAGTCTTCGGCTATGGGTCGGTTTTGACCGAGCCTTTCAACGCACAGGGCCATGCGTTGTGAGAGGCCGATGGTGCCGGGGAGAAGTGTCGGGAACATGTTTTATCCAGTATCAAGGCTTACCAATGAGCTGTATATTCCTTTTAAAATAAATAGTTACTTGATTCGTCCAGTAACGCCACGTATCTTCCAATACCATCGCTATTGTTGGGTAGGTCGTTGGGATGCCAAAAAAGGGAATCGAACTAAGCGCGATTCAGGTGAAGCGATTAGATAAGCCTGGCATGCATGCCGTGGGCGGCGTGGCCGGATTGCTACTCCAGGTTTCGAAATCCGGTGCTAGATCATGGATTCTCCGTGCCACCGTCGGTAGTCGAAGACGAGATATCGGGCTCGGCGGTTTCCCTGACGTCACTCTGGCTCAGGCGCGCGAAAAAGCACGCGTTACACGCGGCAAGATTGACCAGGGATTTGACCCCATCGAGGAGCGGAAAGCGGCGAAGGTGGCGTTGCGCGCGAGTCAGGCTAAACGATTGAGCTTTGCCGAGGCTGCTCGTCGCAAGCACGAGGCGATTGCTCCAGAGTTTCGCAACGCGCGTTCTCGTGCAAATTGGCTTTCCTCCCTAGAGCTATATGCAGTTCCAGTCGTTGGCGACATGGAAGTGGCGGACGTCGAGATGTCGCACGTCTTATCGGTTATCGAGCCGATATGGAGGGACAAGACGCACACCGCGAATCGCGTTAGACAACGGATGGAGGCGGTCTTTGATTGGGCGATTGCCCGCAAATATCGCGAGACCGCGAATCCAGCAGCATGGAAAGGAAATCTAGCGGAGGTGTTGCCGAAGCCGACAAAAATTTCGACGGTAAAGCATCACCGCGCACTACCGTGGCAAGAAATACCTGGATTCATGAGACGGCTCCGAAAACGTACAGGGATGTCGGCGAGGGCGCTTGAGTTTGCGATATTGACGGCCGCTCGATCTGGGGAAGTGCGATTCGCCACTTGGAATGAAATCGACTTGGACGCTGCATTGTGGGTAGTGCCAGGACAGCGAACAAAAAACGGTAAGGCGCACCGAGTGCCACTATCGAAAGAGGTAGTCGCGTTGTTGCGTACCTTACCCAGATTTGAAAACGAGGACACGGTATTCACGGCCTCGCGCGGCGGGTCTTTATCAGATATGAGTCTATCGTCGTTAACCAGAAAAATGGATGTCGACGCCGTGCCGCACGGTTTTCGATCTAGCTTTAAAGACTGGGCCCGCAATTGCACCGACGCCTCAGATGAGGTGAGCGAGCTAGCGCTTGCACATGTCAATAGCGATTCCACGCGAGCAGCTTATGCTCGTGATGAGCTGTTGGAGCAACGCTCCATAATGATGGAGCAGTGGGCTAGGTTTTGCTGCAACCCGATCCCGCTTGGCGAATAGCTACTTGGTCGCCTCATGCCAGGGGGATCTCAATAGCCAACTATAGGGTCGCACTCGGCTCTCGTGGGAGACTACGAGCCGCTGCAGTCTACAGTCTGAAAGAGCGAGCATTTCGTGACTCGCCGATTCCTTCGCTTGCTTACTGTCCAACATGAGGCGGTCTGTGCTTGCAGCGTTACGTAATAGGTCTAAACGTTTTCGTCGCTTTAGATATCTTCTCAACGATGGCGATAGCACTCGTGTTCATTGCGTGTATTTAACTCGACAAAATAGATCATGTAATGCCGTAGCTTGTTCTTGTGAATTCAAACAGCGCACTGAAAAGCATGGCGGGAAAAATCGACATGACACTGCGGTACGAGCGAGACCGGGACCTTGCAGATCGCTTTCTAGTATCGCGAAATACGATATGGCGTTGGGCCCGGGAGGGGCGGCTGCCGCAGCCGGTCCGACTCGGACCTGGATGCACGCGCTGGAGACTTTCCGATGTAGAGGCGTTCGTCGCAAGCAGGGGTTGAGAATGATTCACTCGTATCCTCCGGAGCGATGCCTACGGATCAGACTGACTCGGTTACGTACGCTATAGCCGGGCCTGGCGTGGAGTTAATCAGTTGCCAGAGCCATTTAACTGGTACGGAAAATGGATTTGCTGCACAGCGCCAATTCGAAACCGAACTACGCTAAATTAAGCGTGGCGTGGCTCTCCTGAAAATGCTTTGCGGTGCTAAAACTCAGCGCTGGGTAAGGAACCGCGAGGACTAGCGGAGGCGCCTGTGGCGATTCTTGTACTTTTCCCGTTCATTATGGTCGCTGTCTTAATGCTCTGGAGATTGAACCGGTACGGTGTATCCAGCGACACAGAACACCGCGAGCACGAACGTGACGGCAGAGATCAATAGGCGTCCAGCCGTTCGAGCGTGGTATCGATCAGTGCTCTGTCGTGAACATCGTAGAGCACGAAGCTATAACTCGCTGCCGACTTAAGCCACCGCCGCAGGTTGGCAAATCTACCTTCGAGCTGCGAGCAATAGTAGCCAGCTGGGGAAATGACGACGTTTATAGCTGGTGCGGTAGGGCTTGTAGCAAACGGGTATGTCGATGAACGGCGATAGATCGGCGCGCCGGCCGCACACGCAGTTGGGATCGACAGCATGGTCATCAAGGCGGTCGCAGACCGGCTGCGCATGCCGGCCTCCTCGATGATGCCCTCCCAATGCGCGGTGGCGTCATGAGCATGGCCAGCAACGACCTGGTCAAATTCGCCGAGGAGTTCGGCGAGCTTGTCTAGCAGGCAACAACGACTGAAACCGACGAACACGGCAATGTCAGCCCCGGTGTCCAGGCCGGGCTGACCAAAGAAATCGCGGACGTTCATGCTGCGTCGCCTTCGTCGGCGAAAAGCTCGCTCTGGATTCAGACACCCATGTGCAACACCCTTAAAAACCGGCAGATGCTGGACGCGACCAAGCCCGACGACGGCGGTCGCGCCTACCAACTGGCCGGCCCGCTTGTTCAACAGGTCGCCAAGAAGGCCAGTTGCCCCGCCAGAGGTAAACACTGGGACGAGGCTGTGTCGTTGGCCGAATGACCGACGCGGGACATGGCATGAGTCATCGCAGCCGCGGAGTATGTCGCCGGCACGCACAACCTCGCCCGGCACGCTATTCAAGATGGGATACAGCACAAGATTGCGCGCTTTCGCGGGTGGGCTACCTTTCGATCGCTTAGCCGTCAAACGCCCGGCAGGGCGAAATCATCGGGGCGCAAGCTGCGGGGTAGGGCAGCGACAACCGCTTGTCTGAAGCCGCCTTTGCGATCCCTGGCGGCCGTGCCATGCTGAAACCGGCCAATGCGGCAGAGCTCAATACACGCCGGCCCCGAACGGGTCGAATAAGAACAGACCGCCGGTTCTCGCCGGCGAGCAGCCAACGCATATTCCAATGACCGCAACCCATACCGCTACCGTTCAATCCATCGACGTGCCGGGCGACTGGCCACTGCCGGTTCGACACTTCGACAGCCAGACCGGCCAGCTCGATATCGTCGAAGGCACCATCGAAGCACTCGAGGACGTCAACGACCTCGAGCGCGGCACCATCACCGACGACGTGTTCGGCTACATCCTCATGGCCTGGTACCGCCAGCGTCGACAGGCCGGTGATCCGCCGCATTCGGTCATGGAAAAGCTCAAGCACGCCCGCGAAATTCGCACGCTGCACTAAGCGGCGGCGTAGACGAGTCGCCTCAGGGCGCGGCCCGTCGAACTGTTGTCCGCATATCGGCGGGCAACGCTTTACCCGGTCGACCAAGCGCGTAGCCGTTTTTTGCGGGATAGCCGTGTGCCGGCGTTGGCCATCATCATTACGAGGGGGAAACTCACGTGAAAAAGATCCTTGCGATCGTTTTGGTACTGGTCGTGGCCATCGCCGCGCTCGTGCCGTATTTGACCGGCTCCGAAGTCGAAAACCAATTCCGGGCCGGCATCGACAACATGAACAAGCGCGGTGACTTCGATTTCGCGATCGAATCCTATGACCGGGGCTGGATGAGCTCACAAGCCGAGGTCTCGGTCGGTGGCCTGGGTGACGAGCGCGCGACGTTCAACAACGAAATCACCCATCCGTGGGTGCCTGGCCTCGGGCAGACGCACATCGTCAGCACGCTGTCGCGTGATGCTGACCCGGACCTGTCGAGCATTTTCAGCGAACCCCCGCTGCGGATCGAAACGTGGGTTACAGACGACGAAAACTTCCGGGTCGAGCTGCGCTCGCCCGTCGCGCAAGGCACGAGCGAAGATGCCAACGGTGTGCAGACCTATGTCGAGTGGAACGGTCTGTCTGGTTTCTACGAACGCGCTGACCTTGATGAAACCTTCGAGCTGGTTGCCCCCGGCGTGCGTATTTCCGACAGTCAGGGCGGCGTTGCGGTGAACGAGCTTCGTCTCGTCGGCGATTCGCGCATGGATGACCGCTATGAGCAGACGGTACTGCGCTCCATGCTCGGCTCCGGGCAAGCCAAGATCACGATCGGCAAGTTCTCGTTCAACGCACCCAGCGGCGAGTCGGTCTCGTTCGCAGCCGACTTCGACGCCACGGCAGACTACCGCGACGAGCGCGGCGACTTCCGATCGAAGCTGGCCATCAGTGACGTCGAACTCGATCGCCCGGGCGTTGCGCAACGCGACCAGGTCGACATCAAGGGCGGCACCGTCGAGTTCAACCTGAACAAGATGCGCGTGGATGCGCTCGCCCGTACGCTCACCACACTGGACAAGATCGGTAATACGCCGATGCAACAAGTGCCCGAGCGTCAACGCATGGCATTTCTCGATGACGTGGCCTCCATCTTCGATACCGACTCGGAAATCGAACTCGACGTGTCATCGTTGGAAACCAGCCGGGGGAATGCCGGCATGGGCGTCACGCTCAGCCTCGGTGAGCCGCTATCCGAACGGGCCCGTGAGTACATGCCGCTGCCGGCGCGGGTGATGCAGCGCATGCAGGTCAGCGCCGCCGCCTTCGCGGATCGTTCATTGCTGGCCTACGGGGTCGAACAATCGTCCAACCCCAATCAGGTCGCACGCATGATCGACCAGTGGGAGAATAACAACCTCGTCACTGTGAACAACGCGCGCTACAGCATGGTGTTGGACTACAAGGACAACAGCCTCGCGCTCAACGGCAACACGTTGCCGCCGCAGGTCATGCAGGCCCTGACCGCCCAGATGGGCGCGCTCGGCCAGTAGCCATAAAAAAGCGGCTGCGGCCCCGAAGGGCTGCAGCCGCCATGTCTGGGATCGAGGGCCTTATCCGGCCAGCAACTTGGCCTTGCGTGACTCGTATTCCTCCGCATTCAGCACGCCTTTCTCAGTCAGATGGGCAACCGTTCCCATTGACCAAGGCAGAAGAGCGCACGATAGATCTAGTGCAGCGCCAGCGGCCCGTAGGCCCTGTCCGGCGATCCCGCACCAGCCATGCCAGACGCTGTAACAACGACAAATTCCGTGTTGCCACTCCGCCTCAGCGCCGGCCATGTAAGCCTCGGTATCCGCTGATATTTATTCGCGACCCACCAGTGCGGCCATCGACGTAACAACGACAGATTCCGGGTCGGCTCAAGCCCGCCAAATGGCGCTGTACATCCGCTTTATAATCAGCAACCTAATCAGGGCTTCGCAGTGCCTGTGAGGAGTCTAACAACGACAGATTCCGTGTTGAGCGACAGACGCGAATTCCGATGTGAGTTGCGTCTTAAAATCAACAACTTAAAGCGCGAATTCTAGTTCTAGCACCATGCTAACAACGACACATTCCGTGCAGCATGCGGGCCGGGGTTCCACTAACAACGACAGATTCCTGGCCGAAACTGGAACGCCTAGCTGTGATCTCTCAGTGGGTTGTTCATCCGGGGCGACCGCCTTGAGGCTGATGGGTGTCGAATCCTTCAAGCTTCAGGAGTGACCCGGATGAACACGCACAAGAATGCGCGTCTGACCGTTCATGGTCGAGCCCTGCTGGTCCGCCGGATCCGGGAGGACGGCTTGCGACCCATCGAGGCGGCGCAAGCGATGGGCGTAAGTCCGCGAACAGCCTACAAGTGGCTTTCTCGATACCGGGCGCAAGGACAAGCAGGCCTGCATGAACGCAGTTCACGCCCGGCCCGTTGCCCGCATCAGCTGTCGGCGGTGACCCAGCAACGGATCGTAGCCTTGCGGCGTGAGCGCCGTATCTATCGCGCGATCAGTGGCGAGGTCGATGTGCCGGTGACCACGGTTGCACGCGTGCTTCAGCGGGCCGGCCTGAACCGGCTGTCCGTGCTCGATCCGGCGCCGCCGATCCAGCGCTATACCCACGAGGCCCCCGGTGACCTGCTGCATCTCGACATCAAGAAACTCGGCCGCTTCAAGCGCCCCGGCCATCGCATGACCGGCGATCGGCAGGCCGGCCGCTCACGGGGTGCCGGCTGGGATTATGTGCATAGGGCGATCGACGACCACAGCCGCGTCAGCCATGCCACGATCTGGCCCAAAGAAAAGGGCGTCAGCGCCGTGGCGGCACTGATCGCGGCCTTGCGATACTACCGACGCCTGGGCGTGCCCTTTGATCGCGTGCTCACCGACAATGGCGCCTGCTATCGCTCACATGTGTTTGCCAAGGCGTGTCGCCGACTCGGGCTCAAACACCGAAGAACGCAGCCGTACCGTCCGCGCACCAACGGCAAGGCCGAGCGGCTGATCCAAACGGCGCTCCACGAGTGGGCGTATGCCCGCGCCTACGAGAATGCGGATCAACGCGCGGCGCATCTGCCGCACTGGCTGCATGACTATAACTGGCATCGCCCGCACGCCAGTCTCGATTACCACACTCCGATCAGCACACTCGGCATCGGCGTGAACAAGTCGCCGTGTAGTCGGAATGGATTTCTCTCTGGGGGAAGCAAACCCGCTTGGTTCGACACCGGCGACCCAGCTCTGACCTCTCACGTCGACATCAACACCGCTGGTCTGGTTGCCGCCGAGCGATTCATCCAGATCAGCCGCGGGTCCGGCGCCGGCCGGCAATCGCTCATGAATCGTCATGTTGCGAGCCGCACCACCCGCCACCTTCAGGTTCGAATAGCCAACATCGAGGCCCATGAAATACATATCTCGTTCCTTAAATAGTCGATCTGGACACGTGTCGGCCTCCTTAGAGACGACGTCAGAGCGAACAAACGGTAAGTCGAGATGGGCTCAGGGAATGTCGAGGAAACTGCTGTCGCACTGCAGTCGCACTCTAGTGCGACAGGGCGGGGCCGAAACGGGACGGCGCAGACGTGCGGATCCGCCTGTCGCACGCGTGTCGCACTCTAGTGCCACTAGAGTTCACTTCCTGATAAAGAGGCGACGGTAGATCAGTGGGGTAGCACGCGTGTCGCACTAGAGTGTGACCCGATCGCCATGCTGCCCGAACAGGCGAATCCCGAGCGGCCAGGCCGTACGAGGCCACCGCCGCCATGCGGTGCTTGTCGCCAGCCGGATCTTCGGCAGTCGAAAGGTCGACGTGGCTTGGATGAACGGACTGATACCTTCCCAATCGTTCGGTTCAGCCCAGGAATAAATGACCCCTTTGGTTCGCCATATAAGGCCAGAAGCCCCCCTTCCAGCCCTGCGGCCCCAAGCGACACGAAGAGTCCGTGAGGACGGAAGGGGTGCCAAGTGCCTATATGGCTCACCAAAGGGTGGCAATTCAGGCCAAACGGGCGAACCGATTAAGACCCTTTGGTCAGCCATATACGGCCAGAAGCCCCCCTTCCATTACCGTCACCTGGGCACAGTGCGAATGATCTCCGCTCAGAACCAAAGGGGGGCGTTTTCCCTTATATGGCTCACCAAAGGGTGCAAATCTGCTCAAAAACACGTTCAAAACGACACCCTTCCGTCAGCCATATAAGGGAGATTGACCCCCCTTCTGACCCCTTCGTCGCGTTTGCGAAGCGGTCAGAGGCAGCGATCCCTATGGCTCACAGAAGGGGGTCGAAAATCCCTCTAATAGGGCCAGAAGGGTGAAATCGATGGAAGCAAATATCCGGCCGATGGTTCGGCAGATCCTGCTCGAGCGTGAGCGACTCCTCCGGATCGCCGAGACGCGGGCCGAAAAGTTCATGGCTGAGCACCGAAAAGCCTCAAGCGTGAGAAGAGCGAGTGGGGCGATCGCCGGGTACGGCGTGCTCTGGGTTATCGCCAACGGGTTCGAGCTAGTAAGCGATCAGCAGGGCTTGGGGTACGGAGACCTCAAGTCCGTCGCGATGGTCGGGGCATGGCTCGGATGGACGGCGATACCCGGCGTGATATTCATCGGTGCCACGGCAGCCTTCGCTGTTGGCACTGCCCAGATCCTCACCCGCAGGGCGAGCCGCGACACGCCGCAGCCGTTTGGGCCTTACCTCGTCGCGTCTTCGCTGCTGATGGTGTTCGCTGGACCCGAGATCAACCACGCGTATCTCGTAGCCACAGGCATCGCTTAGCCGCGAGAGCACTATGCCCCTCAGCACCCGCCTTCTCGCGGGTAGCAGCAAGCTCACCCGACACTCGCAGCAGAACCATGGATCGAGGAACGAGGCTCAATGCCGAGCTGCGAGGGCAGCAGGTAGAGCGGCACCCGATCGCACGCAGCCCACGCGGCAACCGCACTCAGTTCGTGCTACGCGAGCCGTCCAGCCGATAGCGCGATGATGCGAGGCACGAGGGGCAGCCTGCTCAATGCACGTCTGAGGCACGCACAAGCGCCTTATCCTGCGATGGCGTGCCAACACGCGTGCTGATCGGCGCGCCCCGAGATAAAAGCTTAGAACGGCGCACAGCGCCTCGCTGACGTTGAGCCAATACACGCAGAGCCAACACTCACGCAGTACGCAAAGCGCCAACAGCCACGCTGCACACAAAGCCCCATTGCGCGAGCATTCACGCCAACCACGCAGTACACGCAGCGCCATCACCACGCACTGCGTTCACAGTATCGACGCCACCGTTACATCGCGTCCCATAGCGCATCGCACGGGCCGGGTCAGGCGCATTGCCGGGCGCCGTGCGTCCACGTCGGTCGCAGTCCTCGGATCCACCGCGGCACGCACGTTACAGCCGCATCACCACGCGGTACGTACGGTTCCGACACCAAGCTTTGCGAAGAGCATCAATGCAAGCCCTATAGACGTAGCCCCAAGCCAGTGCCGCCACGTGCACCCAGTAAACACAGCGTCACCCGCGCGGAGCGTCGCATTCGATGACCACCCGCGACACACCACGCGAGACTGTGGCCTCTAGCGGTCACGAACGCGATTCGAGCGCGCCTGTCTCAGGCGACAGCCGTTGTCGGATCGACCATCCCCCGCAATTGAGTAGCGCGCCGAACAGGCACACGACAGCGCCGCCTGTGAAGGCGCGGCATGAAGCCCCACAAGCGCGAACGGCTCAAGGCGCGCAAGGCCGTTGCCGATTCAGGCAAGCGAGCGCTGATCAGCCTGGCGACGCAGGTACGCGACATCAGCCCCAGCGAAGCCGACTCGCTCGATCGGATCATCCGCCGCATCGAGGCATGGCAACATCGCGGGCCGGGCGGGCTGTGATGACACACGAAACACGACAGGCATTTGGGCTAGAGCACACGCCCAAGGGGGAGATGGGCAGGTGATACCGCAAGCGATCCAGGCAACCGAAGAATGCGTCGGGACGGTCTTCGACCACGCCGCGCTGAGTCTATGCGCCACCAACCAGCCCGACTGCTGGCTGCTGCGTGTCGATCAGGACGGCCCCGCGTTCGTGCTCGACAACGGCACATTCCAAGCCCTGTGTATCGCGCTGCAAGGCTGCATCGACACCGCCTTGAAGCCGCACACGCAGCCGGGCGCGACCACGCTGACCCAGACCATTGCCCACGGCTTGCGCACCACGCAGTCGAATGACGGCGCGCTGTGCGCCTCGGCAGATTGGTCAGGCGATCCGATCATCGAACTCAACTGCTACCCCGGCTCGCCCAGCGATCACCCGCGCATCACGCTCACCCACGCGCTCGAAGACGCCATCGACTTCCAGACGCAGCTGCTCACCGCCTACAGCGAACGTGTCCGCAGCCAGTGACGCGAGAGCGCCGCCAATGCGAGAGCACCTGAAAAGCAGGTGAAAGGATTAGCGCGATGGGCCGCTATTTTTCACCGGCTTGAACCGAATCACGAACAGGGGACGTTATGCGGCGCGCTATCGCCATCACAGCCGGGATCGCCGGTCTGGCCGTCGTATTGGCGACCGCCGCCACCTACCAGCGGCTCGGCTATACCGCCCAGCGATTGGTCGATACTGCCTACCAGGTCGATAGCAGAACCGGCTCGACCTATTACACGCCCCCGGATCTGTACTGGCCGCCGTTCGAGCCCGTCTATCGCCCGTTGATTCACGTGCTCGCCAACGCCGGGGTCGCCCGCGCCCAGACCGTGATGGGCGCGCGGGCACAGTACGGCCCGCCCAAGAACATGGCGGTCATGATTCGACAGTACGAAGCTGGCGCCGCGCAGGGGTACGGCCCGGCCCTGTTGCTGCTGGCGCAGCTCCACGCGCCCTATCAGACCAATGGCTTGATGGACGAGTGGGCGTACACGCGTGACTACTCAGAAGTCATCGAGCGTGACGGCGTGCGGATCGAGAAGAACGACGAGCGGGCCTACCAGCTCTTTGAGCAAGCCTGGGACACCGGCATCACGCTCGCCGGTTTGCGCTTGGGCAATCTGTATCTCGCCCAGGTGCGCATGGCCGACGACAAAATCAACAAGGCCGCGCAGTGGTTCGAGCGTGCCGCACGGCAGGGGAACGCCCGCGCCGCCGCCGAACTCGGGGGACTGTACGAGATCGGGTATGGCGTACCCGAGAACAAATCCGAATCACGCAAATGGCTCACCCGCGCCGCCGAAGGTGGCGATACCGAGGCCGCCTATGAGCTGGGCACGTCGATGGTCAACAGCAAGCCGGTATGGCGCGATTACGACGAAGGCGCACGCTGGCTCGAAAAGGCCGCCAATGACGGTTACAGCACCGCACAGACCAGCCTGGCATGGCTCTACCTGAAGGGAACCGGGATGCCACGCGACTACATCCGCAGCTATGCCTGGGCCAACGTCGTCGCCACCGGGGCGACACAAAGCGGGCTGCGCGACGAACTCGAAAGCCGGATGACAAGCGAACAGATCACCCGCGCTCAGGATCTGTCCCGCGAACTGACCGAGCGTATCGCCAATCCGTGAGGCCCGTTCGCCGGGTAGGGCGGTTCGCCGGTGGGGTGGTGACACCCGCGTCACACAGACGCGGGTTTCGTGTCGCAGCGGTTGCCAATAGCCTGACCGCATATAGCATCGAGCGGGCTTGATCGGTGCGGCCCGTGCCGCGACCCGTACTCAAAACGCCCATCGTCATTTCACCCTCGAGCCCCGGCAGGCGGTTCCACACCGACCTGATAACCCTTGGGCAGCCCACGGCAGAGCAATCGCCGCACGGCGGCACAGCGCAATCACATCCGCGTCAAAACGAGGGAGCACGCGGGTTACATGATCCGATTTCTAACCGACAAGAACTATCGAAAAGCACTGAAACTCGAGCGCGTGATGATGGTGATGGAAGATGCCTTCGAGAAAGGGGAGTACAGCACGCTTCGGCGCGGCATCGTCGAGTAGGAGAAAGTGCTGCGCTGGTTCAACTTCGAGGGCGATTGGTCCGAGCAGGAGCTGGACGAATTTTTCGACAGCCGGGGCATGGTGCGCAGCTTCGACGGAGAAGGCTTTGTGGACCGTATGTCAGAAGCCGCCTACGGCATCTGATCGCCTATTCGGCATTTTGCGCCGGGCGTGGCCCTATCGCTGTCGAAAGCTCGACACACAGGGCAGGGCGTGCCGCCTATGGTGTGCATAGGCCCACTCGGATACCCCGGCGCCTATGACCGACCCGGTTGCATAGCAGCCCGTTACGCGCAGCCGCCTCAGGTCTAGACCGGCACGGCGGCGGTTGCGGCGCACCCGCGACATGCGCGCTCGCAAGCGCGTGCATTGCAGCGTCGACAGTCGGACCCCGAAGACGCCGCGCCCCCGAAGCACGTCCGTTTAGGCCCGGCAGTGGGTCATCTCCGAAGAAAGACAAGCCGCCCCGATTGCGTCTGCTATCGGCCCAGGCTGTGTGAAAACGCTCCCACCGGCTAAACTTCTCTCAGGCTATTGGCGGAGTGCTTGATGAGTCGTTTCGTGACT
>NZ_PBYA01000036.1 GCF_002729955.1 Salinisphaera sp. | reverse complement strand
ACTTCATGAATGGAACTGCCGGCCCAGGCGGAATACGCCGCTTCGCTCAGACCGATATGCGGCGCGATCGCCGGGTAGGCGAACATCGCAATCGTGCCGAAGACCGTGACCATCGCGATGGCACAGGCCACGTCCTGCCCGCGCGCGCGGATCACGCCGTCGACTGCCACCACCGCCGAGGCCCCGCAGATGCCTGTGCCACAGCCGACCAGCACGCTGAGCGTATCCGGTAATTTGAGCAGTCGGCCAAGCGCGATGGCGAGCACGATGGTGCTGACAACCGCGGTCGTTACCAGCACCAAACCGCCAACGCCGACAGACAGCAGATCCTGCACGACGACCCGAAAACCCAGCAATACAATGCCGGCCCGCAGCAGATAGTGCAGCGTCCAGCGGATGCCGGGCTCTACCCGTGCAGGCAAGACCACGCACAGCCGCAACACCACGCCGACCAGAATGCCGACCGTCAACGCGCTCAAGGGCACCACTCGATTGAGCGCAGGCCATGCCGAGATCACATAAGACAGGCCGGCCAGACACAGGCACAGCATGAGCCCCGGCCATAGCGTCGCACATCGATTCGACGCCTGACGGAACGGTATATGCAGAGACGCTGCAAGGGATAGCGACATACGTATGGCAAGGCTGCTGAACCGATGACACCAAGCCTCTGCGCGTTACGTATTAATTAAAATCGATTTATACCAAACTAACGTTTCGGTTTTATCGATGCATCCCCCATGACCGAACGCCTGCGCTTCACCCTGCGCCAGCTCGAGATCTTCGCGGCCGTCGCCCGGACCGGCCAGGTACGCCGCGCCGCCGAGGCACTGCACCTGAGTCAGGCCGCGGTCAGCCAGGCGATCGCAGAACTGGCGGACGCACTGAATGTGGACCTGTTCGAACGCCACGGTCGCGAGATCAAGCCAACGTTCGCCGCACGCCAGCTGCTTGCCCTGGCCGTCGAGCCCATGGACGCCCTCGCCCGGCTGCCGGAGCGGCTCGTCCCCTCGAGCGGCGGCGTGGCCACACTCAGCGGAACCATTCGTCTGGCTGCTTCAAGCACCATCGCCCGCTACGTACTGCCTGCCGGCCTCGCCCGTTTACGACAGACGCACCCGAACCTGCAAATACGCGTGCTTTCCGGCAACAGCGCCCAGGCCGAAGCAAGAGTCGCGAACCTCGAAGCCGATATCGCACTGATCGAAGGCCCGCCCCAGCGCGACGATCTCAATATCGCGCACTGGCACACGGACACACTGCAGGTTATCGCGCCGCCCGGCTATGACGTTGGCTCGATCGATCTGGCACATCTAAACAGGCATGCTTGGGTCGCACGCGAACCGGGCTCGGGTACGCGGGCCGTGTTCGAACAGAATTTGGCGCTGGCCGGCCATACCCCCCCGAACGCGCACCTGATCATCGACGACAGCGGCGCCATCGTCCGCGCGGTCGCCAGCGGCGCGGGGCTCGCCTGCGTGAGCGAGCTGGCGGCCAAGCAGGCCAGCGCTGCCAACCCGGTTCAGTTCGTTGCGCTGGCCGGGCTGTCACTTGCTCGGCCGCTCTGGCGGCTGTATCGCGTTTCCACCGCCCGCAGTGACTCGCTGCTGCAACGATTCGAGGCAGAACTCGATGCCGCACTGGATCGCCCATCAAACTGAAATCGATATTTTCAGTTTTCATTCAGCATCAGTGCCTACCATTCGGCCCGGTATTTCCAATAACCGAGGACATGAACATGGCGATACGTAAGACGAGTGCCATTGCGTTGACCGGTATCACCCTGGCGGCGACCAGCACCTTTGCGCTGGCCCAACAGAAGCCCGAAGGCCTTTATTCGGCCGATCAGCTCATGGATGCCGATGTCTATGCCCAGGGCAGCGACAAGCCGGTGGGCGAAGTCGATGACGTCATCCTCGACAACAACATGACCATCAAGTCGTTCGTGGTCGAGACCGAGAACAAGTTCGGTCTGGACGGCAAGTCGTACGTCGTCTCCCCCGATCAGCTCAGCGTCGAAACCATGCAGGGCGACAAGGCGACCGAACCGCGCTATCGCATCACCCTGATGGCCGACGGAAAGACGCTGAGTAGCTATCCGGTCTACAACGACTCTTGGTGGAACAGCACTCAGAATCAGGCGGCCGACGCCTGGGATCAGACCAAGCAGTCCGCCAGCAGCGCCTGGACGCGTATCAAGGACGGCACCACGGACCTTATCGACGACACCCGCGATGCCATCAGCGGTGGCGCCGACGACACCGGCGATGCGGCCGAGAACGCGGCCGACAAGACGGAAGACGCCGCCGAAGACGCCAGCAACTGATCGTTGCGATCGCGTTACGCGCAAGGGAGGGGCCGCGGCCCCTCCTTTTTTTATGCCTGTCGGGAACGTACCTGACCCACTATCGGTACACGCGGTATGATCCGGGGCTGTTGTCGCCCACTAGTCGGCCCGAGGAGTCGTCGTATGAGCCCACAGAACACCGGCCGGTCCAGCCTGTTTGGCGCCCTGTTTGTTCCTGCCCTGATTCTGGGTGCGCTGATCATCCTGGCGATCCTGGTGATCAGTTTTCGCGGCAGCGGCGATAGCGCCGCGCCGGGCGGCGATAACGTCCGCACCCTGTCGGCCGACAGCATGAACGCCTTCGAAACCGAATACGATGCGCTCGGCGAGGCCGTCGGCAGCGCCGATGCGCCCGTCACCGTGCGCGAGTTCGCCGACTACCAGTGCCCGGCCTGCGGCGCGTTCGCCCCCACCGCCGAGCGGATTCGCGACGAACTGGTCGACTCCGGCAAGGTGCGCTTCATCTTCTTCGATTTCCCGCTGCCCATGCATGCCCATGCCCAGCAGGCCGCAGTGGCGGCGCGCTGCGCGGCCCGCCAGGATCGGTTCTGGCCCTATCACCACCGTCTGTTCGAAACCCAGCGTGACTGGTCGCAGCGCGACGACCCGACCGCCATGTTTCTGGATATGGCGGTCGAAACCGGCGTGAATGCCCAGCGCCTGGAAGCCTGCATGACCCAGGGCGGCGTGGACGACGTGATCGCCCGCAATCAGGAAGCCGGCAAGGCCATCAGCCTGCGTGCCACCCCCACGGTGATCGTCGGCGACCAGATGTTTTCCGGCGTGGTGAGCTACGAGCGCATCCAGCAGGCCATCGCCGAGCAGACGGAGAACTAGAGCTCGTCCTCGATCGAGGCCAGCACGGTAAGCAGCGCGGCAAACGCCGCGCTTTCCTGATCGGGGTCGTGCTGGGCACGGGTGACCGATCGAAACCAGCGCGCCAGCGCTTTCTGCGGGCCGCTTTCCAGCTCGCGCGCGATGCTGCCATCGCCTGAAGCGCCTTCAAGCATGGCATCGCCACGCCGTGCATGGGCACGCGACAGAATCTGGCGGTAGCGAATCAGAATCGAGTCCAGCAATACCCAGGCAAAGTTCGGGTTGCGTGGCGGGCCGACCGTAATCCGCTGCCCGCCGAGCGGGCCGATACGCGCCATATCCAGGCGCAGCGTGGGAATGGCGTCGCCCTTGAAGAACGCCAGCGCCCCGCCGCCCAGGCCGCCAATGAGCGCCCCCACGCCCAGGGAGTGGCCGAACGTGGCCGCATCCACGCCGATACCGGCGCCGGCACCGACTGCAGCGCCGACGAACGTCAACTGCTGGCGGGTCAGGCCCAGCCGGCGCCAGGTTTCGTCGCTGGCCAGATCCAGATCGTCGTCGAAGCCTTTCATCGCCTCGGCCTGAATCGCGGTATGGCGATACAGGGTCAGCAAATCGTTCGCGGTCTCGCGTTCGAGCGCGGCGATGCGCTCGTAATATCGTCGGCTGGCCTGCTTCACGGCCTCGCGTTTCGCTGCCTCTGGCGCGGGCGCATCTTCGGCGTAGTGGCCGTGCTCGCGCAGCTCCAGCGCGATGCGTAGAAAGTGCTGGATGCGTTCGGCCGCTTCTTCGCGACGCTGTTGCCATTCGGCATCGAGCAAGGCGGTGGTGGTCTGCAGGTGCTCGCGGTCGCGTTCGTCGATCTGGTTGAGCGCGGCCAGCAGGTCGCGCCGGGTGGCAAAACGCGCGCGATGGGCATCGAACACCCGCACGAGGTTGAAGGCCTTGCCCAGATGCTCGCGCCATTCGTGTTCATGCCCGGCGCCCGCCTCACCGCGCTGGTTGAGCAGCGCCAGGCGTGCGCGCCCGGAAAAACGCAGGATCTCGATCTCGGCGAGGAAGCTGTCGTAAACCGGCACGCCGGGATCGATGACGTAGAGAATACCGGCGCCCTGGAGTAACGGCTCCAGCAGGCGGCATTCGTCCTCGAACTCGCCTGTATCACGGTATTCGTCGACGAACGACTGCAGTGTAGCCAGACCGGGCGTACCCGTTTGACTGCCGTGCAGCGCGCGAATGGCACGCAGCGCCTCGATGGGTTGCTGAAAACCGGGCGTGTCGATAAAGCGCAGCCGCTCGGCGCCGTCGAGCACCAGCGACAGCCTCTGGCAGCGCGTGGTCTCCCCCGGCTCGGGCGAAATACGAATGATGCGATCGTCGTCTTCTTCCAGCAGCGTGGCCAGGACGGCGGACTTGCCCATGTTGACCTTGCCCACCACCGCGAAACAGGGCACCTCTGTCGTCACCCACTCGGCAGGCTGTGTCGTGCGCAGCGCCATGTCAAAGCCCGCCGTCGTAGGCCACGATTTCGGTCGCCGGGTCGCGCAGCCCGTCGATGAACCGTGTCCAGCGTTGCAAATGCGCCGCATCCGGCGCGCCCGGGCCCTGTGCGTCCTGGGCGAAAACCAGCCATGTCATCGGCGTATTCTCCCCCACGGCCCCGCGTACCCTTGCATGCAGCGCGCCGACCTGTCGCGGCGCCAGCCCCCAGTCCTCGACCGCGAGCACGACATGATCCGGCCCGGCAGCCAGTGCGGCATCCGCGCTCGCCTCGGCATCCTCGTCGAGCACGCCAATACGCGCCTGCTCGCCCGGGTTCACCCGAAGCGCGCGCAGCAGAAAACCGCGAATGGATGCCGCCGCGATGCCGCTGCCGCCCACATCCAGCAGCAGCGCGGTATCGGCCGCGGGCGCGGCCACCGCCCCGCGCTCGATCCGGGTCAGCGATCGCCAGAGGCCGCGATGCCCCGGCGACTGGAAATCCAGCGCCGCCAGCGCCCGCCGTTCGCGCCATGCATAGAACACAACCAGCAGCAATCTCGGCAGCAGGCCCCAGACCAGCAGCGACATGAGCAGAAAACGCCACCACGCCGCCGTGCTTTGCGGGGTGGACGGCACACGGCGGCTGCCGTCGACGTAAGCCGCCCGGCTCGCCTCGATCTGAGCGGACGTAGGCACTGCTTCGGGCCAAATATCGCGCCAGGGCGCGGCCACTACACGGCTGGCCGAAGCGACCACGCCGCTCGTCTGGGGCGTGGCTTCCCAGTAAAAGCGCACGTCGAACACCAGAAGCGAACCCACGAAGGCCAGTACCAGCCCGCTGTTGAAACCCACGGCGCCGATCTGGAGCGTACGCGCCAGCGCGGCCTGCAGGGCGCGACGCGGCACGGCCGACTCGGCCAACCGCTCGCGCAGCAGGCGAAACCGCTGCTCGCGCTGGGCATCCTGCCCCTGCGTGAACCGCGCCATAATGCGGCGCATCGACCCTTCGAGCCAGGCCGACGAACCGCGCCCCCACGCCCCCACGAGCAGAAACAGTGCGAAGACCAGCCACGGGAAGACCAGCATCACGGCGAAAAACAGAACGACGTGTACGCCGACATTCGTGCCTGCGCACAGCCCCGCCACCAGTGCAAAGCCGGCGAGCGCCATACCGATAAAAAGCGCCAGCCGCGCCAGGCGCAGGCCCTGCGTCCAGGCATCGCCGGTGTCGATTGCATCGGCTTCGCGCCGATAATCAAGCCAGGCGCGCAGGCCCGCGCGGCGGCGAACACGCTCATCGCCGTCCGGCAGAACGGGCCGGATATCGCGGTTGAATATCAGCCGGTCGTGTTCGAGCGCGGCGTTATCCACGCCGATCAACACGGTTTCGAAATCGATGAGATCGGCCAGCGTCCAGCGCTGGCCCGCGGCACGGGCAGCATTCATCCCGCTATTAGAACATCGCGCGTGCTCGAAACGCGCGGCGCTCGCGAAAAGCGTGTGGCGCTTCTAATGCTCGAGCACGAAGAAGATGGCTTCGCGGAACACGAACGCCGCCGCGCCCCAGGCCAGCAGACTGGCCACACCGAGGCCGACGAACCAAAGAAGACGACGCGGGGTTTCACGCATGGCGGCTCCTTTCTGACATACGAACTAGTGATAGCCCATGTCGCGGCCGACCTTGCCGCGGAAAATCCAGTACGACCAGCCGGTATAGAAGAGGATGAACGGCAGCAGGATCAGCAGCCCGACGATCAGGAAACTCTGTGTTTCCGGCGGCGAGGCCGCATTCCAGATGGTCAGATGCGGCGGAATGATATGCGGCCAGAAGCTCGCCGCGAGCCCGCCGTAGCCCACGGCGAACATGCCCAGCGACAGCAGGAACGGCCAGTACTCATACCTCGCGGCCACGCTGCGATAGAGAAAGTAAGACACCACCACGCCCAGCAGCGGGAACGGCACCAGCAACAGCGCATGCGGAAAACCAAACCAACGCTCGGCATAGTTGCCGTCCAGAAACGGCACGTAGACGCTCACCAGCGCCATGAACACGATGACCGCGGTGAGCAGCGTGCGCGACCAGCGATAGGCCCGATCCTGCAACAGCCCGGTGGTCTTCATCACCACCCAGGTCGCGCCCAGCAGGGCATAGCCGGCCACCAGCGCAAAGCCCGTCAACAGCGTGAAGCCCGAGAACCAGTCGAAGGCGCCGCCCACATATTGGGCACCGTTGGCTTCGATTCCTTGGACGATGGCGCCCAGGGTGACGCCCTGACAGAAGGTGGCGACCAGAGAACCCAGCACGAACGCCAGATTCCAGCCCAGCTTGCGGCGGGCCTTGAAACGAAACTCGAACGCCACGCCGCGAAAGATCAACGCGATGAGCATACCGGTCAGCGGCAGATAGAGCGCGGGCAGCAAGACCGTATAGGCCGGCGGAAAGGCGGCGAGAAGTGCCACGCCGCCCAGCACCAGCCAGGTTTCGTTGCCGTCCCAGATCGGCGCGACCGAGTTCATCATGATGTCGCGCTCGGCCTCGCCGTAGGCCACGCCGCAGAGAATGCCGATGCCCAGCACGAAGCCGTCCAGCAGCACGTACATGAACACGCCGAAGGCGATCACGGCAAACCAGACCAGCGGCAGAATGTCGACACTATCCATCATTCTTCTCCCACCGGTTCATTCGGATACGACAGCGGCCGTGCCGGCGTGGCATACGGATCGGGCACGGGGTGCTCTGGCGCCTTGCCGGGCCCGGTCCGAATCACGCGCAGGATGTAGTACATCCCCCCGCCGAAGACGATGCCGTAGACGATCACGAAGGTAATCAGCGTAGCGGCCACGCTGGGCGCGGACACGGGCGAAACGGAGTCGGCCGTACGCAGCAGCCCATAAACCGTATAGGGCTGACGCCCGATCTCAGTCGTGAACCAGCCGGCCAGCACCGCCAGAAAACCCGATGGCGCCATGGCCACCAGATAGCGATGATAGCCGCGGGCATCGAACAGGCGACCGCGAAAGGCCAGCCATAGCCCGGTCAGGCCGGCAATGAGCATGAGAATGCCCAGCCCCACCATGAGCCGGAAAGAAAAGAAGATCGGCGCCACCGGCGGACGTTCGCTGGCCGGGAACTCCTTCAGGCCAACGAGCTCGCCATCCCAGTCGTGCATGAGGATGAGACTGGCCATGTTGGGCACGGAAATCTCGTAATGATTGGTTTCGGCCTCGGCATCCGGCCAGGCGAACAGCGCCAGCGATGCGCCCTTTTCGGTTTCCCAGTGCGCTTCGAGGGCCGCGACCTTGGCCGGCTGATGCTCGAGCGTGTTCAGACCATGAAAATCACCGGCCACGATCTGCAGCGGCGTGACAATGGAAACAAACGCCACACCCATGACCAGCATCACCCGGGCGGCCTCGTGGGCCGTGCCTTTGAGCCGATACCAGGCGCCCACGCCCAGAATCACGAACGCCGTGGTCAGATAGGCCGCCAGCACCATGTGCACGAGCCGGTAGGGGAACGACGGATTGAACACGATCGCCCACCAGTCGACCGGATAGAACACGCCGTCGCGCAGCTCGTAGCCGGCGGGCGTCTGCATCCAGGAGTTGGCCGACAGAATCCAGAACGCCGACAGCATGGTGCCGATGGCCACCATCAGCGTGGCAAAGAAATGCAGCTTCGGGCCGACCTTGTTCCAGCCGAACAGCATGATGCCCAGGAAGGTGGCCTCCAGGAAGAAGGCGGTCAGCACCTCATAGGAGAACAGCGGCCCGAGCACGGGGGCGGTGGCTTCGGCGAACACCGACCAGTTGGTGCCGAACTGAAAGCTCATCACGATGCCGGACACCACGCCCATGCCGAACGACACGGCGAAGATCTTCACCCAGAACTGATAGAGCCGGCGGAACACGTCGCGCCCGGTGAACAGGTGCATGCCTTCACACATCGCCAGCCAGCTCGCCAGACCAATGGTGAAAGCCGGGAAAAGGATGTGGAAGGAAACCACGAACGCGAACTGAATCCGCGACAGGATTTCTGCATCGAGTGCCATCGATATCTCCTGCGACGCCTCACGGGCTGTTGGGTCGCAGCACCCATGTGCTACGAGCCGCGCCCACCTATACGAAAGTATGATGCACCTAGTTGCAGCCCGACGCGATGTGACAATTCGCCGCGTTGCAGGCTCATGGTGCCACCGCAACCGCCTTGGGGCGAAGCCATTTGCCGCCCCGGGGCCGGTCTCACGCGCGCCCGTCGGGTGAAACAACGCTTGAGACGACGACGAGTAACCCTGATTATGTTCGGGTGATGACCCCTTCTAGCAAAGCAAACGCCGCAGCATCCCCCGTTGCCGATCGGTACGCGCGTCCGCTGCAGGATCTGCGCATCTCGTTGACCGACCGCTGCAACTTTCGCTGCACCTACTGCATGCCGCGCGAGCTGTTCGGCAGCGAGCATCTGTTCTTGCCGCGCCGCGAGCTGCTGGATTTCGAAGAGATCGAGCGCCTGGCCCGCATCGCAGCCAGTCTGGGCGTAAGCAAGCTGCGGCTGACCGGCGGCGAACCCCTGCTGCGCCGCGATATCGACGTGCTCATCGCGCGGCTGGCCGACATCGACGGCATCGACGATATCTGCCTGACCACCAACGGCTCGCTGCTCACCGAACAGCGCGCCCGTGAACTGAAAGCCGCCGGCGTGAACCGCGTCACCCTCAGCCTCGACGCCATCGACGACGACGTCTTCAAGGCGATCAACGATGTCGGCTACCCGGCCTCGAAGGTGCTTACAGCCATCGACAACGCCAAGGCCGCCGGGCTGACCCCGGTCAAGGTCAATTGCGTGGTCCAGCGCGGCGTCAACGAAGACCAGATCCTGCCGATGGCCGAATACTTCCGGCACTCGGACGTGGTGCTGCGCTTCATTGAATTCATGGACGTGGGCACCTCCAACGGCTGGCGCATGGAAGAAGTCGTGACCGCCCGCGAAATCGTGGAAACCATCCGAACGCGCCACGCGATCAGCCGTCTGCCTGCGAACGTGGCCGGCGAAACCGCCAACCGCTGGGTCTACGACGACGGCGCCGGCGAGATCGGCATCATCGCCTCCGTCTCCCAGCCCTTCTGCGGCGGCTGCACCCGGGCGCGGCTGTCTGCGATCGGCGAACTCTATACCTGCCTGTTCGGCGTACACGGGCGCGACCTGCGCACCCCGCTGCGCTCGGGCGCGAGCGACGATGAACTGCGCGGCCTGCTCTCCGGTATCTGGGCCGCCCGCGACGACCGCTATTCCGAACAGCGCGGCGAAGAAACCGCCCACCGGCGCGGCGATGCCGATGGCAAGGTGGAGATGTCGTATATCGGGGGCTGAGGAACGTCGCCCCTTCCCCGGTTTAATCGAACACAGATCGCGAGCGAGCGCTTATTACGCGTCGCTTGAGCCCATTAGCATTTCAAGATCCGCCTGCATCAACGGCAAATCCTGTTCGAGGGTTGTCCATACGATCGCGTCATCCACACTCGCATACCCGTGTATCAGAATGTTGCGCGGGCCAATGGCTTGACGCCCGCCTCGAACGCGCGCGAACAGCTCTACATCAAGCTGCTTCAGGCGATTCAACGCTTCGCCGATGATTTAAAACTGCCGCTCTACGGCAGAACGCAATAGCGCGCTTTCTTGATAGTCCGCATAGCCCCGGCCGGCGACGAACGCCTCAATGGCGCGGGCGGCCTGCAATGCGTCGTAAATGTACGTCTCAGGCTTGCGCGTCATACACGGCGCGCCGGGTTTCGTTAATGCTCGCCAGCAAATAGGGATTGCGAATCGCGCGACTGCTTACCAAATCAATACGCCGGCCGAACAGGTCGGTCAGCGCATCGAGAAGGTCGAAATACGCATGCGCCACGCCCCCCGGCGGCTCAGGGCCGAACTCGACCAGAAAATCGAGATCGCTGGCCTGCGGATCAAAATCCCCACGCGCAGCGGAGCCAAAAAGCTCCAACCGCTTCACGCCGTGTCGGCGAGCGATGCGGGCCACATCGTCTGCATGTCTATCGACGATATTCATGGGCTTAAAATAGTAGGCACCGTTCGAAAAGAATACCCGATCTGCGTCGAACCCATGACACCCGCGACTCAACTTCTGGACGAACACAACGTCCCCTACCAGCTGCATCAGTACGAGCACACTACCGCCCATAGCGATTACGGCATCGACGCCTCGCAGCAGCTCGGCGTCGCGCCCGAGCAGGTGTTCAAGACCCTCGTGGCCGAGCTCGACACTCACGCGCTCGTGGTGGCCATCGTGCCCGTGGCCGGGCGGCTGCACATGAAAAGCCTCGCGGCCGCGGCAGGTGCCAAGAAAGCCTTCATGGCCGACCGCGCAAAGGTCGAAAAGACCACGGGCTACGTGCTTGGCGGCGTTAGCCCGCTGGGCCAGAAGAAGGCGCTGGCCAGCTTCATCGACGAATCCGCTATTGCATTCGACACCATCTTCATCAGCGGCGGCCGGCGCGGGCTGGAAATCGAGATCGAGCCGTTCGCCCTGGCCGAGGCGATCGACGCGGGCTTTGTTGCTATCGCCGATACTGCGTAGTCCGCCGCATGGCAGCCGGCCGCCGGCCTGCTATGGTCGACTCCAGAATTTTCGACCGCGACACCTGCCCATGCGTTGTCGTTTGACCTGTCCTGCGGGCCTGGCATGAGCCGGCTCGACGACTACCGCAACAAGCGCGATTTCACCCGCAGCCGCGAACCCGCGGGCGAAGAGAACAGCACCGCCAGCGAGTGGCCACGCTTTGTCGTGCACAAACACGCCGCCTCGCATCTGCATTTCGACCTGCGCCTGGAAGAAGACGGCGTACTGCGAAGCTGGGCGCTGCCCAAGGGGCCGAGCCTGAAACCGGGCGAAAAACGCCTCGCCGTGGCCGTGGAAGATCACCCGCTCGATTACGGCGACTTCGAAGGCACGATCCCGAAAAAACAGTACGGCGGCGGCACGGTCATGATCTGGGACGCCGGCCTTTGGCGCGAAACGAGCCAACGCAAGAAAGACCGTATCGATTTTGAACTCGCGGGCGAGAAACTGGCCGGGCACTGGACGCTCGCCCAGATGGGCGGCAAAGCCGGCGACGGCGGCAAGAACTGGCTGCTCATCAAACGCCGCGACAAGCACCAACCCATCGACGAACCCGACGAGGCCAATACGAGTGTGGCCACCGGCCGCACCATGACCGAAATCGCCAACGGCGCGGCCGCCAAACACGAACCACAAACGCCTGCCCCCACGCTCGATCTCGACCCCGGCGCGCTCCACGGCGCCCGTAAACGCGCGCTGGCCCGCACGCCCAAGCCGCGGCTGGCCACCTTGTCGGACAAAGCCCCCGCCGGCGACGACTGGCTGCACGAAATCAAGTTCGACGGCTATCGCATCCTCGCGCGCCTGGAAAACGGGCGGGCGACGCTGCTCACCCGCAACGGCAAGGACTGGACCGATCGCTTTGCCGCCACGCGCCGCGCTGTCGAAGCCCTGGCGATCGACCACGCCCTGCTCGACGGCGAAATCGTCGCCCTCGATCGCGACGGCGTCAGCCGCTTCGGCCCACTGCAGGATGCCATCGCCAACCGTCGTACCGATCGGCTCGTCTACCAGGTGTTCGACCTGCTCCACGCCGGCGAGCACGATCTTAAAAAGGTCGCGCTGGTCGATCGCAAACGCCTGCTCCAAAAGCTCTGCGACGCGGCCGACGCCAACCGGGCGCTGCGCTATACCGACCATATCCAGGGCCAGGGCCCGGCGTTTTTCGAACAGGCCAGCGCGAGCGGGCTGGAAGGCATCATCAGCAAACGCGCCGACGGCGCCTACAGCGGTGGGCGCAGCAAACAGTGGCGCAAGATCAAGACCGAGCACGACGACAGCTTCGTGGTCGGCGGCTATACCGAACCTTCAGGCTCGCGTGCCGGCTTCGGCTCGCTGCTGCTCGGCGTACACGACGAGCACGGCCGCTTCGTCTATGCCGGGCGCGTCGGCACCGGCTTTTCGGACCGCCAGATCGAAGATCTTTCCGCACGGCTCGACCAACTCGGCGTATCCAAACGCCCCTTCGCCGAGCCCGTGCCGGATGCGGATACAGCCCACTGGGTCCACCCCGAACTGGTGGTCGACGTCACGTTTACCGAACGCACGGCCAGCGGCGTACTCCGCCACCCCAGCTTTCGCGGCCTGCGCGAAGATCGCGATGCCGATTCAATCGGCGCCAACCCACCCGAGCGCGACGGCGGATCGACCGGACCCAGGAAACTGCCGCGCAGCGACAACGCCAACAGAAAACGCCGCGCCGTCAAACTCGAAGGCATCCGCCTGACCCACCCGGATCGCGTCGTCTACCCGGAAACCGGGCTCACCAAGATCGAACTCGCCCGCTACTGCGTCGCCATCGCCGACTGGATTTTGCCGCATATCGCCGATCGCCCACTGTCGCTCCTGCGTTGCCCCGACGGCCAGAACGGCGAATGCTTTTTTCAAAAGCACCCGCGCACCGCCTTCCCCGACAGCCTGCCGACCGTCGCCATTGCAGATAAAAAGACCCCGGACGACACGCAAGATTATGTCTATGTACGCGACGCGGCCGACCTGGTCGCCCTCGTGCAGGCCGGCGTGCTGGAAATCCACCCCTGGGGCGCGCGGATCGACAACGTCGAACGCCCCGACCAGCTCGTGTTCGACCTCGACCCGCATGCCGACGTCGAATGGGCAGAAACCTGCCGCATCGCCCGCGAGCTGCGTGCCTATCTGGCCGAACTCGACCTCGCCGCCTTCCTACGCACCACCGGCGGCAAGGGCCTGCATCTGGTCGTACCCATCGAACGCCGCACGAATTGGAACGACGCCAAGGCCTTCGCCCGTGCCGTCTGCCAAACCTTCGCCGCCCGCGAACCCAAACGCCTGACCACGAACATGGCCAAGCACAAACGCCGCGGCAAGATCTTTCTCGACTACCTGCGCAACGGCCGCGGTGCCACCGCCATCGCCAGCTACTCGCCCCGCGCCCATGCCACGCCGACCATCGCCGTGCCAATTCGCTGGGAGGAACTAGCCGGCCTCGACAGCCCCGATCACTACGACATCGCGCGTGCCCTGCAGCGTTTGCAGCAACTCGAAAGCGATCCCTGGGCAAACTTCGACAGCGCTCGCAAACGGATCACGAAGGCGATGTGCGAGGCGGTTGGGCGACCTTGAGTTCACGAACCGCTGCTTGTCTGGGCAGATGAACATACTGTCCCCGGAACAAACTGCCCTCACCCTCGAATATTGCCCCGATCTTCCTCGCTATATTGAATATTTAGATTTAAGCCGCTCCGCAAAGCGTGGCTCAATACTACTAATGAAAGCTAAGAGACCTCGCAATTTAGCTTCCTCATCGGCAGAAAGACGACCTATAGAGAGCTTATGGCACATAGCTCTTGCAATGCGCTTCCTTTCGCGACCTACCGACAAGCCGCCGTCTGGCTTTAACACTACACCAGTTACACTTCGGCGCGAGTTGCGAGAGACGTTAACTGTTTTATTATCGTTGAACGATAATGCCGGGTAAGCTAACTCGTGCACAGTCTCGCGCACTAGACGCTCCACATACGAAAGCTGATTGGATTCCTGCGTCGAAAAAAAGAGATCGTCAGCATATCGAGTATACTTAACCGAATCAGGAAGGCTCTTACTAACTAGCGCGTCGAAATCAAAAAGAATACTGTTAGAAAGAAGCGGTGAACTTGGTGCGCCGATGCACAAACGAAGCGGAGGCTCTCTATTAGGAGTCCATAAAGTAGTGAGAGCGATAACACCTATATCGTCGGCGGTAAGTTCTTTAACGTACTTAGAAAGATGCTGCGATAAGTCTGAGAACTTTATTGATGGGAAAAAACTCGCAAAATCCATCTTTAGAAGGTAATTGGAACCATCGTGAACCAGCGCATTATTCTTGATTGAAATACTGTCACGGTAGGCAGTCGCATGGTCGCTTACCGGTAAAATGTCTCCCAGTTCTCGAATAATCCAGTACTGTAGTTTCTTTACCTCACGAGCCGGCTGAGCAACCTCCCTCCACCCTCCAGATCTTTTCGGTATTCTAAACTTCTTATATCGGAGAGGAGCAGTTGATATTATTCGTTTCAAAGACTCGCTTTGTAGCGACAAGTCTTGACACATACGGCCAAACAGCTGGGATTCCGATATCTTCATGACCTCGTCGCTCGCAGCACGAGATGCCTTTTTCGATCGCTTGACTCATAATACTCGCGAATAAAAGTTTTGTAGCGATCAAAGTCGAATTCTTTGCCTAGCCCTTTAAATTTTATAAAAAACCGAGAGCCTGTCGCCAGATAATAGCGCTGCCTGCTCTTAGCTTTGATTTCGACGAGCCCAACCAAATTAACAATAAATAATGCTTGTCTTAACGCTTCTAGTTCAAAATTGATATTGAGTTCCGCGAGATAGTAAGAAATCTCCGTGACAGTAAGCGCGCCGAACAAATTCAATAGATCACATACTAGTAGTATTTTATGAAGCCAACGTTCTTCTGAGAAGCTCTCCTCTGCCGTTCTATTTTCTTCCAGACGGGCGACGACTGCATTACAGAGGTCCGAAGAGAGAGCTGAAGCTTTTTCGACGTCGTATGCTAGGCAGGGGCCAATTTGGCTTAACCAATCTTCGACTTCAGCTCGATTTTCCAAAGAGTCTTCTAAGTATTTAATCGGGCCTAGCCGAATAAAAGATTGGCTCTCGTAGTGCCGCTCATCGATGAAAACTTGTAATTTTTGCTTTAAACCATCGATCGCAGAGAACAATCCAAGCTCGGCCAGAGAACCTTCACTCTCGAGAATGACAACTATGACCGAGGCCAATTCAGCCAGATGGGTTTCGAAAGTGAGAAGATCCAGATAAGTGCCGTCCGAATTCCAATTTTGGAAATCTTCAGCAATCTTTACAGTATTTGATACTTTCTCATCGGCGTATAGATTACGAGCTAGAGCGTCGCGTACAGATATCGGCTGGCGCGCGGTAGCATCCATTGGACCGCCGCAAAGAAATATATACCCTAAGAATGGCCTCACCATCAAATGGCTTTTAGCTAGCTCAGATATCAAACGGTCACGCGGATCAGGACCGGCCAAAATATAACCCTTTACCTCAAATTGCACCGCGAAAACGCAGGCGGGTTTTCCGAGAACCTACCGGAAGCGCAGGGAAACCCGCCTGCGTTTTCGCGGTGATAAACCCGGTCAATAAATAACTGTCTGGCGAATCGCCCGACTATTCCACAAACCCAACGCATGGAATCGCGTAAAGAGCAAGTTAAAGATAACCTAGTACCATGGTGCCGTAAAGCTAGAGACATGCGCAATCCGGGGACAGTATACCTATCTATGTCATGACTCGGTCGATTCGGGTTGTCGCAGGTAGCGTTCACATCACCCCAGAGATCAACTAGCCGCCGTTACGGCAACGCCAGCCAACCCCAAACGCGACCTATCGTAAGAACTACGTTCATTTGCGGACTGCGGGTCGGCGCGGCTTGCGTCATAGTCGCGCGAGTGTTCTTCGAGCGCGAGACTAAACCATGACCGCCCGAGCGATGTGGAAAGGTGCGATTCATTTCGGCGGCATGCGCGTGCCGGTGAAGTTCTATGCGGCGGTGGCCGACAAGAGCGTTCATTTTCGGCTGCTGCATGAGAAGGACCAGGTGCCGGTCAAGCAGGCGATGGTCAATCCGGAGACGGATGACGTGGTCGCCCAGTCCGAGGCGCAGTATGCGTATGTGACCGAGGATCATGACTGGGTGGTGCTCGACGAGGAAGACTTCGACGCGATCGAGCCGGAGGCGTCGCGCGAGATCGATATCCTGCATTTTCTGCCGGCGGGGGTGATCGACCATCGCTGGTATCTGCGCCCCTACTATCTCGGCCCGGACGGGGACGAGGCGAGCTACAGCGCGCTCATCAAAGCGCTCGAACAGACCGGCCGTGAAGGCGTGGCCCGCTGGGTGATGCGCAAGAAGACCTACGTGGGCGCCCTGCGGCTGTACCACGGCTACCCGGTGATGGTGTCGTTGCGCCATGACGGCGAGGTCGTATCCATCGACGAGCTGAAGGCGCCGAGCGGGCGCAAGCTCGATGACAAGGAACAGGACATGGCGGCACAGCTCATCGACATGCTGGCCGAGGATTTCGACCCGGCGGACTACGAGAACAGCCACCGCGAGCGCATTCTCGATCTCATCGAGACCAAACGTCGCGGCGAGAGCGTAAAGCTGACGCCGATCAAGCAGCGCGAGGCATCTAGCAACGTGGCCGAGGCCCTGGAAGCCAGCCTGAAGCGCGAGCGCAAGAGTGCCTAAAAACAAGGAAGACAAGGACGACGATAAGGACTACCACGAGGCCGAGCACCACGGCCCGCGGCCGTTCTGGTCCAGCACGATCACCTTCGGGCTGGTGAGCCTGCCGGTGAGCCTGTACGTGGCCACGCGGTCCAAGCGCGTGAAGCTGCGTATGGTTGATCACGACGGCGAGCCGCTGGCCAAGCGCTATTTCTGCCCGGCCGAAGAAGTCGCACTCGAATCCGACGAGATCGTACGCGGCTACGAGGTCGAGAAAGATCAGTTCGTGGTGGTGGAAAACGACGAGCTCGACGCCATTGCCCCGGAGAAATCGCAGGAAATCGACCTGCGCCGTTTCGTGCCGGTGGACCAGATCGATCCGATGTTCTTTCAGCGCGCCTACTTCCTGGCGCCGAACCAGGGCGCGATCAAGCCCTACCGGCTGCTGGCCCAGAGCATGGAAGACAGCGAGCGGGCGGGCATTGCCACCTGCGTGATCCGCGGCAAGGAATATCTGCTGGCGATCTTGTCGCACCAGGGCATTCTGCGGGCCGAGATCCTGCGGTTTGCCGAGGAGCTGCGCACCCCGGCCGATATCGGCCTGCCCGAGTCGATCGATGCCGATAACGACCTCACGAAGAAGATGGTTAAGTCGATCGAGGCGAACGGGCGCAAGACCTTGGATCGCGACGCACTCACCGACGTGCGCTCGGAACGTATTCGCGAGCGCGTGGACGACAAGCTGGAAGCCGACCAGGACGTGATCCACGAGGCCGAAGACGACGATATCGAGGATGCGGACAGCGACGAAGAGCCGGTCGACCTCATGGCCGTACTCAAACAGAGCCTGGAACAAAAGAGCGGCGACTCGGGCAACGACAGCAACAAGAAAACGAACGGAAACAAGCGCAAGGGCAAGCCGCAGAAATCGAAGAAGAAGGCGCAGAAAAAGAGCGGCGGGACCCGACAAGCACCGATATGACGCGCGACGAGCTCTACGATCGCGCCCAGCAGCTGGATATCCCGGGACGTAGCCGTATGACTAAAGAAGAACTCGCTGCCGCGATCAACGACGCCTGAAAAAGCAAGAAGAAAACCCTTGTATTTTTATCGAGTTACGGACGCATAAAATCGGCGCCCATAGTCACCCGGTATCAATCGGCCCCATCGGCACGAAAACTGCGTTTGCCTGTGCCCTGGAACGGACTACGCTGGTAGCCAGGGGTCGCCCGCACCGACGACGGCTTGCGGGCCGAGCCGTTGGCAGGCCGGATTCCAACGCAATCAAGACAACAACAAGTACATCGATAAAACAGGGGGCTTCATGACGGCCGATCAGATTGGTTTTTCCTTACTCATGCTGGCGATTCTGCTCTATGCCGGTAAATGGGTTCGCATGCACTGGGCGCCGGCCCAGAAGCTGTTCCTGCCGGCCTCGATTCTGGGCGGCGCCATCGGTCTTCTGCTGGGCCCCGGCGTGCTCGGCGCCATCGCGCGTGCCGTGGGCGGCGAAGAGGCGCCCCTGGCGCAGGGCGCGATTCCCGAATCCATGCTCTCCATATGGAGCGACCTACCTGGGCTGTTGATCAACGTGGTGTTCGCCACCCTGCTGCTGGGCGTGCCCCTACCCAACTTCAAGCGGGTGTGGGGCCTGGCCGGGCCGCAGCTGGCCTTTGGCATCACCCTGGGTGCCGGCCAGTATGTGATTGGTATCCTCATCGCCGCCCTCGTGCTGGCGCCGTTTTTCGGCGTACCGATCATGGCCGGCGCGCTCATCGAAATCGGCTTTGAAGGCGGCCACGGCACGGCCGCGGGTCTGCAGGGCACCTTCGCGGAGCTCGGCTTTGCCGACGGCGCCGATCTGGCCGTGGGCATGGCCACGGTGGGCGTGGTCTCGGGCATCGTGTTCGGCATCATTCTGATCAACTGGGGCGTGCGCACCGGCAAGAGTGCGGTGCTGGACAAGAGCGTCGCCAGCATTCCGCACGAGCAGCGCCGCGGCCTGGTCGCCCACGACGACCGCCCGGTCTCGGCCGGCAGCATGACGGTACGTTCGGAATCGATCGAGCCGCTGACGCTGCATTTCAGCTTCATCGCCATGGCCATTCTCGTGGGCCTGGGCATTCTCGAAGCCATGAGCTGGGTCGAAAGCGTGACCTGGGGCGCCGGCGAAGACGGCATCGAACTGCTCAGCGCCGTTCCGCTGTTTCCGCTGGCCATGATCGGCGGTCTGGTCGTACAACAGATCCTCACGCGCTTCGACAAGCACAACCTGCTCGATCGTGCCCTGATGGAACGTATTCAGGGTTTCGCGCTGGACGCGCTCATCGCAGCCGCCATCGCCAGCCTGTCGCTGACGGTCATCGCCGATCACTGGGCGGCCTTCGTATTGCTCGGCCTGGCCGGCATTGCCTGGAACGTGGGCATGTTCCTGTGGCTGGCGCCGCGGGTGATCCCCAAGTACTGGTTCGAGCGCGGCATCGGCGATATCGGCCAGTCCATGGGCGTGACCGCCACCGGCCTGATCCTCATGAAGATCGCCGATCCGGACAACAAGACACCGGCCTACGAGGCGTTCGGCTACAAGCAGATGGTGTTCGAGCCCTTCTTCGGCGGCGGTCTGATCACCGGCCTGTCGCTGCCCATCATCTACAACTTCGGCCCCTGGCCGTTCTTTGGCGTGATGCTGGCGCTGGTGGTGCTGGGTATCGGCTCCGGGCTGTTCTACTTCGGGCGCTTGAAGCAGGAACAAACCTGAGCGGGGCCGCTTGACCAATCGCCACGCCGCCGCGTTGCAAGACGTCGCGGCGTGGCCTGATCGCTGCCGACGTGCCCGAGCCGCGGCGCCCATGCGTCGTGGCTCGGCCGTATCGTTACAGCACAACTGCAAACGCTGGCAATACGGCGACTCCCCTTGCGTGGCGATGGCCGATCGTTGCCCCGGAACGCTTGAGGTATTATTAGAAAATAATACTTTTTAGCTTTGTACACTCTGTGCGCCATACCGGGCGCCGCGAGCGTGTACAAAAACGGACCACGGCATGATTTCACGCAGCACTGCGGATGTTTCGTTTACGAGCCAGGGCACGAAATGTGCCGCCACGCTACACACGCCCAAGGGGCAGGCCGAGGGCCCCTTTGCGACTATCATCATGGTGCATGGCTGGGGCGGCACCCAGCTGATGCTGGTCACCCACTTCATCGAAGCGTTCAACGAGGCCGGCTTCGCGGTACTGACCTTCGATTACCTGGGCTGGGGCGACAGCGAAGGCACGCCGCGCCACACCATCAACCCCTGGAAACGCGAACAGACGGTCGAAGACGTGATCGCCCATGCGCGCACGCTCGACGCGGTCGATGACACCCGGCTCATCCTCTTGGGCTCGTCGCTCGGCGGCGGCCATGTGGTGAAGATCGCGGCACGGCATTCGGAATTATGCGGCGCGATCGCCCAGGTGCCGATGCTGGACGGCATTCGCGCGGTGACTACTGTACCGCTGCCACGCATGCTTCGATTCGGCTGGGACATGGCCCGCGACTGGGCGCGCCCCGGGCGCACCCATTACATTCCCACCATCTCGCTCCAGGGCGAGTACGCCTCGGTGGATCGCGACGGCGCCTGGCGCGCACATTCCTGGAATGAGTCGAATCTGGGCGAGGATTACGACAACCGCGTCGCGGCGGGGTCACTGGCGACCATGGGTTTCTACCGCCCGTTAAAGCACCTGAAATCGATCCGTATCCCGACCCTGATCATCGGCGCGACCCGGGACACCGTCGCCCCGTTCGACCAACGCAAGGTACAGGCGCACGCTTCCGAAAACGTCACGATCAAGACCCTCGACGCCAACCATTTCGACCCCTTCCTTGAGCCCTGGTACGAGACGAATATCGGCCTGCAGCTCGATTTTCTGCGCGGGCTGGTATCGACAGATGCATGACACCGATCGCGTTGTCAGGTGGGATTAGCGTCGCGTAATCACCATGGAACCCAAGCTGCAGGGCTGATCCGGCCTACGCGCCGAGCCGACGAGAGAGACCGTTCCATGTTGGCTTACGGCCTTTGGCCTAAGCCAACCTACGCAAGTCGAGACTGCGACCCGGCAGTAGAAGCCCGCTTATTGAACGCCAAGAGCGTAAATGGCGGGCTCCGGTTTCGACCCGCCTGACCACCGGTGAACGAAGGGCGTAGGTTGGATTAGCGAAGCGTAATCCAACAAACAAAGAACCCGGCCTGCCGGGCTATTCCGGCCTACGCGCCGAGCCGGCGAGAGAGACCGTTCCATGTTGGCTTACGGCCTTCGGCCTAAGCCAACCTACGCGCCTGCACGGACGCGAAAGCGTCGGCTGCAAACCATGTGGCGGCACGGCATTCTTTCTCATTCCTGCGGCCGGAACGCCGAGCCGTTCGCTGTTGGCGTCAATCGTCGAGCTGGCGAATGGCAGACGTCAGACTCTGTGCCTGGCGGTCGATATCGGCCCAGGGGCAATTCCGCTGCGCGAGCCGACGAAAGATATTGCCCAGGTGAAAGCGCTGCGGGCCGATCTTGGCGTCGCCGAGTTCATCCCAGTCCAGCGGCGTGGCGATGGGCGCGCCGGGTTTCGCGCGCAGAGAGTACGGGGCGATACCGGTCTGGGCATAGGCGTTACGGCGGATATCCAGATACAGCCGCCCCTGGCGTTTGTCCTTGCGGTGGGCGGTGGTGAAATCGTCCGGGTGTTCGCCGGCAAGCTGCTCGGCCACGCGTTCGGCGAAATCGCGCACCGTGTCAAAGTCGGCGCTACGGTCCAGCGGCACAACCACATGCAGCCCTGAAGACCCCGTCGTCATCACGAATGAGGCCAAGCCGAGCGCGTCCAGACGCTCGCGCACGCAACGTGCGGCCTTGATCACCTGATCAAAATCGTCGCCCGGCGGGTCGAGATCGAAGATCAGCCGGTCGGGATGGTGCGGCTTGTCGGCCCGCGACAGCCATACATGGAAGGCGATCGTGCCCTGGTCGGCCAGCCAGGCCAGCGTATCGGCATCAGGGGCCACGGCATGAGTAATCTGGCCGTCTTCCTTGTCGACCGTGACGCGCTCCATCCAGTCCGGGTAATGATCCTGGACGCTTTTCTGAATGAAGTTCACGCCGTCGATACCGTCGGGGAAACGGTGCAGCGTCAACGGCCGGCCTTCGATGAGCGGCAGCATCTGGGCGGCAATACGCTGGTAGTAGTCAACGAGATCGGCCTTCGTATAGCCGGCATCCGGGTAGAACACTTTGTCAGCGTTGTCGATTTCGATACTCATGGCGCGCTTTCGGGTTGCTCGCGCACGACTTCGCTTGCGTCCTTGTCGTCCCGTTCGCCGAGATAGCTCGGGTGGCGCAGGCGGCCGTCGTCGGTCCATTCCGTGAAGGCGAATTCGGCCACGCGTTCGGGCGTGACCCAGTGCACGCCGGCTCGCTCGGCGGGCGGATCGACGAACGGCGCAGTCTTGCGCTCGATGGCATCCAGCGCGCCGCGCAGGCGCTCGAGCTCGCGCTCGTCGAAGCCGGTACCGACTCGCCCGGCATAGTGCAGTTCGTCGTTATCGTAATAACCAACCAGCAGCGCGCCGAGACCGCTGCGGCTGCCCTGCGGATCGGTAAAACCGCCGATGACCAGTTCCTGGCCGTGGCTGCACTTGAGCTTGAGCCAACGCCTGGACCGCCCGCAGCGATAGGGGCTGTCGGCCTGCTTGGCGAGAATGCCCTCCCAGCCTTTGGCCCGTGCTTCGGCGAGATACTCCTCGCCGCAGGCATTGCGGTGCGCGGTGTAGCGCAGCGCCTTGCCGAAATCGAACTGGCTGCGCAGCAGCTGCTTGCGATCGCGCAGGGCCACGCGGCGCAAATCCAGCCCGTCCAGCCAAGGACAGTCGAAGGCATAGAAATACACGGACACGCCGCTCGCCTTAGCCTCTTCCGGGTCGCTGATGCCGGAGCGCTGCTGAAGACGCGAAAAACTGGTGACCTTGCCGTCAAAGGCGACCACTTCGCCGTCGAGCACGAAGCGCCGATGCGGCTGCTCGGCGAAACACGCCACCAGTTCGGGAAAGTGCTCGGTGCGCGACTGGCCGTTGCGGGTCAGAAGCTCCACATGATCGCCGTCGCGAAACACGAGCAGGCGAATACCGTCGAGCTTGCGTTCGAATATCCACTCCTCGTCCGAAAACGGTGTATCGGAGAGCGTGGCCAGCATCGGCTCGAAATGGCGCGGCATGGTCACGTTTCGTGTGTCGTCGAGCACGCGCTCGGGCAACTCGTCGCGCCAGTCAGTCATGGTCTTACTCCTGGGCGGCGATGTCGGCAAGGCCGCGATCGCTCAATACCGAGTCGGGTTCGGTGTTCACCGGGTTACGCCGGGCATCGGCCTGGGCGTCGTCCATCTTCACCAGCAGCCACTGGCGCTTGCCGTTCTCGCTGCGGAAATGGGTGAGCGAATAGCCGCCGCTGATCTTCTCGCCGTGCAGCACCACGGTGAGATGGCCATCGGCAAAACACTCGGCCAGGCTCTTTTCGATATCGCCGTTATGGTCGCGCTTGGCGTTTTCGAAGGCGCCCGTATCCCAGACCAGCACCGTGCCACCGCCATACTGGTCGTCGGGGATCACGCCTTCGAAGTCGGCATAGCCGAGCGGGTGATCTTCGGTTTCCACGGCCAGGCGCTTCTCGCGCGGGTCGGTCGACGGGCCCTTGGGCACCGCCCAGGACTTGAGCACGCCGTCGATCTCGAGCCGGAAATCGTAGTGCAGCGTTGAGGCATCGTGCTTCTGGATCACGAAGATCGGGGCCTCGCCGCGTTTGCCTGCGCGCGCCTTGCCCGAAGGCTCCGGGCTGCGCTCGGCGTCACGGCGATCACGATAGCGGGCAAGCTTGTCTTGTGTGGACATGTCGACTCCCGTGCCTGGGGCGTGTCATCACGAGATATGACGGCACGCCCTGGTACATGATTGTTAGCGCGCGGCGTTAGTCCTGCCTATTCGCAGTTCTACCCATACGCCCCGTGCCGGCGGCCGCGCCCTACCCGCTCGCCTGTCAGCGCATGAGCGCCTAAACTCGCGCTTTTGCGGATGTTTTGTGATGAACCATAGCGATTACATGGCCCAGGCCCTGGCACAGGCCCAGCTCGGCCGGGATGAAGGCGGCGTGCCCATCGGCTGCGTGCTGGTACGCGACGGCGAGGTGGTCGGCGCCGGCCACAACCGCCGCGTGCAAAACGACAGCGCCATCCTGCATGCCGAAATGGACGCGTTCGAAGCCACCGGCCGCCGCCCCGGTTCGTTCTACAAGGACGTCACCCTCTACACCACGCTCTCGCCCTGTGCGATGTGTACCGGCGCCATCCTGCTCTACGGCATTCCGCGCGTGGTGATCGGCGAAAACGAAAGCTTCATGGGCGAAGAAGCCCTGCTCGCCGAACGCGGTGTGGACGTGGAAGTGCTGGGCGATGCCGGCTGTCGAGCCCTCATGGTCGACTTCATGCGCGAGCGCCCGGATCTCTGGAACGAGGATATTGGCGTCTAGGAAAGCTCTGCCCACTTACTGCCACAGCGCCCGCGCGCCCGCTGCGATATCGATCTGCGGCGGGCGCGGCGTTTGTGCCGCCGATGTGCGCGCCGGTTCGACCGTGCCGTCGGTAACGGCTTCGAAATGGCGCATGACGCGCGGGGTGAGAAAACGACTGGTCGCGCCATAAACATGGCGGTCGCCGTGGCGATGCTGTTCGGTGACGTAGTAGCGCAGCGGCGAGACGATCTCCAGCGTGTTCTTCGCCCGCGTGAAAGCCACATACATCAGCCGGCGCTCTTCATCGAGCGCGGCGTCGCTGGATGTCGAATACTCGTTCGGAAAGGTGCCGTCGGCGACGTGCAGCAGATACACGCTGTCGAACTCCCGCCCCTTGGCGCTGTGCACGGTCGACAGCACCAGATAATCCTCGTCGAGGTGAGCATCGTCGTTGTGATCGCCGGTCGCCGAGGGCGGGTCGAGGGTGAGATCGGTCAGAAAGGCGGCTCGATCGGCATGCTGGGCGGCCATGCGCACCAAGTCGTCGATATCGCCGGCCCGGGCCGTGGTCGGCGGCTCGAAGCGTTCGTCGAGCATGCGCTTGTACCAGGCGGCCAGCGGTTCGACGCCGGCCGGCCAGTCGGCATGCACCGCCTCGGCAAGCTGGCCCGCCAGGGCCTGCCATACGTCGCGATCGCCGCGCGGTAGGCGAAAGCCGGCCAGGGCCGACAGCGAATCGTTATGCGATTGCAGGTGCTCCCAGGCCTGGCGTGCGGTGCCCGGCCCCACGCCGGGCACGAGCTGGAAGGCGCGATAGGCGGCGATCTCGTCGCGCGGATTTTCGGCCAGGCGCAGCAGCGCGAGCAGATCCTTCACATGGGCGGCTTCGAGGAATTTCAGCCCGCCGTACTTGCGAAACGGAATATCGCGTCGGATCAGCTCCACCTCCACATCGTTGGCGTGGTGGGCGTTGCGAAACAGTACGGCCTGCTGCTTGAGTTCGACCCCGGTTTCCCGGCGTTCGAGCACGCGGTCGACCACATAGCGGGCTTCGTCCACGCTGTCGCGCACGGTGACATGGCGCGGCTTCATGCCCGCCCCGCGATGGCTGTAAAGCGTCTTGTGATAGCCCGTGCTCGCCTCGCCGATGAGCGCGTTGGCGGCATCGAGAATGGCCCCGGTGGAGCGATAGTTGCGCTCCAGGCGTACCGTCATGCAGCCGGGGTAGTCGTTAGCAAAGCCGAGGATATTGGCGACCTCGGCAGCCCGAAAGCCATAGATGGCCTGGGCATCGTCACCGACCACGCACAGCCCGCGTCCGTCCGGGCACAGGCGCTTGAGAATGGCGGCCTGGAGGATGTTCGTATCCTGGTATTCGTCGACCAGGACGTGGTCGAAGCGACCGGCTACGGCCTCGGCCAGGGCGTCGTGGCCCATCATCATCGCCCAGTAGAGCAGCAGGTCGTCGTAGTCCAGCGTGGCCCGGGCGAGCTTGCGTTCGGTATAGGCCGCGAACAGGGCCTTGAGCCCGTCGTGATGCTCTGCGCACCAGGGATAGCGCGTGGCCAGCACGTCCGCCAGGGTGGTCTGGCGATTGACCACCTGCGAATAGATGCCCAGGCAGGTGTCCTTGCGCGGGAACCGGGTCTTGCCCGCGCCCAGATTCAGATTCTGGCGGCAGACGTCGAGCAGATCGGCCGCATCGCCGCGATCGAGAATCGAAAACTGCCCATCGAGCCCCAGCGCACCGGCCTCCTCGCGCAGCAGCCGTGCGCCGATGGCATGAAACGTCCCGGCCCAGGGCAGCTTCAGGCCCGCCGTACGCCGCCCGCGGGCAGCGAACGCCGCCTCCACCACCGCATGCGCGCGGCGCGTCATCTCGTCGGCCGCGCGGCGTGAAAACGTCAGCAACAGAATACGCCGCGGATCCACGCCCGACAGCACCAGATGCGCGGCGCGATGCGACAGCGCCTGGGTCTTGCCACTACCCGCGCCGGCGATCACCAGCAGCGGGTCGCAGTCGAAGCGCCCGTCGATATGCAGGCCATGAGTTACGGCCTCGCGCTGGGCGTCGTTGAGATCGTCGAGATAAGCCGTATCGGACATGCGCCCAGACTGGCCCAGGCGGTGGGTCAGATCATGACCCACCGCCGTCCCGGCGCCTGTCGCAGACCGCCCGGGCCGGGCGGCATTCGGCAGCGGCCGGTCGAGACGTTAAACTACGGCTCGACACCCGCGCGCGTTGTGCGTCGCGAAGCGAACCACGAGGAAAACGATGTTCGAATCGATTGAGCGAGTGCCCGGCGATGCCATTCTCGGGCTGATCGAAGCCTTCAAGAACGACAAGAACCCCAACAAGGTCGACCTGGGGGTGGGCGTCTATCGCGACGAGCAGGGCAATACGCCGATCATGCGCGCGGTCAAGCAAGCCGAGAAGCTGCTCATCGACAACGAACAGACCAAGGCCTATATCGGCTCGCACGGCGACCCGGAATACGGCGCGGATATCCTCAAGACCGTGTTCGGCGCCGAAAGCGAAGTGCTGGCCAACGATCGCGCGAGCGCGACCCAGTCGCCCGGCGGCACCGGCGCGCTGCGCCTGGCCGCGGACTTCATCAAGAGCAACCTGCCCGGCAAGTCGATCTGGCTGTCCGACCCCACCTGGCCGAACCATCTGGGCGTGTTCGGCGCGGCCGGGCTGAATATCGAGAAGTATCCCTATGTCGATGCCGACAACCGGCTCGACTTCGACGGCATGCTCGCCGCGCTCAAGCAGATCCCGCAGGGCGACGTGGTGCTGCTGCATGCCTGCTGCCACAACCCGACCGGCTTCGACCTGTCGCAGGACCAGTGGCAACAGGTGCTGGCCGTACTGCAGGAGCGCGAGCTGCTGCCGCTGGTCGACTTCGCCTACCAGGGCTTCGGCGACGGCATGGACGAAGACGCCTACGGCGTGCGCCTGCTGGCGAACACGCTCGACGAGATGCTGATCACCCAGTCCTGCTCGAAGAACTTCGGCATCTATCGCGAGCGTACCGGCTGCTTCATCGCCGTGGCCAAGGACGCCGACGACATGGCCGATGTGCGTTCGCAGCTGGCGATCACCGCGCGCGAAAACTATTCCAACCCGCCCGGGCATGGCAGTGCCATCGTGGCCACCATCTTCAACTCCGACGAGCTGACGACGATGTGGCGCGAGGAACTCGACGAAATGCGCGGGCGCATCAACGGCCTGCGCAACGACTTCGTCAAGGCACTGGCGCCGCACGGGCTGGACCAGCGCTTTGCCCACGTGGCCGAACAGCGCGGCATGTTCTCCTTCACCGGGCTCAAGCCCGAGCATGTCGAAAAGCTGCGCGACGAACACAGCATCTACATGGTCAAGTCGGGTCGGGCGAACGTGGCCGGGCTCAACAGCGCCAACCTCGACTATGTCTGCAACGCGATTGCCGACGTCGTGAAATAGCATCGTGGGCGCCGTGCAAACGGCGCTCGACGACAGGTATCGCGAAGCCCGCCGCCCGGCGGGCTTCGTCGTTTGTAGCAACCGCTGGCTGATTGCGATGGCTGACCATTCCACGTCCGGGCAATCGCGCTGGACAATCCCGTTCGCGCTCTGCGTGGCCGTGCTGGGCGTTTCGTCCTCGGCGCCGCTGGTCAAGCTCGCTGCGGCACCTGCACCCGCGGTGGCCGCCTATCGCATGCTGTTTTCTGCGCTGCTGCTGTTGCCGGTGGTCGCCTGGCGGCATCGCGCCGAACTGGCAGCCATACGGCGCAGCGACCTGCTGCGTTGTGTCGCGGCCGGCGTGCTGCTGGGCTTTCATTTTCTGAGCTGGTTCACCTCGCTGGACTACACCACCGTGGCCAGCGCGGTGACGCTGACCACGCTGCAGCCGTTGTTCGCCTTCGTGCTGGCCTATGCCATGTTCGGCGAACGCCTGCGCCTGGCCGCCTTCGCCTGGCCGCCTTCGCCTGGCCGCCTTCGCCGGCGCGCTGCTGTCGATTGCCGGGGCAATGATCATCGGCTGGGGCGATATCGCCGTCTCGGGGGCCGCCCTGTTCGGCGATATCCTGGCGCTACTCGGCGCGGCGCTGGCGACCGGCTATTTCTTCGTCGGCTTTCGGGCGCGCCAGCATCTGTCGCTCAACGCCTATACCTTCCTGATCTATGCCGCGGCAGCCGCGGTGCTGTTTGCCTACTGCGTCACGCTCGGCGTGCCGCTGGCCGGCTATGCGGATACCGACTGGGCCGTCTTCCTGGGGCTGGCGATCTTTCCCACCCTGCTCGGCCACTCGGTATTCAACTGGAGCATGCGCTGGGTGAGCGCGACGGTGATTTCAGTGGTCGTGCTCTGCGAGCCGATCGGCGCTTCGGCGCTCGCCTGGCTGATTTTCGGCACCCTGCCCCAGCTCAGCCACTATATCGGCGGCTCGGCGGTGCTCCTCGGCGTACTGGTTTTTATGCGCTATCGCCATCCGCCGCCGGCGGCGAGCGGCGCCGGCTAGCGGCCGCATGTTGTCCGCCAATGAACGCGAAGAAACGCGAATAAGGCAAACAGATCGGTCGCCGAGGCCAGTCCGCCTCATCCGTGCTTCAAGCCCTGGGCGGAATCCTCTCCATTATCAAGACAGCTCTTAGCGCACGACCTCGTACTCGCCGAGCTTGAAACGACGCATCGACAGCGCGTATTCCGTGGCCAGCCCCGGAAACAGCGTGTGGTTCTCGCCGTGCTCGTCGAGATACCAGCTCTGGCAGCCCGAGGTCCATGAGGTATAGCGCATCCGGTTCTGCAGCCTTTCGTGATAGCGCTGCATGACCTTCGGCTTGACCGCGATCGCGGTCAGTTCGTCGTCGAGCAGTTTGGCGATCGCCTGGGTGATATAGCGTGCCTGGGCTTCGGTATAGATGAGCACCGAGGTATGCCCCGGCCCCGTGTTCGGCCCGAGCATGAAAAACCAGTTCGGCACGCCCGCCGTGGCCACACCCTTGTAGGCCTTGCCGCCCGGCCCGCTCCACAGGTCGGCCAGGCGCTGGCCCTGGCTGCCGATGATGGGAAACGGCGCGCTGGCGATATTGATCTTGAAACCGGTGGCCGTAACGATCACATCGGCCTCGATCTCGCGGCCGTCGCTCAGGCGCAGGCCGTTTTCAGTGAAACGCTCGACGCCCGCGGTTTCAAGCTCGACGTTGTCGCGCGTGAAGGCGGGATAATAGTTGCTCGAAAACAGCACCCGCTTGCAGCCGATCTCATAGTCGGGGGTGAGTTTTTCACGTAGTACCGGGTCCTTCACCGCCGAGCGCATGTTCCAGAGCGCCAGTTTCTTCATGGCGGTGGCCAGCGGCGAATCCAGAATCACGGCCGGGCCGACCAGGCCTTCGGTAATGGCCAGAATCGCGCGCCGGAACGCGGTCTGGGCAAACGGCAGGCGTCGGAACGCGGTCTTCATCAGATCCGGCAGCGCCTTGTCGAGCTTGGGCAGCACATAGGGCGCACTGCGCTGGACGACGGTCAGGCGTTCGACGTCGGGGGCGATCGACGGGATCACCTGAATGGCGCTGGCGCCGGTGCCGATGATCGCGACCTTCTTGCCGGCCAGGGAGACGTCGTGATTCCAGCGCGCGGTATGCATGATCTCGCCGGTGAAGTCGTCCATGCCGGCAAAGTTCGGGGTGGACGGTTCGACCAGCCCGCCCACGGCCGAGATCACGGCCCGGGCGATGTAACGCGTGCCGTTGTCGCTTGTCAGATGCCAGAGGCCGCGCGCGTCGTCGAACTCGGCGCGGGCGATGCCCACGCCGAAATGCAGATGGGCATGCAGCCCGTATTTGTCGGCACAGCGCTGGATATAGGCATGGATCTCGGCCGACCCCGAATAGGTGGTCGACCAGTCGGGGTTCTGT
>NZ_PBYA01000035.1 GCF_002729955.1 Salinisphaera sp. | reverse complement strand
TCGGCTGAAAACACTTGTCGTTCAGTCATTGAGAACCTCCGTCAGGATTGTCTCCTGATCTGGGTGTCCGTTACAGCCGGGACGCCTCAGTATACGGATATCCGGGGACGATATCCGGGGACAGTATACGTATCTCTAAGGTCTTGACGGCTGGCTCCTTCCCGAGTGGCTCGCACTCGTTCGCCAGTGTAAGGTTCTTTGCCTTTTGCGAGGGATGCGATGAACGCACGGGCGCGCTTGGCCACGCTGCTTGTTGTCCAGGCGTTGACGGGTTGCGCCGGCATTGTCGGTGGGGAGCTCGCGCGGGTTGATCAGACAGGCGTCTCGGTGCCGGTCTGTAAGGCTGATGACGACCCCAGGCCATACTATTTCGCGCTCGATACCGCGGTGCGAAACGGGGCGTCGGAGGGCAACCTGGCCGCTAGCGTTTCCGGTTGGACGTTCGGGCTGGTACCGACCTATTGGCTGACACCCGTGACCGCCGAGGCGCGTTTCTACCATCAGGATGAAGAGATCGCCAGATACGAGTACGCGGCGCGCATTCACAAGTTTTACGGTCTGCTCTGGGTGCTGCCGCTGATCCCGATCAACGCCGCGGTGGCTGATTACAATCAGGTGCCGGCGAACGAGGGGTTGGGCTTGATGACGGGGTCAATCATCAAGCAGAAGGCGGCTGCACGTGCGTTTCTGGCCGCCACTCAGGAACGCGGTCTCTCGCCGGACCAGGTTTGTTATCAGCCCGGTGATCGCCGGTATTGAGCGGCGGCGCTATAGGCTGGGACGGCATACTTATCTCAGCTTTGTTTGCTGGGCTTCGGCCCCGGCGGTTGCCGATGAAGCGTTCGCCCAAGCCGCTTCTCGGCCCGATCAATGAAGACCGCATTGCCCAGCGGGCGCCCGGTGCGTAGATGTTGCTCGACCTGTTCGGCTTCATCGGCCGGCACGCCGGCGGCGAGATAGTCGCTCCAATCGTCGGCCAGATTCGGTCGGCTTGATAGTTTGATCAGCGGGTCGGCCCGGTTCGAGACATGCGCCTTGGCGCTCGACCAAGGCCATTCGGTGGCATCGGCGACCATATCGGCGGCTACGGGATTGCGTTCCACATAGCGCACGGCGGCCCAGAGGTGGGCATCGTCCATGGGGTAGGAATGAAACCGCTCCTGCCAGAGATGGCCGCGCCAATTTTCGCGGAAGTTGATATATCGCGTATAGCGGCGATGGGCTTCGCCGAGGGCCGCACGCAGGCCGTCCGAGTGGCTGGGCGTGAGGATGAAGTGCACGTGGTTGGGCATGAGGCAGTAGGCGATCACGGCGGTATCCGCTTTCGCAGCGAACTCGTTGATCAGCGATAGATAGAATCGGTAATCGTCGTCTTCGAAGAAGACGTCTTGGCGGCGGTTGCCGCGCTGGGTGACGTGGTGCGGTGTGCCGGGTAGGACGACACGGGCGAGGCGGGCCATGCGGGTGCTCTAGCGGGGTCGGGTGTGTGAGTTAAGTATACTGTCCCCGAATCAATGCTGCGCGATTTGCTTTTGCGGATTTGTGATTGGCGCGGCGCTCACTTCGTTGCAGACACTGGCGGCCTGTGGTGACGGCATGGGGCCGCGCCGATACGTCTTTCGATGGAGAGCAGCGATGAGTGCAGTGTCTATCAAGCAGGAAGGGGTCGATGCCTTCGGTTGGCAACCGGATGCCTGGCCGGATACGCCGCAAGGCTGGATCGAGCGGGCCCATAGCGTGGGCGATCTATTGGCCGAGGATGCGGTGGTGCGCGATCGCGCCAATCGCAGCCCGCATGCCGAGGTGGAACTGCTCAAGAACGCCGGGCTGGTGACGCTGTTGGCGCCGAAAGCCCTGGGTGGCGGCGGCCAGCGTTGGGCGACCGCTTATCGGGTGATTCGCGAGGTGGCCCGGGGCGATGGCTCGATCGGGCAGCTGCTGGGCTATCACTACCTGTGGGCCTGGGCGGCGCGTCTGGTGGGCACGCCCGATCAGATCGAGGCCCTCGAGCGGCGCTATGCCGCCGGGCAGCTGTTTTTCGGTGGCGCGGTGAACCCGCGCGATAACGATCTCAAGGTGACGGATACGGGCGATACGCTCGTGTTCAACGGCCGCAAGAGTTTTTCCACTGGCAGCCGGGTGGCGGATCTGACCGTCCTGGAAGGCGTGCTGGAAAACAGCGGCGAGCATGTGTTCGCGGTGGTGGATTCGCGCCAGGACGGGCTCGAATTTCTGGGCGACTGGGACAACCTCGGCCAGCGTCTGACCGAATCCGGCGGCGTCGTGATTCGCGATGTGGAAGTGCCCTGGAGCGACGCCCTCGGCTTCGTGAACAAGCGCTACCAGCCCAGCGTGTATGCCACCCTCAACGTGCCGGCTATCCAGCTGGTGTTCACCAGCTTTTATCTGGGCATTGCCGAAGGCGCGCTGGCGGCCGCGCTCGAATACAATCGCCGGCACACGCGCCCCTGGCCTTATGGCGGCGATAACAAGGCCCGTGCATCAGACGAGTTCTACGTGCTCGACGGCTTTGGCGATCTGCAGTCGCGGCTCTGGGCCAGCCAGGCACTGGTGGAACAGACCGTGTCTGTGGTCGACGAACTGTTGCACCGGCCGCGCGAGGCGGTCACCGCCCGCGAGCGCGGTGAAGCGGCGGTGAAAGTCGCCGCAGCGAAACAGCGCATCGTGGAGACCGGGCTGGATATTGCGACCCGGCTGTACGAATTGACCGGCGCCCGGGCCAGCGCCAACAAATACGGCTTCGATATCTACTGGCGCAACCTGCGTACCCACAGCCTGCACGATCCGATTGCCTACAAGCGGGTTGAGGTCGGCCGCTTCGCCCTGCTCGATGAGATCCCGGAGCCGACCTGGTACACCTGAGCGTTTGTCGAGCCGTGGATACTGCGCAAGGGTCGTCGCGAAGCGTTCCAACGCCTGGCGATCGTTGCCAGGCCGCTCGCCTGTCCGTGTAAGGCGGGAACGACCCGGCTCTAATACCCGGGCGTTGGCAGCGTGCGGACCGACGTGGGACGAACCGTGGACTGGCCGCTAGCCGCCGAGCTGGCCCTGCACATAGGCAAACAGGCGCTGAAAGCTGGCGTTTTCGGCGGCGCTGAGAAAGCCCTGTTCGCTAATCAGCGTCTGGGCGTCGCGCCAGACTGCTGCCAGCTCCCGATCAAGCGCCTCGGCCTCGCCTTGGGACAGCGCGCCATTTTCGCGGGCGCTGACAACCTGGCTGCGCAACGTATCCACGCGCTGCTTCACCGCTTCGCGGTCGGCGCGATTGACGGCGTAGTGGCCATGGTCGAAATGCGCTTCCAGTCCCGTGCCCCGCACCAGGCGAATAAGCGCGTTTGCGGCGGTGAACCGGCCTTCGACGCCGTTGGCCAACAGGCCGGCGTCACCGCCCAGGTCGGTTTCCACGAAGCAGCCGCTGGTATGGGCGAACTGCTGCAAGGCGCTATCCAGCCGCGTGGCATCGATTGCGTAGTCGTGCACGCCGGGGGAACAGGCCGCGAACGCGGGCGCGGCGGCGCTGACAGCAAACAGGCCGAGTATCCAGAGGCCGAGCGATGGACGTGTCATGAAAAGACGGTACGGAGCATTGTGGTCCTGTGACCACGGATCGCACACGAAATTGCGTACCGGCCTGTAGCCGAACGGCCGCCGCCGGCTACGCCCGATAAGACGTAGCCGGCGACCGGTCGAGGATGGTCTGGCCCCGGACGCGCTAGCTGTACGCAGGGGCGCCCATGTCGCTGGCCGGGTAGGCCGGGTGCGACGTGCTTACCTGTTCCGGCTGTACATCGGGCCCATGCGCCGGCTCGCTGGCCAGCTGGAACTGCTGTACCAGTGTCACCAGTTCGACCGCCTGGCTGCGCAGGCTTTCGGCGGCCGCGGCCGATTCTTCCACAAGCGCGGCGTTTTGCTGCGTGGTTTCGTCGATCTGGGTGACGGCCTCGCTGGCCTGGCGTACGGCCTCGTTCTGTTCGCGGCTGGCGCTGCTCATTTCCTCGACGATGGTGCTCACGTTGGTGATCGCCGCAACGACCTGCTGCATGGTGGCACCGGCACGGTCGGCAAGCGTCGTGCCCTGGCCGATACGCTCCACGCTCGTCTCGATGAGCACCTTGATTTCCTTGGCGGCATCGGCGCTGCGCTGGGCAAGGTTACGAACCTCGTTGGCCACCACGGCAAAGCCGCGGCCCTGTTCGCCGGCGCGCGCGGCCTCGACCGAAGCGTTGAGGGCAAGGATATTGGTCTGGAACGCGATACCGTCGATCACGGCAACGATGTTGCTGACCTGAACGCTGCTGTCGTTGATCTCGCGCATGGTCGCCACCACCTGCTCGACCACTTCGCCGCCCTCTGCGGCCACTGAGTTCGCCTCGCCCGCCAGCCGGTTGGCCGTGGCCGCGTTTTCCGCGTTGTGGCTGGCGCTGGCGCCCATTTCTTCCATGGAGGCAGACGTCTGCTCGAGAGCCGCGGCCTGTTCCTCGGTGCGCTGGCTCAAATCGGTGTTGCCCTGCGCGATCTGGCCGCTGGCGGTCGATACGCTCTCGGCATTGCGACGTACTTCGGCCACCACCGTGGTCAGGCTTTCCACCATGGCCTGCTGGGCGAGCAACAGCTGGCCGATCTCGTTGGTCGAATGGACTTCGACGCGCCGGGTCAGATCGCCCGCGGCCACGGCCTTGGCCTGATCCACGGCGCGCGAGAGCGGGCGCGTAATACCGCGCGCGATCACGATGGCTACACCCAGGGAGACCAGCACCGCGATCACGCCCAGGCCAATCGTTTTCATCATTGCGGCGTGGTATTGAGCCTGACTGGCTTCCATGCCCTGTGCGGCGACGTTGAGCTGCAGGTCGATGAGCTCGTTGATCTTGTTGCTGATCGGGTCGATCGCGGAATAAAGCTCGCCGTCGTGGTTTTCCAACTGGTTGCTAACGAACCCGGAATAGCCCTGCAGATCGCGCAGCACGCCTTCGACGGCGGCGTTGGCGGGGCCGAACAGTTTTTCCGCCTGCTCGACCAGTGCGGTTTCGGCAGGCGTGAGCTCGGTGGCCCGATACGCCTGCCATTCGCTGTCGATGGTGGTTCGTGCGCTCTGGATCGCCTGGGTGGCATCCTCGGCCGTCATGATACCGGCGTTCGCCTTGTTGACCGCATCGATCACGTCGACCGCATAGGCGTCGGAAATGACCTTGAGCCCTTTCAGGGGCACAACACGGTCATGATAAAGCGATCGCATCTCGGCGTTGACGTTGCTCAGAGTGTAGGAATTGAGCACACCGCTTAAAACCAGGAACGACACCGCGACCAGGATGCTCAGACCCAGTTGCTTGCTAATGGACAGATTTCGGATCTTCAAAGGTATTCTCCAATACTTCTAACTGCCGCTAGCGACAGCTGAAGGTAGGGGTTATGAAACGAGCGAAATGGCTCGGCTGCATATGCGGCCGGTCCGCGAATGCGGTGGTAAAAGTGAGCATCCGGTGTCGTCATACCGTCGCGGGTAGGCGGGGCCATTCAGAAGCGAGCGGTGAAACGTGTGTGCAGAGCATGTTCATGATGTCGTGAGGCGGCGTTGCAGCCGAGAGCAAAATGGGGCTCGGTGCGACCGCCGTAAGCAGGTTGGCGATCTACGGGTTACCAAGATTTCTCGGCGGTTTGGGCGATAACTTTAGAAATTTGAAACGCCGTTCTGTTATTACGATATGCCCGTTTGAATGCGGCGGGCTGGCGAAATCACAGCGCGGGCATACCGCGACACATCAAGGCGGGCAGGAGGCGTGAGCGGGGGCGGTTCAATCGCGGGGCCGCAAAGCGCCGCTTCGGTGGCGGACCGACGAAGCGAAACGTTATCATCGAGCAATGATAAGTATGATGGCCCTCTATCCGAACGCAGCCCGACTGGCAGGAGCCACCCTATGTCCGACTACACCGAAGGCCTGATGAACGCATGCCGTTTCGAGCGCGGCATCATCACCGCCGGCCAGCCTACGGCCGCCCAGCTCGAAGCCGCCCAGGCGCAGGGGGTGAAAACCATCATCAACCTGCGGCCCGAGGGCGAGATGAGCGACTTCGACGAGGCCGCCCTGGTCAACAAGACCGGCATGAATTACGTGCACATCCCGGTCGCCGGCGCCGACGACATCAACGACAAGAACGCGCGCCTGCTCGACGAAGCCCTGGTGCCCGGCGCCCTGCCGGCGCTCGTACACTGCGGCAGCGCCAATCGCGTAGGCGCACTCATTGCCTATCGGGCTCGCTTCATCCAGCACAAGAGCGACCATGAATCCATGGGGCTGGGTATTTCTGCCGGCCTCGACCCGGATGGGTCACTGCTGGAAGCGGTGGCACGCAAGATCGGCTGAACGGTCACTGCCGGCGCGCCGGCCGGGCATGGGGTCGCTTTCGTCAGGCGACCGGGGTCAGCAACGCCTGCCCGGCGAAATGCGCGCGCAGGTTATCCACCACCAGCTGGCCCATGGCGGTACGCGTTTCCACGGTGGCGCTGGCGTAATGCGGGGCGAGCACCACGTTGTCCAGGGTGCGTAGCGCCTCGGGTACGTGCGGTTCGTCGGCGAGGACGTCCAGCCCGGCGCCGCGAATATGGCCCTGCGTCAGGGCGTCGATCAACGCCGGCTCGTCCACGGTCGACCCCCGACCTACGTTGACGAGGATGCCCTCTGGCCCCAGCGCCTCCAGCACGGTCGCGTCCACCATACGGTCGGTCGCGGCGCCGCCGGGCACGACCACCACCAGAAAATCGCTCTCTGCAGCCAGTGCGACGAGGCTGTCGTGGTAGCGATAGGCGACGTCTGTATTGCGGCGCCGCTGGTGATAGCCGATGGTCATATCGAAGCCGGCCGCGCGGTGTGCGATCGCCCGGCCGATACGCCCGAGCCCGAGAATGCCCAGCCGTTTGCCGCTGACCCGGTGGGCCAGCGACAGGCCCTCCAGCCAGCGCCCGGCGCGTACGTTGCGATCGGCCACTACCAGCTGGCGGGAGGTGGCCAGCATGAGCATGATCGCGGCATCGGCCACATCCTCGGTGAGCACATCGGGGGTGTGGGTGACGCGAATACCGCGCCGACCGGCATAGTCGAGGTTGAGCGCGTCCGTGCCGATGCCTGAAGAGGCCATGATCTCGAGCGCGGGCAGCCGTTCGAGCGTCTCGACCGGCGGCGCCTGAACGGCGTTGGTGGCCACGCCGCGAATGTGAGGGCCGACGGCCTCGATCATTTCGTCCGCCTCGTCTGCGTCGTCGGGCAGGCGATGGACGATGAACGAGGCTTCGAGCTGTTCGAGTACGTTCGGCGGCATGCGCCCGGCGACGAGTACCTCCGGGCGGCTCATCGCAGGACCTCGGTCGGCGTGCTCAGGTAGGGCATGGCTACGGTTTGTGCTGGAACAAACCGCCATGCTGCCGGGTTATCAACCCGGCATAAAGATCGATGATTGGCCGCGTCGATGACGCGCCGGTGCGAAAGCGAGCGCGCTACGGCCAGTGATCGTGAAACCACGGAAAGAAAGACGGGCGGATGCTGGAGTCACAGCGCCCGTCTGACGAGCGAACGCGCGGCTTCGACCGGCGTGGCGGCGCAGCGTGCGGTTTAGTCGTTGAGCAGGTCGGCCAGTTCGCCGGGCAGGTCGAGCGCTGTGTTCTTGGCCTCGCCTTCGCTGAGGGCGTCGTTGAGCGTACGCGCCACGTTGCGTGCCAGCGTCTTGGCGTCGGCCTCTCCCAGTTCGGTACGAAACATCAGCTTGTAGTAGAACTCTTCCAGGCTGACGGGCACGTCGCTGGTCTCGGCGCGATTGCCGCCGGCGATCACCGCCTCCGCGATCTCGTCCGGCAGCTGCGATGCCATGTCCTTGGTCTGACCCTTGGGCAGGTGTTCGCACAGCGCATCGAGGGTGATCAGCGTGCTCTGGTGAACCACGTCCGGATCGAGCTGCGGGCAGCCGTCGTAGACCTGGGCGATGAAACGATCGGTTTGCATGGTCAATATCCTGTTCGTGGCGCGAGCGGGCGGCGCCGTTTGAATATGCTCGTCAGCTTGGACCGCCCCCGCCCGCGGCGATATACCGATTAACCCTGACTGCTGCTGCGCGCATTTCTACGGATAGGCGTATCCGTCCCGCGAAGCGCAAGGTGTGCGCCTTACGCCACACCCGTGCGAACAAGGAGTGCGTCATGCCCTTCAACCCCCTTCACGACAAGACACTGCCGGTCACCTCGCTGCGCAGCGGCGACGGCCACGAAGTGCTCGACGATGTCTATTGCCTGCCGGTTCAGATCGTCAACGTCTATTTCGTGGGCCATCCCGAGCGCCCGCAGGACTGGGTGCTGGTCGACGCCGGCATGCCCAAAAGCGAGGACACGATCCGAAAAGCCGCCGAGCAGCGTTTCGGTGCCGACGTGCCGCCGCGTGCGATTGTGCTCACCCACGGACATTTCGATCATGTGGGTGCCGTGGTCGAACTGGCCGAGCACTGGGATGTGCCCGTGTATGTGCATGCCGACGAACTGCCCTTCGTAACCGGCGAGACGGCCTATCCCAAGCCGGATCCGAGCGTGGGCGGCGGCCTGGTTGCGCGGGTGTCGCCGTTCTTTCCGACCGAGCCGGTGGATCTCGGCGCTCGTGTACGGGCGTTGCCCGAAGACGGCACCATCGCGGAGCTGCCGGACTGGCGCTGGGTGGCCACGCCGGGCCATACCCAGGGGCATGTATCGCTGTTTCGTCAGGCCGACCGTGCGCTGATCGCCGGTGATGCCTTCGTGACCGTACAGCAGGAGTCGCTGTACAAGGTCTTCACACAGCAGCGCGAAATCAGCGGCCCGCCGCGCTATCTCACCGAAGACTGGGACCAGGCCAAAGCCTCGGTCGAGCGCCTGGCCGCGCTGGAACCCTCGGTGGCGATGACCGGGCACGGCATGGCGATGGGCGGCGATGAACTGCGCACCCACCTCAAGGATCTCGCCGCGCGCTTCGATGAACTCGCGATGCCGAAATAACGCGTGGTGACGCCCCCTGCGGTGGACGACCGCCTCGTTTTGAATAGCCCTTTTCGGTCACACCCAGCCGGCGGTGGTGGCGCACGGCCGATAGGGTCGATATACCCGTGGGCGAACTCGGCCGCGCGCCGCATCGCGGGCTGTGTTGAATGAACGTGGCAGCACAATGCGACCGCCAGTCGCTTCGACAGGGGCTGGCCGGCGGCGGCGCCGTGGACTGGGCCATGGGCGGATTCCTGCGGCCGGGCAACAGCGTGGTCGTGACCGGGTTCTGGCGTAGCGGCACGACCTTTCTGCTCGAACAGCTCACGCAACTGTGGCGTGCCAAACCCGTGTTCGAGCCGTTCCAGCCTGAACTGCCGGGCTATCGCGCCGTACTCGACGGGCTCGTGCCGGCAACGATGGAACGCGGCCGTACCGATCATTACTTCATGCCCTATGCGCTGGACGACGCCCTGGCGCGGTATGTGAGCCGGGCGCTGCGCTATCGTCTGGTGGATGGGCGCATCCAGCGCTCGCGCTCCAACCTGAGCGCGCACGGGCGCCGCCCGCGAGGCGTACCCGAGTGGGTGATGCAGCACGGCCTGGCCGCACGCCGGCGTGTGGTGGCCAAGTTCGTACGCGGGGCGCTGCTGGTGCCGGCCCTGCGCCAGCGTTTCGCCGTGCCGGTATTTCATATCCGGCGGTGCCCACACGGCGTGCTGGCCAGCTACAAAAGCGCCGGCTGGCAGGATTTCCAGGCCGATCGCATCGGCCTGCGTCGACTGTTGCTCGAGATAGACGACGGGCGGGCGGCGTTCTTCGCGCCCATGGCAACGTTGATCGACGAGCTCGACCAAGGCGATGCCGACCAGCGATTGGTGGCCTACTGGGCACTTACGGAGAAATTCGTGGATGCCCATGCCCAGCACTACATCAAGTTGCCCTACGAGGCGCTGGCCACCGGCGAGTTCGACCTGGCTGCGCGGCTCACCGGGGCCGGGTTCGACGTCAAACGCGCCCGCTCGGAGGGCTTCAACAGCAGCACGACCTCGGCACATCGCGCCCATCTGACGGCTCGCGAGCGCGTGGAGAGCTGGCGCCACAAGCTCAGCGCCGAGGAAATCGCCCGGGTCGATGACATCGTGGCTCGCGTGGGCGTGAGCTGGTAGCGACCGCCCGTGTGCGTAGCGACCGGGCCGATACGCGAATGGGCCAAAGCGCATTCGGCCCGATGGCGTTCACCCCGCGCTAGTCGGCCGACGCGTGCTCGGCTTCGATCAGGTCGATCGCCATACGAACATAGTCGATATGCGACACGATGCCCACCAGCACGCCGTTGTCCACGACCGGCAATGTGCCCTGGCGACGGCTTAGCAGCATGCGCCCGGCCTCGATCAGCGGGGTGTCGCTGGACACGGTTTCGAAATCGCGCAGCAGTACGTCGGCCAGCGGTATCTCGCCCATGCGGTGGCTGAGCTGATCGGAACCGTGGGTTTCGGCAATCTTGAGCGCTTCGCGCAGCACGATCTTCTGGGTCACCAGCCCGACCAGCTGCTGGTTTTCGTCGAGTATCGGTACATGGCGAATCTGGTGCACGCCCATCAGCTCGCGACTGTCGTAAAGCGTCTGGTCGTGGTGAAGGGTGATGACCTCGCGGGTCATGATGTCGGCAACGCGGGCACGGGTCGCAGTGCTCATGAATCCTTATTCTCCGATGGCGGCATTGTGGGCGCGATATCGCACGGCAGTGATCCAACCCGCGAGGGGTGCTGGGCCTCGGGCTGGACGATGTCTGCAAACGCTATGGTGATCAACAGCGGCGGCGGATGTGCGCCGGCGAGCCGTTATGCGTCTATCGGCCGCGATGGCGTAAGCCTGAACCGCATGCGAGGCGGGTATGGCAGGCGCGTACCGGCTGGGTTAGATCTGTCCGGCCACCATCGCATGCATCGAGCCATCGCGTTCGGCGGCCACATGCCACGCCAGTGCCTGTTCCAGGCAATGCGGCGTATGGCCGCCGCGTGCACAGGCGGTTTCGAAATAGTCAGCCAGGGCCGGGCGATAAAACGGATCGGCACAGCGATCGATGATCAGGCGGGCGCGTTCCCGCGGTGCGAGCCCGCGCAGATCCGCAAGTCCGTGCTCGGTCACGAGAATGTCCACATCGTGCTCGACGTGATCCACATGGCTGACGAAGGGCACCACGCTCGACAGGGCGCCGGCCCTGGCGGTCGAGGTGGTCACGAAGATCGACAGATGACTGTTGCGGGCGAAATCGCCCGACCCGCCGATGCCGTTCATCATGCGCGTACCGTTGATATGGGTCGAATTCACGTTGCCGTAGATATCGAATTCAATCGCAGTGTTGATCGCGATCACCCCCAGGCGGCGCGACATGCCGGGGTGGTTGGATAGCTCCTGTGGGCGCAACACGATGCGGTCGCGATAGTGCGCCAGGTTGTTCCATACCCGGGCGCCGTAAGCATCGGATAACGTGATCGCGCTCGCCGAAGCGAACCGCAGCGTGCCGTGGTCGAGCAGCTCGAAGGTGCTGTCCTGCAAGACTTCCGAATACATGGTCAGGTTTTCGAACGGCCCGGCCATCAACCCGTGCAACACGGCGTTGGCCACGCTGCCAATGCCCGCCTGAAGCGGCATGAGCGACATGCTCATCCGGCCCGCAGCCACTTCGCTTTCGAAAAACTCGATCAGGTGCTCGGCAATACGTTCGGTGGTCGCGTTGGCGGGGGTAATCTCGGCCGGGCTGTCTTGCTGCTCGGTAAGCACAATGGCTGCGATCTTGTCCGGATCGACCGGAATATGCGGCGTGCCGATCCGTGTATCCGGCGCGCTGATGGGGATCGGGCGCCGCCCAGGACGCTTTTCGGGCAGATAGATATCGTGTAGCCCGATCAGCGCTTCGGGCGCGGCGACATTGAGTTCGACGATGATCTGATCGGCCTGGACGACAAAGCTTGCCGAGTTGCCCACCGAGGTGGTGGGAACGATGCCGCCGTCGGCGGTAATCGCTACCGCTTCGATTACGGCGATATCCAGCGCGCCGAGCTGATCGTGGCGCAACTGTTCCGCCATCTCCGACAGATGCGTATCGACGAACATGACCTCGCCGCGGTTGATCGCGCCGCGCAGGCGTTTGTCGACCTGAAACGGCATGCGCCGGGCCAGCACGCCGGCATCGGCGAGAATGCCGTCGATATCGTGGCCGAGCGACGCGCCGGTCATCAACGTGATCCCCAGCGGATCGCGTTCGGCACGCCGGGCCAGCGCCAGCGGTACGGCCTTGGCTTCGCCGGCTCGGGTGAAACCGCTCATGCCCACGGTCATGCCATCTTGGATGAGCGCCGCCACCTCATCCGCGCTGTGCAGGCGGTCACGCCAGCCGGGTAGTTGGCAGCGTCGGGCGGCGAGTTCGATCATGGGCGCGATTCGGCGGGCAAACAGACCGCCATTTTAGTCGATCGGTGGCCCCGTATCGGCGGTCGTTTGTGCAGAAATTGCCGTAGTATGGCGGGCCTATCTTTCAACATAGGTGTATCCACCATGGCCAAAGCCAGCGCCCGTCATATTCTTGTCGACAGCGAAGACAAGTGCCTCGAACTCAAGAAAGACATCGAAAACGGCAGCGACTTCGCCGAAATCGCGCGTGAGCATTCGTCCTGCCCCTCCGGCCGCAAGGGCGGCGAGCTGGGCACTTTCGGTCGCGGCCAGATGGTGCCGGAGTTCGACGAAGTGGTATTCAGCGCGCCCCTCAACGAAGTGCAGGGTCCGGTCAAGACCCAGTTCGGCTATCACCTGCTGGAAGTCACCGACCGCGGCTGAGCCCATCGGGCCGTACGCCGAGCACTCGATGCCGGAAGGGGTCCCGAGCGCTATGCCGGGGCTTCGGCCCAGAATAAACGGCCGTTGAGCTGCGCATCGAGCTCGGCCAGCGTGGCTTGGGCATCCAGCGGCCAGGCGACCGTCAGGATCACGCCCTCGCCGTGGTATGCCGCGTCGACGATATCGCCCTCGTGTTCGCCCAGCCATGCCCGCGCCGGCTGCTCGTCGGCGAAGGCCAGCTCCAGGGCCACACGTCGTCGCGGCACGTATTCACAAGTCGGCAGATCGGCCAGCAGCGCGGTTACCGTCTGTGCATAGGCGCGGGCGAGGCCGCCGGTCCCCAGCTTCGTGCCGCCGAAATAACGAATGACCACGCAGGCGATCCGGCCGAGGCCGCTCCCTTCGAGCACCTGATACATCGGCCGGCCCGCCGTGCCGCCTGGTTCGCCGTCGTCGGCAAAGCCGATCGCCTGATCCTCGCCCGGCGGGCCCGCGATATAGGCCGAGCAGTGATGTGAAGCATCGGGATAGCATTCGCGTGCCCGCGCGATCAGGCGCTGTGCGTCGTCTGCCCGGGCAGCCGCAGCACACCAGCCAATGAACTGGCTTTTACGTATTTCAAGCGTAACGCGGTAGGGGTCGTCGAGCGGCGCGCTCGGCATGCGAAAGCGCATGAACATTCCTCGCCAGGCGTGACACGTGGGCCACGGCGGTGACTCATGCGCGTATTGCACCACAGGCGAGCGTTCGGCACAGGCAGCGGTCAGTGCAGGTCGCTCGCCCGGGGTCTGGGGTTACGGCGACGAGCGCGGTGGGTTGCGTACGGCGATCGATTCGTCGTCTTCGCGTACTTCAGTTGCCACCGCATGCGCATCGGCGCCGTCCTGGCGGCGTTGGCGGGCGTATTCGATCTCCTTGTCGATGGGGTCGCGTTTGAGCGCGACACCCAGATCGCGTACGAAATCGTTGTCGGCAGCCAGGTCGAACACCTGCGAGACAATTTCGGCGATGTAGTGGGGGTGCCAGTCGGCCTCGCAGAGTGTTTCCGTAACGGCCCGGGCGGTGTCGTTGTCCAGCCGCGAGCCCAGGGCGCTTTTGACGCGGACAAAACAGGCGTCGGGATCGGAATTGTTGGCCACATCGGCCTCCTTGGCGAGCGTTCTAATTAATTGCGCGCAATATTGTGTCGTATTTTCTTGTTCGGCGCCTTTGTGACGGCATCCTCGTCGCCGTCGATCGCTCGGCTGTATTCGCAAGCCCTAGAATGGCTTCATCTTTCATCCTTGTTCGAAAAGGTCATGACCGATCCTTCTCTTGAGCAGAAACTGGCCGAGTGCGCGGAACGCTTCGGCTTCGGCCGCGCGGCCATGCAGCATCTCTGGGCCGCCGTGGTCGAAGGCGGCGGCGATATGGCGATGTTCGACCATCCCGAGTTCGCCGGGCCGGGGCAGTGGATGCGCGGCGGCCTGATCCTGATCACCGAGCCGGGCAACCATGTGCTCAAGAACCGTATCGATGCGGCGTGCAATACGCTGTCGCGGGTGATGCGCGAGGGCGGTGATGCCGTGGCCTCCGGGCATCGGAGGATTCATGCCGATGCCCGCGGCTGGGATACCGTGCGTGTCGAACGTGAGGTCTGGTGGCCGCAGGATCTGGGCGCGCCGGATGCCACCGGCGAACAGAACGCGATGGCCTACGCTTATTTTGCAGCGGCGCGCCGGCTGGCGATCCGCCAAGCCGAACGGGTGACGCTCTACGATACGGGCGACCATCACATCACCGGCGTGGCACAGTCGCAGCAGGCGCAGGCCGGGGCGATGGTTTTTACCAGCCAGCTCGGCGAAGTCGCGCTCGCGGATATGGCCGAGGTGATGACCTTCGCGGCCGCGGAGCCAACGCCCGCCCCGACGCCCGCCCCGGATTCATCGAGCGCCGAAATTCTCGATGCGCTGGAGCGGCTGGGTCAGCTCCAGCGCCAGGGCGTACTCACCGAGGCTGAATTCTCGGCCAAGAAACAGGAACTCCTGGCACGGTTGTAGATCGTATCGAGCGTGAGTGATGGCCAGGCATGAAGCCGGCGCAGGCCACGAATCCGCCGCCAGAATGGACGACATTATGAGTAAAACTCCGGCGCTTACAGCTGCGCTGAAAGGCGAACGCCGCACGTTCGAAACCGAGCACGGCACGATCAGCTACTACTTTGCCAATGAAGGCGAAGCGGATCGAACGCCGCTGGTGTTGATTCACAGCATCAACGCAGCCGCCTCGGCCTATGAGGTCAAGCCGATCTACGATCGCTACCGACGCCAGAGGCCAGTGGCCGCGATCGACCTGCCCGGCTACGGGTTCAGCAGTCGTCGGGCCACGCGTTATACGCCACGCCTGATGACCGATGCGATCCATGCCTGGGTGGAGCGTATCGCCGCCGATACCGGCGCCGCGCAGGTGGATGCCATGGCCTGTTCGGTGGCCTGCCAGTATCTGGCCAGGGCAGCAGAAGAGCGCCCCGAGCGCTATCGCAGCATTGGCCTGGTGAGTCCGGCCGGCGTTGACGGCGATCTGCAGTCCGGCGCCAATGCAGACGCCACGCGCGGCAAGCCCTGGTTGTATCGGGTGCTGACCGCGTCACCTGCGGTATCGAAGACGTTATTTGCCGGCCTGGCCAGCCGGCCGAGCATTCGGTACTTTCTGGAAAAAACCTTCGGCGGCAAGGACGTGGAGCCGGGGCTGGTGGACTATGCCTATCGCAGCGCGCATCAGCCCGGCGCACGCCATGCGCCCTGGTCGTTTCTGTCGGGTTATCTGTTCAGCGCCGACGCGGCCGGTCTCTACCGGCGGCTGAGCCAGCCGGTATGGTTGGCCTACGGTAAGCGTAGCGATTTCTCCGATGCGGCCGCGCGCGATATCGTGCAGCAGCATACGGCCTCCACGGTCGTGTCCTTCGATGCCGGGGCGCTGCCGCACTTCCAGCAGCTCGAAGCCTTCGTTGCCGGCTACGATCGGTTTCTGGCATCGCTGGAGACGTCCGGCTGAGGCCTGTTCGGCGCGGCGGGGCGAGCGAATGCCAATGGATACCGCAGACCTGCAAAAGCTGGTGACGCGCACCATGCCTTTCGGCAAGTACGAAGGTCGTCTCATTGCCGATCTACCCGGGCATTACCTGAACTGGTTCGCCCGTAGTGGTTTTCCGCCGGGCGAAATCGGGCGCCTGCTCGCGCTCATGCACGAGATCGACCACAACGGCCTGAAGCCGTTGCTGGAGCCCCTGCGCCCCCCTCAGCGGTAGAAGCGCGCCTTGAGCAGCGAGTCGATTTCTTCGTAGAAGTCGGCGAAGCGATCGGCGGCGTTGGCCATGATCTTGGACAGACCCGGCTCGGGTTCGCGTTCGGCCAGGGTGGCGGCCATGTAGTGCTGCTGATCGACCGCGCCGAGAAGCCGGATGAGCAGGCCGCGCTCGAAGGCCGTGCCGGAATCGCCCACCACCGGCGCAAAGCGTTTGAGCGTGGCTTTTTTCTGGGCGTCGCGGGCCGCCTTGATGATCGGCGGATCGATCTCGCGCTTTATATCCAGGGCGGGGTAGTCGGCGGTGAGGCTTTCCAGGCGGCGGGCGAGTTCGCCGCAGTAACCGGTCACGTCGGTGACGACCTTTTCCACGTCGTCGGATTCGACCTTCACGTAGAAGATCTTGTCGACCTGCGATAGCCCGTCCACGTTGGAATACAGATCGCTGTAGCCGGCGTTGAGACGGTCACGCAGGGTGTTGTCCGCGGTTTTCGACTGGGCAGGCGGCGCCGTGTCCGGGTCCTTGCCCGCGCCGCGATCCAACATGGCACAGCCGTTGAGCGTGACGATCACCAACAGGCCGACAAGCAGGTGTGCGGGCACGAATCGCTTGCGGGCGGGGGCGATGGGATAAGTCATGGCATCGGCTACCTGGGCGCGGGCGCGCCAATGGATTCACGCCATCCTAGCCTGTTCGTGCCGCCTGCGTGTTGCATCGGCACGGCGACTTCGCCTGCGCAGCGTCAAGACGGTGCGGCCGTGCCGTACCCGCGTAATGCGAGTACGGCACGGCCGGTATGCCGATCAGCGTGCCAGGCTGTGCAGCAGCGACTGCAGCTGCCGCGGCGGAATCTCGTGGCCGTTGAGCACGACCGCATCCTTGCCGGAATGCAGCTTGAGCCCCACTGCGCCGTCTTCGCGCATGAGAAAGCCCTGCTGAACCAG
>NZ_PBYA01000034.1 GCF_002729955.1 Salinisphaera sp. | reverse complement strand
TGATTTGGCCGTGGTGCGAGGCCGACTGCATTGGCGTCCTGATCCTGGTAGCGATGGCCGGATGAAAAAGTCCGCAGATCGACGCAGATCACGCAGATCAAAGACAAGAAGTCGCGGTCGTTCGCTGTCGTCTGACGCACGCGCCACGCGCTTCCTCATCTGTGCAATCTGCGTAATCTGTGGTTCCGCTTGAGGAACGAAGCCATCACACGCTCGCTTACCGAACTGCGCACACAGGCACCCTCTGCGAATTGCCGTTAGCGTACGGCGCGAACATCTCACCGCCCGGCCTTCGAGCAATCTCCCTTTCGCCTTATTCGCGTGTCTTCGCGTTCATTTGCGGACAACCTACTTGCCTGAGTGCAGCAGCTGCGTTTGAGCCAAGATCGAGAACCCATCGGTTCGTGGATTGCGTAGATGGGTTGTTTGGGCCGTGATTGGCAGTCGCTTCGCTTGCCGGGCCGCGGCCCACGACCGCGCCCGCCAACGCGTACAATACCCGCCTCGATTTCCCACCTCGCGATGTTGTCGCGCCCATGATTCTGCAACTGCGCAACCTGCGTCTGGCCTACGGCACCCATCCGCTGCTCGACGACGCCGAACTGAGTATCGACCGCGGCGAGCGCGTCGCCCTGGTCGGGCGTAACGGCACCGGCAAATCCACGCTCATGCGTATCGTGTCGCGCGAGATCGAGCCGGACGAGGTCATCCGCGAACAAAAGCCGGATCTGCGTATCGCGCGCCTCGAACAGGAGGTGCCGGCGGGTACGTCCGGCGCAGTATTCGACGTGGTGGCCGGCGGACTCGGCGACGTCGGCGCGGCCCTAGCGCGTTTTCACGAACTCACCGCCCGCCTGTCAGCCGGCGAGGACGTGATGGACGCCTTTTCCAAGGCCCAGGCCCGGGTCGAAGCCATGGACGGCTGGACGCTCGCGCCCCAGGTCGAATCCACCCTGTCGCGTTTGAATCTGGACGCCGACTGGCAGTTCGAAGCCCTGTCGGGCGGGCAGAAACGCCGCGTGCTGCTGGCCCGCGCGCTGGTGCAGGAACCCGACCTGCTGCTGCTCGACGAGCCCACCAACCATCTGGATATCTCGGCCATCGCCCAGCTCGAGGAAATGCTGCTGGCCTGGAACGGTGCGCTGCTGTTCATCACCCATGACCGCGCCTTCCTGAAGAATCTGGCCACCCGCATCATCGATCTGGATCGCGGCAAGCTCACCTCCTGGCCGGGCAATTACGACACCTTCATCGAGGGCAAGGAAAAGATGCTGGCCGACGAGGAAAAGGCCAACGCCCTGTTCGACAAGCGCCTGGCCCAGGAAGAAGTCTGGATTCGCCAGGGCATCAAGGCCCGGCGCACCCGCAACGAAGGGCGCGTGCGCGCGCTCAAGGCCATGCGGGCCGAGCGCGCCGAACGGCGCGAACGCGGCGGCACCGCCAATATCGTTACCCAAGACGCCGCCCGCTCCGGCAAGCATGTGATCGTGGCCGAAAACCTGGCCTATACCTGGCGCGACGGCGACAACGAAAAACCGATCGTCAACAATCTGTCGACCGTGATCCAGCGCGGCGACAAGGTCGGCATCATCGGCCCCAACGGCTGCGGCAAGACCACGCTCATCAACCTGCTGCTCGGGCGCATCGAGCCGGATGCCGGCACCATCAAGCTCGGCACCAATCTCGATATCGCCCATTTCGACCAGCACCGGGCCGCGCTCGATGACTCCATCAGCGTGCTCGACAACGTGGCGCAGGGCCGCTCCTCGATCACCATCAACGGCCAGGACCGGCACGTGATGAGTTATCTGCAGGATTTCCTGTTCTCGCCCAAGCGCGCCCGCAGCCCCACGCACGTCCTCTCGGGCGGCGAACGCAACCGCCTGCTGCTGGCCAAGCTGTTCACCCGCCCGGCCAATCTGCTGATCATGGACGAGCCCACCAACGATCTCGACGTGGAGACGCTGGAGCTGCTCGAAGAACGGCTGATGAGCTACGAGGGCACGCTGCTGCTCGTGTCACATGACCGTGCCTTTCTCGACAACGTGGTCACCAGCAGTCTCGTGTTCGAAGGCAACGGCGCGGTCAACGACTATGTAGGCGGCTATACCGACTGGCTGCGCCAGCGCCGGCGCACGGCCGAGCCCGCCCCGGCTGCGGCAAAGAAGCCCCAGGCCACGCCCCAGCCCGCGCCGGCCGCCGCCAAGCCCAAACCGGCCAATCCGTTAAGCAGCGCCGAGCGCAAGGAATTGCGTGCCCTGCCGGACACGATTGAAAAGCTCGAAACGAAGATCGAAGGCTACGAGGCGGAGTTCGGTGAAGCCGGCTTCTACGACCGGCCGGCCGACGAAATCAAGCGCAAGACCGAAGCGCTGGGCAAGGCGCAGAGCGATCTCGAGAACGCCCTGGAGCGCTGGGAGGCTTTGGAAGCCCGACAGGGCTGATTCGCGGCAAGCCGCGTCGGGCGTTTGTTCTGCAACAAATGGAATGGCGCGGCCCGAAGGTTTAACCGGCGCTCACGAAGTAGATTCGAAACGCGCGATCAGACAAGCCCGTGTTTTCGAGCCCAGCACAACCTTCCAGACGGGCCGCCATTCGGCCCGGCTGCTGTCAGGCAGCATCAACCGGGCGCGCCGAGGCGAGCCCTTCGCGGCCGCGGGGTACGCCAAAACGCTGCCGCAGCCGGGCCGCTTCATCGAGCACGGCATCCTTGGCGGCCACTTCCAGCATTTCGCGTTCGCGATCCATGCGCCGGATCTCGTCACGCGGCCAGGCATCGCGCTCTTCGCCGCGCGGCATGGTGCAGGTCGACAGAAACAGGCTGTAGATCGCCGGATAATCGGCCTGGGCACCCCCCGGGGCATGGTAATGGTCGAGCAGTACCTTGAGCCGGATCGCGCCTTCGGAGAGATTGAGCTCGCCGGTGAGCAGGCTGTCGGCAATGATGGCCATGCTGTGTTCGAGGTCGGCCTCGGTTTCGGCGAGCACGGCCGCATTGTGGGTTTCGCGCTCTTTTTGCTGGTTGAGCACGCGCCACCAAAGCCGGCCGGCATAGCCGGCCAGCGCTAGGACAACAACCACCGCAAGCGCGGCGAGCCAGCCCATCACCGCTTAGCGCTGCGTCTGGGCTTGACCGACCGTACCCGGACGCAATGCGTACTGCTCGGTGATATCGATCGTGGCCATGCCGGAGCGGTTGTTCGGGCGGTAGAGCACGATCTGGATCGCCCGATCCGGATAGCTGAAATATACCCGCGAGGTGCTGGCATCGCCGCTCACGCCGGTATCGGTGTGTACCGCCGGCGTATCACCCTGGTTGGGCGCACGCGCGAAGGTGGCGATCAGATTCTCGATGGCCTGTTCGCCATCCTCGCTACGAAACGAGCCGAGGTTGCGCGATATGCGGGTGAGCTTGTCATCGCGAATGGTGAGCGTCCCCACCGGTTTGCCGTAGGTATCACGGCCGACCACCACGGGGCCCTGCTTGGGAAAGAGCATGTACTGGCCGTCGGCCTGGGCCGGTATCGTATTGAAGTGGGCATTGGCGATGGCCAGCGTGTCGGCGCGCGATGCACCCAGCTCCAGGCTGGTGCCACCGATGGACACGGTCTGTGCCGAAGCCAGCGGCGCGATACAAAGCGCCAGCAAACCCAGCGCCGCGCAAGTCCAGAGATGTCGTGTCATGTTCTTTCTACCTCGTTGTTGCTCGAACCCACTCGTGCATCTGCTACTCACTATGCCTGCAACGTACTCAACGAGCGAGGCCCGCAGATGCGGGCCTCCTTCACGGTTGGTGTCGTAAGGCTGTCCGCACCGGCCGTGTCGCAGCCGGTACGGCATGCGCGAACGCCTAGGCGGCCGCGCCCTTGGATACCGCCAGCAGCATCTGGTTCATGCGGCGCACGAAGGTGGCCGGGTCGTCGAGTTCGCCGCCCTCGGCGAGTACCGCCTGCTCGAAGAGCAGCTGCGAGAAGGCGTCGAACTCGTCTTCGCCCTGCTCGCCGGCCAGTTTCTCGACCAGCGGATGCGTCGGGTTGATTTCCAGATGCGGCGCCGTGTTGGGCATTTCCTGACCGGCTTCCTTGAGAATCCGTTCCAGATGGGCGGACATGCCGTGCTCGTCGGCGACCAGACAGGCCGGCGAGTCGGTCAGGCGATGCGTCACCCGTACTTCGTTGACCCGTTCGCCGAGCGCTTTCTTGACGCGCTCCACCAGATCCTTGGACTCTTCTTCGAGCTTGGCCTGCTCGGCCTTTTCTTCCTCGGTTTCGGCGCCGCCGAGATCGAGCGCGCCCTTGGCGACCGACTGGAAGGTCTTGCCTTCGTATTCGGTCATATGGGCCATGACCCACTCATCCACGCGATCGGTGAGCAGCAGCACCTCGATATCCTTCTTCTTGAAGATTTCGAGATGCGGGCTGTGCTTGGCCTCGGCCAGCGTGTCCGCGGTGATGTAGTAGATCTTGGCCTGGCCTTCGGCCATGCGGGCGATGTAGTCGTCCAGAGATACGCCCGGGTCAGCGCTTTCGTCCTTGGTGGTCTTGAAGCGCAGCAGCTTGGCGATCTTGGCCTGGTTTTCGTGGTCTTCGACGATGCCTTCTTTCAGCACCTGGCCGAATTCGTTCCAGAACGTCTTGTACTTCTCCGGCTCTTCGTCGTCCCGGGCCATCGACTCAAGCAGGCCGAGCACCTTCTTCACCGAACCCGCACGGATCTTGTCCAGCAACTGGTTGTTTTGCAGGATCTCGCGGGACACGTTCAACGGCAGATCGTTGGAATCGATGACGCCTTTCACGAAGCGCATGTAGCGCGGCATGAGTTTTTCGGCATCATCCATGATGAACACGCGCTGCACGTACAGCTTCACGCCGTGGGCCTTGCCGTTCGGATCGAACAGGTCATAGGGCGCGCGCTTGGGAATATAGAGCAGGTTCGTATATTCCTGGCTGCCTTCGACCTTGTTGTGGGTCCAGGTCAGCGGGTCTTCGTAGTCGTGGCAGGGGTGCTTGTAGAACTCGGCATAGTCCTCGGCCGAAATCTCCGACTTGGGCTGGGTCCAAAGCGGCGCGCCGCGGTTGACCTGTTCCCAGCCGGCTTCCTTGCCCTCCTTCTCGTCCTCCTCGGACAGCTGCTCGCGCATCATGATCGGGAAGGCGATATGGTCCGAATAGGTGCGCACGAGATGGCGCAGGCGCCAGTCGTCCAAAAATTCGTCTTCGCCTTCGCGCAGGTGCAGGACGACCTCGGTGCCGCGCTTGTCCTTGCTGATCTCTTCCAGCGTGTACTCGCCGCCGCCGTCCGAAGTCCAGCGCACGCCCGCCGTTTCACCGCCATGGCGGGTGTCGACCACGACCTTCTCGGCGACGATGAAGGCAGAATAGAAACCGACGCCGAACTGGCCGATCAGATGGGCATCCTTCTTTTCGTCACCCGACAGCGAATCCAGGAATGCGCGCGTGCCGGACTTTGCAATGGTGCCGAGCCGGTCGATGACCTGCTCGCGGGTCATGCCGATGCCGCTGTCACCGATGGTGACGGTACGGGCGTCCTTGTCGTAGTCGATCCAGATCTTGAGTTCGGGATCGTTCTCGAAAAGGGCATCATTCTTCAGGCCCTCGAAGCGCAGCGTATCCAGCGCGTCGGAGGCGTTGGAGATCAGCTCGCGGGCAAAGACCTCCTTGTTCGAATACATCGAATGGATCATCAGCTGCAGCAGCTGCTTGACCTCGGCCTGAAAGCCACGGGTTTCGGTGTTCTGATTTTCGCTCATGGCGGTATTGAATCGTTGTTGAACGGTGTATGGGCGGCGATCACTCGACAAACTATCGCCTTGATAGCCTTGAGTGTGGCCCGCGGCGGCCATTTTCAAGCGCCGCATGCTGCACAGCGGCATCCAGCCCTTGCACTCACCCGCTCGTGTCCGGATGATGCGCGCTCCGAATTTGCAGCCGGCGTGCCCATGGCCTATACCGAAGACACCCCGATAAACAGCCTGCTGGCCGGGATGGCAGGCGTGGACGCCGAGGCCTGCCACGAATTCGCCCGCCGCCAGCATGTCGCCGGCCATGGCGCGGACCTGCAGACCGCGGCCCGACTACTGCATGATCAGGCGTTTGCCGCCCAGCTCGAGCGACCGGCCGAACTCGTTGCCTGGAAGTATCCCGAGCGCTTCGAGCCGGTGGATCAGGCCCTGCTCACCACCCTGCTCCAGGCGGCATCCAATAACGAGCAGGCGCAGGTACGCAGCCTGATCGCCGACCTCGATTTTGCCGACATCACCGCGTTGTCGAGCATCGCCAATCATCTGGCGCGTGCCTGCGAACAATTCGGGCGCTTTGGCGCTCGCCGGCCCGATCCCCAGCAGTCGCTGTTCTAGTCGTAGGCGGGGCGTGAAGCTCGACCTATTGGTATTGCGCTGCCGGCAACTCGAACCGAGCCGCCAGTTCTACGAAAGCCTTGGGTTTCGCTTCGCCGCGGAAAAACACGGCACCGGGCCGCTGCATTACGCCGCTGTGGGCGACGGTTTCGTTTTCGAACTCTATCCCGCCTCGGCAAACGAAGCAGTCGATAACACCCGTCTTGGCTTTGGGATAGAACACATACCGCAATCGCTAGCGCAGGTACCGGAGACCACCACACGCGAATTCGACGGTACACGGATTTATATCGTGCGCGATCCCGATGGCCGCAAGATTGAACTGCGCGAGAAAACGGCGTCCTGATTCTGTACCAAGTTCGGCACGGGCGCGGGTATCAGTCCCGGGCTTCGAGCAGGCGATGTTCTGCCTTGTTCGCGTGTCTTCGCGTTCATTCGCGAACAATCTGCTTGCTCGAGAACGGGCCCCTCTTTCATCCACAGATTACACCGATTACACAGATGAATTGATTAGGCCGTAGCGGGCAACCGGCGTCATTTGAGCCGTGGCGTTGGTGAGATTAGCGACAAGCAAAGGTCCGCAGATCATGCAGATCAAAGACAAGAAGCCGCGGTCGTTCGCTGTGGTCTGGCGCCTGTGCCACGCACTTCTTCATCTGCGTAATCTGCGAAATCTGTGGTTCCGCTTGAGGAACGAAGCCGACACGGTCGCTTATCGAGCTCCGCATACACCGTGCTGCATTTGCGGACTGCCTCTAGCGTGCGGTGTACACATCAAGTCGCCGGGCCTTCGAGCGATCCGTGGCTTGCCTTATTCGCGTGTCTTGGCGTTCATTTGCGGACAACCTGCCTTTTAACAACAGCCAGCTGCGTTTCATGCATGCCGAAGCGCCACGTCGCCAGACCGCCCATCGCAATCGCGCGCAGCTGAGATTCGGGGCACGGCCGCTACATCGCGCCCCGAACTCCGTTCATTCAGTTCATCGTCAACACCACCCGAAAGCGGGCTTCGTTGTTGATCATGCGTGCATAGGCTTCGTTGACGTCGGCCAGCGGATAGGTCTCGATCCGGGTTTCGATATCGCGCAGCGCCGAAAAGCCTAGCGTGTCCTGGGAATCCTGGGGCGCACCGCTCGGATGCCCGGCCACGCTGCGCCGTGCCATGAGCAGTTGAAACGGCGATACCTCGATCGGCTCCGGCGACGCGCCCACCACCAGTAACTGGCCGTTCACGCCGAGGCCGTCGATGACCGAACTCATCAGCCTGGGGTTCGGTGCGGTGGCCAGAATCACGCGCGCGCCGCCAAGTGCCTGCAACGCCTCCGCAGCGTCCTGTGCTTCGGTATCGATATAGGTATCGGCCCCGAGGTCGAGCGCCAGTTCCTTTTTGTCGGTACCACGCGACAGCGCCACGGTATGAAAGCCCATCGCGTACGCGTATTGGACGGCCAGATGGCCCAGCCCGCCAACACCCAGCACGGCTACGACATCGCCCGGCTGGGCGCTCGAATTGCGCAGGGCGTTGTAAGTGGTTACACCGGCACACAGAAGCGGCGCGGCCGCGACTGATGTCAGCTCATCGGGGATGGCCACCAGCGCTTCAGCCGGTGCGAGCATGTATTCGGCGTAGCCGCCGTCGTACGAAATGCCGCAGATCTGTTGATTCGCACAGGTCACGAAGTCGCCGCGCCGGCAGGAATCGCAGGCGAAGCAGTGCCCGCCGTGCCAACCCACACCCACGCGCTGGCCGGCCTGCCAGTGGTCGACATCGTCGCCGACCGCATCGATCACCCCGGCGACTTCATGGCCGGGCACGCGCGGATAGTCGAGCCCGGGAAAGCCGCCCTCCTTGACGAAAGCATCGGAATGACAGATGCCGCAGGCTTCGACCCTGACCCGAACCTGATCCGGCCCCGGCTCCGGAATATGCCGATCGACCAGTTCGAAATCGCCGCCCGCGCTGTTGATCTGAGCCACTTTCATTTGCGCCATGACACCCAACTCCTGTGGTTTGGCTGAACGTGACAGACGATACCACCGGCGTTCGATTACGCGCGTCCGTGCCAAAGGGCAACACAGTGCTTGCCTCCAGCGAAACACCGTCGCAAGATCGCGTGATGTCGATACGTCAAATCAGTGCCGTCACGCTGTTCGTGACGGACATGGCACGTAGCTGTGCCTTTTATCGGGGGCTGGGGTTCGAGCTGAAATTCGGCGGCGAGGAGGCGGGATTTTCCAGCTTTCATGCCGGCGAGAGCTTTCTTAACCTCAGCGCGGGGGAGAAGGCGCGTCCCGGCGGCGGCCTGACGATATTCTACGTCGACGATGTCGATGCCCAGCACGAACGGGCGCTCGCAGCGGGCCTCAAGCCGGATTTCGAGCCGGCCGATGCGCCCTGGGACGAGCGCTATTTCCATATCCACGATCCGGACGGCTATACCCTGTCGTTCGCCACGCCGCTGGCCGAGTACCGACGCCACAAGCGCCGGCTGCGCGAATGTGTCGGCATCGATGGCTGCCCCGGCGGCTGGATCGGGGTATCGCACGAGGGCGCCTTCGTCGATCGCGATCTGGCCAACCTGCTCAACCGACTGGCCCCGGCCGTGGTCGCCATCGACATGCCCATCGGCCTGGCCGACGAACAGCAGACCCGCGGCTGCGACCATGCCGCGCGCCAGCTGCTCGCCGGACGGCGGGCAACCAGCGTGTTCCCGACCCCGGTACGCGCGGCCCTGCTCGGCCGCGATCACAGCGAGGCCAGCGCCATCAACGCCGAGTACTGCGGCAAACGCTTATCGGCCCAGACCTACAACCTGCTGCCCAAGATTCGCGAACTCGACGACCTGCTGCGCCGTTCGGCCTACTGGCAGGCACGACTCTACGAAACCCATCCCGAAGTCAGCTTTGCGGCCATGAACGGCGGCGAGGCGCTGGCCGACCCCAAGCGCAGCAGCGCCGGCCACATGCAGCGGCGCGAACTCATCGCCGCCCACTTCGGCCGCGATGCCTTTGCCAATGCCCGTGCGCTGGTATCCAAACAACAGGCCGGCGACGACGATATCGCCGACGCCTTTGCCTGCCTGTTCACCGCCGAGCGTATCGCCAACGAAGAAGCAGTCACGCTGCCCGATACGCCCGAATACGACAGCGAAGATCTGCCGATGCGTATCGTCTATTGAACGCAGGCCCGGCAAGGACCGCAGGCCGTAGGTTGGATTAGCGAAGCGTAATCCAACATGGAACAGGGCACCCAGTCCGCGTCTCGCCGCGTGGCTGCGAACATCCGCCAGGCAGTTCTTGTTGGCTTACGGCCTTCGGCATAAGCCAACCGACGCGCCCGGGCCAATCGCGGCGCCGCCGGCCCCGTAACCCGGTTCAGCCGCCGCCGAAAAGCTGGCCGACGATACGAAAACCGGCGATATAGGTGCCGGCCGCCGAGCCGATGGTGGAGAACACGAACACCAGCAGCGTGCGCGATACGCGGTTCTTCCACCAGCCGGTGGCTTTCGTCACGTCGCTCTTGAGTGTGGAGAAATCGCCCACCCGCGGCTTGCGCAGCCACAGCTCGGCGGCAGCGGTGACCATACCGGCGCCAATGGTCGGGTTGAGCGAAGTCAACGGCGCCGCGATGAAGGCAGTGACCACCGTCAACGGGTGCGCAAGCGCCGCCGCCGCGCCGAGCGCGGACAGGGCGCCGTTGATGATCACCCATTCGATGACCATCTGCTGGCCGAGGCCCGCGCTGCGGGAAAACCCTATCGCGAAGCCGGTGAACACCAGAGCGACCACGACCCAGGGAATCCATTTCACCCAGCGCGCGCCGGGCGGTACCTGATCGAGCTCTTCCACCACGGCATTCGGGTCGTCCATGCCGTTTTCGAGATAGCGCGCCAGGCCTTTGAGATGGCCGGCGCCAACCACCACCAGCGTATGGCGCGCCGGCTTGAGCCTGAGCAGCTGGGCGGCCATGTAACGGTCGCGCTCGTCGATGAGCGTTTCGTGCATGGTGGCGGATTCGGCCGCGAACTCGTTGAAGGTCGATTCGAGCATGTCGCCTTCCTTGAGCCGCTCGATATCGGATTCCTCGATCTTTTCGCGCGATAACAGGCTGGCGAACAAGGCGCCCAGGGTGCTCATGCGCTGCCACCAGGGAATACGCCGATACACCCGTTTCAGGGTGACACCGATATTGCGATCGACCAGCTCCAGCGGAAGATCGGCGGCCGCGCAGCTGTTGATCGCCGCCCGCATTTCCGCGCCCGGCTCGATACCGAACTGATCGGCCAGACGCTGCTGATAGGCCCCGAGCGCGAGGTTGGCGGCCACCATGCCGGCCTTGCCCTGACGCAGCACCTGGAACAGATCCATCTGTTCGAGTTCGCCGGCACGCGTGAGCGCGGCATGACGGGCATCGCAGAGTTCGATGGCGACCGTGTCGTAGTCGCCGGCTTCGATTTCGTGCTGCACCTCCTCGGCGCTGGCACGCGAGACGTGGGCGGTGCCCAGCAGCGTGTATCGATGCTCGCCGCGCATGACCACGCGCCGTGGGCCGCCGGTTTGCGCGTCGGCCGCGCTGTCCATATCCGTCATATCTGGCCTTGTCGGCGCCCTCGGGCGCGCTCGTGCCATCGCATCAAGTCGGCGACGCCACTAGAAGTTGTTTGGATTGCCCTCGACGAGCGTGCCCTTGCCCTGGACCTCGCCCTGGCGATGCCATTCCAGCGAACGGCCGTCGATCTTCACGCGGTAGCAGTCGATCTGCAGCGCTTCGTCGTAGTCGAAGCACATCTGATCGTCTTTGATGGTCCAGCGCGCCTGATAGCTCGGCCCGCGAATCGTGCCGTCCGGCGCATAGAACTCGGTATAGGCGCTGTCGGGCGACATCGTGCCCGTCACGGTATTACCGATCACCCGCTCGCGAATGGTATCGGCGTTGACGAAACCGTCGGCGTCGGCGGTTGCGGCATCGGCGTTCGGGGACGCTTCGTCAGCGCTCTGGCTGTCGTCGTTGTTGCCGCAGCCGGCAAGCACCAGCGCGATAGAGGTGGCGATGGCGAAGGCGGCATATCGGGCGGCGCCCGAACGCGCGGCTAAGAGGCTCGGTGTCTGCTGCACGACGATTCTCCGAAAGATGGTTTTGCCGATGGTAGCGGTTTCGCAGGCAAGCGTCAGCGCAAACGCTATACAAGGCGACAGCGTCGCACTATTATTGCGAATCGTTCTCAATAACACTTTCCGGCTTCGGCTTTATCTGGGGGAATTATCTTGCGCTATCCATCCACACGCGCAACGCGTGCGCTTCGCTTCGTGTTTCTGCCGAGCCTGGGGGCAAGCCTTCTTTATAGCGGCATCGTCCTTGCCCAGGACACCACGGGCGCGACCGGTAGCGAAACCCTTTCCACCATTCAGGTCGAGGGGGAATCGGCGCTGGAAACAGCCACGAGCCCGGTCGACGGGTATACCGCCAAGCGCACCCGGTCGGCGACCAAGACGGACACGTCGATCGCGGAAACGCCGCAGTCGATTTCGGTGATCGCCGCCGACCAGATCCAGGCCCAGAACGCACGCGATATCCGTCAGGTACTGCGCTATGTATCGGGCGTGGTACCGGAGCTGCGCGGCAATGTCGCCAGTCGCTACGACCAGCTCACGCTGCGCGGCTTCCAGCCCGACACCTATCTCGACGGGCTCAAGCAGCTGGGTTATTTCTACACCATCCCCAAGACCGACCCCTACCTGCTCGAGCGTGTCGAGGTCATCAAGGGGCCGGCCTCGGTGCTCTATGGCCAGACGCCGCCGGGCGGGCTGATCAATCTCGTATCCAAGCGCCCGACCGAAGATCAGACCAACGAGTTCTATCTGGAAACCGGCAACGACAGCCGGCTGGGCGCGGGCTTCGATATCGGCGGCACGCTCGATGAAGAGGGCGATGCCCTCTATCGCGTGGTTGCCACCGGCAGCCAGCGCAACGGCCCGCAGGAAACCGTCGAAACATCGAACTTCTCGATCGCCCCCTCACTGACGCTGCGCCTGTCCGATGCGACCGAACTCACCCTGCTCGCCAAGTACCGCAACGATCCGGATTCCGGTTCCTACGGCGCGCTGCCGTATCAGGGCACCGTCGATCCGCTGAACGACGGCAGCAAGCTGGCCCGCGACTTCTACGACGGCGACAAGAACTTCGAAAGCTTCGACCGCAAGACGGTACAGCTCGGCTACGAATTTTCGCACTGGTTCAACGACAGCCTGCAGTTTCGCCAGAATTTTCGGTTTCGCGATGCCGAGGTCGACTATCGCAGCGTCTACGGCTCCGGGCTGAGCGCCGACCAGACCACGCTCATCCGGGGCACGGCGGCCTCCCAGGAAAACGTCAACGGCATTTTGGTCGACAACCAGCTGCTCGGTTATGTCGATACCGGCCCGGTCAAGCACACCCTGCTCGGCGGCTTCGATTATCAGAACCTGGATGCCGATCGCTACTACGGCCTCGGGCGTCCGGGTACGGCGACCGCCCCGCCACCGCTTTCGCTCGACAACCCGGACCACGACCAGACCATTCCTGAAATCGAGCGCAATCGCTTCGAATTCGACCAGGATCAAATCGGTTTCTACCTGCAGGATCAGGCCAAAATCGGTCGTCTGACGATGCTCGCGGGCGGGCGCTATGACGTGATCGACACCACCGCGCTGGGCCCGGACGGCAGCAATCGCGATACCCGTACCGACCGAGCCTTCACCGGCCGCCTGGGCACGCTCTATACCTTCGACAACGGCATCGCGCCGTTCTTGAGCTATACCGAGTCGTTTCAGTCGCCCGCGACCAGCGGCACCCGTAACGACGTGCTGGACCCGACCGAGGGCGAGCAGTACGAGGGCGGCGTGAAGTTCCAGCCGCCGGGCACCAATACGCTGGTCACCCTTTCCGCTTTCGAGCTCAAGCAGACCAACGTCACCGGCTCGCTGCAGCCGGACGGCACGCGCTCGCAGACCGGCGAAGTAAGGGTTCGGGGCCTGGAGCTCGATACCAAGGCCAGCCTCGCCAACGGCCTGGATATATCGCTGGCCGCCGCCTATCTGGATTCCGAAATCACCAGCGCGGACGACAACACCGAAGGCAACGAATACCAGCGTACCCCGGACTACACGGCTTCGGTTTGGCTCGACTACACCCAGCCCACCGGGGCCTGGAAGGGCGCGGGCGGCGGTATCGGCGTGCGCTACGTCGGCGAGCAGCAGGTCAGTAACGACAACGAAAACCAGGTGCCCGACTACACCGTGGCCGACGCCGCCCTGCACTACGAGCTGGGCGGCCTCGATCCCGCCTACGAGGGCTGGCGCGTGGGCCTTAACATGCAGAACGTGTTCGACAAGAAGTACGTGGCGTCCTGCCTGAGCTCGAACTTCTGCTACTTCGGCTACGGCCGCGAGACGACCGCCACGGTCAGTTATCGCTGGCAGTAGGCTTCGCCAGAAGCGGCGAAAGGCGGTCCTTCGGGGCCGCCTTTTTTGTTTGCGCGCGACCTAATCGCCTACGCCCGACCCTTGCACTGTCGACCTTCGTATATAAAATGAGAATCGTTCGCATTTGCATCCAAGCGGTTGCTGATGGAACGGAGGGAAACCTTCATCTCGGTGGATTGCGCGGCCCGGATCGGGCCGCGCTCTTTTAACAGCCGCCGGATGAACAGCCATCGGTAACGCCAGCCGGCGTCGACCGATATTCGATTCGGGGGCCATCATCATGAAAAGCTCGCACGTCCTGCGGGACGCCGTGCTCTGCCTGTGCGTATATAGCCCGCGCACGGCCACTCGGCCTGTATCCCAAGACGCGGCCCATGGACGGCCGCCGACATGAGTCTTCGCTCCCGACTGCGGGCGTTCGACCCCCTCTTTCAGCTGCACTGGCTGCTCGGCATCACCGCCGGCACGGTGCTGATGCTCATCGGCGTGACCGGCGGGCTCATGTCGTTCCAGGAAGATATTCTCGGCGGGCTCAACGCCGATCAGGTCGCACACTTCCAGAGCGAGGAGCGCCTGAGCCCGCCCGAACTGATCGCGCGCTATCAGGCCGAACACCCCGACCACAGCGTGGGCAGCATCTTCTGGCGCCAGGACCGCCCCTACCCCGTCTTTCTGGGCTATCGCACGGCGGAGACCACCGGCCAGCGCGGCGAACGCGCCATGCTCGATCCGACCACCGCCGAGCCCATCGGCATGCTGCGCGGCCAGTGGACGTTTGGGCTGATTCGCCAGCTGCACCAGCGCCTGGCCGCGGGTGCGACCGGCAAGCTCATCGTCGGCATCTCGACGATCGCACTGGTGGTGCTTTCGCTCAGCGGTCTGTGGATTCGCTGGAAACGACGTCCGCGCCAGGCCTGGCGCTGGCTGTGGCCGCGTGCGCTCGGCGGCAAACTCGCCGGCGAATGGCATGCCGTACTCGGCCTGTGGGCCCTGCTGGCCTATCTGGTGGCATCGCTGACCGGCCTGTGGTGGTCGTTCGAGTGGTATCGCAGCGCCGGCAAGGCCCTGTTTGAAAGCGATACGGCCGTCCAGGTCGAACTCGAGCGACCTGTCGAAGATGTCGATATCGACCGCCTATGGGCATCGCTCGCGCCGCGGCTGGAAGACGCGAAGTCCGTGTTCATCCGTCTGCCGGAACAGGCCCGCGCCCCGGCCGAGGTCCATTACGTCCCCGGCGACGCCTTCCATCGCTATGCCGACGACGAGCTGTTCGTGCATCCGGCCAGCGGCGAGATTCTCGGCGATGCACGGTTCGCGGACGAGCCGGCCGGCAATCAGCTGCTGGCCAGCCTGTATGCGCTGCATATGGGCGCCTTCTTCGGCACGCCGGGCGTGGTGGTGATGATGCTCGCCAGCTTTTGCCTGCCGGTGTTCTTCATGACCGGCCTTCTGCTGTACCTGCGCCGTCGACGCATGAAACGACAGGTCGCCGCCCCGCCGGTCGTTCAGGCCGATGCCCCGCCCGGCGCGGATACGTTGCTCGTGGCCTACGCCAGCCAGAGCGGTCTGGCCCAGCGTATCGCCAGCCAGACCACCGCCGCGCTGCAGGCAAGCGGGCGCGCGGTACGCCTGTCCGGCCTCAACGAACTACAGCCACCTTCCCTGGCCGCACATCGCCAGGCGCTGTTCGTGGTGAGCACCCATGGCGAGGGGGACGCGCCGGTGGCCGCCCGTGGCTTCGATCGCCGCTTCTGCAGTGCCACCGAGCCGCGCCTGGAAGCCCTCGACTATGCCCTGCTCTCGCTCGGCGACAGCGATTACGGCGACAGCTACTGTGCCTTCGGGCGTCGCCTGGACCGTGCCCTGCGCGAACGCGGCGCGCGCACGCTCATCGCCCCGATCGAGGTCGACAAGGCCGACAGGCACGCACTGGCCGACTGGCATGCCGCGCTGGCCGGCCTGTTCGGTACGGCCCTCGACAACGCCGAACCCGTATTCGACCGCTGGCGCCTGGCCGCGCGCCGTATCGCCAATCCGGCCAGCCTGGGGGCCCCGACCGCCTATCTGCGACTCGAGCCGATCGAAGCCCAGGCAACGAACTGGCAGGCCGGCGACATCGCCGAGATCCGCCCGCGCCATCCACAGACCACTATCGATGCCTGGTTGCGACGACAGGGTATGGACGGTGGGCGACACGTAGTGCATTCCGGCCAAACGCTAGCGCTGCGCGCGGCCCTGGGCGATCGCCAACTGCCGGAGGCTGCCCCGGATCACAACGCCGACTTACAGCACTGGTTCGACGACCTGCCACCGCTGGCCGCCCGGGATTACTCGATCGCCAACGTCAGCGACGGCGACGGCGCGATCGAGCTGCTGATTCGTCTGGCCCGCCACGAAACCGGCACCGGCCTGGCCTCGGGCTGGCTGATCGAGCGGGCCGCGATCGGCGATATCGTCGAACTGCGCCTGCGCACCAACCCCGGCTTTCGCGGCGACGAAGACAGTCGCCAGCAGCCAGCGGTCTTCATCGGCAACGGCACGGGCATGGCCGGGCTACGCAGCCATCTGCTCGCCCGCATCAACGCCGGGCAGCAGGCCAACTGGCTGCTATTCGGCGAACGCCAGCGTGCCGTCGACTTCTATTACGGCGACGAAATCCGGGCCTGGCACCAGCACGGCGATATCACCCATCTCGACGCCGTTTTTTCTCGCGACGCCGACGACGGCCGCTATGTCCAGCACGCCCTCGCCGAGCACGCGCCGCGCCTGCGCGACTGGATCGACCACGGGGCGGCGATCTTCGTGTGCGGCAGCCACGACGGCATGGCCACGGGGGTGACTGAAACGCTCGTCGCCATTCTCGGCGCGCGCCTGTTCGAACGGCTCAACGAGTCCGGGCGTATCCGCATGGATGTCTATTAACAAGCCTTCCGGCGCCCGCCGCCCGGCGGGCCATAACAAACCGCTTTCATAGCCATATCGTTCAAGGGGGATTCATGCACGACCGTAACAGCCGTTTTGGGCTTCGAAACGCCGACATTCGTATTGCCAGCGCGCTCGCCCTGGCCATGGCCGCTTCGGCAACCGGCGCCCAAACCAGCACCACGCCAACGTCGCTTGCGCCGATCGACGTGGAGGGTGGCCGTATCAAAAGCGCCGATGCGCCGGTCGAGGGCTATGTGGCCGAGCGCAGCGCCACCGCCACCAAGACCGATATACCACTCATCGAATCGCCGCAGTCCATCACCGTGATCGGCCGCGACCAGATCGAGGACCGCGGTGCCGACACGCTGGCCGAAGCGGTCGAATATGCGCCCGGCGTGAATACCGCCAACAGCGTTAACAACGACGTCATCGACAGCAACGGTATCCAGATCCGCGGTTTTTCTGCTGCGGATGCGACCTATCGCGACGGTACGCGCCTGTTCGCCGGGCTGCCCTACGACGCCCCCATCGAGGCCTACGGCGTCGAACGTCTCGAGGTGCTGCGCGGGCCGGCCTCGGTGCTCTATGGCCAGGGCCAGCCCGGCGGCATCATCAACCTGGTGACCAAACAGCCCACCGACACACCGCTGCGCGAAATCGGGCTCGAAATGGGTACGTTCCATCACAAGCAGCTCAAGGCCGACGTCAGCGACAGGCTCGATAGCGAAGGCAAGTGGCGCTACCGCCTGACCGGGCTGGTGCAGGAGTCGGGCACGCCCATCGATTACATCGACGACGACCGCCTCTATATCGCCCCGGCGTTGTCGTGGACACCCAGCGCGCGCACCGAGCTGACCCTGCTCGCGCGTTATCAGAAAACCGAATCCGACTATTACTGGACCGGCTTTCCCCTCGCCGGGACGAAGCGCCCCAACCCGACCAACGGCCGGCGTATTCCCGAAGATCGCTATATCGGCCAGCCCGGGCTGGGCGGCTACGATTCCGAGGTTTACGAAATTGGTTATCTGTTCGAGCACCTGATCAACGACCGGCTTACCTTCGAGCAGAACGTGCGCTATCGCCAGATCGATTACGACGTCGTCGACGTGTTCCGAAACTATTTCACCGGCAACCCTTTCAACGCCGACCTCACCACGCTCGAACGCGATATTCGCGTGCGCTACGACGAGGCCGACACCCTGACCGCCGATCAGCGTCTGATCGCCGATGTCGAGTTCGGCGGTATCGACCACAGCCTGCTGGTTGGCCTCGATTACAAGAGCCTGGATTACGACGGCCGCAGCTCCGGTTTTCTGCGCCTTGGCAATCAGGCGCCGGTGCCGGATCTCGATCTCTACAATCCGGACTACACGCAATCGTTCGCCATTCCGGACGCACCCAACCAAAGCGGCACCGAAGCCAGCCAGTACGGGCTCTACGTGCAGGATCACATGAAGTTCGCGGACAAGTGGGCGCTCACGGTCGGCGCCCGCCAGGACTGGGTCGACGAACAATCGCTGGGCGCCGACAAGAACGATCAGGATGAACTGACCTGGCGCGCGGGGCTGGTGTATCTGGCCGACAACGGCCTGGCCCCGTATGTCAGTTATAGCGAATCCTTCGTGCCCCAGTACGGCGTGAACGAGGTCACCGGCGAAAGCCTGGACCCCATCAGCGGCGAACAGTACGAGGCCGGTTTGCGCTATCGTCCCGACGGCTGGAATGCATCGTTCGAACTCGCCGCATTCGAGATCACGCGTGAGAACGAAACCGTGGCACTGCCGGGTAGCCCGAACGTCCAGAGCCAGATCGGCGAAACCCGCTCGCGCGGCGCTGAAGCCTCGGCCCAGATCGATCTCGCCCGTGGTCTGAAAGCCATTGCCAGCTATACCTACAACGAGGTCGAAGTGATCGAGGCCGGCGGCAGCCAGACCACCAACGGCAACCGCGTACCGGACCGCCCCGACCATTTGGCCAAGCTGTGGGTCGACTACAGCTTCCAGCAGCCCGCGCTGGACGGGCTGGGTCTGGGCGCCGGCCTGCGCTATACCAGCTCCTCGTTCGCCGATGCCGCCAACGAGGCGCGTTATCCCTCGGCCACGCTGGTGGATGCCGCCATTCGCTATCGGTTCGACGACGTGACGCTACAGCTGTCGGGGCGCAACGTCTTCGACGAGGTCAAGCTCTACTGTAACGGCTCGCAGGCGACTTCATTCTGCAACTACGGCGTGCCGCGCAGCGTGGTCGGCAGCCTGAGCTATCGTTGGGACTAGCGCCAGAGCCGTGCCTGCGCCGCACAAAACGGCGCAGGCGTTCCAACCACACCATTCGACCCGATAAGCCAGATTCTGGTGCGTCGCCGGCCATTGATCGGAATAGATAAAACCGGTATTTCGCCGGATGCCGTCCTAGCTGACGACCGGGCGGGCGATCGCCGCCGTTCGAGGCTCGATGCGCTGAAAGCGCTGCGCATAGCCGGTATGGCCGCTCTCGGCGCGAGGGATGGCTGCGGCGCCATGACATGAACGCGTCTAGCCGATCACCGTATCGCGGGCGCGTGCCGGTGTTCGAGCGGCCCCGGCACCCCACGATCGCCGTTCAGCACGGTCGCCTCGATCCCGCCATTCATTTGCCCCCAATAGGATTGGGCGGCCGACTAATAGCGCCTACATACAACAACTTACCCTGCCTTGGTATTATTTGTTTCTAGGATCAGCCGGTTACACAGCCCAACGTCTCACCGCCCGGTGGCACGAAGCCGCTTTGTCCCGCAAGACCCCGTCAGCGTCGGCGATTCCGTCGACGACAGCGGCCGCATTCGTGGCCCGGACGAGGTCGCACTGCTGGTCGTGCTCGACTACGAAGCGCCCAACGCCACGCGCCGATGGCCGCATCGCCCACACGCCTATAACAGCAAAGCGCCCGTAAAACCCATGCCGGTCGGAAACACGTCATGAAACGCCCCCTCGGACGCGCCGCCGTTGCATTTCTGCTCGTCGCCGGTGCCGGTATGGCATGGTGGTTCGCGAGCAACCGCGCGACGCCAGCGAGCGTATTCGACGCAGGCGCCGGTGCCGATACGACGTACGTGGTCGGCCACCGGGTCACCGAACATCCGGCCGAGGGCCACGGCTTCGATCGCTGGGTGAAGGCGACCGGCGCCGTACGCTACCGGCTGGAAGATGTCGGCGACTCGCGCCGGCTGCATGTCGAACCGCTGTTCACCGAGGTTTACGGCGACGACGAGAAACGCATGGCCCGAATATGGTTCGAGGGTGATCTGGCACGACGTGTCGGCGGCTTCGATATGCCGATCGAGAACGGCCGCCCGACCTTTGATCTCGCCAGCGCCGAAGCAAATTCCCCGTTCGGCGAGGAACTCGATGCCCCCGCAGGCCATCCGCTCGTGGAATCGATCGTGGTGCCCGCCCTGCAACGCCCGATCGAGCCCCGCGTCGGTGCCGAATACACGCTCGCCGCCTGGCGCGGGCTCAGCGATATTCGCTTTCGCGTCGAACACGTCGACGAGCACAACCTGGGCCTGCGTATCGAATCCACGCCCGCCACCCGCCTGCTCGATACCGATACCCAACCCGAGAACCTGCGCCTGCTCGGGCGCCTGCGCATACGCCGCACAGACGGCTGGTTGGACACGCTTACGCTTGTACGACACGACCGAGTCGAACGCGAAGGCAGGCCGGTGGCTATCGATCGCGTCACCCGTGTCTATCGCAAGCCCGACCTGGCCAGCGGCGATATCGAAGACACGCTGGCGCCCTTCTACGGCGCCAGCGACAGCTACCGTGACGCTATCGAGTTCGCACAGACGCCGGATGACATCGCACGACCGGAGCCGGCCACCCGCAACCCCTCGCTGCAAGCCTATGAAACCGCGCTCAACCACGATTTTCGCGGGCTGAACCTGCACCTGCGCTTCAGGCAGGACGAACGCATCCCGGCGTTTTCGCTGGGCATCGCCGACGTGATCTTCTACGACGCCGACGATAACGTCCTCGACGTGCCGGCCGCCCTGTATTACATCGACCCGTTCTTCGACCATGAGAACTACGACGACGGCCAGACGTTCACCTATAAGCACCTGGGCGGCGACCCGGCCGTGCTCGAACAGGTCGCCCGCGCCGAAGCCACGCTGATCTATCACGAACAGCAGGCGCACTATTTCACGCTGCGTCTCGACGACGACAGGCATACCCTCGAACACGCGGGCGCACGGCTACAGGCCACGCCCGACCCCACGCACGCCCACCGCTGGCGGCTGCGTGCCGACAACACGGCCGATACCCGCTATTACCCCAGCCGTCACGCGATCGCACCCGGGTTGACCGGCGCCTATGACATCGCGCTAGACGACAGCTGGCTGAGCGTTGGCGAAGCGACCCTGCTTTCCCGCGTCGACGGTCTGGGCCGCGACGTCTCCAGCATTCGTATCGACGCCGACCACTCGCCCGTCGACTTGCCGCTGGTGCGGCTGAGCCGCGGCAAGCGCCATGAATACCGTGTCGGATTCAAACGCCGCACATCGCCATGAGAGCACGGCCGAGTTGTTGACGCCCCTTTTCTGATCGTGGGTCTCTCCCAGGCCCTTGCCGCTTTTATCCAACAGGAGTTGCGCGTGCCGCATAGAAAACTCATTTCGGCGCTGGTCGCTGTTTTAGCGCTTAACACCCTGGGCGCCGCCGCATTCGCGGCAGATCCGGCAGTGGCCTTCGACCCGGCCAAGGGCGACCATCGCGATTACCGCGTCGGCATGCGCATGCAGTTCAAGGCCGACGACGAGCCGGCCGCCTCTGCCAGCCGCTGGTTCACGCTTCAAAGCGTGATGCGCTATCGCGTCGACGCGACCGAGCCCATGCTGCAGATCAATATGGAACCCCGCTTCATGCAAGCCGAGAACAACGACGAGGTCCTGTTCTCGAGCGCACAGCCGCAGGCGTTCGAAAAAACCGACATTCCGGACCTGATGCGTGCCGGCTTCGATCTGACCATGAACCGGGAAAGCGGCGAAACACGGTTGCAAGACAACGGCCGTATTGCCATGCGAACGCTCGCGAACGAGGCCGAGGCGCCCATCGATCAGTTCGAGCCACAGCTGTTCGCGCCGGCGCTCGCGCAGCCCGTGCCGGCTCGCCCGGGCGAACAGATCACGATCGACGGCCTCGAGAACTTGCCGCCCCTGCTTCTCACCGTTACCCAGGTCGACAGCAACAGCGTGACCGCCACCTTCAAGCCCGCCAAAGACAGCTCGGCGACGGCCCACGCCATGGACGGCACCGCCTATGGCACCAGCGCACGTTTTACCGATATCCACGGGCGCGTGCGTATCGATCGCGACAGCGGGTGGATCGACGCCATGACGATCATCAGCGAACAGACGTTGAAAAAAGGCGATCGCACCGCCCGCATGCGCAGCGCCACGACCATGCACGCTGTCGATAAGCCGGCGACGGGCGCGCTCCATGACAGCCTGAAGCAGTTCAAGACCAATACCCTGCTCGCAGCCATGCCCGGCAGTGAACTGTATCTACCGGACAGCGCAGAAGACGTACCGGAAGATCAAGGCTTCGACGTATCGCAACAACCGCTGGCCGATGCCGAGGGTGACTTTCATATCGACGATGAAGATGGCGCCCTGGTGCTCACGATCCGGTATCACACAGCCGCTAACCCGAACCTCGATCAACTGACGCTGGACACGCTCACGCTGCGCGATGCCAACGGCAAGGCGCTGGACAACGACTTCGTGCTGGCATGGATCGGCCCGAATTTCACCGAAGAAAACACCGCGGCCGTGCGTCTTCTCCCGCTCGGATGGGACAAGGCAGACCTGGATGATATCGCCGAGGTAGAAGCAGGGTTCACCTACCAGGCGATCGATGCCCCGGCCGATGCCCGATTACCGTTGCAAGACACGCCGAGCCAGCTCGACGACGGTCCTGCACATGCCCGCGCCGTGCCGATCAATGGGGGGTGGCTGGTAACGCTGCGCGGAAGCTATACCCACTACTACGCACCCGACCACAACGCTGTGTTCGAAGGCGATTCGGCGGTCTCCAGCGACCGTGCCGACAAAGGCATGCGCCCCACCGACCGGAGCCTGCTCGACCGTGTCTCCAATACCGATGTGTGGCGCCAACAATACGAGATAAAGGGCGACGTCGACTCATTCGCGCTCGTTCTCTTGCGGCCGACGCCCGGCACGAGCCGGCAAAAGCTGACATTCACCCGACAGAACGCGGCGCCCTAGCGACCGTGACCGGCTACAGCCTGCCATCAACCGGCCCGATAGCGGCCTGCGCGCATGACAGGCGGGCGGGTGGGTCGAATGGCCGCGGCGAATCCGCGCTCGTCGCGAAGCTGTCGACAACTCAGCCGCATCGCCGCTCCTGCAGCGCAGCAACCCGCTGTCGGCAAAAATCGGGGCACGTCAACGCGCACACGAAAGTCGAGTGCTGTACACCCGTTTTCATCCTCCGCTCTCAAAACCCATGTCGCCTCATCCAGCAAGCCTTGCCGGCTCCATGCACGCGACCCTTTCTCGTAGGTCTGTTTTGAATCGAAAAGCTCTTTGGATCGCTTTACTCGTCATCATCGGCGGCTTCGCTCTTGCCGCCTATACGCTGTATTCGCCGGGCGGTGCCGTGCGCTTTACGCCCACCGAAGGCGAGGTGCGCGATTATGCGGTGGCCAGCCGGGTGGAAATCATCCCCGAGGATGCATCGCGCGCCAATGAAACAAGCAGTACGGGCGTGCTGCGCTATCGCGTGGATCATGTCGGCGAAAGCACACGGCTGCGCGTGACCCCGGAACTGCTCGAGATCAAACGCGGTTATCAAACGCTGTTCTCCAGTAGCGAGGCCGAGGACGGCAACGCCGGCGAGGTCGCCGATATGCTGCGCGACGGCTTCGATCTCACCATCGATGCCGACGGCAAGAGCGATATCGCCCTGGTCGATCAGGACAAGATCGACGCACTCGAGATCGAGGCTCCCGGGCTCACCGGCGATGCCTTTCAGACCCAGATCGTCGATCCGACGATCGCCGCATCGCTGCCGGCACGCGAAGGCGCCGAAGTTCGTCTGGATGCCTATCGCGGCATGCACGACGTTGCCGTTAAGGTCACGCGGGTAACCGACGACTCGGTCTTGCTGCAAATCACCGGCCGTGCCGACACCCTCGACAACGACAACCCGATTAGCCGGCAACTGGCCGGCCTGGCCCTGGACGCACGTATCTCCGACGTACGTCTTGAAGCACGCGTACGCCTGGATCGCGCCACCGGCTGGCTTGAGTCGATGGCCGCCGTTTCGCATATGAATATACGCGTCGGCGACCACTCGGCCGCCGTTCGCAGTCTGGCCTATGCCGTGCACCGCGAGGACCTGGCCACGGGCTTGTATGCCGATGGCCTGTCGAACCTGATCACCGGCCCGTCGTTCGACGACGACCGCGAGTACCCCATACCGCAAACCCAGGCACAGGCCCAGGATGAGTCGCCCACCGCGCCCACCGAGCTCGATCTCGACGCGCGCAACCCGGTGTTCATGGCCGACGGCCACCAGCTGGGGCTGGCTTTTGAAGTCGACGCCTTTGACGAAATACCCTTCGGCTCGCTCGAGCTGACCGATATAACGCTCTACGACGACCAGGATCAACCGCTGAATATCCCGCTGGTATTCGACACACTCGACTACGACAGCCGGCCGGACAACCCCGGTGCCCTGCAGATATTCAAACTCCGCAGCCTGGGCTGGAACACGCCCGCGCTCGATCGCGTGGCCCGCGTCGAGGCGCAGTTCGAATACACGCCGACCGACGCGGGAGAGAAGACAACGCTCAAGCTCGGCGAACAACCCACGCAAGTGGGCGAAGACCGCGTCAAGGTGACCGCAAAGCCGGTCGCCAATGAAGACGACAGCTGGTGGGTGGATCTGTATACCTCGGGCACCGCGTATTACTGGCCCGATTCGACCACGCCCCAGCCCGGTCTGAGTGCACGAACGCTGGGCACAGCCCATGACAGCTGGCTCAGCACCACCGAAGAAATCGCACTGGCGCGTGTCGATCAGCCGCTGACCTGGATACAGCACTTCAAGGTGCAATCCGACCACACGCCCGCCGAGCTTGCGCTGCGCCATGCAAAGACCAGCACCGAAAGCCGCGCCTATCGCGTGTCATTCCGGGATTTCGCCGCGCGCTATAGCAACCGCGATCTGGCGCCGCCCGAGAAGAAGACGTTAAGCCGGCCAGACGAGCAGGCCACGCCGGCCGAAGGCCCGGTCGCATTTGACGACGTCCACACCGAGGATGCCGACAAGAACCGCCTGCGCCTGGTACTGCCCGAAGGTTTGGCCGGCGCCTGCGAACTGACCGCCGACGCCCCCGCGCTGGCCGGCCATGCGCTGCTCTGGCAACCCCGGCCCAGCGCCAATCGTTACGGCAGGCGCGCAGACGACGAAGACGCGCCGGGCGAGCAAACCTGGGAGCTGGCAACCGACGACGGCGTGCGGACCTATTTCTACGGCATCGAAGTGCAAACCACCCTCGCCTGCCCCGGTACGCCGCGCTGGCAGCGCATCGCGATCGACTCCGACAAGCCCTGGCTGATCGACCTGAAAGCCGTAACCGGCCGTACGCCAGATCCGCAGCGTTCCGCAGCGGCCTTTTTCGACAGCATTCGGTTTTACGACGCCGACGGCCATGCGTTACGTCCGATGCGCAAGGACGCCGCACCGGATCAACGCCTGGACGACTGGCAGACAGAAGCCAGCGAGCACGCACTGGACGATTACATGTACGACGATGGAGTCATCCGGCTCTGGGGCGCGGCGGATCACGTGATGGTCATGCAACTCGACGGCGAACCGCGCACACACAGCTGGCATGACACGCTCAAGGCGCTGCCATGAAGTGGATCCGGCATAGCGCAATCGCACTCAGTCTGGCCTGTGCGCATAGCGCAGCATTCGCCCAGGGCGTGTTCTGGCTCGATGAAGATTTCGACCCCGTAGCCAAAGCACAGGCCGTCTACAAGGCCACCGTCGCCGACGAGCGCGACGGCCCTGGCTGGCTGACCGATGTCCACACGATCGACAGCGATCGGCTGCGCTATCGCAGCTATCTGTCCGACCCCGACATAAACGCCGACGACAGCTACTGGGTCGGCTATTACGAAAGCCACGACCCGGAAAGCGGCGCGCTGCAACAGGTCGGGATCCACGACGCCGAGGGCCGCTTCAACGGTCTGGTGGTCGGTTTCACCGACGACGGCAAACTGGGGTTCGAAAAACCGGTCAAACATGGCGTGGTGGACGGCGAGGTGCGCTGCTACAACCGTGTTACCGGTCTGCTTCGCTGTCGTACGCCCTATGTCGACGGCAGGATCGAAGGCATCAAGCAAACCTACTCGGCGGGTACGCTCTACCGTCTCGAACAGTACGAAAACGACGAACGCAACGGCTGGGCCGAAAGCTATGGCAACGACGGCGAACACCTGACGCGGCGCAGCCACTATCGTAATGACAAACTCGACGGCGAGCAGCGTCACTGGAACGAAAAGGGCCGGCTTGTCCGGCTATGGCGCTACGCCGACGGCAAGCGACACGGCGAACAACGCAACTGGTTCGATAACGGCCAGCTCAGGAGCGTCGAACATTATCGCAACGGAAAATACGTTGGCGAGAATCGATGGTACGACCAGAAAGGCCGACCCTCGCGTTCGCGCACCTATGCCGACGACGGCAGCGGCGAACTCATCGCCTCGAAGAGCTACAACGGCGGCAAGCCCAGCGTGTTCATGCACCATGTCGAGCGCGATGGTGAAACGCTCAAGATCACGCGCTGGCACGACAAAAACGGCTATGTAACCTCCAAACGTATCGAGAACCCCGACACCGGCTATCGCGAGAATCTGTCTTTCTCCAGCAACGGCCTGGTTCGTCGGCACACAGTCGAACGCAACGGCCACCCGGTCGGCAAGCAATACAAGGCCAGCGGGTCCGACGGCGGGCGCTACACGATCGAACGCTATGACGACAACGGCAAACGCCACGGCGAGCAGGCCAGCTACCGCGACTTCGAGCTGTACGAGCATTCGCGTTTTCGCCATGGCACCCAGGTGGGCGATGCCGTGTCATACGACTACAGCGGCCTGCGTACCGAAAGCCACTACGACGATCACGGCGAACTCCACGGTACGCTGACGCATACCGACGACAAAGGCGAGCTGGTCTCGCGCGCACACTATCGACACGGCGTTCAGGTGGGCGAATACGTCGAATATCGTGCCTACGATCACCGGCTGGCGGCACAGGGTCGCTACGAAAACGGTAAGCGCGATGGCCCGTGGCGCACCCGCACGAACGAGCAGCTCTGGCAGGGGCGTTATCGCGACGGCGTTCAGGTCGGCCGCTGGGTCGCCAAGGACGAAGCCGGCTATGTCCTGGCATCCGGACAGTTCGACGATCAGGGCCGGCGCGATGGCCGCTGGTACCAGTTCGCGGACAACGGCCGCATGGTCGAGCTGACGACCTACAGCCACGGCGCCCGCGACGGACGCAGCGCGCGCTACGACGACGATGGCTCGATACTTTACGAGCAGCACTACCGCGACGACCGACGGGTCGCGCTCCCCGCCGACGACGCCTGAAACAAAGACAGCCCCCGCTGGCCTACAGCCAGCGCGGGGCGATCGTCGGCGTCAAAGTCGCCGGCTGCGGATCAGAAATCCGCGGTGAGGCTCACATAGGCGTTGCGGCCCGCGCCGGGCAGGCGCTGGCCGACGTCGATATCGCTGCCCGTCGCCCGGTTATAGCCGGCCAGGAAGTCGCGATACCCCTTGTCGAAGAGGTTGTCGAGGCCGGCGGTCACGGTCACGCTCGGGCTCACCCGGTAGCTCGCCGCGATATCGGTCAGCGCATAGCCGGCCGTTTCGGGCTCGCCCAGCCGTGCATCGGCGTGCGTACGCGAAACATGGTTCTGCTCGAAGATATAGCGCTGGGTGAGCGATACACGCCAGTCGGCGTCCTGCCAGGTCACGCCCGCACGCAGATTGGCCGGGGCGATACGATAGAGATCGTCATCGGTATCCCGACGCTTGCCGCGGGTATAGCCTGCCCCGGCATCCAGCCGCCAGGCGTCGTTGATGGCGTAGGCCGCGGCGATATCCGCGCCGTAGAGTTCGGCATCGACATTGGCATAGCGCAGCGGCGTGGGGTCGCCGTTGACGTTGCTCACCCGCTCGACATCGGAATCGATCGTGCCCGGCGTATCGTCGACCGCCACGCCGGTGATGTAGTCGTTCACGCGCCGGTAGAACAGCTGCGGCGAAAAGCTCAGGCGCTGGCCTTCGAAGTCGGTGCCCAGATTGATCTCGTAGGCCACCTCGGGGTCGAGATCGATATCGCCGATATGGTTGTTGCCGTCGGCGAGCCCCGCGGTGGCTTCCAGCGGGATATAGGCATAGCGCTCGACGTAGTGCGGAGAACGCGTCTTGCGCGCCAGCCCGGCATACACCGACCACTCGTCGGTGAGCGTACGGGTGAGCTTGGCGACGAGATCGATATTGTCGTCGCTTCGACGCTTGTCGGCGGCCGCGAAATCGGTAGCCACGTTCCGGGCCGGCTGCGGCAGACCGGGGGCCACGCCGCCGTCGCCGGCATCGGTGACCACCCGCGTGTAGCGCAGGCCCGCCTCGCCCGTCCAGAGCTCGGCCAGGGGCCCGGCCCATTGCCCGTACAGGCTATAGGTTTCGCGGCGGATATCGTCGAAGGCGTCGACGAAGAACATCGCGTTGTCCGGATCGCGCACGCGGGCATCGTGCTCGGCATAGCGCAAATCGAGCCCGCCGGAGAGCGTGCCGCCGAAGGCGGGATGGCCGAGATCAAGCTCGGCCGTATAACCACGACTGCTGGCGTCGATAAGACGTCGATCGGGCGCGCCGCCGTTGAGCGGACTGAAATCCGGCGCTTCGCGCAGGGTGTCGTTGCGCATCTGGTGGTCGACGTCATTGAACGAGATACGTGCATCGACCGTCGTATCGCCCAGCGTGGTCTTGCGCCCGAGCTGGGCGAGCGTGGTATCGAAGAACTCGATATCCAGCGGCAGGGCCGGCGTGCCGGTGCGCCCCGTATCCTGATGGCGTACGAACCCGGTGGTTTCGCCGGCAGACCAGCGTTTGCCGAAATCCAGGCCGTACTGGCGCCGGTCGTAGCTGGAGGCTCGAATACGCCCCAGCGGTGTTTTCTTATCGCTGGCCTGGTCGGTGACCGCGGACAGCCCGATCTTGTTGTGCTCGTTGGCCAGCTGTGCGCGCCCGCCCACGCTGTGGCTGTTATTCACGCTGCGCACGGTCGAGGACAGGCGCCCGCCCAGTTCGAATTGGTCGTTATCGCCGTACTGCCCCCGGTCGGTTTTCGCATCGATCACCGCGCCGATCTGGTCCACGCTGTCGGCAACCGACGACAGGCCACGTGTGACCGTTACGTCGTCCACGAGCGCGGCCGGCGCATAGTGCAGCGGCGGATCCATCCAGTTCGGCCCGCCGCTTGTCACGCCCATGCCGTCGATACGGACCGCGTTGCGATAGCCCGCACTGCCACGATACTGCGTCTGACCGGAGATACCGCCGTTGTCGAGCAGTGCGCCGTTGGGCACGTCGCGCAGTGCCGCTGCCGTATCCGCCGCCCCCGGCGCCGGTGTGCGCGTCTGCCGCTCGGCAGCGGGGGCCTCACCCTGGATATCGATCGGTTCAAGCGCGCTCGGCGACTGCGCCCAACCTGTCGTTGCCCAGACGCAACCCGTTGCCAACACGCCAAAAACAATACGCGACATGCTTTCCCCAAACGCTTGAAAGTGGCGAAACCATAGCGGGCACGGCCACTTGCGCCCATGCGGCAAATCGTCGCAGCGCCGGCTTGAAAGTGGTATACGCTCACCTGCAGGCGTTGCCGCGGCAGACCCGACCCCCGCTGGTATGCTGTCAGCGATACGCTCAAGACGCTTTTTTTCATGTCCATCGCTGTCGATATTGTCGTCAACACCGGACTGCTGTTCCTCAAGGCAGCGCCCTGGCTGTTGCTCGGACTGGTGATCGCCGCCGGTATCCGCGCCTTCGTACCGCAGCCGCGTATCGCGGGCTGGCTGGGCGGGCACGGTGCCTGGCCCACGATCAAGGCCGCGCTCATCGGCGCGCCGCTACCGCTTTGTTCCTGCAGCGTGATTCCGGTGGCGGTCGGCCTGCATCGCAGCGGCGCGTCGCGGGCGTCGACCACCTCGTTTCTGATCGCCACCCCGGAAACCGGCGCCGATTCGGTCGGCGCCTCCTATGCCCTGCTCGGCCCGTTTTTCACCGTCGTACGACCCGTTGCGGCGATCGCCAGCGCAATCATTACCGGCCTGGCCTCGCACCTGATGCCGATCGCAAAGCCCAGCGCCGCAGCGACTACCGGCGGCTGTTGTTCCCGCGTCAGCAACGAGCCGAACTGCTGTGCATCGCCCCCCGCGGCGAGCGCGGACAATTGCTGTGCGGGCGCCGAACCGGCTCGGCATCGCTCGGCTGGCGCGGCGGCGGCCCAACCGTCGAACACCGCGACGAGTGCGGACTGCTGCGGCTCACGCGATACCCCGGCAGGCAAACGCGCCCGCCTGGCCGAGGGGATGCACTATGCGATCACCCGCATCCTCGACGAATTCGGACTCTGGCTGCTGGCCGGGCTGGTGGTGGCCGGCATCACGTTGACGGTGGTACCGCCAGAAACCCTGGCCACCTATGGCAGCGGCTTTCCGGCCATGCTCATCATGCTGGCGATCAGCGTGCCGCTGTATGTCTGCGCGACCCAGTCCACGCCGATTGCCACCGCCCTGCTCGCCGCCGGCATGTCGCCGGGCGCGGTGCTGGTCTTTCTGCTGGCCGGCCCGGCCACCAACCTGGCCACGATCGGCGCCGTGCGACAGGAGTTCGGCAGCGCCTTTGCCGGCTTCTACCTGGGCTGCATGGGCGCCTGTGCGCTGGCATTCGGCCTGGCCACCGATGCGGCGGTCGCGGCCTTAGGTATCGACATGGTCACCGGCGTCGACGCCGATCATGCATTGATGCCGCTCTGGCTGTCGTTGCCGGCCGCCGTCGTGCTCGTCGCGATCTCGATCAAGCCGCTGCGGGCGCCCCTGCTGCGGCGACTCGAACCGGCATGAGCGGCCGGCCGACACCCCGGCACCGGGCCACCGGCGTGCTGCTCATGCTCGCCATGGCCTTCGCGCCCGGGCTGCAGGCGGCCACGCCCTATGTCTTCAGTCAGGGATTCGATAGCCCGTCGCAGGCCGTGCCGGCGCCACGTGGCGGCACCACCCGGGGTGCGCCGGTAGAACTGGACGCACGGGTGCCCGACGCCTATCGGGCGGTCCACGCAGCCGGCCTCGACAAGCGCGAGCGCGATGCCCGAGCCATTCGTGCCCTGGCCGGCGACTATCGCGCGACCTTCGAGTTCATCGAAACCGCCACGCTCGCGCCCGATATCGAACGCGACGCCCGGCCCTATCGTTCCTGGGCCACCGAACGCATCTTCTTGATCGCCGACCGTGCGACCGAGATCGAGCTGCAGCACATCATGGTGATGCGCTTCGTCGGCGACGACGGCGAGATCAGCGAACCGATGGTGATGAAGCACTGGCGCCAGCGCTGGCAGTGGCAGCCGGCCTCGATCTGGCGCTACGCCGGTGATCGCGTCTGGCGCAAAGCCACCCTATCCGATCGCGAAGCCGCCGGGCGCTGGAAACAGACGGTCTATCAGGTGGACGACTCGCCGCGCTACGAAGCACTCGGGCGCTGGCATTACGACAACGACGTGGCGAGCTGGCAAAGCGAACGCTTCGGCCGGCCGCTGCCGCGCCGCGAGGCCAGCGTGCGCGACGACTATGACGTACTCTCAGGCCGGCATACGCTCACGCTGACCCCGCACGGCTGGCTACACGAACAGCATGCCCGCAAGATCGCCGAGCGCGATGGCAAGACCACAGCTCTGGCCCAGGAGATCGGCCTGGTTCGCTACCAGCGAATCGTGGATACCGATTTCTCGCCGGCCGATACCTACTGGGTGCAAACACAGGCGTTCTGGGCAGCCGTACGGCGCTACTGGGATCGGGCCATGGCCGAACACGACCGCCTGGAAATCCGCGCGAGCGTGGACGGTAAGCCCTTGTTCGCACGGCTTTTCGAGGCCGCACAAAATACCGACACCGACGATGGCGACGCGCTCTCGGCGCAAGTCGCGGATATCATCGCGCCCTATATCGACGCGCCCTGATCGGCTGGCCCGCGGCGGCGGGGGCTCGCCAGCGCGACACGCCGGCGTGCGCGTCGCTAATTGGCTGTCGTATTGACGCTGCGCAACACCCTGCGCCGCGAGTTGCGACGGCTGGTCGTGAGCCGGAATACAAACGCCAGGATGAACAGCGCGGTCAGAACAAGCACGATGGTCGGAGCGGTCGCGCTGTCGATGAAAAAACTCAGATAAGCCCCGCCGAGCATCGAGGCCAGGCATACACCGACCGACACCACCAGCATGCGCCCGAAGCTGCGCACGGTCAGAAAGGCGATAGCGCCCGGCGTGATCACCAGCCCCACCGCCAGAATCAGCCCCACCGATGTCAGCGTGGCGACGATGGTCAGCGACAGACACACCAGCAGGCCGTAATGCAGCAGCGCCGTGTTCAACCCCGAAGCGCGCGCCTGGGCGGGATCGAAGGCATGCAGAACGAAATCCTTCCACTTGAGCAAGAGCAGTGCCGACACAGCCGCGCCGATCACCCCCGAGGTCATCAGATCCTCCCGGCTGATACCGAGCATATTGCCGAACAGCACATGGGTGAGATGTTCGTTGGTGTGCACCCAGGTGTACATGACGATGCCCACTGCGAACATGCCCGAGAACACCACGCCCAGCACCGTGTCCTGCTTCACGCGGCTGTTCTGCGACAGATAGCCGGTCGCCAGCACGCAGGCCATGCCGGCCACGAACGCGCCCACGATCAGCGGCGCGCCCAGAATCCAGGCCAGCACCACGCCCGGCAGCGTGGCATGGCTGGCGCCGTCGCCCATCAGTGCCCAGCCCTTGAGCACGAGAAAACAGGACAGCAGCGCGGTCGGCGGCGCCACGCACAGCGCAATCCAGAACGCGTTGCGCATGAAAGAGAATTCGAACGGTAGCAGCAGGGTATCCACGCTCATGAGCCCGGCCCCGTGTTGCCCGGCGCCGGCCTGTGCTCGCTGCCCTCTGCCCGGCGCATGGCCCGCTGGTCGCGCAAAGCCTGCGCGGCCTCGCGGCGGCTGGCCAGCAGGCCGTGCTTGGGCGCGAAAACGAACGCGCCCAGGAAGATGAGCGTTTGCAGACTGACGATGATCCCGCCCGTCGCGCCATCGAGAAAATAGCTGATATAGGCGCCGACGAAGCTCGTGAGCGTGCCGATGAGCACCGACAGCGCGATCAGCCGCGGGAAGCGATCTGATAGCAGATAGGCCGTGGCCCCGGGGGTGACCACCATGGCAATGACCAGAAACGCGCCCACCGTGATCATCGCCGCCACGATCGCCGCCGAGAGCAGCGCGAAGAACAGCAGCTTGAGCAGGTCGGGCTTCAGGCCGATGGAGCGGGCATGGTTTTCGTCGAAGAAGGTCACCATCAGGTCCTTCCACTTGGCCAGCAGCACCGCCAGCGATACGAAGCCGATGAGTGCGAGCTGCAACGTATCCTCGGGCGTGATGGCGAGGATATTGCCCATGATGATGGTCTGAATGCTTACCGCCATCGGGTTGAGCGACACCATGAACAGGCCCAGCCCGAAGAACGAGGTGAAGATGATGCCGATGATCACGTCCACCTTGAGCCCGGAGCGCTCGCTGAGAAACAGCATCGCTCCCGCGGCCAGCCCGCCGGCGATGAAGGCGCCCACGGAAAACGGCAGGCCCAGCATGAAGGCGCCGGCCACCCCGGGCACCACCGAGTGGCTCAGCGCATCGCCGATCAGCGACCAGCCCTTGAGCATGAGGTAGGCCGACAGGAACGCACAGACCCCGCCCACCAGTGCCGACACCCACATGGCCGTAAGCATGTAGCTATAGGTGAACGGCTCGACGAGCGTAGCGATCACGCGTCGCGCTCGCGCTGGGCCCGGGTCAGCGGCGCCTGGCGATGGCTGTCGTGCTCACCCGGATCCCCGTAGTGCACGAAGGGCCGCTCGTCGTCGGTGATGATCGACACTTCGCGCGGGTCGTCATCGTCGTGCAAGGTCGCGCCGCCCAGGCTGAAATGACGCAGCACGCCGCCGAAGGCGCGTTCCAGGTTGGCCCGGGTGAAGGTGGTTTCGGTCGGGCCGTAGGCGAGCACGGTCTGCTTGACCAGCACGCTCTGATCGCAGAATTCGGGCACGCTGCCGAGATTATGGGTGGAAACCAGCATCACCCGCCCTTCATCGCGCAGTTCGCGCAAAAGAGCAACGATGCGCTCCTCGGTGCCCACATCCACGCCGGTGAACGGCTCGTCCAGCAGGATCACCTGGCCGTCCTGGGCGAGCGAGCGGGCCAGAAACACGCGCTTGCGCTGGCCGCCGGAGAGCTCGCCAATCTGGCGCTGACGAAAATCGGTCATGCCGACACGTTGCAGCGCCAGCTCGACGGCCTCGTGATCGGCCCGCCGGGGTCGGCGCAGAAACCCCATATGGCCGTAGCGGCCCATCATCACCACGTCTTCGACGAGCACCGGAAAACTCCAGTCCACATCTTCCGACTGCGGCACGTAGGCGACCATATTGCTGGCCAGGGCCTGCTTGACGCTGCGCCCGAGCAGGCGGATATCGCCTCCGGCGACCGGCACGAAGCCCATGATCGCCTTGAAAAGGGTGGACTTGCCCGCGCCGTTCACGCCCACCAGCGCGGCGATCGAACCGCGCGGCGTGGTAAAGCTGGCGTCGTAGAGCGCGGTATGGCCGTTGCGATAGGTCACGGTGACATGCCGCGCCGCGATGCCCTCCGCCCGGCTGTTTTCCGGCGTAGCCCGGTCGGAGCGCGCGCCAGACTCAGCCATGCTGCATGTCTCGGCGGGTGTTTCGGCTGCGATCAAGGCTCATTCGCGGCGCCCGTGCAGGCCGTCGGCGATGGTTTGTGCATCGACACGCAGCAGGTCCAGATAGGTGGGCACCGGGCCGTTGGCCTCGGATAGGGAGTCCACATAGAGCACCCCGCCGTAACGCGCGCCCGTGTCGCGGGCGACCTGCCGGGCCGGCGAGGTGTTAACGGTGCTTTCACAGAAAACGGCCGGAATAGCGTGTTGCTTGACGCCGTCCACCACCTTGCGCACCTGTTGCGGGGTGCCGGTGCGCTCGGCGTTGATGGGCCAGAGATAAAGCTCTTTCATCCCGAAATCGCGGGCCAGATAGCTGAACGCCCCCTCGCAGCTGACCAGCCAGCGCTGGGACTCGGGAATCCGGGCGATGCGATCGCGCAGCGGTGCGATGGTGTCGCGGATCTGTTTTTTGTAGGCGGCGGCGTTGTCGCGATAGGCATTGGCGTGGTCCGGATCGTGCTCGATCAACGCATCGCGAATGTTGTCGACATAGATTTCAGCCCCTTCAAGCCCCATCCAGGCATGCGGGTTGGCCATGCCTTCATAGTCGCCGGCCGCGATGGCAATGGGGCGCACGCCGTCGCTGAGCGTGGCCGAAGGCACATCGCCCAGATGGGCCAGGAACTGCTCGAACCAGCGCTCCAGATTGAAGCCGTTATAGAGAATCAGGTCTGCATCGCTGGCGCGTACGATGTCCTGCGGCGTGGGCGAATAATCGTGAATCTCGGCGCCCGGCTTGGTGATCGAGACCACCTCGGCATGATCGCCGGCGACGTTGCGCGCCATGTCGGCCAGGATGGTGAACGTGGTCGCTACCTTGAAGCGCGCATCGTCACTGGCCAAGGTGGGCGTCGCGCCCGCCCAGCAGGCCATGGCTACGACCGTGATCATCCAGCCTCGAATGCCCATGCGTAACTCCGCCAAGAACTGAACAAGAAACCAGGACGCGCCCACAGCCTGTATAACGTCTGGCCCTAAAGTTTAGCCAATGCTAAATTTTGGCGCCGAGGCTGTCAATCGCAATATTGGCGCCGAGCAATCGAATAAGAAGACTCAAGGAATCCCCATGCCCGGACACCGTACTCAGCCCGCCTCGAAACCGTCAGTTCGCCTCGCCTGGCGAACGACACGACGTTCAGGCGGTGCACTCGTCTCCACCCTGCTCCTTGGCGCGTTGATGGTCGGCACCGAACCGTCCATGGCCGAATCCACCGACGAGGCCGACGTGAGCGGCGCACCGGATATCGCGACCCGCGATACGCTGTTCGGCGATATGGGCGGGCTGCGCCCGGCCGCCGAAGCCGGTGGGCTGAGCTTCGACGCGGTGGCCATCGGCGATTATTCGATCGTACTCGATGGCGGCGCCGACCCGCGCGCCACCGCGGCACGCTATCTGATCGAGGCCGGCATCGAACTGGATACCGAGGCCGCCTTTGGCTGGCCGGGCGGCACGCTGCGTGCGTCCTACCTGGGCTTTCACGGCGACAACGGCAACCTCGACAGCGGCGATATTCAGGTGTATTCCAACATCGACGAAACGCCGCTGGATGCCTTCTATTCGCTCTGGTATCGCCAGGATCTGTTCGACGAGCGTCTGGCCGTCAAGCTCGGCAAGATGGACGCCAACGAAGACTTCGCCTATGTCGACAACGGCGACCAGTTCCTGAATTCCTCGCCCGGCTTTTCGCCCACGATCCTGGCGTTCCCCTCCTACCCGGATCCGGCCACCGCCATCGCGCTATTCGCCGAGCTGCCGGGCGGTGTCTATGCCCGTGCCGGCCTCTATGACGGCTCCAGCCTCAACGGCCGACGCACCGGCACGCGTGGGCCGGATAACTTCCTTGGCGACGACAGCGATCGCTTCAGCGTGGGCGAAGTCGGCCTCGATTACAGCTGGGCCGACCGGGATGGCCGCCTGGGCCTGGGTTACTGGCGCCACGACGGCGATTTCGCCCGCTTCGACGGCGGCATGGATGACAGCAGCGACGGCCTGTATCTGGTCTGGGATCAATCGCTCTACGAAGACCCGGCCTCGTCGCTGGCCGTGGACGGCTTTGCCCAATACGGCCAGGCAGGCCGACGAACAGGTGAGCGAATTGGCCACGCATATCGGCGCCGGGGTTCAGGCGACCGGCCTGGTCACCGACCGCCCCGACGATGTCACCGGCTTGATGGTCAGCCGGGTGGATTTCTCCGACGCGCCGGGCGCCGGCTTTATCGACGACCACGAGACCGCGGTCGAAGTCTTCCATGCCGTACAGCTCACGCCCTGGATGACGCTCAAGCCGGATTTCCAGTACATCGTCAATCCCGGCGGAATGGGCCTGGACGATGCGAAGGTCGCCACGCTGCGCGCAGAGATCGCTTTGTGATCACGACCGGCCCGGCATGACGGCACGGGTTTGACGTCGAAGCCGTGTCAGCCTAAAACGTTCGCCATGAAATTCGGCGTCATCGGCGACATACACGGCTTCTGGGACGAACGCGACACGGCGTTCTTCAATACCAGCGACTACGACATGCTGTTGTTCGTGGGCGACTTCGCGCGGGTGGTCAACGCCCTGCCGGTCGCCCGCCAGCTCGCCGCGCTCACCAAGCCTGCCTGGGCGATTCCCGGCAATCACGACGGCGTGGGGCTGTGGCAGCTGCTCGCCGAGGTCAAGAACCGGCCGTTGGCGGCCCGGCTGGGCGCGCGCGGCATGCAAAAACGCGTACGCCAGCTCGACGAGGCCCTGGGCGGCATACGCCTGGGCGGCTATACCCTGGCCGAACTGGGTCGCGATCTCGGCCTGCTTGTCGCCCGTCCCCATGCCATGGGGCCGAACCGCTTCTACTATCGCCACTACCTGCAATCGGCGTTCGGCGTGACCGATTTCCAGTCCAGTGCGGACAAACTCTGCGCGCTTGTCGACGCCGCACCTGCCAATCTCGTTGTGCTTGCCCACAACGGCCCCGCCGGGCTGGGCAATACGCCGGGTACACCCTTCGGCTGCGACTTCGACCCGGAATACGGCGATTTCGGCGACCCAGATTTGCGTGCGGCCATCGATCATGCCCATGCCACGGGCCGGCGCGTGCACGCCGTGCTGGCCGGGCATATGCACCATCGCAGCAAGCATACCGGCGCCTGGCGTGATACCTGGGCCCAGGACGCCACCACGCTCTACCTCAACGCTGCGCGCGTGCCGCGTATCGAGGACGACGGCGCGAAGCGCCACCATATTGCGCTCACCGTCGAGGGCGATACGGTTCGGGCCGAAACGGTATTCGTGGACAACGACGGCCGTGAAACCGGACGGTGCCCGCTTGGGCGCACGACGCCGACTAACGACTGATCCGGCGACTCAAAGCCTTGCCTGATGCGGCGAACGACTCGTTCCGTCGCCCTCATAAAAACAGAAGACTTGTCCGCGAATTAACGCGAATCAAGGCAAGAGACAGGTGGCTGGGAGGCGGGCTGATCTGCTGTTCGCGCCTTAAGCCGAAGGTTTTGAAACGCGCGTCAGAAGCCGTCAGCGTTCACGCGCGATCAGCCAGCACAGGGGCAGCGCCATCGCCAGCATCAATACGCCGACGCCGGCATAGCTCGGCCCAAAGCCGAGCCAACGGCCCAACTCGAGCCCCGCAGCGGGGCCGAGCGCGCCGCCGAAGTCACTCGACCACTGATAGACCGATAACGCCCGGCCGTGCAGATGCGCCGGCGCCACGTCGCCGAGCAACGTGAGCAGCGGAATGGTCAGCCCGCCCGAACCGACGCCGATCACGAGCAGCGCCGCCGCCGCGGTAAGCGACGTGCCGGCCAGGCCGAGGCCCACGAAACCGAGCGCAACCAGGGCCATGGCCGGCAGCAGCAGGCGTGTACGCGAGGTCGAACGATCGAGTACGCCGCCGGCAGCCAGCGACGCGCCAGCCCGGGCGCTCATCAACACCGCCATCAGCAGCCCGGCGCTGCCTTCCGCGCCGAGCCCGAACACGAACAGGCCGCGCTGATCGACCAGCACCGCGATGGTGGCCAGCAGCACGCCGGAGACGGCAAAGAACAGCAGCGCGTTCGCCGCCCAGATGATGCGCAGCGTTTTCACGCTCAGAAGCGCATGCCACTGTTCGCGGGTGCTTTGGCCGTCGGCCCGGCGTCGCTTTTCTTCAGCCCTTGGCGCGGGCGTGGGTGGCAGCACGAACAGCGTCAGTGCCGCCGCGGCCACGCTCAGCGCGGTCGCAGTCAAGAACGCGGCATTGGCCGATGCGCTATCGGCGATCAGTCCGCCGATGACCAGCCCCGCCGGCAGGCCGAGGCTAATGGCCGTACGCACGCGCGCGGTCATGCCACCACGGCTGGCACGGGGCGCGATGGCCATCACCGCCGCCAGGGTGCCCACCAGCAGCAGCGACGAACCGATGCCCCAGATCACCCGCCCGGCGAGAAACCAGAGGCCCGGTGAGTCGGCGACCAGCCCGAAGGAGAAGGCGAGCGTACCCAGCGCCTCGATCGCCAGGCCGACGGCCACCGGCCAGCGCGCACCGAAGCGATCCAGCAGACTGCCGGTGACTGGATTGAACCCCAGACGGGTGATGCGGTTCGCCGACAGGATCAGCCCGATCATGAAGCCGGAGATGCCCAGATCCATACCGATGACCGGCAGAATCGGAAACACCACCCCACCGCCTACACCGCCCAGAAAGGCGATCCCGGCGATGGCCCAGCCGGTCGCCGGCCGGGCCGGCGCAGCCATGCTCAGCGCGTGACTCCCGCGCCCGCACGGCCGACATCGTCAGCTTCGGCCGCATCCGCCGCACGGCCATAACGGGCGGCGATCAGCGCACAGACGATCAGCTGCAACTGATGAAACAGCATCAGCGGCAGCACCGCACTGCCCAGCGCGCTGCCCGCGAACAATACCTTGGCGATGGGAATACCGCTGGCCAGGGATTTCTTGGAACCGCAGAACAGCAGCACGATTTCATCCTCGCGGGAGAAAAAGCGCCGACCGACCAGGAAAGTCAGGCTCATCACCAGGGCCAACAACACGGCACATACCACCGCGATGACCGCCAGCGCCGACAACGGCGTGCGCTGCCAGAGCCCTTCCACCACCGAAGCACTGAAGGCGCCATAGACCACCAGCACGATCGAGCCCTGATCGACGAACTTCACCAGCTTCGGATGGGCGGCCACCCAGCCGCCGATCCAGCGCCGGGCGATCTGGCCGACCACGAAGGGCAGCAGAATCTTGACCAGGATATCGACCACGGCATTGAGCGAGCCGCCGCCGCTGATCGACTCGCTGCTGATCAACAGGCCGGCAAGCAGCGGCGTGATGAAAACGCCCAGCAGGTTGGACAGGCTGGCACTGCATACGGCGCCCGGAATGTTGCCACGGGCGACCGAGGTGAAAGCGATCGACGACTGCACCGTCGACGGCAGCAGGCAGAGAAACAGCACGCCCGCGAGCAGTTCCGGCGTGAGCCAGCCGGCGAGCAAGGGTTGGCTCACCAGGCCAATCAACGGGAACAGCGCGAAGGTGGCCAGCAACACCGCCACATGCAGCCGCCAGTTCGTCGCCCCCGCATAAATGGCATCGCGCGAAAGCTTTGCCCCGTGCAGGAAGAACAGCAACGCGATGGCGGCGTTGGTGAGATAGTCGTAGTAGACCGCCGCCGTGCCGTGGATCGGCAAGAAACTCGCGAGCGCGATTGCACACAGCAGCGCCACGATGAATCGATCCGGCAGGATCCGCTTGAGCCAGCTAAGTTTCTGCATAGCGCAATTATACCGGCGGCAACGCGCCATGTTCATGGTGCGTGAATATCACCGGATTCCGGCAGCCGTTTGGACGGCGCATTCACGGGGGAGAAGGCCATGCCGGGGCGGCCCTGTTCGATGATCGTGGCAGAATGTCGCGATGCCCGAACTGCCCGAAGTCGAAACCACGCGCGCGGGGATCGAACCGCATGTGCGCGGCCAGCGCGTACGCACGGTCATCGTGCGGCAACCGCAGCTGCGCTGGCCGGTCTCCGCTGCACTTGCCGAGGTCTTACCCGGCCAGGTGATCCGCACCGTGCACCGGCGGGCGAAGTATCTGCTGTTCGAAGCCGAAACCGGGCATGTCTGCCTGCATCTGGGCATGTCCGGGCGGCTGCGTATCGTGCCGGCGGATACGCCGGTGGTCGCCCATGACCATGTCGATATCGCCCTCGACAACGACTGGACGGTGCGCTTCAACGACGCCCGGCGTTTCGGCTCGATCTTCTGGCTTGACGAAGCACCGGACACGTTTGCCCTGCTCGCCCATCTGGGCCCCGAGCCGCTGGGCGATACGTTCGACGGCGACTGGCTTTACGAGCGCTCGCGGGGCCGTCGCGCGCCGGTGAAAACATTCATCATGGACAGCACGACCGTGGTCGGGGTGGGCAATATCTATGCCTGCGAAGCATTGCACGCCGCGCGTATTCATCCACGTCGGCCGGCCGGGCGTATCGGCCGGAGGCGTTACCATGCGCTTGCGACGGCCATACGGCAGGTACTCGCCGATGCCATCGTCGCCGGGGGCACGACATTGCGCGACTATATCGGCGTGGATGGGGATACCGGGTATTTTCAGCTCAGCCTCGCAGCCTATGGCAAGGCCGGACAGCCCTGCCCGCGCGGCTGCGGGCCGATTCGCCGCGAAGTGATCGGCCAGCGCAGCACCTTTTTCTGCCCGGTGTGCCAGACATGAACGCGCTGTACCGGCGCCCCGATTTCTACTGCCTGGATTGAGTCCATGCGCTATATCGCTCTAATCGCCTTCGTCGTTGCCACCGTGGGGTTCGGCTATCTCACCCTCGGCATGCCGCGCTATTTCGGGCTGTTCTTTTTGATCAGCGTCACCTTTCTGGGCATGGGCCTGCACGATTTCTTCCAGCGCGAACATGCGCTGCTGCGCAACTATCCGTTGCTGGCCCATTTTCGCTGGATGATCGAAGCGATCCGCCCCGAGATCCGCCAGTACCTGCTGGAGTCGGATACCGAGGCCGCCCCCTTTTCGCGCGAGCATCGTTCGCAGGTGTACCAGCGCGCCAAGAACGTCAACGACGCCGATCCGTTCGGCACCGAGCACAACGTCTATGCCGAAGGCCACGAATGGCTGGTGCATTCCATTGCCGCCAAGACCCCGAGCGAAACGCCGCCGCGGGTGCGTATCGGCGGCCCGCAGTGCACCCAGCCCTATGAAGCCTCCACGCTCAACATTTCGGCGATGAGCTTCGGCTCGCTGTCGGCGAATGCGATCCGCGCGCTCAACCTGGGCGCGGCCAAGGGCGGCTTTGCCCACGATACCGGCGAAGGATCGGTCAGCCGACACCACAAGGAGTTTGGCGGCGATCTCATCTGGGAGATTGGCAGCGGCTATTTCGGCTGCCGACACGCCGACGGCAGCTTCGATCGCGATCAATACGTGCAGGTCGCCAACGACGACCAGGTCAAGATGATCGAGATCAAGCTCAGCCAGGGCGCCAAGCCCGGCCACGGCGGCGTGCTGCCCGGCTCCAAGGTCACCCCCGAGATCGCCGAGGCACGGGGTATCGAAGTCGGCCAGACCTGCGTGTCGCCGCCGGCACACCCCGCCTTTTCGACCCCCATCGAACTCATGGAATTCATCGCCGATCTGCGCGAGGGCGCGAACGGCAAGCCGGTGGGCTTCAAGCTGTGCGTCGGTCACGGCTGGCAGTTCATGTCCATTGCCAAGGCCATGCTCAAGACCGGCATCACCCCGGATTTCATCGTCGTCGACGGTGCCGAGGGCGGTACCGGTGCGGCCCCGCTGGAGCTGGCCGATCATGTCGGCACGCCGCTGCGCGAGGGCCTGGTGTGGGTACACAACACGCTGGTGGGCGCGGGGCTGCGCGATCGTATCCGTATCGGCGCCTCGGGCAAGATCACCTCGGGCTTCAAGATGGCCGCGAACATGGCCCTGGGCGCGGACTGGTGCAACTCGGCACGCGGCTTCATGTTCGCGGTGGGCTGTGTGCAGTCGGAATCCTGTCATACCGACCGCTGCCCGACCGGCGTGGCCACCCAGAACAAATGGCGTCAGCGCGCGGTGGTGGTGCCCGACAAGGGCGAGCGTGTCTACAACTTCCATCGGCGCACGGTCGCGGCCATGCAGGAAGTCGTGGCCACGGTCGGCCTCGATCACCCGGGCCAGCTCCGCCCGGAGCATCTGTGCCGGCGTACCACCGACTCCGAAATCCATACCGCCGATCAGGTCTACCGGTTTCTGGAAACCGGCGAGCTGCTCACCCGCCAGGGCGACGGCCGCTACGAGCAGGCCTGGCGCAAGGCGCAGGCGCACAGCTTCCTGCCGGCGATCTAGGGCGTATCGTCATATCTCATGACGATACGCCCTCGACCGGCGAACGATACGGATACGCGCAGGGCCCGTGCATGCGCTACGCTCGGTGATACCGTTCTCATCCAGGGCGCACCGCGCCGGGAGTACCGATGACCGTAACGACCGTTCACCGACCGGCGGAGCCCCCGCAGAGCGCGGCCGAAGTCCGCGACTATGCCGGGCAGTATTCCAATACGCGCTTCTGGACCAAGGTATCGCGGGTGGCCAAGCGCGCCGGCTACGAACTGCTGGAAAAGGCCCTGTGGCTTCACTATGCCGCGCAGCGGCCGGAAACGCCGCGCTGGGCCCGGGTGACGGCCTACGGCGCGCTGGGCTACTTCATCCTGCCGATGGACGCGATCCCGGACTGGCTGTTCGGTTTCGGGCTCACCGACGATCTGTCGGCCCTCGCGCTGGCCGTGGCCGCGCTTTCGCAGTACATCAACGACGACGTACGTCGACGCACCGCCCAGAAGCTCGATCAATGGTTCGACCGCCCCGAACACAGGCGCCCACTGCGGCGGGTCGAGTAACGCCATGGCCATTCAGGATTTTTCGGGCCGAGTCGCGCTGGTAACCGGCGCCTCGGCCGGGGTCGGCGAAGCCACGGCGCGCGCGCTCTCAGCCGCGGGGGCGAAAGTCATCGTCGCCGCCCGCGGTATCGAAAAGCTCGAGCGCGTTGCCGCCGATATCGGTGCCACAGCCATCGCCGCCGACGTATCGAGCGAATCCGGCTGTCGAGCGCTCATCGAGCAGACGCTGGCCGTGCACGGGCGTCTGGATCTGCTGGTCAACAACGCCGGCTGTCATCATCGCGGGCCGGTGGCCACACGCAGCGCCGACGAAATCGGCCAGATGGTGGATACCAACCTGCGTGCGCCGCTGATGCTTTCCCGCCTGGCGCTGGACGCGCTCGGCCAAAGCGACGGCGCGGCCATCGTCAACGTGGCCTCGATCGCCGGCCATATGCCGCTGGCCGGCAGTGCGAGCTATTCGGCCACCAAATTCGGGCTGCGGGCCTTCACCTATGCCCTGTCCGATGAACTCGCCGATACCGACATCAGCGTGAGCGTGGTTTCACCCGGCCCGATCGCCACCGATTTCATTCTTGAGGATATCGACTCGGTTTCGGATATCACCTTCTCCCAGGACATGAGCACGCCCGAGCAGATCGCCGAACTCATCCTCGCCTGTGCCCGCGACGGCCGCGTGGAACGCAGCCGCCCGGCCATGAGCCGGGTGATGGCCACCGCCGGCTATCTCATGCCCTCGCTGCCCCGTCTGCTGCAGCCGCTGCTGGCCGCGAAGGGGCGCCGGGCCAAGGATCGCTACCGACGCAAGGCGTAAAATCACCCACTTGCACGGCTCTGCGGCGGCGCGCACAGTACTCGAACCCCCTACGAACAAGGATTTAACTGATGGGCATCATTGCATGGATCATCTTCGGCCTGATTGCCGGCGCCGTCGCCAAGCTGCTCATGCCGGGCAAGGACCCGGGCGGCATCATCGTGACCATCGTCATCGGCATACTCGGCGCGGTGCTCGGCGGCTTCATTTCCACCGCCCTGGGCATGGGCACGGTATCCGGCTTTAATCTCGGCAGCTTTGTGATCGCCATTCTCGGCGCCATCCTGCTGCTGTGGCTGTATCGCGTGATGAAATCGCGTTGATTAACGCGTTGGTCTTGTAAACCGACAGCCGGCGCAGCGATGCGCCGGTTTTTTTATGCAAATCGATATCAAGGTCGTACCCGGCGCATCGAAGGATCAGATCAGCGGCTGGCTGGGCCCCGCGCTCAAAGTGCGCGTGCGCGCCGCGCCGGAAAAAGGCAAGGCCAATCGGGCCGTTATCGCGTTGCTGGCCGAGGCGCTGCACGTCGCGCCGGCCACGATACGTATCGAGCGTGGCCAGACGCGCGCGCTCAAGCGTGTCGCAATCGATGATATCGACCCGGGCGAATTCGCCCGGCGCCTGGGCCGGCCCACGCCATGATCGTTGTCTACTGCACGCTGGCCGCGCTGGCCGCGATCGGGGTGGTCCTGCTCGGTCACGCCACGACACGCCTGCGCCGACGGCGGCTGTTCACTGCCACCTGCTCGGGCGCCTGCGGCGGCCTGTGTCTGGCGTTGACCGCACTGGCCGGCGCCCTGCTACTCAACCTGCATACCTACCAGCGCCTGAGCTACGAACAGCCGGTGGCACAGCTGAGCTTCCAGGCGCTGGACGACCAGCGCTTTCAGGCAACGCTTGCCAGCGATAACGGTGCGCCGCGGCTGTTCGAGCTGACCGGCGACGAATTTCAGCTCGATGCCCGCGTGCTCAAATGGCGGGCCTGGGCCAATCTGCTCGGCTTCGATGCCCTGTTCAGGCTTGAGCGCCTGAGCGGTCGATATCGCGATATTGCCGATGAGCGAACCCGGCCGCGCAGCGTGGTAGCCCTCGACGCCGAAGAACCGGGGGTCAACGCCTTCGCGCTTGCCAGGCGCCTGCCCGGCTGGGCGAAGGCGGTCGATGCCCGCTACGGCAGCGCGACCTATGTTCCCATGGCCGACAACGCGCGCTACGACATCACCCTGACCCAGAGCGGGCTGATCGCACGTCCGGCCAATGCGGCCGCCCGGGCGGCGATCGAACGCTGGTAGCGCGGCGGCTCAGACGGTGCCGCTGGTGGCGGTATTCATGCGCGCATAGGCGCCGGTGACATGGGCCACCAGGGTGTCGAAATCCTGCGAGAACAGCTCGACCCGGCAGGTCACCGTGCGCCGGCCCACGCGAAGCAAGGTAGCGCGCGCCAGCACGTCGGCGGCTTTCGGCCGGCGCAGAAAATCGATATTGAAATGGCTGGTCACCGCATATTCGCCGTCCGGCACGTGGGCGATGATGGCGGCATACATGGCCGCATCGGCCGCGGTCATGAGCACCGGGCCGGATATCGTATCGCCCAGGCGGGTCATGCCCTCGTCGTAGGGCAGACAGATATCGGCATGGGCCGAACCCACTGCGAGCACGCGAAAGGCGGGCTGGCCGGGCGATCCGACGTTGCGCCGTATCACCGTTTCGATCTGGCCGGCGTCTTTCAGGCTCACGGCGCGCTTTCGGTTTGCGAACGCGCTTCCAGCCGATCGATACGCTTTTTGAGCGTGGCGGTCTGGGCAAACGCGACGGCAGCCAGCGAAAAGCCGACCAGGCCGAACACGAAGGCGAGTATCACGAAGGTCGACAACGGCTTCTCCCGAATATGAGCAACAAAACGCCGACGCTGGGGAACGCGCCAAGCCTCAAGGCCACAGGCCGCCCAGCCCGTCCCAGGCCAGACGCAGCGCCAGCACGATCATGACAGCCCGTACCGCGAGGCGGAAACCACGCTCGGAAAACACCCCGTGCAGCCGGCGGCCCACCAGCGTCCCCAGCAAGGCCGCCAGCGCCATGGGTAGCAGCAGATCGAGGCGCGCGAACACGTTGAAACCGCTGAGCGAAAAGGCGCCGATCTTGAGCAGGTGACTGCCGGCCTGGGCCACGGCCAGGGTGGCGATGATCTGTTCCTTGCGCCAGTCATCGCGCAGAAAGAACGGCGCGACGAGCAGGCCGGTGGCACCGACCACCGGGCCCAGCACGCCCGCGATCGCGCCGGCGGCAAGCAGCCCACCCCGCCCGTGGATCTTCAGGCGTGCCGCCCAGCTCGGCCAGACCGCCATGACAACGAACACGGCGAGCAGCAGACGAATCCAGTCCGGGTTGGCATCGACCACCCAGGGCGCGACGAGAAACGGCCCGGGCACGGCCGTGAGCGCGAATAGCGCCAGCGCCCGCCAGCGCACATGGCTGCCATAGACCACGCTGCGCGAGGCGTTGGCCGCGAACTGCACCCCTGCATGCAGCGGCAGAGCCAGCGCCGGCTGCATGCCCAGGGCGAACATCAGCGCAATCAGCAGGGTGCCGCCGCCCATGCCGGCCATGCCCGAGAGCACGGCCGTGACAAAGGCGGCCGCCACCAGCAGGCCAGTCAAGGCGAAAGCGGCCCGCGCTCGTCCGGCGCCTGCATGCTATCGGCGCCAGGCATGAAAGCGCGCAAGCCACGGGAAGACCCACTCAGGCGCGTGCGCTTTTTTCCACTCGCTGGCGGCAAAACGGTTGGCCTCGGCCAGCGTCGGATAGGGATGGATGGTCGCCAGCATCTTGTTCAGGCCGATGCCGTGTTTCATCGCCGATACGAATTCGATGATCAGCTCGCCGGCCGCCTCGCCCACGATGGTCGCGCCCAGGATGGTGTCCTTGCCGGGTACGGTGAGCACCTTCACCACCCCCTCGCGGGCCGATTCGGCGATCGCCCGATCCAGGCCGGCCAGATCGTAGCGGGTGACTTCGTATTCGATGGAGGCCGCGCGCGCGCTGTTTTCGTTATGACCTACATGGGCGACCTGGGGGTCGGTGAACGTACACCAGGGCAGCCTGGAATAATCCACGGCAAAGCGCTTGAAGGCGCCAAACAGGGCGTTGACCGTCGCATGCCAGGCTTCATGGGAGGCCGCATGGGTGAGCTGATAGCCGCCGATGGCGTCGCCACAGGCATAGATGCTCGGCAGCGCGGTCTGCAGGTATTCGTCCACCGCGATCCGCCCGTCCTTGACCAGGCCGAGCTCTTCCAGGCCCATGCCTTGCGTGCGTGCCTTGCGGCCGACCGCGACCAGCACCCGATCGCAGCGAATCTCGGTTTCGCGCTCGCCCAGCTTGCAGGTAAGCACGGTCTCGCGGCTGTTGCGGCTGGCCGCTGTCACCTTGAGACCGGTTCGCACGGACACGCCTTCCGCGACGAGCCGATCGCGCATCTGTGCGCTGATATCGTCGTCCTCGACCGAAAGAATGCGCTCGCCCTGTTCGATGAGCGTGACCTGACTGCCCAGCCGCGCAAACGCCTGGGCCATTTCGCAGCCGATCGAACCCGCCCCCATGACCGCCAGGCGCTCGGGCAGTTCGGTGAGATCCCAGAGATTGTCGGAGGTGAGATAGTCGATATCGGCCAGCCCGTCGATGGCCGGCACGAACGGCACTGCGCCCGTGGCCAGCACGATATGGCGTGCCGTCAGCCGTTGGCCATCGTCGGTTTCCACCGTCCACGGATCGACCAGCCGTGCGCCGGCCTGAATACAGTCCACGCCCAGCGACTCGTAGCGTTCGACCGAATCATGCGGTGCGATGGTCGCGATTACCGACCTCACCCGATCCATGACGTCCTGGAAATGAAAGTTCGCGCTGGCCGAACGGATGCCGTACTCCCGGCTGTGGCGAATTTCGTGCATGAGCTTCGCGCTGCGTATGAGCGCTTTCGAGGGCACACAGCCGGTGTTGAGGCAGTCGCCGCCCATTTCGTTCTTTTCGATGAGCGTGACCTTGGCCTTAACAGTGGCCGCGATCAAAGAGGCCACCAGCCCGGCCGAACCGGCGCCGATCACGATCAGGTTGCGATCGAACTCCTTGGGTTTGTCGTAGCCGGAGAGCGCCTTGCGCGAGGCTACGAAATCCAGCGTCTTGCGGGCGATCAGCGGAAACAGGCCGAGCAGCACGAAGGAGCCGATCAACCCCGGCGAAAGCACGCCCGACAGGGATTGCACCTGACCGAGCTGGGTGCCGGCATTCACATAGACGAGCGTGCCCGGCAGCATGCCGAGCTGGCTGACCCAGTAGAAGGTGCGGGTGCGAATGGGGGTGAGGCCCATGGCCAGATTGATCACGAAAAACGGGAATACCGGCACCAGCCTCAAGGCGAACAGATAAAAGGCCCCGTCGCGCTCGACGCCACGATTGAGGGCTTTCAGGCGCGAACCGAAGCGTTTCTGCACGCTTTCGCGCAGCACGAAGCGGGCGATGAGAAAGGCAAGCGTCGCCCCTATGGCCGATGCGAACGACACCAGCAGGGTGCCCTCCACCAGGCCGAACAGCGCGCCGCCGATAAGCGTCATCACCGCTGCCCCCGGCAGCGAAATGGCGGTCACCGCGACATAGATCGCGAAGAAGCCGACAGCGAACAGCAGGCCGTGGGCGGCGGCCAGCTCGCCCAGCGCGGCGCGCTGGCTTTCGAAACAGGCCAGGCTGAATACCTGATCGCTACAGGCGCCGCCCAGATACTGCCCGGGGTTGGCCACGAACCAGGCCACGATGAGTGCGACTACGAAAACGGCCAGGCCGATACGCGTGATGGTCATGGATTGCTTTCCTTTCAAACGCCTGCGGGCTTGTGCGGCCACAGGCTACGCCGTGAATGCCGCTACGCCCTGGCGGGCCAGACAGACGCCGTGATTCATGTCCGTGTATACGCCCCAACTATCGGTCCGACCGGCCCGTGCCTGAAATCACGGTACGTCTGCTAGACTCGCCGCTCATTTTTACACGGTCGTCGCCGGCCGCATTCGCCCGAATTACCATGCACGAAACCGACAACCTCCGTATCAAGGGCATTCAGGAATTGATTTCTTCGCAGGCGCTACTCGAAGAGCTGCCCGTGAGCGAAGCCGCTTCCGAGACGGTCTACAACACGCGCACGGCCATCCAGAAGATTCTGCACGGCGAGGACGACCGCCTGCTGGTCGTGGTCGGGCCCTGCTCCATTCATGACGTGGACGCCGCGCTCGAATACGCGAAAAAACTCGCCGAGGCGCGCGAACGCTATGCCGACGACCTGCTCATCGTCATGCGGGTGTATTTCGAAAAGCCGCGTACCACGGTGGGCTGGAAGGGTCTGATCAACGACCCGGACATGGACGATTCGTTCAAGATCAACAAGGGCATCCGCCTGGCGCGTGAACTGCTGCTCAAGCTGGCCGATCAGGGCATTCCGGCCGGCGTCGAGTTTCTTGATCTCATCTCGCCGCAGTATCTGGCCGATCTGGTGGCCTGGGGCGCGATCGGCGCCCGCACCACCGAAAGCCAGGGCCATCGCGAGCTGGCCTCGGGGCTGTCCTGCCCGGTCGGCTTCAAGAACGGCACCGGCGGTTCCATCAAGATCGCAGTGGACGCGGTCGGCGCGGCCCATCATCCGCACCACTTCCTGTCGCTGACCAAGGAAGGCCAGTCCGCGATCTTTGCCACCGAAGGCAATCGCGATACGCATATCATTCTGCGTGGCGGTGCGAACGGGCCGAACTACGACGCCGACTCGGTGGCCGGCGCGGTCGCCCTGCTCGAACAGGCCCAGCTGTCGGGCCGGCTGATGATCGACTTCTCGCATGCCAACAGCCGCAAGCAGCACAAGAAGCAGCTGGAAGTCGGCGACGACGTCGGCGGCCAGATCGCGGCCGGCAGCCGTGCGATCTTCGGCGTGATGATCGAATCCCATCTCAAGGAAGGCAATCAGAAGCTGGTGCCGGGCGTCGAACCCGAATACGGCGTCTCGATCACCGATGCCTGCCTGCACTGGGAAGACACCGACGCCCTGCTCGGCGAACTGGCCAAGGCCGTGTCCGAGCGTCGTGACCTGCGCGCACACAGCGACGACGACTGAACCGTGGCCCTCTCTCGCGAGAGGCCAGCGCCGATAAAGAAAGCCGCCCGAGGGCGGCTTTTTTACGTTCGGGCTACCAGTAGGGCCCCGGCAACAGTGCCGCGAGCACCCGGCCCGGGATATTGGGCTTTTCGTCCTCGGACGAACGCCCGCCCCGGGCGGCCTTGGAGGACGGGAACATGTGAAACGCCTTGTGCAGCACGAAGTCGTTCACCTTCGGCCAGAGGGCATAGCTGATCTGGGCGGTGGTACCCAGCGGCGAAGCGATGCGCTTGGGCTTTTCCAGAATCGCGCACACGATCATGTCGGCGGCCTGTTCCGGGGTGAGCGTGGGCACGTAGTCGTAGAGCTTGGTGGGCGCGATCATGGGCGTACGCACCAGCGGCATGTAGATCGTGGTCAGATCGATATTGCGCGAGGCCACCTCCGGCGACAGACAGCGCGAAAACGCATCCAGCGCGGATTTGGAGGCCACATAGGCCGAAAAACGCGGCACGTTGGTCAGACAGCCGATACTGGAGATATTGATGATATGCCCGGTACGCCGTTTCGCCATCGCCGGCAGGAAGTCGAAGATCATGCGGATGGCGCCGAAGTAGTTCAGCTGCATCGTGCGTTCGTAGTCGTGGAAGCGATTGAGCGACTCGAACACGCCGCGGCGGATCGAATGCCCGGCGTTGTTGATGAGAATATCGACGTGATGATGGTCGGCCAGGATCTGCTTCGTGCAGGCATCGATGGCTTCCATGTCGCTTAGATCACAGGGATAGGCATAGGCGTTGCCGAGCCCGATCTTGTCCACGATGGCCCGCGTTTCTTCGAGCTTGTCCGGCGTGCGCGCGATCATGCATACCGTCGCCCCCGCCCGGGCGAGCTTCTTGGCGGTCATGAAACCGATACCGCTGGAGGCGCCGGTGATCACCACCACCTTGTCCTGCATGCGGCGAAGCAGCTTCTCGGGCACATGGAAATCGCAGTCCATATGCATTTCCCAGTAGCACCATAGCGTCTCCGCATAGTCTTCCAGGCGCGGGCAATGGATACCGCTGCCCTTGAGCGCAGCCTGGGTATTCACGTCCTCGAAAACGGCGCGATTGTTGACATAGCCCAGAATCGACAGCGGCACGCCAATACGTTTGGAAATACGCTTTTCCAGCCATTCGGCCTTGGGAATATTGCCGGCCAGACGCTTGAGCTGGTGCTCGATATTTGCCGGCCATTCGTGGGTGGGCAGGCTGCGTACGATATCGGGGCCGTGGGCTGCGCGCATGAAGATACGCAGCATCTCGCCGGCGGTGGGCGGCTCGTTCTGGATCAGAAAGAACGCGCGGCCGTCGAGATTGCGCTTGTGGGCGATATGCACCATGGCATCGACGACATAGTCCACCGGCGCGACCGGCATCTGGCCGCCTTCGATGCCGAGTAGCGGCATCCACTTGGGCACGTTGTCGCGGATGCGCTTGATCGGCTTGAAGAAGTAATACGGACCGTCGATCTTGTCCATTTCGCCGGTCTCGGAATGCCCGACCACCATGCCCGGCCGATACACCCGCCACGGCACCTTGCAGTGCTCGCGCACGATCGCCTCGGACTGGAACTTGGTCCGGTAGTAGGGGTGGCGAACATGCTGGCCCTCGTCGAACATCTCGTCGGTGAACAGGCCTTCGTAGTCGGCACCGGCCACTGCCACCGACGACACATGATGAAAGCACGGCTTACTGCCGGATTCATTGGCCAGCGCGCCGGCAAGCGCCACGATATTCGCCGTGCCCTCGTTGTTGACCTTGTCGGCCTGGGCGTCGGTCATGTTCATGTCGTAGACCGCGGCCAGATGGAAGACATGATCGATGCTGCCGGCCAGATGCTCGAGCGCTTCGCGATCGATCACCCCGCGCTTGGTGATATCGCCCCAGACCGGAATCAGGCGGTCCTCGCCCACCCCCAGCCGCTCGCACAGGCCGGCATAACGATCGGCGCTGGCACGACGCATCAGCACGTACACGGTCGCATTGCGCCGTGCCAGAAGCTTTTCGACAAGGAAACGACCGATGAAACCGGTCGCGCCGGTCACGAGATAGTTCATTATTGCTTTGTCCTGGTCTGGATATCGTCCTCAGCGATGCCGCTGGCGGCGTCGCTCGCATCGCTGACGTTAACCCCATGCGGGGCCCTTGCGCCACTATCAGGAATTGCACGATCGCTTCTGACACAATGCCTCGACGCGCAATGGTTCACCCAACCCGGATTCACCCATGAGCGAAACCATATTTTCCAAGATCATCAATCGCGAGATCGATGCCGATATCGTCCACGAAGACGACCAGTGCCTGGCGTTTCGCGATATCAACGCGCAGGCGCCGATGCATATCCTGGTGATCCCGAAAAAGCCCATCGACATGCTCGTCAACGCGCAAGCCGACGACCAGGCCCTGCTCGGCCACCTGCTGCTGACCGCGCGTCAGGTCGCCAGGAACGAAGGCTACGGCGAAGCCTTTCGCCTGGTGGTCAATAACGGCGAGGCCGTGGGCCAGAGCGTATTCCACCTGCATGTGCATATTCTGGGTGGGCGCGACTTCTCCTGGCCGCCGGGCTAGGCGCGTCTTGCAAGGGCGCGGATCGACCCCATCAATCAGACACAGCCGCTTTGTGGGCCGAGTCCGCGCGCGCTAACATGGCGCGCTTTGGATCGGCTCGGCGGCCGATTCGCCTGACTGGAACCAACACGATGAGTACCGTGGCCAAGGCGCAGGGCGCCAGCAAGAACACCGCTTCCAACGCGCGCGACAATGCGCGTACCGGTGCCGAGATCGAGGATGTCCAGAGCCGAGCCGATCAGCGTCATCTGGCGATCAACAAGGTCGGGATCTGCGACATACGCCACCCGGTATCGATCGAGCAGCGCGTGGGCGGCCACCAGAGCACGGTGGCCACCTTCGGCATGTACGTGAACCTGCCGCACCACTTCAAGGGCACGCACATGTCCCGCTTCGTGCAGATCCTCAACGCGCACGAGCACCAGATTACCGTCGATTCGTTCCGGGCCATGCTCGGTGAGATGACCGAGCGTCTCGAAGCCGACAACGGCCATATCGAGATGAGCTTCCCCTACTTCATCGACAAGTACGCGCCGGTGACCCGGGAAAAAGGCGTGATGGACTATAACGTCACCTTCATCGGCGACCAGCGCGGCGAGCGTACCGATCTGTATGTCGAAGTGAAGGTGCCGGTGACCACCCTGTGCCCCTGCTCCAAGGATATTTCCGACTACGGCGCCCATAACCAGCGCTCGCTGATCACCATCCGCGTACGCGCGACCGAATTCTTCTGGCTGGAAGAGCTCATCGAAATCGCGGAATCCCAGGCATCATCCGAGCTTTACGGCATTCTCAAGCGCGTGGACGAAAAGTCCGTGACCGAACGCGCCTACGAGAACCCGAAGTTTGTCGAAGACGTGGTGCGCGATGTCGCACAGTGCCTGAACGACGACCCGCGTTTTCGGTATTACGTTGTGGAGTCGGAGAACTTCGAATCGATTCACAACCATTCGGCCTACGCGATGATCGAACACGACAAGGATCGGCCGACCGGCTAAGCCTTCGTTCGATTCGAAGTCCGGCTGACATCAGCGATCGCATCCCGCGGCCAAGCCGCGGGAACCCTGCTCTGTCGTCGCTGAATCAGCCGACTCCTCATCGATTCACAATCACTCGGCCTACGCGATGATCGAACACGACAAGGATCGGCCGACCGGCTGAGGCTTCGGTCGATTCGAAGTCCGGCATACATCGGCAAGCGCATCCCGCCGACAAGCGGCGGGAACCCTGCTCAAGTTGCCGAGAATGCCGACTCCTCATCGATTCACAATCATTCGGCCTACGCGATGATCGAACACGATAAGGATCGCTCCACCGGCTAAGCCTTCGTTCGATTCGAAGTCCGGCTGACATCAGCGATCGCATCCCGCGGACAAGCCGCGGGAGCCCTGCTCTGGCGTCGCTGAATCAGCCGACTCCTCATCGATCCACAATCACTCGGCATACACGATGATCGAACGCGCTAAGGATGCGCCGTCCGCGTGAGCCTTCTCTTGCCAGGTGGCCGGCTTGGCAAAGCGGGTTGTCCGCAAATGAACGCGAAGAAACGCGAATAAGGCGGAAGACAGAGCGCTCGAAGGCCGGGTGGACTAGTGTCCCCGCTGCATGCTGGACGTTATCCAGAGCCAGGAATCTTCTTGTAATTGGGCAAACGGCGCACAAGGCTTGAAGGGCTCATCACACGCCCTGGACCTGTCTGCCTGCTGACTTCATTCGCGTTTCTTCGCGTTCATTCGCGGATGATATTTTCCTTGCGCATGCAGCCAGCCGTGTCTTGCATACGCAAGTAAGCCCTTGTTCGATTGAGCGCCCGGCTATGGCCGGGGCCGTGCTATAGCAGGCACAAAAAAGCCCGGCCGAAGCCGGGCTTTTTCGTTGCGCTAGCGCTCGCTAACCAGCGTTGGCTTACGAGGCGCTGCTGTCGGTGCTGCCGGGCGTGGCCTCGGCGCTGTTCGACGGCGCCGGTGCGCTCGCCTTCTTGGCGGTGCTGCGCTTGCGCGTGGTGCTCGTGCCGGACTTGGCGTTCGATGCACTGGCCGTGCTCTTGCGCGTCGAGGTCGTCTTGCGCTTGGTAGCCGTGGTCTGGCCCGACGTGCTCTTCTTGGCACTCGTGCTCTTGCCGGCCGTGGCATTCGCCGTCTTGCGGCTGCTCGAGGCAGCACGCTTACGCGTGGTCGACGCCTTCTTCGTTTCGCCGGAGAGCTTGCCGACGACCGACTTGTAGCCGCTGGTGAACACGTTGCTCAACTCGTTGGTGGTCTGCACCAGCAGATCGATGGTGTCCTTGTAGGCCGACACGATCTGGTCGCGGCCGTTGGGCACATAGGCCTGCGGGTTGTTGGCGACCTTGCGCACGCCGTCCTTGCGCGCCTTGTCGAAGCTCGACTTGGCTGCAGCAAACACGTTCTTGGCGGCGCCGATTTCGGTATTGGCAAGCGTCTGACCGTTCTTGGTCACAACCCCTACAGCCTGACGCTGCGCGTCGAAATAAGCCTTGAACGCATCCTGGTAATTGCGCCCTACCGTACCGACGCGATTACGGACATCCGAAACGATTTCCTGAATCTTCATGTTGGCCCTCTCACAATTAATTTCTTTTCGTTTGCTGCGTTGCAGCATGTGTATAGATTAACGCTCGTGTTGCAGCGCGTCAAACGCGTTTCCTGCGCGCTTTTGATTGCGCGCGGGCACGGCAACTGGATATCCTTACACGATGAACGAGCTCACCGAAAAACAGCGGCGCGTCTACGCCTTCATCCGGGACACGATCGCCGAACGCCATACGCCGCCCACCCGGGCCGAGATCGCCGAAGCCCTCGGATTTGCCTCGGCGAACGCGGCCCAGGCGCATCTGCGTACGCTCGAGCGCAAGGGTTTTATCGAACTCAACGCTCGCCTGAGCCGTGGTATCCGCCTGACCGCGGCCGACGACACGCCCGAGCGCAGCGAAGCCGCTGCGGCGCATACGCTCAATCTGGCGGTGATCGGGCGCGTGGCTGCGGGCGCGCCGCTGCTCGCGGTGGAGCATGTGGAACGTCATTGCGAGGTCGATTCGGCGCTGTTTTCGCGCCGGCCCGATTACCTGCTGCGCGTCAGCGGCGACAGCATGATCGGCGTGGGCATTTTCGATGGCGATCTGCTGGCCGTGTCCCAGGCCAGCGAAGTGCGCAACGGCCAGGTGGCCGTGTTCCGGGTCGATGATGAAGTCACGGTCAAACGGTTTGCCCGCGATGGGCAGACCGCACGCCTACAGGCCGAAAACCCGGACTATGCCGATATCGTGGTCGATACCGAACGCGAGTCGCTGGCCCTGGAAGGCATCGCGGTCGGCGTGATCCGCAGCCTGCAGTAGACGGCCGGACGGCGCACGCACGAAGCGCGCGTCGTCCTTCGCTTTCCCAGCCTAGGAGCCCGAGCGCGCGCTGCGGGCTTCGGGGCTGTCGGGACCCGGTACGATCACGGCTTCGATACGGCGGTTGGCGCGCCGCCCCTCGGCGGTGTCGTTGGAGGCCACCGGCTGGGTATCCCCGAAACCACGGGCGCCAATACGCCGTGCCGGAACACCGTTTTCCACCAGCTGCTGGGCCACGGCCCGTGCCCGCGCGGCCGACAACGCAAGGTTGAAGGCGCGCACCTTGTCTTCGCGAGTCGGGGCCTGTTCGTCCAGGCCGGGGTTAGCCGCCACGAAGCGGTCGATGGATTCCGGCGCGGGGCCAACGCTGTCGGTGTGGCCAAAGATGGCCACGCCCACGGTCGGATGCGCCTTGAGCAGGTCGGCAAGCTGGCGCACGGCGGCCTGGGATTCGGCCTTCATGCGCGCCGTACCGGTTTCGAACGAGACATCGCCGAAGCGGTCCGGCACCACCTGTTGTCCGACCAGCTTGCGATCGGCCGGCGATACCGGCTGTACTTCGCCCGCGCCGGCGGCCGGCGCACTGCCCGAGGCGGGCGCCGAGCGCTCGCCGCGCGCCTTGAGCTCGTCGTTGACCGCGATCAGCTTTTCGAGATTGATTTCGCGTACCGCGGTATAGCGGGCGATTTCGGCCAGACGCCGTGCCCGATGGGCCTGTTCGGCTACTGCCACCAGCTTGGCATCGGCCGGACGCTGCTTGTTGGCGAGCCCCTGCCAGCCCTGCTCGGCCTCTTCGAGCGCGCTGCGCGCCCCGGCCAGTTCGTTGGCCGCGTATTGCTCGACGTCCGGCTGTGCTTCGGCAGCAGTAAGCGCCTCGCGGGCGTTGTCCAGCGGCGCAAAGCGTGCTTCGCCGTCCCGCACGCGCTTGATCTGGCTCTGCAGCGCGGCGTTCTGTGCATTGACACCGGTGAGCGCCGGGCCCGGCGGCACCACGTTGCTTTCGAATACGGAACAGCCGGCGATGAAAGGGGCCAGGCTGAGCGCGATCATCCAGGACTTGTTCATCGCGCACCCTCCGTCGCGTTCGCGGCCGAACCGTCGAGCTGGCCCTGCAGCTCGGCCAGCTTGGTCTGTACCGCCTTTGCCTGGGTCTGGGTCAACGCCGAACGGGCATCCAGCTCGGCCGCTGCTACCAGCGCCTCGACCCGGGCGCGTTCGGTGTCGTTGAGTTCGCGATTGGCACGCGCCGCGCTGTAGAGAATATCGCGGGCGGTGGAAATACGGCGTCGCGAAGCATCGACCGCACGTGGCGCAAAGGTGTCGGCATCGGCCGCGCGTGCCTTGGCCAGCGCCTGTTCCGCCGGCGCCAGTACGCTTTGGTCGGGCGCGCTGGGCGTGACCACCGCATTCGATGCACAGCCCGCGCTCGCGAGAATCACGAGCCCGGCAAACAGTATCCGGATCAAAGAGTTCGACATACTCGCCGGCATGCGGCTTCTCCATTGTCTTGACGGTGCGTCGGCCCGATTCGCCCTCGGTGACCGGCGCGACAGGCCCGGGATTCTAACAGCGCTTTCGACTTCAGCCACGCTCGGCCGCGCGGCGGGCCGCCTCGAGCGCGCTGGGCCGGCCGACGTCGATCCATTCGCCCTGATGATGCTCGCCGCTGGCCCGGCCCTCGGCCAGCGCTTCGCGTATGACCACGGATAAGGCAAAGCGTTGCGTATCGCGCGCGGCGAATCGCCGCGGATCAAACACACCGATGCCGGCATAGGTCAGCCGCGGGTCGCGATCGACCAGCCGGCCGTCGACGAGGCCGAAGTCACCCCGTGCATGGTGTTCGGGGTTATCGACCAGCACGCAGTGCGCATCGGCATGGTGGCGTTCCTGCAGCCGGGCATAGTCGTAGTCGGTGAACACGTCGGCGCTGATCAGCGCGAATGGTGCCTCGCCCAGCAGCGGCAGGGCCTGGCGGATGCCGCCGCCGGTATCCAGTTCGCCGGGTATTTCGCGACTGTAGTGCAGGCGCAGCCCCCAGGCACTGCCGTCGCCGAGCGCGGCCACGATCTGCTCGCCGCGATATGCGACGTTGATCACCACGTCTTCGAAACCGCCGGCTGCCAATGCATGCAGGTGATGGCCGATCAACGAGCGGGCCCCGACCTCGATCAACGGCTTGGGGGTTTCGTCGGTGAGCGGGCGCAGGCGCTCGCCGCGTCCGGCGGCCAGAATCATCGCTTTCATGGGTGCGCTCATGGCGCGGACTTCGCCAGCAGCGGGGCCAGTCCGTTCAACGGTTCGTATGCCGCCACCACGGGCTCCAGATAGCGCACGAAGCGCGGCGTATCGGCGAGATAGCGCGGCTTGCCGTCGCGGTGGGCGATACGCGCGAAGATGCCCAGCACCTTGAGATGGCGCTGTGCGCCCATGAGCGCGAGATCACGCTTGAACGCTTCGAAATCGTCGCCGACCGGGATACGACGCTCGCGGGCGGCGTCCCAGTAGTGGCGAACCCAGCCGTCGATACGATCGGCCGGCCAGCTGATGAAGGCATCGCGAAACAGACTGGCCAGGTCGTAGGTCACCGGCCCGTAACGAGCATCCTGAAAATCAAGCACGCCCGGCAGCGGATGGCTGACCATGAGATTGCGCGGCATGTAGTCGCGATGCACGTAAACCTTTGGCTGGGCACAGATTTCATCGAGCAGAAAAGTGAAGGCGCGATCGATATCGGCCTGTTCTTCAGCCGTCGGCGTGTAGCGCAGATGGCGCGCCAGATACCAGTCGCGAAACAGTTCCAGCTCGGTGCCCAGGGTGGCGCGATCGTAGTTCGCCAGCACACCCGGCTGGCTGGCCTGCTGCCAATCGATGAGCGCACCGGTGGCCGCGCCGAACAGGGCATCGGCGTTGTCGGCATCGAGCACGTCGAGAAAGGTGCGCGTGCCCAGATCGCTGAGCAGCATGAAGCCGTGCTCGTAGTCGACCGCCAGCACCCGCGGCACGTTCAGGCCGGCGGCGGCCATGAGTTCGGCGATGCGTACGAATGCGGGATTGTCCTCGCGTTCGGGCGGGGCATCCATGGCGATATAGCTGCGCTCGGCTTCGCCTTCGCCCAGTCGGGCGCGGAAGTAGCGTCGGAAACTGGCGTCGGCGGAGGCGACCGTCCAGCTCGGCATGGCCTCGAGTTGCTGCGCGACCCAGGCTTCCAGTGCGTGCCTGCGGGAATCCTGGCTGCCGTTCATGCGGCTGACTCCCCGACGCGTGGTGCGACCTGTTTTATTGCGGGTATTCGAGCGGGTGCGCATAATCGGGCGGCATTGGGGGTTCGCTTGCGAACACAACCGCTTTCTGCGGCGCCGCGCCGTGGCCAGGGCCACGCGTTTCGCCACGCCAAAGGGTGAGACATCCCGCCGTGATTCGTATCGCTGTTCACTATTGTCGCTTCGGTTTGGGTCGTTTCAGTTCGGGTCGTTTCGATACCGGCTGCCTGCAGCGCCAGTCGGCGTTGCAGCGGGGTCGTTTCGCGCTGCGCCTGCCGACCGCGACGCCGTGGGTGCTGGGCGTTTCGGTTATCTGTGTCGGCGCGCTGGCGCCCAAGCCTAGCATTGCCGCGGAGATGGGGTGTGCGGTCGATACGCCGCCCATCGCCCTGCCCGAACCGAGCGCGGATTCCACCCTCGTCGCCGATCAGGCCAGTCTGCAGGACGAAGTCGCCGAGGCCACCGGCAATGTCCGGCTCGAGCGCAACGGCCAGGCCCTGGAAGCACCGTTCGTGCGCTACGACCGCAAGAGCGGCCGTGCCCAGGCACGCGACGGCCTGCAATATTATCGGCCCGGCGTTTTCCTGACCGCCGACAGCGGCGACGTGCTGGTCAACGACGAGACCGGCGAGTTCAAGCAGGCCAACTATTCGATACTGACCAACGGCGGCCGGGGTCAGGCGGCCACGGTCAACGCGCTGGGGGGTGGGCGTTTCGAGCTCACCGACGCCGACTACACCACCTGCGACGGCGAAACCAAGGCCTGGCTGCTGTCGGCGAACCGTATCGAGCTGGATCGCACCAGCGGCCGCGGCGAGGCCTTCGATACGGTCATGCGCTTCTATGGCGTACCGGTGTTCTATTCGCCCTACCTGAATTTCCCGATCGACAACCGGCGCCACACCGGCGTGCTGCCGCCGACGATCGGCAGTACCAGCGATTCCGGCTTCGAACTGGCCGTGCCCTACTACTTCAACCTGGCGCCCAACTACGACGCCACCCTCGTGCCGCGCATACTCGGCAAGCGGGGCCTGCAGCTGGGCGGCCAGCTACGCTATCTCTATGCCCACCACCGCGGCGAATTCGACGGCGAATACCTGCCCAGCGATAACGAATACGACGACGATCGCGCGCTGTTCCACTTCGAGCATATTGGCCAGCTCACCCCGCATCTGGGTGTCGAGGCCAATTACACGCGCGTGAGCGACGATCAGTATTTCGACGATCTCAGCAACGATCTCGCCGGCACCTCGACCTCGCAGCTGGAACAGGCCGTGCGCCTGACCGCGGTGGACACCGGCCTGCGCTTCACCCTGCTCGCCCAGGATTTCCAGACCCTGGACGACTACGACGATGACAACGACAACCTCGACCGGGCGTTCAGCAACGAGCCCTACAAGCGCATGCCTCAGGCGCGCCTGGAAATGCTCACCCCGAGCACGCCCGTACGTGCCGGACTCGACGCCGAGTTCAGCAATTTTCAACGCGACGACGATATCGATGCCTATCGCGCCGAAGCACGCCCACGCCTGCTCTGGGGCGTGGATCGCGGCGGCTGGTATGCCAACAGCGAAGCCTCCTATCGCGTAACCCGCTACCAGCTTCGCAATTTCGACGACGCCAACAACTTCAGTCCCGCGGATACCGGCGGCGACGATGTGATCACCCGCGATATCCCCCAGTTCACCTTCGGCAGCGGGCTGCGCTTCGCGCGCAGCTTCAACGATGGCTGGGTACAGACGCTGGAGCCGCGCGCACAGTATCTGTACACCGCTTACGAGGACCAGTCGGATATCCCCATCTTCGATTCCGGCGTGGCCGATCTGCACTTCGACCGCCTGTTTTCGGATAACCGTTTTGTCGGCTCGGATCGTATCGGCGACGCCAACCAGCTCACCCTGGGCGTGTCCTCGCGTTTCATCGAGCCGGAGAGCGGGCGCACCGTGGCCAAGGTCGACTTCGGTCGTGTCACCGGCTTTCGGGATCTGCGCGTGAACATGCCCGCCAGCGGCGAAATCGGCTACGGCGATCGCGGTTCGGACTATGTGGCCGGCCTGGAGCTGCGCCCCACCGAGCACATCACCGCCCGTACCACGGTGCAGTACGACCCCGACGACAGCCGCGTCAATCGCGCCTCTGCCACGGCCAGCTATCGCACCGATGCCGGCTATCAACTCGATCTGGGCTATCGCCGCTACAACGACTATCGGCCGCTGCGCGTAGTCGACCGTATCGACGACGACAACACCCGTACCACGCTGGTGCCCGGCGCCTACGAGGATCTGGAACAGACCGCGGTCGGCCTGCGCGCACCGGTCACCGAGAACCTCGACGTACTCGGACGTTGGAACTACTCGCTCGAGGAGAGTCAAAACGTGGAGACGCTGGCCGGCTTCGAATACCGCCCCTCCTGCTGCTGGGCAGGGCGTGTGGCCTGGCGGCGCTATGTGGCAGACAACGACGGCAGCATGGATACCGCCATCATGTTCCAGTTCGTACTCAACGGCCTCGGCCAGTTCGGCGACACCGTCCAGTCGTTCGTCGACGATGACGTCTACGACGACGACAACCGTGGCCGCAGTTCGAGCAGCTCTTTTGATACCATCCGCTTCCCATGAGATATCTCCTCGCTACGGGCCTAGCGCTCGCCATCACGCCGCTGGCGTTCCTCTCTCTGCCGGCATCGGCACAGAGCCTGGGCTTTCCCGACGACTACTCGCTGATGAGCCGCTCGTCGGACAGCGCCGACGCCGCCCCCGCACAGCCCAGCGCCCAGACCCTGGACGAAATCGTGGCCGTGGTCGGCGATGGCGTGATTCTGGAGAGCGAACTCAACGAGGCGGTGGCGCGTATTCGTGCCCGCGCCGGCGGGCGCGCCGACCAGATGCCGCCCAATATCCTGCGCTCGCAGGTGCTCGATCAGCTGATCATGCAGCGCCTGCAGGTCCAGCGCGCGCGTGAGCGCGGTATCGAAGTCAGCGATCAGGAAATCGATGCCGGCATCGGCCGTATCGCCCAGCAGAACAACATGGACATGCAGCAGTTCATGCGTGCGGTGGCCGCCGACAGCATGACCATGGAACAGCTGCGCGAGCAGGTGCGCGAAGAACTTCTGGTCAGCAAGCTGCGTCGCCAGGAAGTGATGTCCAAGGTCTCGGTGAGCGACGAGGACGTCGACCGCTACCTGGAAAATCAGTCGCTGCGCAACGCCCAGGATCGTGAGTATCGGGTACGCCATATCCTGTTGCCGGTAAGCGAGGGCGCGGATTCGGCCACCATCGAAGCCACCCGCGACCAGCTGGAAGCACTGCGTGAGCAGATCGTGGACGGCGATGCCGACTTCGCCGACGTGGCCGCGTCCCATTCCAAGGGCGAGAACGCGCTCGACGGTGGCGATATGGGCTGGATGCAGGGCAACTATCTGTCGCGCACCTTCCGCGACGTGGTGCCCTCGCTATCGCCCGGCGAGACCAGCGAGGTATTCCGCGACAGCCAAGGCTTTCATCTGGTGCAGCTGGAAGACGTGCGCGGCCGCGACGCCCAGAATCAGCCCAAGGTCATGGTGCAGGAAGTACAGACCCGCCATATCCTGCTCAAGCCCAACGAAATTCGCGACGCCGAACGCACCCGCGAACTCGGCCGCCAGATTCGCGAGCGCCTCGAGGCCGGCGACGACTTCGCCGCGCTGGCGCGCGAGTATTCCGACGATACGGCAACCGCCAACCAGGGCGGCGACCTGGGCTGGGTACAGCCCGAACAGCAGCGGCTCGACCCGATCACCCGGCGCCAGCTCGAAGCGCTGTCGCCCGGTGAGGTCAGCCCGGTCTTCCAGACCGGCGAAGGCTACGAGATCCTGAAGGTCACCGATCGGCGCCAGCGCGACCAGACCCAGGAAGCCGCTCGCGACCGCGTACGGCGTACGCTGGGCGAACAGAAGTCGGTCGAGGAAGGCGAGCTGTGGCTGCGCAAGCTGCGCGACGAAGCCTATGTCGATGTACGCATGCCGGGCTATCAGGCCACCGGCGGTGGCTAGCCACCCTTGAGCGCGACTGCCCGCCTGGCCTTCACTCCGGGCGAACCCGCCGGTATCGGCCCGGATCTGGCCGTACGTATCGCCCAGCGCGAGCAGTCGGCCCAGCTGGTGGCCGTGGCCGATCCGGACCTGCTCCAGGCCCGTGCTGCCCAGCTCGGGCTGGCGCTCACGCTCGAGACCATCGACTACGACGCGCCGCCGCGGCCGCTGCCGGCCGGCACGCTGGGCATCGAACCGCTGCGATGCATGAACACCCCCAAACCCGGCGTGCTGGATTGCGCCAACGCCCGCTACGTGCTCGACTGCCTGGATCGCGCGGTCGACCTGTGCCAAGACGGGCGCTGCGCGGGTCTGGTGACCGGGCCGGTGCACAAGGCGGTGATCAACGAGGCCGGTATCGTGTTTTCCGGCCACACAGGCTATCTGGCTGAGCGCTGTGCAAGCGACGAGCCGGTGATGATGCTGGCCACCGACGATGGCGCGCTGCGCGTTGCTTTGGCGAGCGTGCATATTCCCCTCGCCCATGTACCGGCCGCGCTGACCCGCGAGTCGTTGACCCACACCCTGCGCGTGACTGAAACCGGCCTGCGCGAGCGCTTCGGTATCGCCCGGCCGAGGCTTCTCGTGGCCGGGCTGAACCCGCATGCCGGTGAAGACGGCTATCTCGGTCGCGAAGAGATCGAGGTCATCACGCCGGTGCTCGAAGCCGAGCGCGCACGCGGCCTCGACCTGGTGGGGCCGCTACCGGCCGATACGCTGTTCACCCCGCATCGGCTGGCCGGCGCCGATGCGGTGGTCGCGATGTATCACGATCAGGGCCTGCCCGTGATCAAGCACCTGGGCTTTGGCCGCACGGTGAACATCAGCCTGGGCCTGCCCATCGTTCGCACCTCGGTCGACCACGGCACGGCCGTTGATCTGGCCGGCAGCGATGCGGTGGATTGCGGCAGTCTGCAGGCTGCCATCGATACCGCCCTGCACATGGCCGCTGCCGTTCACAGCAGTGGCCGTGCACGATGAACGGACTTTCGCCAGCCCACGCTCGATGAACCACGGCGGCCGTTGCCGCCAGCGGCCCCGTCGCCGCTTATTACCCGCTCGATAGAATCGACCGTGCGGCGTACGAACGCCGCCCTGCCCGTTGACCGTCCTCGAAGAGCTCTGCCATGGCCCGTAAACGATTTGGACAGCATTTCTTGCACGAACGCGGCGTGATCGACCGTATCGTGAGCATGCTCGCGCCGGCCACGGACGATGCCCTGGTGGAAATCGGCCCCGGCCAGGGGGCGCTGACCACGCCCCTGCTCGAACAGGTCGAGCGGCTGAGCGTCATCGAGATCGACCGCGACCTCATTGCCGAACTCGAAGCCCGGGCCACCCGCGACCCGCGTCTGGAGGTCATCGCAGGCGACGCACTGCGTATCGACTACGCCGCCCTGGCCGAGCGCCGTGGGCCACTGCGACTGGTTGGCAACCTGCCCTACAACATTTCCTCGCCGCTGCTGTTCGCGCTGCTGGGCAGCACCGCGCCGATCGTGGACATGCATTTCATGCTGCAAAAGGAAGTGGTGGATCGCATGACGGCCGCCCCCGGTAGCCGCGACTATGGCCGACTGACCGTCTCCGTGGCCGCCCGGGCCCGGGCCGAGGCGTTGTTCGACGTGGGCCCGGGGGCCTTCAATCCGCCGCCGAAAGTGATGTCGTCGGTGGTGCGCATCACGCCACGGGCGCCGGATTTCGAAATCCACGATCCGGCCTTGTTCGACCGGCTGGTGACGGCGGCTTTCAGTCAGCGGCGCAAGACGCTGCGCAATGCCGTGGGCGGTTTTCTCGATGCTGCGGCGATCGAAGCCTGCGATATCGATCCGATGCTGCGACCCGAACGCCTTGCCGCAGCCGATTTCGCCCGTCTTGCCAACCGTGCCCACGCCGACAAGGACAACGCCGGCGAGCTCTGAACCGGCAATTTCCGCCGCGCGGGCGCGGGCCGATGAATTGGCCGAGCTAGATCGGCCGGGTACTGCAGCGTGTCAGCAGGCGGGCGAACTCGCGCGGCGAACACAGCGCCTGGGCATCGTCACTGAACCAGAGCACGCGCTCGTGATTGATCAAGCGCGCATAGGGCTCCGGATCGGTCAGCGGGCCCAGAAGCACCGGTGATTTGAGCTGCTCGACACGTGCAAACCAGGCTTCGATGTCCGGGCCGACCTGCTCCGGGTCGATACAGGCGACGTCACAGTCGGCCGGCACCGGCTTGTCGTGGCCGACCAGCGTCAAGGCACGCCGTACCGGTAGCGAGGCATGCGCACCGCGGTGAGAGCGGGCGCTGGTCAGGCGCAGAATCAGATCGTTGGGGTCGCGATCGGTTCGGCGTAGCGTATCCCGCCATACCGCCTCGGCATCGGCGAAGGCCAGCATCGCGCTCGGAATGGGCAGCACGATCGGCACCGTGTTGATTTCCAGCGTTCGCCAGTTGCTGTGCAACAACGAAAACCGCCGTGCGATCCATTGGGTGAATGCCCGCAGCGCGCCCTTCTGTTCGGCCAGCCGCGTCAGGGTATCGGCATCCACCAGCCGGGTATCGGGGCGCCGCCATGCGAGGGCCGCACAGGCCCCGGCCAGAACTTCGCGGTTACTGTCGCGCCAGATTGGATAGAAACGCAGATCCAGGGTGGCATCGCCCAGCTGCGGCTCCGCGTCCAGACGCGGCGCATGCAGTTCGGCCTCGGCCGGGGCAATCGCTGGACGCGCCGGCGCCGGGGCCTTGGTCTGTGCCTGGGTTTGCGCCCCCGGCGCAGCCGGGGTTTTCGGCCTGGACCGGGGGCGCGTGTCGTCGGGAACGGATGCCGCCGGGGCTACAGTCTTTTCAGTATGCCCGGCCTGCGACTGCTGCGGCTGGGCTGGCGTACGGGCCGGAGCCGCGGTGCTGGCCGGACTCGCCGACCGCTTCGGCTCGGGCGTCGGCTTCGGCTCAGACGTCTGCTTTGGCTTCGGCTCAGGCGTGGGCTCGGCCGCCGGGACGGGCCCGGGCGCACCTGCAGGGACGGGCTCTGATGCCCGCGCCGACGGTGTCGCGGCTACGATGGGTTCGAATTCGTTGTCGGTATCTTTCCTGGCCCCGCGTCGAAACAGGCGCGACGAAGCCGTCTTTCCCGCGCGCTGTCTTTTCGCCGGCTCTACGGCAGGCGTGTTCGCCGCTGCAGGCGTGGGCACCGGCTCGGTCTCGGCGTGAGCGAAGACGTCCCGCGGCGCGGCACGGGCGGCCACCAGAGCACCCACCAGGCCGACGATACCGGCCAGCAGGACGATAACCCAGATCACCATACCCACACCGGCATGGCCCAGTACGGCAAACCAGCTCACGCCGAACTCGGCCGACCCCACCGCGCCGGCCTGACCTGCGGCAGACAAGGGTACTGTCGTCTGCGTCGATTCCAGGCGATAGTCCCAGGCACGCAGCGTGCGTGCGATATCGGGGCCCAAGAATTCGAACCGGTTCGAAAACCTGCCGCGCGACACCAGCGTGGCGTCACCGGCGTTGCGCACGGTGACATAGTTCAACCGCAGCGCCGGGTCGGCCAGCAGGGTTTCGGCGGCCTCAATCAGGCGAGTGGGGACGCGATCCTGGCGTATATGCCCGGCCGTTTCGGATACGACCGCCGCTTCGGCGTCTGCGAGCATATCGGCCCGCGCCGTACTCGCCAGTTCCAGCGTGCGCAATCCGGCGTAGCCGATCAGAATCACACAGAGCGCGGCCAGTGCATACAGCGCGGTCCGCGGCGTCGATTTGGCCGGCTTCTCTTTGGGCGCAGCGGTCTTCATGCGTTATTCATCCTCGAGTCCAAGCCCACCTGTCAACGCCTGCCTGCAGGCGTCGCGCTGGTACGTCCATGCGGGCCCCGTTCGGCCCCGCCTGCCGCTCCATGCACGCACCGTTCTGCATGGCGGCTTATCCACGGGATCACACAGACCGGATGCGTACGGCGCGCAAGCGTCCTTGCAGGCGTAATCGAAGCGCGCGTACGCACAGACGCGAACGCTCGCAAGCAACTGCGCACTCGGGCGTTACGACCGGGTTCTCCAATTGCCCTTGAAACCCACATTAGCAGACCGTGATCCTTTTTATTCAGCTCGTTAGCCTCGCGTCGGGCACAGCGCCGCGGCCGAGCCGGATTATTCCCTTGGCGCCGGCAAACCCCGTTCGAGGCCTCAGCGGCGAGCGCTTCGCTACCGCGGGCCGCATACCTGTCTTCATGTATCGGCATCACGGCTTTCGAATTGATTGTCGCGGCACGTATCGTCGCGGCCTGCGTGCGGGCGACCCGCGCCGGATGGATTTCGGCCGTGTTGCGGCTACGGCTTAAAATAGTCGATCCTTCACGCTGACGACACGCTTGCGCGTCTGCGCGCGGGCGCCGCGCACGGGACAGGCGTGGCGCTGCACAGCGCGTGCACCGCCAGCCACCCGGCGCTGGATCACTCACAAGCCTTTGCGACAAGGACATGCCTCGTGGCCATATTCTGTATCGGTGACATTCACGGCGCGGCGTCGACGCTGGACCGGCTGCTCGAGCGGCTGCGTACCGAGCACGACGACCCGCGCTTCTGGTTCGTCGGCGATCTGGTCAATCGGGGGCCGGATTCGCTCGGCGTGTTACGGCGCGTGCGCGCCCTCGGCGAGCACGCCATCACGGTGCTCGGCAATCATGATCTGAGCCTGCTTGCCCTGGCGCAGCGCCGGGATGCGCTCGACAAGGCCAAGCCGGGCTTGCGCGAGGTGCTCGAGGCGCCCGACCGCGATGAACTGCTTGCCTGGCTGCGTCATCGCCCGCTCTTGCATCAAGACCCCAGCCTGGACTGGACGATGGTCCATGCCGGCATCCCCCCCGAGTGGACCGTGGCCGATGCCCGGGAACACGCGCACGAGCTTGAGGCTGCGCTACGCGGCCCGGCCCACGTCGAGTTCCTGGCCGGCCTCTATGGCGATACCCCCACCCACTGGTCGCCGGCACTTCGCGGCCTGGAACGCCTGCGCTATATCGCCAACGCGCTCACGCGCCAGCGCTTCATCCGGCCCGACGGTGGGTTGGACATGGACTACAAGAAAACCCTGGCCGATGCGCCACCGGCGCTGGTGCCCTGGTTCGCCTGGCCACGCCGTGCGGCGGCCGGAGAGCGCATCGTGTTCGGCCACTGGTCGGCGCTCGAACAGGTCGCCTGGCCGGAACACCGGGTATGGGGCATCGATACCGGCGCCGCCTGGGGTGGCCAGCTCAGCGTCCTGCGCATCGATACGGCCGCGCCCTACCTCGTACAGGTCGAGGCCGACGCGGCCGACGACTAGCGAAGCTCTGCATAACCTCTCGCGGGTCGCCTTCGCGTCCTCACAGATGCTGCGGCAAGGCGTTCAGCGCCCGCATTGTTGGCAGGTCAAGCCTGGCAACGTAGACGCGGCCTTTTTGAGTCGGTGACCGTTTGTGCAGAGCGCCCCTAAAAGCCGCGCACCACGCCGAGGTTGTAGGTGGTATCGAGGTCCTCGACACCCGGCTCCGGGTTGTTGTTGTACTGGTGTTCCAGCCCTGCCCGAAGATGCCAGGCGTCGCTATTGGCAATCGGCACCTCGACGCCCAGCGCGGATTCGAGGATGAAGTTTTCGCTCGGGCTGTTCGTCACCTCGGGATAGATCGTGAAATCGTGAGTCAACTTGAGCCATTCACCGACCAGCTGGGCGTAGTCCCAACCCGCCGAGAAGATCGCCTCGTGGCTGCTGCCGCCACTGGTGTAACGCTCGTATTGGTGACCAATACCACTACGGACCTTGAATGTCAGGCGATCGCGTCGGGCCAGAAAATAGCCGGGGCCGATCAGGCTGCGCGAGCGCAGATCGATATCCTCGAACTCGTCGCGCTCCAGCTCCTGCTGCAGGAACCAGAACAGACGCTGGGTCAGATCGTACTCGAACCGTGCATTGCCGAGATACTCCTCGGCCGTCGTCTCGTCGTCTTCTTCCTCTCGGTCAGCGGTCGCTGACAGCGACAGACGCGTATCGCCCGTATCGCGCAGCGCGGACAGCTTGGTGCGCCAGGCGCTGGTATCAGTATTGCCGGAGCGACCGTTCAGGCCGAGCTCGACGTTGCCCGACCAGTAGTCGGCATCTTCGGGCGGCAGACTGTCGGATTCCGGCAGCGCGTACTCGTCGTCGTCCTGCTGTGCGGCAACCACCTTGGGCGCAATCTGGCTTACGTCGTCGAGCGCGAGCGCGCCGTTCGTATCGTCGCTGTCGGCCTGAACAACCTGAGCGCCGCTCTGCTCATCATAAGACAACCGTGCACGGGTTGTCTTGCCGCTCGCCAGCATCACCTCGACCGCCTCGTCGCTGGTCAAACCCGATAGACGCGCACGCTCGATGGTCAGCGTATCCGTGAACGCCGGATCAATGACCACTTCGTCCGACGACAACGACACGATCTTGCCGTTGATTCGACTTCCATCGTCGAGAAACACCGTATCGGCCTGCGCGACCGGCACAAACAACCCCAACCCCACTGCCGCGGCGGCAGCAACGCCCCTGAACAAATGCATCTCAACTCCCCGGAAACACGTCGCACGAAAAACCGCGCTTATTCTACTCATAAAAAAAGCCGGCCCTAGGGCCGGCTTTAATCAGACGACGCCGTCGTCTTAAGCGGAGGCTTCGACCGACTCGTCTTCGTCGTCTTCGATCATTGGGCGATCGACGAGTTCGACATACGCCATCGGCGCGTTATCGCCGGGGCGGTAGCCGCACTTGAGAATCCGCAGATAGCCGCCCGGGCGCTGCGCGTAACGCTGACCCAGCTCGCCGAACAGCTTGCCGACCGCTTCCTTGTCGCGCAGACGCGAGAACGCCAGTCGACGGTTGGCGACCGTATCGGTCTTGCCGAGGGTGATCAGCGGCTCTGCGACCCGACGCAATTCCTTTGCCTTGGGCAGCGTTGTCCGGATCAGCTCCGCCTTGAACAGCGACGCCGACATGTTTTTCATCATGGCCGCGCGATGCGAGGATTCGCGCCCCAGGTTAGTACCGCTCTTGCGATGACGCATAGCTCTGTCCTTAGTCTATATTCGCGAAAAAACGCTAGGCTTTTTCGAGTTCGGCCGGCGGCCAGTTCTCGACCGTCATGCCGAGTTTCAGGCCGTGCTCGGCGAGCACCTCGCTGATCTCGGTTAACGACTTCTTGCCGAGGTTCGGCGTACGCATGAGTTCCGTTTCGGTCCGCTGAACCAGATCACCCACGTAGTGGATGTCTTCTGCCTTGAGGCAGTTGGTCGAGCGTACCGTCAACTCGAGGTCTTCGATCGGCTTGAGCAGGGTCGGGTCGGTCTTGCCGGTTTCGCCCTTGCGGCTCGACTCCTGACGCGCCTCGAGGTCGACGAACACGGCCAGCTGGTCGTACAGCGTCGCCGCTGCCGTGCGAACCGCGTCTTCGGGTTCGACGCTGCCGTTGGTTTCGATATCGAGCACGAGCTTATCGAGGTCGGTGCGCTGTTCCACACGCGCACGTTCGACGGCATAGCTCACGCGACGGATCGGGCTGAAGCTGGCGTCCAGTCGCAGCGCGCCGATTTCGCTCGCACCGGTATCCTCATCGCCCGCTTCGGACTTGCTCTGCGCCGGCTGGTAACCACGACCGCGCTCGACCTTCATGCTCATCCGCAGCTCGCCGCTGGTCAGATGCGCAATCACGAGATCCGGGTTGACGATTTCAACGTCATGATCGGTGGTGATATCACCGGCGGTCACCGGGCCTTCACCGCTTTTGTGCAGGTGAAGCTCGGCTTCTTCGCGCGAGTGCATGCGCACCGCTACGTTCTTGAGGTTGAGCAGCACGTCGATGACGTCTTCCTGCATACCCTCGACCGTGGTGTACTCGTGGAGTACGCCGTCGATCTTGACTTCGGTGATCGCCGCCCCGGGAATCGAGGACAGCAGGATCCGCCGAATCGCGTTGCCAAGCGTATGGCCGTAGCCACGCTCGAGCGGCTCAAGCGCAATCTTGGCGCGCCGCTCGTTCGCCCGCTCGACCTCGACCAGGCGCGGTTTCAGCAATTCACTGGACTGCATAATGCAAATACCTCTTGCTGTCTAAGACAGCGCCTATTACTTCGAGTAAAGCTCGACGACCAGATTCTCGTTGATATCCGGCAGCACCTGGTCGCGATCCGGGACGGCCTTGAACGTGCCTTTCAGGCCCTTCTCGTCCACCTCGACCCATTCGCTCAAACCGAGCTGCGATGCAACCTGCAGCGACTCGATGATGCGGGGCTGATGCTTCGCACGGTTACGGATCGCGACGGTATCGCCGACCTTCACCTCGTACGAGGGAATGTTCACCGGATAATCGTTGACCGCGACCGCCTTGTGGTTCACCAGCTGACGGGCCTCGGCACGCGTGGAGGCAAAACCCATGCGGTACACGACGTTGTCCAGACGGCTCTCCAGCTGCTGCAGCAACACTACGCCAGTCGCGCCCTTGTTCTGCGCGGCCTTCTTGTAGTAGTTGCGGAACTGCTTCTCAAGCACGCCGTACATATGCCGCAGCTTCTGCTTCTCGCGCAGCTGCAGGGCATAGTCCGACAGACGCTGGCGGCGCTGGGTACCCTGCGCGCCGGGCGGCGTATCGATCTTGCACTTGCCTTCCAGCGAACGACCACGCCCCTTGAGGAACAGGTCAGTGCCTGCCCGGCGCGAAAGTTTGCATTTCGGTCCTGTGTACTTAGCCATTGTTCTCTACCTGTTCCGGTTCGGTCGCCCGAGCGCGCTAGACGCGGCGCTTCTTGGGCGGACGACAGCCATTGTGCGGGATCGGGGTGACGTCGATGATGCCGGTCACCTTGAAGCCTGCACCATTGAGCGAACGCACCGCGGCTTCACGTCCCGGGCCGGGGCCCTTGACCCGAACCTCGAGATTCTTGACGCCGTACTGCGCCGCGCCTTCGCCGGCGCGCTCGGCAGCAACCTGCGCTGCGAACGGCGTGCTCTTGCGCGAACCCTTGAAGCCACAGCTACCCGACGTGCACCAGGACAACACGTTGCCTTGACGATCGGAGATCGTGATGATCGTGTTGTTGAAGGTGGCATACACGAACGCGATGCCATCGGTGACATTGCGGCGTGCGCGCGCTTTGCGCGTACGAGATGCTGTGGAAGACGTGCCTGTCGCCATAAAGCGTTACCTGTACTCTCGTGCGAGAACGAACTAGCGGCGAATGGGCCGACGGGGGCCCTTACGCGTGCGCGAATTGGTTTTGGTACGCTGACCGCGCACCGGAAGACCGCGACGATGACGCAGACCGCGATAGCAGCCCAGATCCATCAGTCGCTTGATGTTCATGGAGATCTCACGACGAAGGTCACCTTCGATCGTGTACTGCTGAACCTGGGCACGCAGCGCCTCGACCTCACCCTCGGTGAGATCCTTGACCTTGGTGTCCGTTGCCACGTTGCAGGCCGCGCAGATTTCACGTGCTCGCGTGAAACCGACGCCGTAAAGCGACGTCAACGCTACCACCGCATGCTTGTTGATCGGGAGGTTAACTCCAGCGATTCGCGCCATTCGATTGATCTCCCAGCTACCGGGCTATGGTTGTCGCGCGCATCTTGCCGCCCGCGAATATTCAACCGTGGAAAAGCCCGCCAATATAGCCTTTCTGTTCTGTGATTACAAGGTTTTCCGACTAACCCTGGCGCTGCTTATGGCGCGGGTCGGTCGAACAGATCACCATCACGGCGCCGTTGCGCCGGATGACTTTGCAATTGCGGCAAATTTTCTTAACCGATGCTCTAACTTTCATGTCCTACCTCTGACATCTCGCCGACCGTTGTAGACGACGGTCGGTGGTGTAATCGTTGTTGCGCTTGGTGACGGCCCGCTAGCGGAGCATGCCGGCGCCGGCACCGCCGCGCCCCTGGGACTTCAGGTTGTTCTTCTTCATCAACCCTTCGTACTGATGCGACATCAGATGCGCCTGCAGCTGCGCCATGAAGTCCATGACAACCACTACGATGATCAGCAACGAAGTCCCGCCGAAATAGAAGGGTACGTTGTATTGAAGAATCAACAGCTCGGGCAGCAGACAGACCGCCGTGACGTACACCGCACCGGCCACGGTCAACCGGGTCAGAACGGTATCGATATAGTTGGCTGTCTGAATGCCGGGCCGAACACCCGGGATGAAGGCCCCGGATTTCTTCAGGTTGTCTGCCGTTTCCCGCGAATCGAACACGAGCGCGGTATAGAAAAAGCAGAAGAACACGATCATCAACGAATAGAACAGCACGTACAGCGGCTGCCCCGGCGCGATCGCATTCGATACCCAGTTCGCCACCGAACCGCCTTCACCCAGAAACCGTACAACGGTCGCGGGGAAAAGAATGATGCTCGAAGCGAAGATCGGCGGAATCACGCCCGCCATGTTCAGCTTGAGCGGAAGATGCTGGGTCTGGGCCGCATACATCTTGCGCCCGCGCTGGCGCTGGGCATGATGAACCGGAATCCGCCGCTGAGCGCGTTCCACGAACACGACGAAGGCGAGCACGGCCATCGCGCCCACGAACAGGGCAATCACGAAGAATATGCTCAGCTCGCCGGTGCGCACCAGGTCTAGCGTCCCACCGATAGCAGAAGGCAGCCCCGCCACGATCGCGGCAAAGATCAGCATCGAGATGCCGTTGCCAATGCCACGCTCGGTGACCTGCTCGCCCAGCCACATCAGAAACATAGCGCCGGTGGTCAAACACACCGCGGTCGTGAAGATGAAGGCGAACTCGCTGGTACCGCTCTGTGCAATCCCCTGATTCCACAGCGCGATGCCGGTCCCGATCGACTGGAATGAAGCCAGGGCGACGGTGCCGTACCGCGTGTATTGCGTAATCTTGCGGCGACCGGCCTCGCCTTCCTTCTTGATTTCCTTCAATGCCGGGACCGTCGCCGTCATCAACTGCATGATGATGGACGCCGAGATATACGGCATCACGCCGAGCGCGAAGATCGACAGGCGCTTGAGAGCGCCGCCGGTAAACATCACGCCGACGTCGAGGATCGTGCCCGCCTGCTGTTCGAACAGCCGCGCCAGCTGAGCGGGGTCGATACCGGGCACGGGAATGAACGTGCCGATACGGAAGACAATCAGCGCACCCACCAGGAACAGCAGGCGCTGACGCACTTCCGTGAGGCTACCCGAGTTCGGGTTAAAGCCGCCGGGCGCTGCAGTGTTGGGACGCTTGGCCATGGTTACTCGGCGACGCTGCCGCCAGCGGCTTCGATCGCCTTGACCGCACCCGCGGTCGCGGCTACACCCTTGAGGTTGACCGCCACGTTGATCTCGCCGGAAGCGATCACCTTGGCACGCCGTGCTTCACGCGCAACGACACCGGCGGCCTTGAGGGCCGCCAGATCCACGTCGCCTTCCAGGCGATTCAGGTTATCGAGACGCACTTCAGCGGGCGCGTCCACCGGGCTGCGAAAACCACGCTTGGGCACGCGCCGCTGCAACGGCATCTGGCCGCCTTCGAAACCCATCTTGGTGTAACCACCGCTACGCGACTTCTGACCCTTGTGGCCACGGCCGGCCGTCTTGCCCAGGTCTGAGCCCGGGCCGCGGCCGACGCGCTTGCGCAGCTTGCGCGCGCCGTCGTTCGGCTGTAGATCGTTGAGTTTCATCCTAGGACTCCTGGATCGCGAGCATGTCGACGATCTTGTTGATCATGCCCCGGTTTTCCGGCGTATCCGCCACCGTCACCTGATGATGCAGCCGACGCAGCCCCAGACCGCGCACACAGGCGCGATGACGCTTGACTCGGCCGATCGGACTCTTGATGAGTTTGATCGTGATTTCTTTGCTGGCCATCCCGCGCCTCCGTTAAGCCGTGATTTCTTCGACCGACTTGCCACGCTTGGCAGCGATGAACTCGGGATCGTGCATTTCGCGCAGCCCGTTGATCGTCGCCCGAACGAGGTTGATCGGGTTACGCGAGCCGTAGCTCTTGGCCAAAACGTTGCTCACGCCCGCGACCTCGAATACGGCGCGCATACCGCCGCCAGCGATCACGCCGGTACCTTCGGAGGCCGGACGCATGATCACCTTGGTGGCGCCATGGCGACCGACGATGGCGTGCTGCAGCGTCGAGCCTTCCTTGATCTGCACGCGGATCATGCTCTTGCGAGCCGCTTCCATCGCCTTGGCGATGGCCAGCGGCACTTCACGTGCCTTGCCATAGCCAAAGCCGACGCGGCCTTCGCCGTCGCCGACCACGGTCAGCGCGGTGAAACCGAACTGACGGCCACCCTTGACCACCTTGGCCACGCGATTGACGGTGATCAGCTTCTCGAGCAGATCGCCTTCGGTGCGTTGTTCGTTACGTGTTGCCATTGAGAAATCCCGTTAGAACTGCAGGCCGCTTTCACGTGCGGCGTCGGCGAGTGCCTTGACTCGACCGTGATAGGCAAAACCCGAACGGTCGAACGCTACGGCTTCCACGCCAGCAGCCTTGGCCCGGTCGGCGATCGTCCGGCCGATGACGCGAGCGGCGTCACAGTTGCCGGTCTTGCCGCATTCCTCGCGCAGGGTCTTTTCGACCGTCGAAGCGCTCGCGATTGTACGCGAACCATCGGGCGCTACGATCTGCGCATAAATATGTTGCGGCGTGCGGTGTACAGACAGGCGATGCGCGCCCAGGTTGCGCATGTGCATGCGGCCCCGACGGGCGCGACGCAGTCGCGAAATCGTTTTCTTGTGCATGGCGTAATGAATCTGTTGTTGGCCGTAAATGAAACGCGCCGTTGATTACTTCTTCTTCGCGTCCTTGCGAACCACGCGCTCGTCGGCGTAGCGAATACCCTTGCCCTTGTAGGGCTCCGGCGGCCGGTAATTGCGGATTTCGGCGGCGGCCTGGCCGACCACCTGCTTGTCCGCGCCCGTCAGCACGATTTCGGTATTGCTCGGCGTCGCGACCGTCACACCCTGGGGCATCTTGTAGGCCACCGGATGCGACAGGCCAAGCGACAGGTTCAGCGTGTCGCCCTGAGCCTGGGCACGATAGCCCACGCCGACCAGCTCGAGCTTGCGCTCGAAGCCTTCGGTGACGCCTTTCACCATGTTCGCGACCGTCGCGCGCACCGTGCCGGCCATTGCCATATTCGGCTTGCGGCCCGTGGGCTTGGCGGTGGCGGCACCGTCGGCGACCTCGACATCGACGCCGTCCGGCAGTCGAAAGCTGAGTTCGCCGTTCTTGCCCTTCACCCGCACGTCCCGCTCGGCGACGTTGCATTCAACGCCGCTGGGCAAGCTCACCGGGGCTTTAGCTACTCTGGACATATTCGAACTTCCTGTGCGTTGCTCGACGTGCCTTACGACACGTAGCAGAGAATCTCGCCGCCATGACCCGCTTCGCGAGCCGCGCGGTCGGTCATCACGCCCTGCGACGTGGACACGATCGAGATACCGAGACCACCGACAACCGTGGGCACTTCCTTCTTGCCGCGGTAGACACGCAGACCGGGCTTGGACACCCGCTCGATGTGCTCGATCACGCCGTGTCCCTGGAAGTACTTCAGCTCCACGCGCAAACGCGGTTTGCCGTCCAGGTCAACGGTTTCGAATCCGGAGATATAACCTTCGTCCTGCAGCACCTGGGCAATCGCCAGTTTCAGCTTGGACGAGGGCATTTCGACGCTTTCCTTATCTGCCGACTGCCCGTTACGAATACGGGTCAACATGTCGGCGATGGGGTCAGTCATACTCATGCGTACCGATACCTTTTCTGTGGCCTACCAGGAGGACATAACGAGACCGGGCACTTCACCGCGCATTGCGGCTTCCCGCAGCTTGTTACGCGAGAGCCCGAACTTGCGGTAAACACCGCGCGGACGACCGGTCGCCTGACAGCGACGCGTGACCCGGGTGGGGCTCGCATCGCGCGGCAGCGCCTGCAGTTCCTGCGCAGCGGCGAAACGCTCTTCCGGCGTCGCCTCCGGGTCGTTGATACGTTCCTTGATCGCGGCGCGCTTTTCGGCGTACTTCGCCACCAGCTTCATGCGCTTGCGATCGCGGGCGATCATGCTTTTCTTTGCCATACTTGGGGTCTCCGGGGCCGGCTTACTTGCGGAACGGGAAGTTGAACCCGTCCAGCAGTGCCCGCCCCTCTTCGTCGTTCTTGGCCGAGGTCGAAATCACGATATCCATACCGCGAAGTGCGTCGACCCGGTCGTAATCGATTTCCGGGAACACGATCTGCTCACGGATACCGAGGCTATAGTTGCCGCGGCCATCGAAGGCACGCGGGTTCAAGCCGCGAAAGTCACGGATACGCGGCAGCGACACGTTCACCAGACGATCGAGAAACTCGTACATCTGGGCGCGGCGCAGCGTTACCTTGCAACCGATGGGCCAGCCTTCGCGGATCTTGAAACCGGCCACCGACTTGCGGGCCCGGGTCATGACCGGCTTCTGGCCGGCGATCTTGGCCATATCGGCCATGGCCGACTCGATGACCTTGCGATCGGAAACCGCTTCGCCCACACCCATGTTCAGGGTGATCTTGGTCACGCGCGGCGCCGCCATCGGGCTGCTGAAGCCGAACTGCTCCATCAGCTTGGGTACGATTTGATCGGCATACACCGATTTCAAGCGCGCGGGATGTTTGCTCGTATTTTCCATGGTGTCTTCCATGTCGTTCACCTACGCGTCGACCACTTCGCCGGACGATTTGTAGATACGGACCTTGCGTCGATCCGCTCCTTCGCCCAGCCACTTGAAACCGACCCGTTCACCCTTCTGGGTATCCGGGTTGTAAAGCATCACATTGGAAATATGCAGCGGCATTTCCCGCTCTTCGATGCCGCCCTGGATACCCTGGTTCGGGTCCGCGCGAACATGCTTTTTCGCAATGTTGATGCCTTCGACAACGACCTTGTCTTCGAGCACGCGATTGACCGTGCCGCGACGACCGCGGTCCTTGCCGCTGGTCACGATGACTTCGTCACCGCTACGAATCTTTCTGGAGCTCATAGAACCTCCGGCGCAAGCGAGATGATGCGCATGAACTTCTCACGCAGCTCGCGCGTGACCGGCCCGAAGATACGGGTGCCGATCGGCTCGTTGTTGTTGTTGAGCAGCACGGCGGCGTTGTTGTCGAAACGGATCAGCGACCCGTCGTTGCGACGAACACCGTGGCGCGTACGTACGACCACCGCGTTCATCACTTCGCCCTTCTTGACACGACCACGCGGGATCGCGTCCTTGACGCTGACCTTGATGATGTCGCCAACGCGCGCATAACGGCGATGCGAGCCGCCCAGCACCTTGATGCACTGGACCCGGCGGGCGCCGCTGTTATCGGCTGCATTGAGTACCGATTCTGTCTGGATCATGGCTGTCGTTTATCCTGCGGTATCGAATTCGCCGGCCTTCTCGACCACGCGCCGCAGCGACCACGCCTTGCGGCGGGACACCGGGCGACCCTCTGCGATTTCAACAAAATCGCCCACCTGGCAGGTATTCTCCGGATCGTGCGCCTTCAGACGCGTGCTCCGACGGATGTACTTGCCGTACAGCGGGTGCTGCGTGCGCCGCTCGATGAGCACGACGATGGTCTTGTCCATCGCATTGCTCACGACCTTGCCGGCCAGAACGCGCTGGCGCTTGTCCTGCTCGGCGGCGGTGCTTTTGTTTTCGCTCGTTTCGCTCATGGCTCAACTGTTCCTATTTGCCGGCTTCGCGCAGCACGGTCTTGATGCGCGCGATGTCACGGCGAATGACGCCGAACTGATGGGTCTGCGAGAGCTGGCCCGTAGCCTGCTGCATGCGCAGGTTGAACTGCTCGCGACGCAGCGAGAGCAATTCCTTTTCCAGATCTTCGGGCGATTTCTCGCGCAATTCTTTCGCTTTCATCTTTGCCTCTACAGAATCTTGCGTTCGACAAAGGCCGTCTTGACCGGCAGCTTCGACGCGGCCAGACGGAAGGCTTCCTGTGCCACTTCGCGGCTCACGCCTTCCATCTCGTAGAGCATGGAACCGGGCTGCACCTTGGCCACCCAGAATTCGACGTTGCCCTTACCCTTACCCATACGAACCTCGATGGGCTTCTTGGTAACCGGCTTGTCGGGGAACACGCGGATCCAGGTCTTGCCGCCACGCTTGATATGACGGGTCATGGCACGACGCGCCGCTTCGATCTGGCGCGCCGTCAGACGACCGCGCTCGACCGCCTTCAGGCCATACTCGCCGAAGCTCACGGCATTACCGCGCTGGGCCAGACCACGGTTGCGGCCTTTCTGGACCTTGCGGAACTTGACTCGTTTCGGTTGCAACATGGCTTATTACCCCGCGGCCGCGCCGGTATCGGCGGGCTTTTCTTCGATCTTGGGATCGGTATCGAACACTTCGCCCTTGAAGATCCAGACCTTCACGCCGAGTACGCCGTAGGTGGTCTTGGCTTCAGCCAGGCCGTAGTCGATGTCGGCACGCAGCGTATGCAGCGGCACGCGACCATCGCGATACCACTCGGTACGCGCGATTTCGGCGCCGTTCAGACGACCGGCCACGTTCACGCGAATACCGCCGGCGCCGAGACGCATCGCATTGCCCACCGCGCGCTTCATGGCGCGACGGAACATGATACGGCGCTCAAGCTGCTGCGCGATGTTCTGGGCCACAAGCAGAGCGTCAAGCTCCGGACGGCGAATCTCTTCGACCGACAGGTGCACCGGAACACCCATACGCTCGGAGACTTCCGAACGCAGCTTGTCGATATCCTCGCCCTTCTTGCCGATCACGATGCCCGGACGCGCCGTATGAATCGTGATCCGCGCGCTGCGCGCCGGACGGTCGATCTGAATACGGCTCACCGACGCATGCGCCAGCTTTTCGCGAATGAAATCACGAATCTCCAGATCCGTGTTCAGCGCGTCGCGGTAGCCGGCGTTCTCTGCATACCAGCGCGAGCTCCACTCGGAGGTAATACCGAGACGGAAACCGACAGGATGTACTTTATGACCCATATCTTTATCCGTTTACTTGTCTGCGACGCGAATCGTCACGTGACTCGTACGCTTGAAAATCCGATCGGCACGACCGCGGGCACGAGGCTTCATCCGCTTCATGGTCGGACCCTCGTCCACCATGATCGTGGCAACCTTGAGCTCGTCGATATCCGCGCCCTCATTGTGCTCGGCGTTGGCTACGGCCGACTCAAGCACCTTGCGCACGATATGCGCCGCTTTCTTGCTCGAAAACTGCAGCGTTTCCAGCGCACGCTCGACCGGCATGCCCCGCACCTCATCGGCGACAAGACGGGCTTTCTGCGGCGAGATACGCGCGAAACGAAGTTTGGCGAACGATTCCATATTGATAAGTCCTCGCCTTAACCCTTGCGGTCGCCCAGATGGCCTTTGAAGGTCCGCGTCGGGGAAAACTCGCCGAGCTTGTGGCCGACCATGTTTTCCGACACGAACACCGGCACGTGCTGACGGCCGTTGTGCACGGCAATCGTCAGACCGATCATGTCGGGCGTCACCATGGAGCGACGCGACCAGGTCTTGATCGGACGCTTGGTGCTGCTGTTCGCGGCTGCTTCCACCTTGGCGGCGAGATGCAGGTCGACGAACGGGCCTTTCTTGATTGAACGGGGCATAGCTATTCCTGTGCCTTTATAAAACGCGGCTTACCGCTTCTTACGCTTGACGCTGCGACGAACGATCATGCCGTCGGTGCGCTTGTTAGCACGCGTCTTGAAACCCTTGGTCTTCCAACCCCAGGGGCTGGTCGGATGACGACCGCCACTGGTACGGCCTTCACCACCACCGTGCGGGTGATCGACCGGATTCATTGCCACGCCGCGAACCGTCGGGCGACGACCACGCCAGCGCTTCGCACCCGCCTTACCGAGCTGACGCAGGCTGTGCTCGTAGTTGCCGACTTCACCCACGGTCGCGCGGCAGTTGATATGCACGCGACGGGTCTCGCCGGACTTCAAGCGCAGCACAGCATACTCGCCGGCACGCGCAGCGACCTGCACCGCGGCACCCGCGCTGCGACCGAGCTGCGCACCCTTGCCGGGACGCATTTCGACGCAGTGCACAGTGGTGCCGACCGGAATGCTTGCCAGCGGCAGCGCATTGCCCGGACGAATCGGCGACTGCGGACCCGACATGATCTTCGTGTCGACCGTCACGCCGCGCGGCGCAATGATGTAACGACGCTCGCCGTCGGCGTAGCACAGCAGCGCAATGTTCGCGCTACGGTTCGGGTCGTATTCCAGACGCTCGACCTTGGCCGGTACGCCATCCTTGTCGCGCTTGAAATCCACCAGACGATAATGCTGGCGATGACCACCACCGCGATGACGCACGGTGATACGACCGTTGTTGTTGCGACCGCCCTGCTTGTGCTTCTTGACGACGAGCGAGGACTCGGGCTTGCCGTTGTGCAGCGTCGCATCCTTGACGCTGACGACAAAGCGACGACCCGCGGATGTCGGCTTGGCTTTCTTGAGTGCCATAGTTTCTTACCTTTTGGCGCTTGCTATGAGCGCTTACTGGGTGGCGCCGTCGAGGAAATCGATTTCCTCGCCCTGGGCCAGCGTGACGTAGGCCTTCTTCCAGCCACTGCGCACGCCCGGCCGACCGCGAAACCGTTTCAGCTTCGGCTTGGCATTGACCGTCGTCACGCCTTCAACCTTCACGTCGAAAAGCGCAGCGACCGCCGCCTTGATTTCGGGCTTCGTTGCCGTCTTGGCAACTTCGAAGACCACCTGGTTATTCGCGTCTGCGACCACCGTGCTCTTTTCAGAGATATGGGGCGCGCGCAGAATCTGAAAAATGCGTTCCTGGTTCATTGCAGCCAACCTTCAAGGGCGCGCAGCGCCTCTTCCGTGATGAGCACTTTCTCGGCACCGACCAGAACCACCGGATCCAGCGCGTTCACCGCGACCACGTCCAGACCGACCACGTTGTTGGCCGAATAGCCCAGCTTGTCGTCCACCTCGGACACGACGATCAGGCCGCGCGGCTCACAGCTCTGATCGGCAAGCGCCTTGATCAGGCCTTTCGTGCTGCGCGCTTCGAGCGCCGGCGCTTCGATGACCGTGAGACGATCCTGGCGCAGCAGCTCCGAGACGATCGCACTCATGCCGGCGCGATACATCTTGCGGTTGACCTTCTGCGAATAGTCGCGCGGGGTCGCCGCGAAGGTCACGCCACCGCCGGTCCAGATCGGGCTACGGATGGTGCCTGCACGAGCACGACCGGTACCCTTCTGGCGCCACGGCTTCTTGCCGCCACCGCTAACCTCGGCGCGATTCTTCTGCGCCTTGGTGCCGGCACGGGCGCCGGCCAGGTATGCCGTCACGATCTGGTGAACCAGATCCTTGTTAAACGGGCGCGCAAAGATAGAGTCGGAAACCGATACCGTCTTGCCGCCTGCTGCCAAATTAAGTTCCATGACTTATGCCTGTCGTAAAAGTCGGGCCTAGCCGGCCTTCTTGACCGCGGGGCTGATGATCACGTCACCACCCTTCGCGCCCGGAACGCCGCCCTCGATCAGAATCAGGTTGCGCTCGGCATCCACTCGGACGACCCGAAGGTTCTGCACCGTGGTGCGCGCATTACCCAACTGACCGGACATCTTCTTGCCCTTGAACACATGGCCGGGCGACTGGTTCTGGCCGATGGAACCCGGCGCACGGTGCGCCTTGGAATTACCATGCGACATGCGCTGCGAGCGGAAGTTATGACGCTTGATGACGCCGCCATAACCCTTACCGATCGAACGCCCGACCACGTCGACGATCTGGCCTTCCGAAAACAGCGACACGGTCAGCTCGCCGCCAACGGCCAGCTCGACCTGCTCTGCCTCGGCGGGCTCCTCGCCTTCTTCGGTCGGCTGCGGGGCCGCCACCGGCACCGTCGGCCAATCGCCTTCGACGCGGAACTCCCACAGACCACGACCCGCTTCAACGCCGGCCTTCTTGAAATGACCCGCGGCCGCCTTGGTGACGCGGCTCGCACGACGGGCGCCGGTCGTAACCTGCACCGCGCGATAGCCGTCGCTGTCACTGTCCTTCATCTGGACGACGCGATTCGGCTCGACTTCGACGACCGTTACGGGAACGGACACGCCGTTTTCGTCGAAAACGCGGGACATGCCGCGCTTGCGACCTACCAATCCAATAGCCATGTGTTAAGTACCTTCTCGCTTATCGCCACTCGCTAGAGGGGGCGACAGTTCAAGTTTGGTTGCATCCAGTAAACGAAGCCCGCGTGGTGCGGGCTTCGTTCGCCAGGGCCGCGGACTATACCAGACCGCAACCGATTTGTCTCGGTCTTACTGCAATTTAATTTGGACGTCGACGCCCGCAGCAAGATCCAGCTTCATGAGCGCGTCCACGGTCTTCTCCGTGGGCTCCACGATATCCATCATCCGCTTGTGCGTACGGATCTCGTACTGATCCCGCGCGTCCTTGTTGACGTGCGGCGAAATCAGGATCGTGTAGCGCTCCTTGCGCGTCGGCAGCGGGATCGGGCCGTGCACCTGCGCACCCGTGCGCTTGGCCGTTTCCACGATCTCACGTGCCGACTTGTCGATCAGACGATGATCGAAGGCCTTGAGACGAATACGAATGTTCTGACTTGCGGCCATGTTTATTCCGTAATCTTGGTCACGACGCCGGCACCCACGGTGCGGCCGCCTTCACGAATGGCGAAGCGCAGGCCTTCTTCCATCGCGATCGGGTGGATCAGT
>NZ_PBYA01000033.1 GCF_002729955.1 Salinisphaera sp. | reverse complement strand
GCTGAACTATCAAACGCCCGAAAACTACGAACGTAAGCTAGCCACTAACCCCTGATCTGGCTGTCCGAAAAAGTCGGGACATCTCATACTGTCCCCGGATATCCCCCGGATATCCATCATGACCTACCGTGTGGTTTGGCTTGCTGATGCGCTGCCACCCCGATAATCTAATAATGAAGTCTTCAACAAATCGAATTCATGGCGACCGTAAATTACAGCGTGCCCGATGATGTGCGGGACGCGTTCAACAAGACGTTCAAGAACCAGAACCGAAGCGCGGTGGTTGCAGAATTGATGCGAGAAGCCGTAGAGCGTGTAGAACGCAAGCAACGCGGCCGCGAAGCCATCGATCGGATTCTGGCCCGCCACGCGAATGCGCCCGTTCTATCCAGTGAGGAGATTGCGGCCACCCGCAAAGATGGACGCCCGTGATCGCCGTACTTGATGCCAGCGTCGTGTTGAAGTGGTTTTTCAAAGACCGGCCTGGCGAGAATGACACTGAATACGCGCTCTCGGTTTTATGCGCCATACACGCGGATCGAATCAACTTGATTCAGCCGCCGCATTTCATTCCCGAAGTCGCCGCGCTACTCGCGCGCCATACACCGGAAACCGCCACCCACGACCTCAGTGACCTGATGCAGATCGACTGGCAGACGGGCGGCGAATCAAATGACTATGCCCGAGCGATCGACATGGCCGCACGACTCGACCACCATCTATTCGACACGCTCTATCACGCGCTCGCTTTGAATACCCCCGGCGCCGTTTTTATTACGGCCGACCGGCGCTACCACGACAAAGCATCAGCACACTACGATCAAAGCATGTTGCTCGAAGACTTGGGTTCGTCGCTATAGATCGGCGAGGTCTTCCATTGATGCGGGCTGTCGAACGAGGCTTCGACCCGCATTCGCGGCAAGTACGGTCGCGGCATAGCCATTTTGCGGGCTCATCAGCTCGTGGGCGAGGAAACACGCCGTTACTTCGGGCCGCATTCCGCCGCATCAACATCTTTCTCGCCGTTTGAAGCTGAACATCTTCTGCTGAAAGCGAGATCAGTATACTGTCCCCGGATATCCAGTATACTGTCCCCGGATATCCCGGGGATATCCCGGCGCCCTACGGCCGAATCCAGCGATAGCCGTAATAGCCTTCCCGGTTGCGGTAGCCCATGCGCAGCCAGCCGGCGCCGGCCGGGTCGAATTCCATACGATCACGGATATAGAGATCGGCCATGGCCTGCCAGTGCTGACCGCCGTCCCGGCTGAGCAGCAGGTGCGCGCCGTCGCCGCGGCCTTTTTCGACGATGAGCGCGTGGGCGTTGCCGCGCAAGCTACTGAGCGGCGCGTTGCCGGCCACCAGTACGGGCGACCAGTTGCCGTTGCGCAGGCGATACACTGTATAGCGGGCGGGCTCGGGCGTGCGGTAGATGCCGAAAAGCTGGCCGCCGGGGCCGTTGACGAGCGAGGGGAAGCTGCCCTCATGGCGCGCGGCGGAGACGATCTCGCCGGTTTTCGCGTCGAGCCGGTAGATCGCCACGCCCGACCGATCGCTATAGCCGTCGCCGCTCACGGCATAGAGCTGGCCGGCATCGTCCAGGCGCCAGCGAAAGCGATCGCTCATACTGTCGCTATGCGACTGGTCGCCCATGACGCGGGCGTTGTGGGCGAGCAGCCGCTCTTCATCGGCGAGCACGCGCCAGGTGCGCCCGCCGTCGTCCGACAGAACGATACGCTGGAACCCGTCGACCCACACGCGCTCGCCGTCGATACCGACGATTTTCGGCACATAGGCTTTGTCGAGCACGTTCTGCGCGGCCAGTTGCCAGTGGTGGCCGTGGTCGTTCGAGACGAATACCGTCTTGTTCGGGATATCCGGCAGTTCCGCGATCAGATAGCAGGTGCCGTTCGGCCCGCACTGCATGGCTTCGATGTTGCCTTGCAAGCGGGCCACGACGGCCAGCTCGTCATCGGTGGCGCGCAGCAGATAGCTCAAACCGAGCGGGTCGCGCTGGCGTATCATCCGCTCGATCTGTTGCTTGCGATCGCTCATGTCGGCTTCGGGCACAGTTACCAGACAGTTGAGCACCGGGTGCGTGTCGTCTGCCCTGACTGTTCCATCGGCCTGACATTTGTCGCGACAGGCGCCGTCGCGCGTACAGGCTTCGGCTTCGCCGTCGCGGCCGCTGGATGTCACGCTCAGCAGCACGTCGTCGCCGGCCGCGGCCGTTTCGAGTGTGTCCCAGTCCACCGGTTCAACCAGTTTCGTGGCGAGACGCTGTTCGGGCTGATTGTGCCAGCCGCCGGCATAGCCAACGAACAGATACCAGTAGAAGCCGAACACGGCATAAGCCAGCAATGCCGCAAGCAACCACGGCCGTACCCAGACCGGGACCATGCTCAGGCCATCTCGTTGAGGGTGGCGCTACGCCGCTGGCGCAGCCGCCACTGGAACGCGATACCCAGAATCCGATCCATCGACGGGCGTTCCCGGTAGCGATAATAGTGATGATGGATCCGCTCGCCGATCAGGCCGAAGCCACTGAGCAGGAGCATCATCATGAGCATGATCGTGCCGCCGAGCCCAAGCAGCTCGCGCCAGTCCCAGTAGTCCGGCCCCACGCCGCGCTCGTACCAGCTATAGAGCTCGAAGCTGAGCATCACGACGAACATGAACGCCAGCATGAGGGCGACGATCGGCAGCACGATACGCCGCGCGGTCGGGGTATGCGGCGTGCCCTTGTACGAGACATGGGCGATACCGTCGGTATGGTTGAGCAGGCCGCGCACCTCGCCGTCGGCCATGGAGGTGAGCAGGGTGACGCGATCGCCCTCGGCCAGAAACAACGGCGGCCGACGGAGCAGCACCGGGTCGATCGCGCGGCGCCAGTCCCAGGCCGTGGTGCTCAGCGCGAATGTCTCGCCCGAACAGCGCAGTTGGTACTCGTAAACGCTGTAGCTGTAGCGCCCGGTGCCGTAGGTGCGCAACGCCACGAGCACGCCGCTGAGAGGCCCCTGCAGAAGCCCCATATCGCCGTGCACGCCGTCGGGCAATGCCAGGTCGGGCGCGCTTGAATACGCCGGCGGCGTGGACAACACCGGCTGCCGCCCGTTTCGAAGTGCATCGAGCGCCGCGCGCAGACGGCGACGGCCCGGGTGCCATTCGAGCATCAGCCGGTACGACGACCACGCCAGTGCACCGCCGGCGGTGACGAACAATACGATCCGCAGCAGGACCCAGCCGATATTCACGGCCCCGGGCAGCATCAGCGCGATGGCGATCGGCACCCAGCAGAGCGCGAGCACACACGGTGCCAGCCAGCGCCGGCGCGCGGGCTCGGCCGCCCATATGCGCCGATCACGGCTGATCCAATGCAGCCAGGCGCTGCCGTCGCGCAGGCGGTGAGCGCCGATCGTCACGGTATCGCCGCGGCGCAGCCGGCGTTGCAGGGCATCGACATCGAACTGCCGGTCGTCGAAGAAGAACACGCCGCCATCGGTACACAGCCGATAGACGGTCATGTCGTCGGCAATCGCCAGCCGTTTGAGATCGCGACAGGCCACGCGCACGACGAACACCGCGCCGATACGTTCCGGAACCGGCGGGGCGGCTTCACTGGTGGCCATCGCGGGCCTCTCGTTGCTGGGGGTCGGTCGCAGTGTCGGCATCGCCGGCGCTGCTGCTATCGTGCTCGGGCGCACGCACTATGCCGGTGTCGAAACGGCGTGTTTCAAAGCCCGATGTATCGATGCCGCGACGCTCGAAGTCGGCCGTGAGTTGCGCCACGGCGGTGTCGAAATCGGCGTCGGTCATACCGTGATAGCGCGCGGCCGCCACCATGATGCGCGGCGGCGGGGTCATCTGCATCCAGCGGGTGATCAGCGACATCGGCAGAGGCTTGTCGGCCTGTTCGATTCGTTGCGGCAGGTCGTCGGCATTTCGATAGGACACGCGCCAACTGATATCCGGCATCGCGTGGCCGGTTTGGCTTTCGACATCGACGCCGGCGGGCGCGAGCACGAAGAAGAACAGAGTGCGTTCGCCCTCGACCGGGCGCAGCGAGATCTTCGAATAAGACGACAGCGCCAGCGTGCCGTCGTGCTGGATGCCCATTCGATAGCCCTCGGCCTCGTCATTGATGACAAAGCTCATCAGGTCGCCGGCGGTGTTCATCATGTCCAGCGTGTCGATGCCGATATCGCGCGCCTGGACGTTGGGCGCGAGTACCGGCTTGATGGTTTGATCCTGGGCATTGCTCCAGAGATAGACCGGCCCTTTTTCCGCGATCGCGGTTTGCAACAGGCTGCGGCTGTTTTCAAGGGCTTGGGGCGCTTGCTCGGCCATGCCATCGAACGGCCCTGGCTTGATCGCGCTCATATCGCAGGTGCGTATCGCATAGCTCAGCGGCAACAGCACCATCGCCAGTGCCGCCCATTTGCCGTGACGGGCCATCTGTTGCCTGAAGCGCTGATCGGCGCGCCGGTTGGCCTGGCTCATGCGGTGGGCCGCCGTGCCCGTATCGTCATCCCGCGTATCGGGCTGCGCGTCGTGCGTGGCAGGCTGTCGCCGCGGCCGGCGTACCCGCTCGACAGAGGACGGCGACGGGTTCGACGCCGCCCGGCGGGCGCGCCGGTCATCGCGCGACGGTGTCTTTTCAGCAGGCGCGGCGGCGGCGGGCGCGGCCGGCCTGACCGGCTCGGTCGGCGTATCGCCAAACAGGCGGGCGCGGCCCAGTACATCCGCGTGCGCCGCGCTGCTCGGCGCGTTCTGAACACGGGCACGGACCGTGTCCACGAACGCGACATAATCCAGCAGATCCTCGTGGTAGTGGCGAGCGTCCAGATGAAAACGCAGCCGCCGCCGGTCGGCGAGCGTCAATCGCAGCGCCGGCGCGTTGCACTCCCAACGCCAGGGTTTCGTATCCCGGCCGACGGCGTGGCTCGTGATATCGGCAAAATCGACACGTCCGAACAGCTGCGAGACAAAGCCCGTGGCATCGATCGTGATCGTGTCCGCACGGCCCCGGGCGATACGTGCCTGCCACCCCAACACTGCCACCAGCGCAAGCCAGAGCGCGATCGCGATCGCACCCGTGATCAGCGGAGCCTGTTCGGAAGCCGATTCATGGACGATCGGCAACATGATCGCCAGCAGCGCCAGGCCGCCGATGCCGACCAGCCAGGCGCCGCCGCGCAAGTCGGCGCGATCATGGTGGTAATACAAGACAGCCGGCGCACTCATCGCATGCCGCTCATCGCACCGGTATCCGCTGCCTTTCCGCGAATTCGACGATCGACACCCAAGATGCCCCGGCTTTGCGACACAACACCACCACGAATACACGCCGATAACGAGCGATCAGGCCCGCTCTACATCACGTAAATACGGCGTCCCGACACGATCGCGCTTCGGCAAAGCGCGGAATAATAAAACAAAATGGGCCGCCGGCCGACAAAACGTCGTGCGTTTTTTGGTTGGGGGCAAGCATTTTGTGCGTTCGCCATTCGCCGAGCCGGGCGCTGCTGGCGTCGTTATCGAGCGCGCGACGCGAACCCACCCGCGTGCCGAGGTTCGTGCGTAACGAAAGTTCGATACGGGCGGCCGAGATGGAAAAAGCCGGCACAAGGCCGGCTTCCGATACGCAAGAACGCGTCGCGGGCTATTTCTTCTTCGGAATATACAAATCCGTGAGCGTTCCCGCTTCGGCCTCGGCGGCCATGCCGACCGTTTCGGCCAGGGTCGGGTGCGGGTGGATGGTCAGGCCGATGTCGTCTGCGTTCGCGCCCATTTCGATGGCGAGACAGGTTTCGGCGATGAGATCGCCGGCACCGCTGCCGACCGCACCCGCACCGATGATGCGGCCATCCGAGCCGAACAGCAGCTTGGTGTTGCCGTCGGTGGCGTCCAGGCCGATGGCGCGGCCGTTGGCGGCCCAGGGGAAAGCGCCCTTGGTGTATTCGATGCCGTCTTTCTTGGCCTGGGTTTCGGTCACGCCCGTCCAGGCGACTTCCGGGTCGGTATAGACGACGGAGGGGATGACCTTGGCATCGAAGGCGGATTTTTCGCCGGCGCAGCATTCGGCGGCGACCTTGCCCTGATGGGTGGCGCGGTGGGCGAGCTGGGGTTCGCCGGAGACGTCGCCGATGGCGAAGATGTTGTCGACGTTGGTGCGGCACTGCTTGTCGATGGCGATGAAGCCACGATCGTCGACCTTCACGCCGGCGGCATCCGCGCCGATCTTGGCGCCGTTGGGCTTGCGGCCGATGGCGACCAGCACGCGGTCGTAGTCCTTGGACTTGGGCGCGTCGTCGCCTTCGAAGCTCACGGTGAGCTTGTCGCCGGCTTCCACGCCGGTGACCTTGGTGTTGAGCCAGATATTGTCGCAGCGCTTGGCCATGCGCTTGTGCAGCGGCTTGACCAGGTCGCGATCGGCACCGGGTAGCAGGCCATCGGTCATCTCGACGATATCCACGGTGGTGCCGTGGGCGGCATAGACGTTGGCGATTTCCACGCCGATGATGCCGCCGCCGATCAGCAGCATGGAGTCGGGGATTTCGTCCGGCGAGAGGGCGGCTTCGGAATCCCAGATGCGCTTGTCGTCGGGCAGGTTGGGGAGCATGACCGGCTCGGAGCCCACGGCGATGATGGCGTTGTTGAAGGTGATCTGGTCGGTATCGTCGTTGCCCTCGATCTTGAGGGTATGGGCATCGGCAAAGGTGCCGGTGCCGTTGACGATATTCACCTTGCGCTTGGAGGCCATGGACTTGAGGCCGCCGGTGAGCTGGTCGATGACGGACTGCTTGTAGTCGAGCAGCTTGGGCAGATCGATCTCGGGCTTGCCGAAGGTCACACCGTGGCTGGCCATGTTGGCGGCGTCTTCAATCACCTTGGCCGAGTGCAACAGCGCCTTGGACGGAATACAGCCCACGTTGAGGCAGACGCCGCCGAGCACGTTGTGGCGTTCAACGAGGGTGACGTTCAGGCCCATGTCGGCCGCGCGGAAGGCGGCGGTGTAGCCGCCGGGGCCGGAGCCGAGCACCAGCACGTCGCAATCGTAGTCGTGATCACCGCCGGCGGGCTTTTTGGCCTTGTCTTTCGACTGCTTGGCGTCGGACGACTGTTTCTTGTCGGCCGATTTGTCCTTGGACGCGGACCGCTTATCGGATTTTGAAGACGATTTCTTGTCGTCGGACTTGTCGGATTTAGCCGACTTGGCATCCTCCTCCTTGTCGTCGTCGCTTTCGGATTCGTCGTTGCTGTCTTCCGCATCAGCGTCGTCCGAATCGTCGTCGCCTTCATCGTCGCCGCCGTCTTCATCGGCGGCTTCGATAAGCGCGATCACGTCGCCTTCGGAGACGGTATCGCCTTCCGAGACTTTCAGTTCGGTGATCTTGCCGGCCACCGTGGACGGCACTTCGAGGGTGGCCTTGTCGGATTCCAGCGTGATGAGCGGCTGTTCTTCCTCGACCGTGTCGCCCTCGGCGACGAGCACTTCGATGATTTCGACGGAGTCGAAATCGCCGATGTCGGGGACTTTGATTTCCTGTGCCATGGTGTTTCCGTGCCTTAGCCGGCGTCGACCGGCTTGTGTCGTAGTTCGTCGACGGTCTTTGCTCGTCCCTAGTTCGAAAGTCGCCCGCGCCAGTAGCCGGGGCGACGCCTGTGATGGCTGATTGCGAGAATCAGCAAGCGGCCTTGTTCCAATCGATAGACAACCGCGTGGGGAAAGCCGGTAAGGTCCAGCCGACGCACATCTTCGGCGATCCGTTGCCCGATAGCAGGATACGCAGACAGCAGCGCCAGTATGCGGTCCAACTCATCGATGAAGCATTCATCCAACCCGGCCTCTATTTCCTGGTAGTACGCCGCCTGTTCCCTAGCCTCGGCGCGAGCCGCTCGCAGAAATTCAATCTGCACGACCGTGCCGGCGGCGAAGGTCCGCCATAACCTTTTCCAGGGGTATGGCTTCAACTTCGCCGCTTGCAAGTTCCTCGTATCGCCGCTCGCACTCCGCCAGCCAAGCCGCTTCTATATTGTCGCGAGGCGCCACTGGCTGCGACCGTTGGTCGAGTTCGGCAACCAGATGCTGCAACACTCGCTGCTGATCCTCGGCGCTCAGGGCGTCGATATCTTTTTCGATGTCCTCTACCGATCGCGCCATTATCAATTCCTCTTTACCCATGCGTGATCGAGCCAGAACACGGGCCGCGCGTCCTTTCTATAGCAATAAGGTGCGAAGGTCCGACAACTTCTCGCTGATAAAGCCGGTAATCCGTGCCGCCTTGGCGCCGTCGATCACGCGGTGATCGTAGGAGAACGACAGCGGCAGGATCAGCCGCGGTACGAACTCGGAGCCGTTCCAGACCGGCTGCCAGCTGTGCTTGGACACGCCCAAGATGCCGACCTCCGGCGAGTTCACGATCGGCGTGAAGGCCGTACCGCCGACACCGCCGAGGCTCGAGATCGAGAAGCAGGCGCCTTTCATGTCGTCGCCCTTGATCTTGCCTTCGCGGGCACGCCCGGAGACGTCGTCCAGGTCGCGGGCGATGTCGTAGATGCCTTTCTTGTCGACATCCTTGATCACCGGCATGAGCAGGCCGTTGGGTGTATCCACCGCCACGGCGATGTTCACGTACTTCTTGTGCACCAGCGACTCGCCGTCGGCCGTGAGCGAGCTGTTGAGGTCCGGGAAGGCCTTGAGCGCAGCCGCCGAGGCCTTGAGCAGGAAGGCCAGCGGCGTGAGCTTGACGCCTTCGGCCTTGGCCTTTTCCTTGTTGGCCTGGCGGAATTCTTCCAGATCGGTGATATCGGCGTTGTCGAACTGGGTGACATGCGGAATGAGCAGCCAGTTCTTGTGTACCGCCTTGGCCGAGATCTTGCGGATACGCGACAGCTCGGTAATTTCGACTTCGCCGAACTGGCTGAAGTCGATATCCGGCTGGGCGGGCACGCCGCCGCCACCGCCGGCCGGGGCCGCGGCTGAAGCGCCGCTCTGGCTCTGCGACAGGGCCTGCTTCACATAGGACTGAACGTCCTCGAAGGTGATCCGGCCCTTGCGGCCCGAGCCTTCCACGCGGCCGAGATCGGCGCCGAGTTCACGTGCATATTTGCGCACGCTGGGCGAGGCGTGGGCCTTGCCGAAGCGTTCTTCGTCGACCTTGTCCAGCTTGGAGGAATCGCCGCTGTCCTTGGGCATCTGCTTGTTCGATGCCGGCTCTTTCTTCGACGACTTGTCTTCGGCCTTTTTCTTGTCGGCCTTGTCGTCTTTCTTGTCCGACTTCTTATCCTTCTTGGCGCGGTCGTCGTCGCCGGATTGCTTGCTCGACGCCTTGTCCTGCTTGGACGACTTCTTCTTGTCGCCGCCGGACTTGCCGCCTGCGCCTTGCAGCAGGGCGATCACGTCGCCTTCGGAGACGGTATCGCCTTCCGAGACCTTCAGTTCGGTGATCTTGCCGGCCGCGGACGAGGGCACTTCCAGCGTGGCCTTGTCGGATTCCAGCGTGATGAGCGGCTGTTCTTCCTCGACCTCATCGCCCTCGGAGACCAGCACCTCGATGACTTCCACCGAGTCGAAATCGCCGATATCGGGGACTTTTACCTCGATGGTCTGACCGCCGGCGTCTTCATCGTCGCCGTCGTCTTCTTCACCGTCGTCCTCGTCATCCTCGTCGGCGTCTTCGCTGTCGTCGTCATCCGCCTCCGAGTCGTCCTCTTCGGCATCAGATTCGTCGCTCTCGCCTTGGTCGGAGGCGTCGTCCTCGCCCTCGTCGTCCGAGTCGTCGTCGTCTTCAGCGGCTTCCACGAGCGCGATCACGTCGCCTTCGGAGACGGTATCGCCTTCCGAAACCTTCATTTCGGTGATCTTGCCGGCAATGGTGGAAGGCACCTCGAGGGTCGCCTTGTCGGATTCGAGGGTGATGATCGGCTGTTCCTGCTCGATCGTGTCGCCCTTGGATACCAGTACCTCGATGACTTCGACCGAGTCGAAGTCGCCGATATCCGGGACCTTGATTTCCTGCGCCGCCATAAAGCGTTTCCTTGGCTGCTGGCGCAGCGGCTCGCCGCTGCGCCGTGTCTATCGTTGCTGCCTGCCCGGCCGTAAAACCGATCAGTGCGTGATCGGCTCCGGCTTGTCGGGGTCGATGCCGTACTTGCGGATGGCTTCGCCAACGACCTTGCGCTCGATCTTGCCTTCGTCGGCCAGGGCCTTGAGGGCACAGACGGTGATCCAGCGCCGGTCCACCTCGAAGAACTCGCGCAGCGCTTCGCGCGTATCCGAGCGGCCGTACCCGTCGGTGCCGAGCGTGTGATACGCGACCGGCAGATAGGGACGGATCATTTCCGGCAGGCCGCGGACATAGTCGGTGGCGGCGATGGCCGGGCCCTTGGCATCGGCGAACTTCTTCGCCACGAAGCTCTGCTTGGGCTCTTCCTCCGGATGCAGCATGTTCCAGCGCTCCACGGAGGCGCCGTCACGCTTGAGCTGGGTGAAGCTCGGCGCGCTCCATACCGTGGTGCCCACCTCGAACTCGTTTTCGAGCATCTCGGCCGCGGCAATCACTTCGTTGAGGATCGTGCCGGAACCCAGCAGATTGACCTGCAGCTCCTTGTCGGCGCCCGACTGCGAGAACTGGTACATGCCGGCAATGATGTCGTCTTCCACGCCTTCCGGCATCGGCGGATGCGCGTAGTTTTCGTTCATCATCGTGAGGTAGTAGTAGACGTCGCGCTGTTCTTCGAACATCTCCACCAGCCCTCGATGCATGATTACGGCCATCTCGTAGGAGAAGGTCGGATCATAGGCACGGCAGTTGGGCACGCAGTCGAACAGCACATGCGAATGGCCGTCCTGGTGCTGCAGGCCTTCGCCGTTGATGGTGGTTCGTCCGGCGGTGCCGCCCAGCAAAAAGCCGCGGGCACGCATGTCGCCAGCCGCCCAGCAGAAGTCGCCCACGCGCTGGAAGCCGAACATCGAATAGAAGGCATAGAACGGAATCATCGTCTTGCCGTGATTCGAGTAGGCCGTGGCCGCCGCGATGAACGACGACATGGCGCCGGCTTCGGTGATGCCTTCCTCGAGGATCTGGCCCTTGACCGATTCCTTGTAGAAGGCGAGCTGGTCCGAATCCTCGGGTACGAACAGCTGGCCCACCGGCGAGTAGATACCCAGGCTGCGGAACATGCCTTCCATGCCGAAGGTGCGCGCCTCGTCCGGAATGATCGGGACGACGCGGTCCTTGATGTTCTTGTCGCGGGTGAGGATCTGCAGGATGCGCGTGAACACCATGGTGGTGGCCATCTCGCGATCGCCGGAGCCCTGCAACAGCTTGTCGAAAGCGCTCAGCTCGGGGATTTCGAGCTTGTCGCCCTGGGTACGCCGCTGCGGCAGATAGCCGCCGAGTTCCTTGCGACGCGCCTGGAGATACTTCATCTCCTCGGAGTCTTCGTCCGGCTTGTAGAAGGGCGCATCGGCGATTCGGTCGTCGTCGACCGGAATTTCGAAGCGATCGCGGAATTCCTTAAGCGCGTCCTCACCCATCTTCTTCTGCTGATGGGTGATGTTCTGGCCTTCGCCGGCCTCGCCCATGCCATAACCCTTGACCGTCTTGGCCAGGATCACGGTCGGGCGCCCGTTCTTCTGGTTCACCGCTGCGTGATAAGCGGCAAACACCTTGTGCGGGTCGTGGCCGCCGCGGTTGAGGCGGCGGATGTCCTCGTCGGACATGGAGGCGACCATTTCCTTGAGCTCCGGATACTTGCCGAAGAAGTTCTCGCGGGTGTAGTCGCCGCCGTTGGCCTTGAAGGCCTGGTATTCACCGTCGACGGTTTCGTTCATCAGTTCGATGAGCTTGCCGTCGTGATCCTGGGCGAGCAGGCCGTCCCAGAGTGCGCCCCAGATGACCTTGATCACGTTCCAGCCGGCACCGCGGAAGGCGCCTTCGAGTTCGTTGATGATCTTGGAGTCGCCGCGTACCGGGCCATCAAGGCGCTGCAGGTTGCAGTTGACCACGAAAATCAGGTTGTCCAGGCCTTCACGCGCGGCGATATCGATGGCGCCCATGGATTCGGGCTCGTCCATTTCGCCGTCGCCGCAGAAGCACCACACGTGGCGGCCTTCGTTGTCCTGTACGCCGCGGTTCTGCATGTAGCGCATGAAGCGCGCCTGGTAGATCGCGTTGATCGGGCCGATACCCATCGACACGGTCGCGAACTGCCAGTAGTCCGGCATCAGCCAGGCATGCGGATAGCTCGACAGGCCCTTGCCGGTGGATTCGGCGCGGAAGTTGTAGAGCTGATCTTCGTTGATGCGGCCTTCGAGATAGGATCGCGCATAGATGCCCGGCGCAGAATGGCCCTGGATATAGACCAGATCGCCGCCGTGATCTTCACTGGGGGCATGCCAGAAATGGTTGAAGCCCACTTCATAGAGCGTGGCCGCCGAGGCATAGCTGGCGATATGCCCGCCCACGCCTTCGTGGTGACGATTGGCCTGGACGACCATGGCCATCGCATTCCAGCGGATGATCGAGCGAATCCGCCACTCGATGGCCGGATCGCCCGGCGAACGTTCTTCCAGATGCGGCGGAATGGTGTTGATATAGGCCGTATTCGGCGAATACGGAATATAGGCACCCGAACGACGGGAACGCTCGATGAGCATTTCCAGCAAATAATGGGCCCGTTCGGGGCCTTCGATTTCGATGACGGCGTCGAGCGCATCGCGCCACTCGGCGGATTCCTGCGGATCGACGTCTTCGACGTCGTCGGCGTGCTCGGGGTGCGGGCTCGCCTGGGCCATAAGGCGCTCCTTGAAATAGCTCGGTGAATACGGTCTGAAACCGATACTACGCCCGCATTTCGAGGCGAGACAACTAGTCGTTCTTCGGCATGGATGGCATGCTTTCAGCGTTTCTCGATTATGCTGCGTTGCACTATACAATGACCAAGATCGACGCCGCCGCGGCACAGGCCCCGCTGCGCCTGCCATCACGCCGCCATACGGCATCGAACGTTGAACGCCGTGTAGGCGTGGAACTTGAGTTTACGGGGCTGTCGATCGAGCGCATCAGCGAGATCGTACGCAGTACGCTGGGCGGCGAAATTCGCCCGCACAGCGCGTACGAATACACTGTGGCGAATACCCCGCTGGGCGATTTCGCCCTCGAACTCGACTACGCCTTTCTCAAGGAACGCGGCCGGCGTGAAAGCCAGCCCGGCCTGCTTGAGGAGATCGAACGCGTCTCCGAAGACATGCTGGGCGCGGTGGCCAAGCGCGTCGTGCCCTTCGAGATCGTGGGCCCGCCGATTGCGATCAGCGAACTGCATGCCATCAACGCCTTGATCTCGGCCCTGCGCGAAGCCGGCGCCCGCGGCACCAGCCAGTCGGCGATCTATGCCTTCGGCCTGCACCTGAACCCGGAACTGCCGGATCTCGAAACCGAAACCCTGCTGGACTATATGCGTGCCTTCGCGGTGGCCTTCGACTGGCTCAAGCGGGTCAGCGAAATCGATATCAGCCGGCGCGTGTTTCCGTATATCCAGCCCTACACCAAGGCCTATGTGCGCCAGATCTGCGATCCGGACTACGCGCCCACCCGCGAACAGCTCATCGACGATTATCTGGCCGAGAACGCCAGCCGCAACCGTGCGCTCGACATGCTGCCCGTGTTCGCCCACCTCGACGAGCCGCGCGTACGCGAGGCCGTGTCCGACGGGCTGATCAAGGCCCGGCCGACACTGCATTACCGCCTGCCCAACTGCGAAGTCGAACGCCCCGGCTGGGATCTGCATCCGGCCTGGAACCACTGGCTGGTGATCGAGGAACTCGCCGCCGATCCCGAGCGGCTGGAACAGATCTGTGCCGATTACTGCGACGCCCTGGACCGGCCGTTCGGCGACTGGTTCGGCCGCTGGAGCCACGTGTTCGAACAGTACCTGCAGCGCTGAACGCCGATATGAGGCGCGCACGACCCATTATCGCCGTGACCGGCAAGGCCAGCCGCTGGGCGCCGGGCTGGTGGGCCGCATGGCTTGCCATCGCCCTGGCCGGCGGGCGCGCGGTACGTGCCACGCCGCGCCACCCCATGCCCACGCCTATCGACGGCCTGCTGATCGGCGGGGGTGACGATATCGCCACCGACCTCTACGGCGCGAGCGCGGCCTACGACAATACCGCCGACCGCGCCCGCGACGCCTTCGAACTGGCCGGCATCAAACAGGCGCTGGCCGAAAACAAACCGGTACTGGGCATCTGCCGGGGCGCGCAGCTGATCAACGTCGCGGCCGGCGGCACGCTCTACAGCGATATCAGCAAGTTGCGCCAGGCCACGTCGAACCGGGTGAACGTATTGTCGTGCAAGCCCATCGCGATCAAGCGGCGCTCGCGGCTGGCCGCGATTTTCGGCAGGCGGCGGCTGCGGGTGAACAGCCTGCATCATCAGGCGGTGCTGGCCCTGGGCGAGGGCATCGGTGCCACTGCCCGCGATGCCGACGGCTTCGTGCAGGCGATTGAAGCCCCGAAATACGACTTCGTGATCGGCGTGCAATGGCATCCGGAGTATCTGTGCTATCAGGGCTCACAGCGCCGGCTCTTTCGGGCTCTGGTCGCGGCCTGCCGTAGGCGTCGCGACGCCGGGACAGAAGCGCTGCAGGCCGAACGCCGGGCATAAAAAAGGCCGCCCCGTGGGGCGGCCCTTTCAAACGCCATGGCGTTAGAGATATTTGCTCTCGAATTCCTTGAGCATCTCTTCGGCTTTTTCCTTGGTCTCGCCGTACTTCTCCTGGATCGTGCCCAGCATGTTCTGGCGTTTGCCCTTGGTTTCCTCAACCTCGTCGTCGGTCAGACGGCCGAAATGCTCGCGGGCCTTGCCCTTCACACGATCCCAGCGGCCTTCCCATTTGTCGTCGGATTCTGCCATGACAGATTTTCCGTTTGAGTGGTGAGCTGACTATACCGTATTGGGAAAACTTTGCCAGCCACCGGTGAGATCGTCGTCAATCGCCCTTGTCGACGTCGCTGTCATCGCGATCGGAATCGCTATAGGCGACCTGCGCATAGTTGACCGCGGCCACCATGGCCACACCGCCGAGCACGTTGCCGAGAATGGTGGGCACGAAGAACACGCTGAAGAACTCCATCATGCCGTGGCCGCCGGTAAACACGCCGTAGAGGGCCGCGACCGAGCCCGCGATGATGTGCGGGAAATGGGCCAGGCCGATGACATAGGTCACCAGAATAATCACGCCCACGCGCGCGGTTTCGGCGAACGGCATCAGCCAGAGCATGAGCGCGACCAGCCAGCCGGCGAATATGGCGCGCACGAACATGGTGGCAAAACCGTTTTCGTACTCCTTGGCGGCAATCGAGGCCAGGGCGCCGTTGATCTTGGGGTCGAGGACATCGAAGTACGACATCATGAAGGCGAATATGGCCGTGCCGACCATATTGGCGATCAGCACCACCACCCAGAGGTTAGTCGTGCGCAAGATGGTCGAGAGCTGGCGCACGCGCAAGACTTCGAGCACCGGCGTGAGCGTGTTTTCGGTGAACAGCTGCTGGCGACCGAGAATCACGAACAGAAAGCCGATCGAGTATCCGAAGCTGGCGATGATCGGACGCCAGGCGGATTCCGGCGTGTAGCTGTAGAGCAGGGCCTGGGCGATGAACGAAAACCCCATCGACAGGCCGGCGGCCAGCCCCGAGAACGCCAGCCCGGGCAGCGGGCGGGTCAGCTCCGATTCGGCTTCGCGTCGAATCGCTTCATAGACCACGGCCGCGCTCGGCGCTTCGCGACGGCGGGCGTCGCGTTTCTGGCTGGAATCAAGGTCGTGTTCGGTATGTTCTTGTTCGGCCATGCTTGGTGTTTTCCCTAGCGGTGGTCAATCATCGATGGCAGGCGCTGTGCAAAGCGCACAACGGTATCGCCGAGACGGGCTGGCGCTATTGAATTGTGCGCCATATCATCCGGCCATGCGTCGTTTTTTTCGCTTTCCGGCAGTTACGCTGGCTGCATTGCTTGCATGCGCCTGTTCTGCCCAGACTACCCCCACGTACCCCGCCCACATGACCGGCGAATTTGCGCACGACACGTCGGCATTCACGCAGGGACTGCTGTATTACGACGACGCGTTATTCGAGAGTACGGGCAAGTACGGCCAGTCTCGACTACGACGGGTGGCCCCGGCAAACCATACCGTGACCCGTGAGATTCAGCTGCCCGAGGATTATTTCGGTGAAGGGCTGGCACGCGTAGACGATCAGCTGTTCTGGCTGACATGGCACGCCGGGCGTGCCTTCGTATTCGATATTCACAGCTTCGAGCAGGTCGGCACACGCCGCTACGAGGGCGAGGGCTGGGGCCTGACCTACGACGGCCGCCACCTGATCATGAGTGACGGCAGCGCCACGCTGCGCGTGCTCGACCCCGGCGATTTCAGCGTGGTCCGCCGTATCGACGTACACGACGGCGGGCAGGCCATCGACAAGCTCAACGAACTGGAATACATCGACGGCGAGATCTGGGCCAATATCTGGTATTCGGACCGCATTGCACGTATCGACCCGGACACGGGGGCCATCGTCGCCTGGCTCGATGCGAGCACACTGCGCACGGCACTGGGCGACGCGGCAAGCGGGGCGAACGTGCTCAATGGCATCGCCTGGGATCCCGACCAAGGGCGTATCTATCTCACCGGCAAGTACTGGCCGAAGACGTTCACCGTCGCGCCGCCGCGAGGCATCGCGCCGGCGCCCGATAGGCCCTAGGTCGGTTCCAGAACGCCTAGCGCTGCAGCACGCTGCCGTCGTCGTCGAGCAGGGCATAGCTGCCCTGTTCGTCGTGATCTTCAGGGCCGACCAGCGAGGGCGAGAAGCAGCACAGCACGGTCATGCCCTTTTCGCTGGAGAGGATATGCTGCTGGTGCTTGTCCAGCGCATAGAGCACGCCGGGCTTGAGATCCCACTTACCGCCCTCGGTGAGGTCCTCGATCTGGCCTTCGCCCTCGATACAGATCACTGTTTCCTTGTGATTCTTGTACCACATATGCAGCGCACAGCCGGGTTTGACATAGGTTTCGTGAAACGAATGCCCCATGCCGTCGGCGCGCAGCGTATAGCGGCGGCTGATGAATTTCTCTTCGTCGACGGCCGTTTTTTCGGCGTCTTTGTGATCTCTTACGATCATCGCTGTACTCCTGTGTAAACCGGTCCGGCGTCCGGCAACTGAATGCGCCGGGCGCCTGAGAGGGCGCACACGGTAACGATGTCGCAGCGCGCGAAGAATCCGCCCAAGTACGGACGCCGACGTTCTACCCGACGGCGCTAGAACGCATCCGCGCTGGCCCGGGCCCAGGCACTCACATAGCTTTCCGGCAGGTCGCCGTTGAGAAACGCACCGCTTTTGACCGTCGGATGGACGTCGCCAAAGGTACGGGCCGGGCCGTGCTCGGGCCGGTGGTGGATCAGCGAGCGGGTGAGCGCATCCGGCGTCGAACAGCCCATGGCGCCGGTGATATCCAGAAACGAGCCGATCGTGGCCTCGTGAAAATTACGCACCGACAGCGATTTGCCCAGCACGTCGATGGCCGCCGAGCGACGGGGGTTCTGTGTGGCCACGCCGGTGGGGCAGGTATCGGTATGACAGCGACGCGCCTGTATACAGCCCACCGAAAACATGAACGGCCGGGCGGCGTTGCACATATCCGCACCCAGGGCGATCTTGACCACCATATCGAAACCCATCACCACCTTGCCGCTGGCGATGATGCGGATCTCGTCGCGCAGGCCGATGCCCCGCAGGCAATTGTCGACGAACGGCAGGGCCTCGTTGATATAGGTGCCCAGCGAATCCTGAAACTCGGTCGGCGCGGCCCCGGTGCCGCCTTCGGCGCCGTCGACGGTGATGAAGTCGGGGTAGATGCCGGTTTCGAGCATTGCCTTGCAGATGCTCATGAATTCATCCTGGCGACCCAGGCAGAACTTGAAGCCGACCGGCTTGCCGTGGGTGAGCTGGCGTAGCCGATCGACGAACTCGAGCAGGCCGCGCGGGGTATCGAATTCCGGATGCGAGGCCGGCGAGGCACAGTCTTCACCGACCTCGATCTCGCGCACGCGGGCGATTTCCTCGGTGACCTTCGAGCCCGGCAGCAGGCCGCCGTGGCCGGGCTTTGCGCCCTGGGAAATCTTGATCTCGATCATCTTGACCTGATCGGTATTGGCCTTTTTCGCGAACTCGGCGTCGTCGAAGCGACCATCCCTGGTCCGACAACCGAAATAGGCCGAGGCCACCTCCCAGATCAGATCGCCCCCGTGTTCGCGGTGATAGTCGCTGATCGCGCCTTCGCCGGTGTCCTGGGCGAAGTTCCCCAGCGCCGCGCCCCGGTTCATGGCCGCCACCGCGTTGCCGGACAGCGAGCCAAAGCTCATCGCGGAAATATTCAGGCGTGAGGAATCGTAGGGCTGGCGGCACTGCGAGCCGCCGATCATCAGTCGGGCGTGGCGTTTGTCGACGTCCTTGGGCGCCATCGAATGCTGGGCGAAATTGAAGCCGGCATCCTCGAAGTCGCGCATGGTGCCGAAAGGCGAGGTATCGCCCGCGCCGGCGCTGCGCTTGTAGACGATTTCGCGCTGTTCGCGGTTGAAGGGCCGGCCGCTGGTTTCCGACTCGAAGAAGTACTGGCGCAGCTCCGGTCGCAGGAACTCGAGCATGTAGCGCAAATGCCCGATAACGGGAAAATTGCGTAGCACGTTATGGCGTGACCGCAGATCCAGCGCGCCAACGACCACCAGCGCGAGCATGAGCAGCCACGGCCACAGGCCGACGGGCCACCAAAGCGCGAGCACGAGGCCAAGTGCGATCGTGAGTAGAACAAAGCCGGCGTAGATGAGCCGCGGGTAGCCGAACATGGGGGCGCTCGTAGGTATCGTGCATGCAGCATGCATTGCCTGGGCGCGCGGCTCAATCGGGGCGAATGCTTATTTGCCGATACAAAAGCTCGAGAAAATGGCGCCCAGCAGATCGTCGCTGGTAAAAGTGCCGGTGATCTCGCCCAGGGCGTTCTGTGCCGTACGCAGCTCTTCGGCCAGCAGTTCGCCGGCCGCATCGACCACGAGCCGTTCGTGGCCGGTCTCGAGCGCCTCGGCGGCTCTTGCGAGCGCATCCAGATGCCGACGCCGCGCCACGAAGGCCGGCGTCGCATCGTCGTTCATCCCGGCCGCCTGTTTGAGCTGGACGGCCAGCGCATCGAAACCGGCGCCACTGGTCGCCGAGACGCCGATGGTGTCGTAGTCCGCGCTGTCGCGCAGCCCGGCAATGCCGCCGCTGAGGTCGATCTTGTTGGCGATCACGGTCACCGGGCAGCGCCCATCGATCTCGGCCAGTACCGCTCGCTCATCCGCGCCCAGGCCGTTGCAGTCGTCCACGACCAGCAGCACCCGATCGGCATGCCGGATTTCGGCCTTGGCGCGGCGTACGCCTTCGGCTTCGATCGGATCGTCGGTTTCACGCAGGCCGGCCGTATCCACGAGCGTTAACGGCAGGCCGTCGATGGACAGCTGCTCGTGGAGTACGTCGCGGGTGGTACCGGCGATATCGGTGACGATGGCGGTATCGCGCCGCGCCAGACGATTGAGCAGGCTGGACTTGCCGACGTTGGGCGAACCCAGAATGACCAGGCGCAGGCCTTCGCGCAGGCTCGCGCCCTGAACCGCCTGGCTACGCAAATCCGCCAGTCGCTGCCGGATGACCGTCAGACGACGTTCGATCTCGCCGTCGCCGAGAAAGTCGACGTCGTCCTCGTCGGGGAAATCGATCGCGCCTTCGGTATAGACCCGCAGCTCCACGAGGGCGGCGACCAGCGCCTCGATCTCGCGCGAGAACACGCCCTCGAGCGAGCGCATGGCCGCACGGGCGGCCGCGCTGCTGCCGGCCTCGATGGTATCGGCGATCGCCTCGGCCTGGTCGAGGCTGAGCTTGTCGTTGAGAAAGGCACGCCGCGAGAACTCGCCCGGCTCGGCCAGGCGTACGCCCAGTTCGAGCAGGCGCGTGAGCAGCATATCGACCAGCACCGGGCTGCCATGGCCCTGCAGTTCGAGCACATGCTCGCCGGTGAACGAGGCGGGCGCAGCGAAATAGAGTGCCACGCCACGGTCGATGGCCACCCCATGTTCATCCACGAATGCACAGACGTGGGCCTGCCTCGCGGGCGGCAGGCGGCCGATCAACGCCTCGGCGATGCGGGGTACGGCCGGCCCGCAAACACGGACCACCGCCACCCCGGCCCGGCCGGCGCCGCTGGCCAGCGCGGCGATGGTGTCGCCGGGCGTACCCGTCACCGGCTATCGATCAGCTGTTGGCGGCCTTGTGGCCGAGGCCTTCAGCGTCGAGCTTGCGGTAGATATACCACTGCTGGGCAATCGACAGCATGTTGTTGGTGCACCAATAGAGCACCAGACCGGCCGGGAAGAAGGCAAAGAACACCGCCAGACCCACGGGCATGATCTGCATGATGCGCTGCTGCATCGGGTCCATGGTCACGTTCGCGGTGAGCTTTTGCTGCAGGAACATGGTCAGGCCGAAGACCACCGGCAGGATGTAGTACGGGTCCGGCGCGGACAGATCCTGTATCCAGAGCATGAACGGCGCATGGCGCAGCTCCACCGACTCACGCAGCACCCAGTACAGCGAAATGAACACCGGCATCTGCACGAGCATGGGCCAGCAGCCGGCCAGCGGATTGAAGCCCTCTTTCTTGTAGAGCTCCATCATCTTGGCCTGGAGCTTCTGGCGGTCGTCGCCGTACTGCTCCTTGAGCTGCTGCATGCGCGGCGCGAACTTGCGCATGCGGGCCATGGCCCGGTACTGCGTTTCCGACAGCTTGTAGAACACCAGCTTGATCAGGAACGTCAGCAGAATGATGGCCACGCCCCAGTTGCCGACGAGCGCATGCAGATGCTCCAGCACCCAGAAGATGGGCTTGGCGAGCACCGTCAGCCAGCCGTAGTCGACGGTCAGACCCAGGCCGGGGGCCACGGCGTCGAGCTGGTCCTGCAGCTTGGGGCCAACGAAGAGCGTGGCTTCGAGCGTGCTCTGCGTGCCCGCCGCAATCGCCTGCTGGGCGCCGATGAAGCCGGTCGCAAAGCCGCCGGCCGCATTGGGGACGTTCTTGGGCTCGCCGAAGAAGCGCACCTTCGCATCCGGCGGCGGGATGGCCGCGCCGATGAAGTAGTGCTGGATCATGGCCACCCAGCCGCCCTGCTGGGTCAGCTCGAGCGGGTTCTCGCCCAGGTCCTCGTGGCTTTCGGTCTTGTAGCTGTAGCTCTCGCCGCCGTCCTTGCGGTTGTACCAGCCCACGCCGAAGAAAGCCTGGGCAAAGGGCACATCGCCGGTAATTTCGTAGGGGGTACGCCAGAACCGCACGTACTGCGAGACTTTCCAGTCATCGCCGGCGTTGTTGGCCACTTCGTGGCGCAGCCCGATGCGGTAGCTGTCGCGGTTGAAGGTATAGACCTTGGTGACCTCGTGCCCGGCGTCATTGGTCCAGGTCAGCGGCACCTCGATGCTGTCCTCGCCGTCGGCCAGCTCGTATTCCTTGCGCTCGGCGCTGTAGCGCGAACGATGGTCGGGCGCCTTGGCGCCGTCGGCGACCAGACCGCTCTGGGCAATGAAGAAGTTTGGCGCGCTGTCGTTGATCAGGCGCAGATTGGTGTCCGGCTGTTCCGAGGAAACCGGCACGCCACGCAGTTCGACCTTGCGCAGGTCGCCCCCGCGGGTATCGATGATCACGTCGAGCTTGTCGGTGACCACATGGATCTGGTCCGCCTGACTGACCACCGGGGCATTGTCGGCACCGCGTTCATCGGCGCTGGCCTGCGGGCCGCGCTGCTCGGGGCCGCCTTCATTGTCGGCGGTGGGCGCAGAATCCAGCGACGGGACGTCGTCCTCGGCCGAGGCGTAGTCCTGCTGGGCGCTGGTCTGGTTATTGGCCGACGTCGCGTCCGCCTGGGTGGGCGCGTAATCGTTCTGCCAGGCCTGATACAGGAAAAAGCAGATAACGGCGACAGCGCAGAGCAGTCCGAAGCGAATATTTTCCATGCGCGGCTAATGTCCTTCGGTTAACGGCTGTCACTCGGTGAGCGGGTGGCCGGCGACGTTGCCACACGATCAAGCTGTGGCCAAAGCGCTTCGAGCTGATCGAACAGCGCGGCGTTGCTCATGGTCGACGTAAGGCTACGGGCCAGTACGACCACGTCGATCGGGGCCAGGTCGGCGCGGTGCAATCGAAACGACTCGCGAAGGACCCGTTTGACGCGATTGCGTTCGACGGCGCGCGCGATGCGCCGCTTCGCCAGGGCCAATCCGAGTCGGGCCTGCCCGGCAGAACCTTCGGCGGCAATGACGACGAATCCCGGACTGACGAACTTGCGGCCGTTTGCAAAAACGGCACGAAATTCTGCCGATTGCCTCAGACGCGCAGTCGCGGGAAACGCGGCCCGGGGCACGGCGTTTCCTTACGGCGTCAGGCGCTTGCGGCCCTTGGCACGACGTGCGGACAGTACGGCACGGCCGTTCTTCGTAGCCATGCGGGCACGGAAGCCGTGGGTACGCTTACGGTGCAGATTACTCGGCTGATAAGTTCGTTTCATGACGGTCTCGTTCTGGCGCCGGGCACGACGCGCTTCACGGTAAAGAGCGCGGATTCTAGTCGCCTGCCACCCCGCTTGCAAGCCTGTAAAATGCTGTGGATAACTTGTGGCCCGTACGCTAGGGTAAGGCGCCAGCGTCGGCCCCGGCCACGCTTTTTTCGCTACGGAGTAACGGAATTTTGGCTGACACGCTCTGGCAACGCTGTCTGACGCATATCGAGGCGCGACTGCCCGAAAAGGACATCAACCTCTGGCTGCGACCGCTCGAGGCCGAGTTCACCGACGAAGGCCTGGATCTGATGGCCCCCAACGAGGTGGTACGCGATCAGGTCGAACGCGAGCTGCGAACCCCGATCGCCAACGCCCTGAACGATCTGGGCGCGGTACCCAAGCGTATTCGCGTGCTGGTGGGCGGCGGGCAGAAACCCAAGGCCGCAGCGAGCGAGCCGGCCGCGCCGGCACCCACCTCGCGCCACAACCTGGACAGCCGCTATACGTTCGAGAGCTTCGTTCAGGGCAAGTCGAACCAGATCGCCCGGGCCGCGGCCGAACAGGCAGCCAACCCCGACAACATGGCCTACAACCCGCTACTGATCTATGGCGGTGTGGGCCTGGGCAAGACCCATCTCATGCAGAGCGTGGGCAACCGTCTGCTGGATACCAACCCGCGAGCCAAGGTCGCCTACGTACGCTCCGAGCATTTCGTCAACGAAATGATCACCGCGATCCGCCACAACCGCATGGATCGGTTCAAGGCACATTACCGCTCGCTCGATGCGTTGCTGATCGACGATATCCAGTTCTTCGCGAACAAGGATCGATCCCAGGAAGAATTCTTTCATACCTTCAACTCGCTGCTGGAGTCGAACCAGCGGATCGTGATCACCTGCGATCGCTTTCCCAAGGAAGTTGAAGGCCTGGAAGATCGGCTGAAGTCGCGTTTCTCCTGGGGGCTGTCGGTGGCAGTCGAACCCCCGGAACTCGAAACACGGGTGGCGATCATGCTCTCCAAGGCCGACTACCACGGCATCACCCTGCCGCAGGAAGTCGCCTTCTTCATCGCCAAACGGGTTCGCTCGAATGTGCGCGATCTGGAAGGCGCCTTGCACCGTCTCAAGGCGTCTGCCCAGATCACCGGCACACCCATCACGGTGGACTTCGCCAAACAGGCGCTCTACGACATGCTCGCGGTATACGACCGCCTGGTCACCCTGGAGAACATCCAGCGGACCGTCGCGGAGTACTACAAGATGCGTCTCGCCGATCTGCTCGGCAAGAAGCGCACCCGATCAGTGGCTCGCCCTCGGCAGATTGCCATGGCGCTGGCCAAGGAACTCACCAACCACAGCCTGCCCGAAATCGGACAGGGCTTCGGCGGCCGCGACCATACGACCGTGTTGCACGCCTGCCGCAAGGTCAAGGAACTACGCGAAACCGACGCCCGCACCGAAGAGGACTACGCGAATCTAAGCAGAATACTCACAAGCTAGCTGTGGATAAGCTGGGGGCCAACGCCTCGTGAACGAATAACGAGGCTGCGGCTGCGAAAGAACGCACACTTTGTCCACATGCAAGCAACAACATCCAAACCCTGTTCACTACAGGGTTGTCATTAGTATAAGCGATTGATTTAAATATAATTAAATCGATTTTCAACAGAATCAAGCCACCGTAGTTACTACTACGACTAACTTTTTTTAAGCCTTAAAAGACAATAAGGCCGACTGCCTCGGGAGACCGCCATGCAATTCACGGTGCAGCGCAAGGATTTGCTTTCTGCCCTTCAAACCGTCATCGGCGTAGTCGAACGCCGTCAGACGATGCCCATCCTGTCGAACGTATTGATCAAGGCAGAAAACGATCGGATCGTGGTGACGGCGACTGACCTCGAACTCGAGCTCATCACTGATACGCCCGCAGTGATCAGCCAGCCGGGTGCCGCTGCAATCCCGGCTCGCAAACTGCTCGATATCTGTCGTGGCCTGCCGGACGACGCAGAAATCACGCTGGAGCATGACGGCCAGCAGACTCGCGTTCAGTCCGGGCGCTCGCGCTTTACCCTGTCAACCATGGCGGCTCAGGATTGGCCTTATCTGGATGAGGTGGAAACCGGACAACAGATCTCTATTCCAGAACGACTTCTCAAAGGCTTGCTCGATCGCACCCACTTCGCGATGGCCCATCAGGACGTGCGCTATTACCTGAACGGCCTGCTGCTCGCACTCAGAACCGACCGCGCTCGTTGTGTCGCAACCGATGGTCATCGTCTGGCGTTAAGCGATACGCCACTCAATATCGAGATCGACGAACCGATTCAGGCGATCGTGCCCCGCAAGGCAATCACCGAGCTGGTACGCCTACTGGACTCGAGCGAAGCCGAAATCAATCTTCAGTTGTCGTCCAAGCACCTGCGTTTGCAGCTGCCTGGCCTGGTGTTCACCACCAAGCTGATAGACGGACGATTTCCGGACTACGAACGGGTGATCCCGGATCAGGCCGATAAGCAGATGCACGCAGATCGGGACACGATTCGCCAAGCCCTGTCTCGTACCGCGATTCTCTCGAATGAAAAGTTCGGCGGTGTACGCCTTGCGCTGGGCGAACACAGTCTTCGGCTACAGGCTCAGAACGTGGAACGCGAAGAAGCCGAAGACGAAATCCAGGTAACGTACGACAACGATCCGATTGAAATCGGTTTTAACGTCAACTATTTGCTGGAAGCGCTCGGCGCGATGGATAGCGGTGAGTTCACGCTTTCCTTGTCAGGCCCCGATAGCAGTGGCCTCCTGCAGAGCGTCAACGATCCGGCCACGCGGTATGTCGTTATGCCGATGCGGCTCTAGATCGGGTTCGAATGCATCTAACGCGTCTTCGCCTGCACGATTTTCGCTGCTTCGCCTCAGCGGACATCGAACCTGATCCATCGATTAACGTCATTACCGGCGACAACGCCTCGGGCAAGACCACCTTGCTCGAGGCGATCTATTTTCTGGGTCGTGGTCAGTCGTTTCGCCAGTCCGGACCTCGTCCAGCAATACGTGCAGGCGCGAGCGCCTTCACTGTGACCGGTGACATCGCCGTGCCGGACGGCCGATCTCATCGCCTCGGCGTCAGTCGGGACAAGCGCGGTATCAAATATCGTCGCGATGGCGAAAGCAACACCAACCGAATCGACCTAATCAGCACGCTGCCCCTGCAAATGGTGGACCCTAACGTTCACCGCCTGCTCGAACAGGGTCCCCGCTATCGGCGGCATTTCCTCGACTGGGGCGTGTTTCACGTGGAACACGCTTTCTTTCCAGCATGGCGACGATTCAGGCGCGCCCTCAAACAACGTAATCGCGCGTTGAAGTCGCGCATGTCAAAAGCAGACATCGTTGTATGGGATGCGGAGCTCGTCCGTGCGGCAGAAATAGTGGACGCTTCTCGTCGCGCCTATATCGACCATCTGTATGCGAACCTGCCGGACCAGTCGGCCAAGCTCCTCGGCGACGAGCCTGTCGTTCTCGAATACGACTGTGGGTGGCGCGGAGAGGACGGCTATGGCGCAGCACTCGCTGCGTCGCTCGATCAGGACGTGCGCGCAGGTTTCACCCAACAGGGCCCACACCGTGCTGACCTTCGTGTATCGATCGCTACGGCCGCCGCTCGCGACTGGGTATCGCGAGGTCAACAGAAAATCCTGACCACGGCGATGCTGCTTACTCAGGCTCGGCTTTTATATGCCCGTCGACAAGTGCGCCCCGTTTTGCTGATCGACGATATGGCCGCCGAATTGGGCGCACGCTACCGGCAGGTTCTCGCCGAAGAAATCGCGGGGCTTGGTGGCCAGTGTTTCCTGACTTTCCTCGAACCGAGTCTGGTACCCGACGCCCTCAAAGACGGTGCGATGTTCCACGTGGAACATGGGACGCTACGCCGCGGCTGAATGGCCTAACATGCTAGAATCCATGGGTTGACTTGCACCCATTTAGCTCACGACGCGGTGACCCATGGCGGAATCGAACGGCGATTACAACTCCAGTAGCATCAAGGTGCTCAAAGGCCTCGAGGCGGTTCGAAAGCGCCCCGGTATGTATATCGGCGATACCGACGACGGTACCGGCCTCCATCATATGGTATTCGAGGTCGTGGATAACGCGATCGACGAGGCCCTGGCCGGTTACTGTAACGAGATCCAGGTTACGATTCATCGCGACCAGAGCATCACAGTGAGCGATGACGGGCGCGGCATTCCGGTCGACATGCACGAAGGCGAGGGTAAGCCCGCGGCCGAAGTGATCATGACCGTACTGCATGCCGGCGGCAAGTTCGATGCGAATTCCTACAAGGTGTCGGGCGGTCTGCACGGCGTCGGCGTTTCTGTGGTGAACGCGCTTTCCGATCGGCTGGAACTCGATATCCACCGCGACGGGCAGCGGTATCGCCAGAGCTATTCCATGGGTGAACCGCTCGACGAACTGACGGCCGTGGAAAAGACCGAGAAAACCGGCACGTCGATCCATTTTCATCCCAGCGGCGATGTCTTCGCGAATATCGCCTACAGCTACGACATTCTGGCCAAGCGTCTTCGGGAACTGTCGTTTCTGAACTCCGGCGTTCGTATTCGCCTGCGCGAAGAGGCCAGCGAGCGTGACGTGGTCTTCGAATACGAAGGCGGCATTCGAGCGTTCGTTGAAAACCTCAACGAAAACAAGACACAGCTGCACGAGACGGTCTGTTATTTTACCGCCGAGCGGGACGATATCGTCGTCGAAGTCGCAATGCAGTGGAACGATTCCTACCAGGAAAGCGTGTTCTGCTACACCAACAATATCCCGCAGCGCGACGGCGGCACCCATCTGGCCGGTTTTCGTGGTGCGCTGACGCGTACCTTGAACGGCTATATCGAAGCCGAGGGCCTGGCCAAGAAGGAAAAGGTCGCACCTGCGGGCGACGATGCCCGTGAAGGCTTGACCGCGGTGGTCTCGGTCAAGGTGCCGGACCCCAAGTTTTCGTCGCAGACCAAGGAAAAGCTGGTCTCGTCCGAGGTGCGCGCCGTGGTCGAATCCACCGTCAATGAGCATCTCAACGATTTCCTGCTTGAAAATCCGCGGGAAGCGAAGGTCATTGCCGGCAAGGTCATCGAAGCGGCTCGGGCGAGAGACGCTGCACGCCGCGCTCGCGATATGACGCGACGGAAGGGCGCGCTCGATATTGCCGGTCTGCCGGGCAAGCTGGCCGACTGTCAGGAAAAGGATCCCTCCCAGTCCGAACTGTTCCTCGTGGAGGGTGACTCGGCCGGCGGCTCGGCCAAGCAGGGTCGTGATCGTCACAATCAGGCGATCCTGCCGCTCAAGGGCAAGATTCTGAACGTGGAAAAAGCCCGCTTCGACAAGATGCTGTCGTCGGTCGAGGTCGGCACCCTGATCACGGCCCTGGGCTGCGGTATCGGCCGTGACGAGTTCGACGCCGCGAAGCTGCGTTATCACCGCATCATCATCATGACCGACGCGGACGTGGATGGCTCGCATATCCGTACGCTGTTGCTGACGTTCTTCTATCGTCAGATGTTCGAGCTGATCGAAGCGGGTTATGTGTATATCGCCCAGCCGCCGCTCTACAAGGTCAAAAGCGGCAAGCAGGAGTATTACGTCAAGGACGACAAGGAGCTGGGCAACTATCTCCTGCGCCTGGCGCTTAGCAAGGCAGAACTGCGGGTCGAAGCCGATACGCCCGCGATTTCCAGCGATGCGCTGGCCACGCTTTCGCATCGCTATATGGGGTTGCTGGAGGATATCGATCGCCTGACCCGGCGTTTCGATCCGGCCACGCTCAAGGAAATGACCTACCTGCCGCAGGTCACGCCCGAAACCTTCTCCGATGCGCAGCGCATGCAGGACTGGGCCGATCAGCTACAGGCTCGCCTCGATGCGCGTAACGAACCTCGTCATCGCTACGAAGTACAGGTCAAACCGGCCGATGAGCAGCGCCCGCTGCATCTGCAGGTGACCCGCTACAGCCACGGTATTCCGCATACCTTTGTCTGGCACGAGGACTTCTTCACCGGCGAGGAATACCAGCGTATGGCCACGCTTGGCAACGAGCTGATGGAACTGATGGGCGAAGGCGCCCAGGTCAGCCGCGGCGAGCGCTCGGAGCCGGTGGAAACCTTCGAACAGGCCTATGAATGGCTTCTGGGCGAGGCCAAGCGTGGCCTGCACGTGCAGCGCTACAAGGGGCTGGGTGAGATGAACCCGGACCAGCTCTGGGAAACCACCATGGACCCGAACACGCGTCGTCTCATGCAGGTGAAGATCGACGACGCCGTTGGCGCGGATCAGATATTCACCACGCTCATGGGCGACCACGTGGAGCCGCGTCGCGAGTTCATCGAGCGCAACGCGTTGATGGTGTCGAACCTCGACGTCTAGCCATGCCGGCATGCTGAATGCCGGCCAGACGTGAAAAGGCGGCTTTCTAGCCGCCTTTTTTATGGGCGCGGGATTTGTCGCGGGCGATCAGGCTGTCGGCTGCGCTGGCCAGATCGTCGTAAACGTCGACGCCCGCCAGTTCCGCGGCGCTGTCATCGACCGGCTTGCCGGTGCGTACGACAAGGGGCGTGGCCCCGGCCGCTTGTGCGGCCTGGACATCCGAAATGCTGTCGCCGATGAACGGCGTCCCGCTGAGCGTGCGCCCAAAGCGTTTGGCGATATCGTCGAGCAGCCCCGTGCCGGGTTTGCGGCAGCTGCAGCCGTCCTCCGGCCCGTGTGGGCAGAAGAAGATACCGTCCACATGGGTGCCGATATCGGCGAGCATGCGGGTCATCTTGTCGTGGATGGCGAACAGCGTGTCGTAGTCGAACAGCCCGCGTGCGAGACCGGACTGGTTGCTGGCGACCACGACACGGTAGCCCGCGTTCTTGAGCTTGAGCACCGCCTCCAGGCTACCGGGAAGCGGGCGCCATTCGGCAGGCGACTTGATGTAGTCGTCGCTGTCTTCGTTAATGACGCCGTCGCGGTCCAGAATGATGAGCTTCATGAGGCATCGCCCGACAAATGTTCGCCGACCAGTCTAATCGCTCTGCTCGAGCGATAGACAGGAGATATCGGCCACCTCTCGGCAGAGTTCGTCGAGCAGGCTGAGCAGGGCCAGTCGATTCTGTCTGAGTGAGGGGTCGTCGGCCATGACCATCACTTGATCGAAGAAGCCGTCCAGGGGCTCGGCGAGCGCCGCCAACGCTGCCAGCGCCTCGGTTGGGTTTCGCGCCTGCATTTTCTCGACGACCACGTCGTGTTGGGCTGCATAAGCCGCGGCAAGATCGCGTTCGGCCGGCTCGGTGAGCGTGGCGGTATCGAAGGCGCGACCTTCAAGCTCGTCAGCATTGCGTCGCAGGATATTGCGGATGCGCTTGTGTGCGCCGCATACCGTCTGGGCGCTGCTTTCGCGGCCAAAGGCATCGAGCGCACGGATCCGACGATCGAAATCGACCAGGTCGGTGAGCTCGAGATTGGCGACTGCCTCGAAGCGGTCGGTACCGATCCCCTGATCGGCATAGTAGCCACGTAGACGTTCCATGTGGAACATCCAGAGCGCGTCGAGCGTATCGGCTTGTGCTTCCACCGGCTGGTTGGCGAGCGCAGCCGAGAGTTCGGCCCGCAGGTCGAGCACGATGCCGGCTTCGATGACGGTTCTCAAAACCCCCAGGGCGGCACGACGAAGGCCGAACGGATCCTTGTCGCCGCTTGGCCGGCGTCCGATGGCAAAAATGCCGCTGAGCGTATCCAGCCGGTCGGCCAGGGCCAGCGCGCGCCCGGCGGGCGTGGCGGCGATGTCGGCACCGGCACGCGCCGGCGCATACTGCTCGGCGATCGCTCGGGCCACTTCGGTGGGTTCGCCGTCCGCCTCGGCATAGTAGAAGCCCATGAGGCCCTGCAGGTCGGGGAATTCGCCGACCATCTCCGTCAGCAAATCGGCCTTGGCGAGTTCTGCTGCCCGTGCGACGGCCGGTGCCGAAGCGCCGGTCGGCGCGACCAGACGCTCGCCTGCCTTGGCGATGCGTGCACTCTTGTCGGCCAGCGAGCCCAGTGACTGCTGGAAGGTCACCCGTGCAAGCCCGTCAACATGATGGGCAAGCCCCTGGCGACGATCCTGATCCCAGAAGAACAGCGCGTCGGATAGGCGTGGACGGACCACACGCTCGTTGCCGGCAATCACCTGGGCCACGTCGCGGCTTTCGATATTGGCCACGGTAATGAAACCGGCCAGAAGCTCGCCGGCCTCGTTCTCGATCGGGAAATAACGCTGATGTTCCTGCAGCGTGGAAATGAGCACCTCGCGCGGAAGGACCAGAAAACGCTCGTCAAAGCGCCCGGCAATGCCGACAGGCCATTCCACGAGCGCGGTCACTTCTTCGACCAGGCCATCGTCGATCAGGGCGCGGCCGCCGAAATCGGCTGCGGCCTGTTCCACCTGTTCGACGATACGTTGCCGGCGAACGTCCGGGTCGACCACGACCCAGGCGTCGTTCAGCGCCTTCGCATAGTCGTCGGCGCGCGCGAGCTCGATCGCCGCCGGGTGATGGAAGCGATGGCCGAAGGTCTCGCGGTCCGCGCTTTGTTCGAAAACGTTGAGCGGCACGATCTCATCGCCGTGCAGGGCGACGACCCAGTGAACCGGGCGTACGAAGGCGGCTTCACTGTCGCCCCAGCGCATCAGCTTGGGGATGGGCAGACGCTTGATCGCCTGATCGACCGCGGGCTGGATCAGCGTAGCGATCGGCTTGCCCGGCTCGGTGGCGCGATAGACCAGGCGTTCGCCCTTGTCGCTATCCTCGTGCTCGAGCGCGTCCACGGTCGTGCCCAGAGAGCGCGCAAAGCCTTCGGCGGCCTTGGTGGGCTGGCCGGCCTCGTCATAGGCAATGGCAAGCGTCGGCCCGGCTTTTTCCACGGCGACGGGGTCGGTGGCCTCGGCGACATCGGCGATCGCCACGGCCAGTCGGCGCGGCGTGGCATAACGCGTCGTAGCACCCAGCGCGAGCCCGGCTTCGGACAGCGCGCTGGTGACGCCGTCGGCAAAGGCATCGGCAAGCGTACGCATGGCTTTGGGGGGCAGTTCTTCCACCCCGATTTCGATGAGTAGCGTAGCGGCGGTCATGCGGCCTCGTCGTCGTTCTTGAGCATCGGAAAGCCAAGCGCCTCACGCGAGGCGTAATAGGCCTGGGCGCAGGCCCGTGCGAGCGTACGCACGCGCAGGATGTAGCCCTGGCGTTCGGTGACCGAGATCGCGTGGCGGGCGTCCAGCAGGTTGAAGGTGTGCGAACACTCGAGCATGCGTTCGTAGGCGGGCAGCGCCAGCTCGGCTTCGACCAGACGCTGGCATTCGGCTTCCAGGGCATCGAAATGGGTGAACAGGGCGGCCACGTCGGCGTATTCGAAGTTGTAGCGTGATTGCTCGACTTCGTTCTGGTGAAACACGTCGCCGTAGTAAAGCTTGCCCGCGCTGGACTCCGACCAGACCAGATCGTAGACGCTCTCCACGTTCTGGATATACATGGCAATACGTTCCAGGCCGTAGGTGATCTCGCCGGACACCGGGCGGCAATCCAGGCCGCCGGCCTGCTGGAAATACGTGAACTGGGTGATCTCCATGCCGTTAAGCCAGATCTCCCAGCCCAGTCCCCAGGCGCCGAGCGTGGGCGACTCCCAGTTGTCTTCGACGAAGCGAACGTCGTGGATCGACATATCCAGGCCGAGTGCTTCCAGCGACTGCAGATACAGCGACTGAATATTCTTCGGCGAGGGCTTGAGCAGCACCTGGAACTGATAGTAGTGCTGCAGCCGGTTCGGGTTGTCGCCGTAGCGGCCGTCGGTGGGACGACGCGAGGGCTGCACATAGGCCGAGCGCCACGGCTCGGGGCCGATCGCACGCAAGAACGTGGCCGGATGAAACGTGCCGGCACCGACGGGCATATCCAAGGGCTGCACGATGGCACACCCCTGCTCGGCCCAGAACTGCTGAAGCCGGAAGATGAGCTGTTGGAAATCCATGCAAACTGTCCTGTGTTCGAGCGCGGAGTATAACGAAACAGGCCTCTTCCATGGTTTCGCGCTGCTACGCATCAAATAAGTGCAGATGAACTCTTAAGCACTATTTTGGTGCTGTATTTGCTCCGTATAGGTGCGTAGCACCGCCCTGTGACCCGAAAAAAGGCAAAGATGACGTGGCACGGATTCTGCCTTTATAGTGGCTATCCTCGTTGCTCTGCACCAGACAGTTCGAACGGGTTCTACATACAAGGAGTCATCAATGGCGAGTAGCGAAGCGCTCAAGCTGATCAAGGAAACCGAGGCGAAGTTCGTCGACTTCCGCTTCTGCGATACGCGCGGCAAGGAACAACACGTGACGATGCCCGCGCATATCGTCGACGAAGAGTTCATGGAAGAAGGCAAGATGTTCGACGGCTCGTCGATCGACGGCTGGAAAGGCATCAACGAGTCGGACATGGTGCTCATGCCCGACGACAGCACGGCGGTGCTGGACCCGTTCTTCGAAGAACCCACGGTCATCATTCGCTGCGACGTACTCGAACCCAACACCATGATGGGCTACGAGCGCGACCCGCGCACCGTCGCCAAGCGTGCCGAGGCCTATCTGGCCTCCACCGGCATCGCGGATACGGCCTATTTCGGCCCGGAAGCCGAGTTCTTCGTCTTCGATTCCGTGACCTGGCAGAACGAAATGAAGGGCGCCGGTTTCGCGATCGATTCCGAAGAAGGCTACTGGAACAGCGCCAAGCAGTATCCGGAAGGCAACATGGGCCATCGCCCGGGTATCAAGGGCGGCTACTTCCCGGTCCCGCCGGTCGATTCCCATCAGGACATGCGTTCGGCCATGTGTCTGGCCATGGAAGAAATGGGCCTGACCGTCGAAGTGCACCACCACGAAGTGGGCACCGCCGGCCAGGGCGAGATCGGCATGCTGTTCAATACGCTGGTCAAGAAGGCCGACGAAACGCTGATCTACAAGTACTGCGTGCACAACGTCGCCCACAGCTTCGGCCGCACGGCGACATTCATGCCCAAGCCGCTGGTCGGCGACAACGGCTCCGGTATGCACGTGCATCAGTCGCTGTCCAAGGACGGCAAGAACATCTTCTCGGGTGAAGAGTACGGCGGTCTGTCGGAAGAAGCCCTGTACTACATCGGCGGCATCATCAAGCATGCCAAGGCGATCAACGCCTTTGCCAACGCCTCGACCAACAGCTACAAGCGTCTGGTCAAGGGCTTCGAGGCGCCGGTGCTGCTGGCGTACTCGGCGCGCAACCGTTCCGCTTCGATCCGTATTCCGTGGGTGTCCAGCCCGAAGGCCCGTCGTATCGAGGTGCGCTTCCCCGATCCGACCGCCAACCCCTATCTCGCCTTCTCGGTGATGATGATGGCGGGCCTCGACGGCATCCAGAACAAGATCCATCCGGGCGAAGCCATGGACAAGGATCTCTACGATCTGCCGCCGGAAGAGGAAAAAGCGATCCCGACCGTGGCCCAGTCGCTAGAAGAAGCGCTCAAGGCCCTCGACGAAGACCGCGAATTCCTCAAGAAGGGCGATGTGTTCACCGACGATCTGATCGACGGCTATATCGAACTCAAGATGGAAGAAGTGCTGCGCATGAAGATGAGCACGCATCCGGCCGAGTTCGACATGTACTACTCCTGCTAAGGCAGGACCCCCGCTTCAGGGGAGGCCGGGGCATGTGCGTTTGATCGCACGACGCCGCTGGCCGGCAGGGCGCGTCCTTTTATCGGACGCGCCCTTTTTTATGTTCGCGCTTCGCGCTAGATTGAAGCCATGAAAACCTCTATCGCGCTGTTGCTTCTCGCCCTCGCCGCCGTGGGCACGGCCCATGCCGATATCTATACCTGGGTGGATGCCCAGGGTGTGCGCCATTACAGCGACAGCGCCAAGAGCCAGGGGGCCAAACGGGCCAACCTGCCCGGGCTGCAAACGGTGGACGGCAACCCCGATGCCCTGCAGGAGCTTCAGGCCGCCTCCGACCGCGCGCGTTCGCGAAAGAACAACGCCGAATCGCGCATGCCAACGCTCGTGAGCCCAGAGCCCGAGCAGACCTTCCGGGATGCCCGCGGCATCGTACCGGTATCGGTCGAAATCAGCGGTTCGCCCGAGCTGCGCGACGGCGAGCAGATCACCTATTACCTCGACGGCAGCCCGATCCCGCAATCGCCGACCGACGATACCCAGCTGTCGCTGGGCAATGTGCCACGTGGAACTCATACGCTCAGTGCGGCCCTGCTGTATCAGGGCACCGAACTGCGCCGTACCGAACCCGTGACCTTCTACATGAAACCGCCCTCTGCGATCTCGCCGTTGAACAGCGGCCAGAACGCCGGCGGCGATGCAGGCAACAGTGATTCGCCGGGTACCTCCACCGCTGCACCGGCAGCGGGCAACGTGGGCGGCGCGCCCAGTACCCCGCGCTTGAATACGGGGGGCGGCCTGGCCGCACCGCCAAGTTAGGCAGCAGCGTTTTTCCCCCTCGGGCGGGCGGTTAGCGCTTTACGCCCCGGCGTTGGACGAACCCGGCCCGCCGCAGGGTAAATGCCCTGCCGAAGACGCAGGACGACACGCATAGCACTATGATGGTGCAATAGCGTTGTCGCAGTCCCGTCGCGCGGGATGTCGGCACTGGCCCAAGTCTTGCTTTCCCCTGCGTCATGAGTTCACGCGACAGTATCGGTGTTCGTCCCGACACCATCCTCGATAATCTGAAGACCGCCGTGGTCTGTCTGGATGCCCGCCTGCGGGTGACCTATCTGAATACGGCCAGCGAAATGCTGTTCGGGGTATCGGCACGCCACTGCGGCAGCGAGCCGTTCGACCGGGCGCTGCCCTATCTTGCCGACCATCGAGCAAAGCTCGAATCCGCCCTGTACAAGGGGGCGGCCTTCACCGAGCGCGAGCTGTATCTGCGCGCCGGCGTGGGCGATCCGCTGACAGTGGACTGCACGGTCACGCCGTTCACCGATCGTAACGGCGGCTCGGCGCTGCTGCTGGAGTTCCTCTCGCTCGACCGCCAGCTGCGCATATCCCGCGACGATCAGATGCGGGTCCAGAACCTGGCCAATCGCGAGATGATTCGCGGGCTGGCGCACGAGATCAAGAACCCGCTGGGCGGGCTGCGCGGCGCGGCCCAGCTGCTCGAACGCGAGATCGACGACGACGCGCTCAAGGAATTCACCACCGTCATCATTCGCGAAGCCGATCGGCTGCAGAACCTCGTGGACGGGCTGCTCGGGCCGAGGCGTCCGCCCAACAAGCAGCCGCTCAATATCCACGAGCCGCTCGAGCATGTGCGGGCGCTTATCAGCTCCGATCTGCCCCCGGGCGTGGAACTCAAGCGCGATTTCGACCCGAGCATTCCAGAGATCAGGGCCGATCGTGAGCAGCTCATCCAGACGCTTTTCAATCTGGTGGGCAATGCCGTTACCGCGCTCGATGGCAGCGGCGAGATCCTGCTACGCACCCGTACCCAGCGGCTGTTCACGATTGGCGGAACCCAGCATCGGCTGGTGGTCCGTGTGGATGTCGTCGACAACGGGCCCGGCATCCCGCGCGATCTGCTGCCGCGCATCTTTCACCCCATGGTCAGTTCGCGCGCCGAGGGCACCGGCATGGGCCTGCCGATCGCCCAGTACCTCATTCACCTGCACCACGGGCTGATCGAGTGCGAAAGCCGCCCGGGGCAGACTATTTTCAGCGTCATCCTGCCCCTGGAGGCCGGTGATGATTAGCCAGAACAAGGTGAGTTCGCGATGAGCACAGGCAATACAGGCACGCTCTCGGCATGGGTGGTGGACGACGACGAATCCATTCGCTGGGTGCTCGAACGCGCGCTCAAGAGCGCGGATATCGACGTCGTGACCTTTCCCGGCGGCGCCGAACTGCTCGATGCCCTCGACGAGCAGACCCCCGACGTACTGCTCACCGATATCCGTATGCCCGGCATCTCCGGCCTGGATCTGCTCGAGCGCGTGCATGCGCGCAAGCCCGAGCTGCCGATCATCATCATGACCGCGCATTCCGATCTGGACAGCGCGGTATCGGCCTATCGCGGCGGTGCCTTCGAATACCTGCCCAAGCCGTTCGATCTGGACGAAGCGGTCGAGCTGGTGATGCGCGCGGCCCGTCTGGCCCGCGAAGGCCAGCCGGAAAGCGAAGCCGCGAAGCCCCAGGCCTCGATCATCATCGGCGAAGCGCCGGCCATGCAGGAAGTGTTTCGTGCCATCGGACGCCTGTCGGCCTCCAATATCACGGTGCTGATCACCGGCGAGTCGGGCACCGGCAAGGAACTGGTGGCCCATGCCCTGCACGAGCACAGCCCGCGGGCGAGCCGGCCGTTCATCGCCGTGAACACCGCCGCGATTCCGAAAGACCTGATGGAATCGGAGTTCTTCGGCCATGAAAAAGGCGCCTTCACGGGCGCGGCCGCCCAGCGCCGCGGGCGCTTCGAGCAGGCCCATGGCGGCACTCTGTTTCTGGACGAAATCGGCGATATGCCGGCCGATCTGCAAACCCGGCTGTTGCGCGTGCTCCAGGACGGGCAGTTCTATCGTGTGGGCGGACATACGCCCGTGTCGGTGGACGTACGCATTATCGCGGCGACCAACCAGGAGCTGGAAAAAGAGGTTCGCAAGGGCCGTTTTCGCGAAGATCTGTTCCATCGCCTGAACGTCATTCGGCTACGCGTGCCGCCGCTGCGCGAACGCCGAGAGGATATTCCCCTGCTGCTTGAGTTCTTCCTCGGTCGCGCCGCGCGCGAGCTCGATATGGAACTCAAGAGCCTGAGCAAGCAGGCCAGCCAGTTTCTCAGCGCTCTGGATTGGGCGGGCAACGTTCGCCAGCTCGAAAACCTGTGTCGCTGGCTCACCGTCATGGCGCCGGGCCGCGAGGTCGTGCTGGAGGATCTGCCACAGGAACTGCGCGACGGCAGCGCCATGCCTGCAGCCAATGCACCCGCGCCGGCCGAGCCGAAACCCCAGGCCGCCGCCTCACCGACCGCGACGGCGGCAGCGCCTCCTACGATGCCCGTGGCCGGCGAACAGCGCTGGGACGACCAGCTCGCGCACTGGGCCGAAGAGCGTCTGGCCGAAGGGGCCGATCATCTGCTCGACGAGGCCATCCCGAGCCTGGAACGGGTGATGATCCGTGCGGCCCTGGCGCGCACCGATGGCCACCGTCAGGAAGCCGCGCGCCTGCTGGGCTGGGGCCGCAATACGCTCACGCGCAAGATCAAGGAACTCGGCATGGAATCCGAAGCCGTTTGATCAACCGGTTGATCGTCCAGCCGTGAGGCGGGCGCGTCAGCGGGGTTTTTCACCGCGGGTCTGATGCAGCCGGCGGGTGTTGGGCGGCCGGCCGGTGATCAGCCGATCGCCGGTGCGGCAGGTGAAGTATTTCCATACCCATTGCACCATCACCCGCAGCCGGCGTTCGCTGCCGATCAGCGCATAGATATGGATCAGCACCCACAGTAGCCAGGCACTGAAACCGGCCATGGTGAAGCCCGGCAGATTGGCCACGGCGCGGTTGCGTCCGATGACCGCCATGCTGCCCTTGTCCTTGTACTTGAAGCCGGGGGTGGTCTTGCCACGGCGACGTCGCTTGAGCACACCAGCGACATATTCGCCCTGCTGGATAGCGGCCGGTGCGAGGCCGGGCACCGCCTTGTCGGCACGATCGGTCACCGCGGCCAGATCGCCGATCACGAAGATATCCGGGTAGCCGGGCAGGGTCAGGTCGGTATCCACCACCAGGCGGCCACCGCCGGCCCGTTCGGCCTCGGTGCGCTCGGCCAGAATCTCGCCGAACACCGAAGCGCGCACCCCGGCCGCCCAGAGCACGGTCCGTGCAGCCAGCGTCTTTTCGCCGTCCGGGCCTTTCATGGCCACGCCCTGTTCATCGATCGAGGACACCATCGTATCGGTGACCACCTCGACGCCCAGTTCTTCCAGCATCTCCTTGGCCTGGCGCGAAAGCTTTTCCGGGTAGGCCGGCAGCACGCGCTCTGCCCCTTCGACCAGCAGAATGCGTGTTTCACGTGGATCGAAGCTGCGGAAATCCTCCACCATGATGCGATGCGCGAGTTCGGCGATGGCGCCGGCCAGCTCCACGCCCGTCGGCCCCGCGCCGACCACCACGAAGTTCAGCCAGGGCGCGCGTTCGGCGGCGTCGCTGGTAAGCTCGGCGGTTTCGAAGGCATGGAAAATACGCCGACGCATGCGCAGCGCGTGCTCCACCGTTTTCAGGCCGGGGGCGTGCTCGCTCCACTCGTCGTTGCCGAAATAGGCATGTTTGACGCCGGTGGCCACAATCAGCGTGTCGTAGGAAAGCTCGCCGCTTTCATGAAATATGAGACGCTTCGCCGGGTCGATATCGTAGGCCGTACTCATCAGCGAGCGGATGTTTTTCTTGCGGCGCAGGGTCACCCGATGGGGCGTACACACATCGCCGGTGGTGAGCATGCCGACGGCGACCTGATACAGCAGAGGCTGAAAGGTATGGAAATTACGCTTGTCCACAAGCGTTACGTCGTAGCCGCTTCCTCCGAGCTTGCGCGCGGCGAACAGACCGCCAAAACCGCCACCGACGATCACGACATGATGTCGCGTACTGTTGCTATCGCTCATGATTCTGCACCGAAAAAGCGGCCGAAAAGCTTAGCAGCTTCGCGCAGCGCGGGAGAGATTGCTATATGTGTCTGATCGCCTTTGCCTGGCGCGCGCATCCTGAGCTGGACCTCATCGTGGCCGCCAATCGCGACGAGTTTCATGCCCGCCCCACCGAGGCCGCCCATTGGTGGCAACAGCCGGCCGAAGCCTTCGGTGGGCGCGATCTGCAGGCCGGCGGCGCCTGGTGCGCAGCCGACCGGCAGGGTCGCTTTGCGGCCGTGACCAACGTCCGCGAGGCATCGAAGGTGGCCGAGGCGCGTTCGCGTGGCCTGCTGGTACGCGATTATTTCGCGACACAAACCAATGCCGACGACTGGGCCGCGCGCATGCATGCCGAAGGCGATGCCTACGGGCCGTTCAATCTGCTGGTCGGCGATCGAACGAGCCTGTGGTTCGTATCCAATCGCGGTGCGGTGCGTCATCTTCGGCTGCGTCCGGGCGTGCACGCCATTTCCAACGGCTGCTGGGGGGATCACTGGCCCAAGACCGAGGCGGCCCAATCGCGGCTGCGCACGCGCATCGAAAACGATGATCTCGACGCCGAGACGTTGTTCGAGCTGTTGGCCGATACGGATACCGTAGCCATCGACGCCCTCCCGGATACCGGCATCGGCACTGAGCGCGAGCGTTTTCTATCCCCGCTTTTCATTCGCAGCGGCTACTACGGCACGCGTGCCTCCACGGTGATCAAACGCGGCGCCGACGGTTCGGTTGCATTCCACGAGCGGGGTTTCGACGCGGATGCACGGCCCACGCACGCAATCGACGAACACTGGACTGATCTTTGAAAAAGGCGTTGTCATGATGAGCACGCAGGAAAGCACAGAGCGCGAAATCCGCCCCTACGGCAGCTGGCCGTCGGCCATCACCGCCGATCATGTGGCTGCGGCGGGGCGTAAACTCAGCGATGTCTGCGTGGACACGGGCGTCGAGACGCCGACCCTGTACTGGATCGAAAGCCGCCCCGACGAGGCCGGCCGCAACACGATCATGCGCCTCGATGACCGCGGCGAGGCCGTGTCACTGCTCGATGCACCGCTGAGTGCGCGCAGCGCGGTCCACGAATACGGCGGCGCAGCGTTTACCGTGCATGGGCAGACCGTGTGGTTCGTCAACGCGGCCGATCAGGCGATCTATCGGCGTGATGCCGACGCCACCATCCGCCCCGTCACGGCGAGCGACGACGACGTCCGCTTTGCCGACCTGCAATACGATGCCCGCCGCGAGCAAATGGTGGTGGTGGCAGAAACCCCGGTCGAGGGCGGCGAGCCGAAGGCGACGATCGAAATCGTCACCGCCGATGGACGACGCCATGTCGTCGCCGAAGGCCACGACTTCTATGCCAGCCCGCGGCTGTGCCCGGGTGGCGAGCGCCTGGTGTGGCTGGCCTGGAATCATCCCGATATGCCCTGGGATGCCACCGAACTCTGGCAGGCCGAGATCGATGACGACGGCATGCCCGGCGTGCCGCGCTGTCTGTGGGCACCGGCCGATGCCTCGCTGTTCGGCCCGCGTTTCGACCCGAACGGGCGGCTGCATATCGTCTGCGACGAAAACGAGTGGTGGAATATCTATCGCGAGCGGTCGGGCCAGGATGGCTTCGAGGCAGTCACCCGCGAGCGCGCGGAATTCGGCGTGCCGCAATGGGTGTTCGGCCAGAGTACCTATACCTTCACCGCCGACGGCCGGCTCATTGCCATGGCCAGCGCCGATGGCCTGTGGCAGCTCGGCGAGGTCGATCCGAACAACGGCGCGTTCTCGCCCTGGCCGCTGGCCTGGGATTTCTATGAACAGCTGCAGGCCGTCGGCGACCGCGTGGTCGTGGTGGCCGCGAACGCGCGCACGCCCAAACAGCTGGTGGCCATCGAGCGCGACGGCACGGCCCGTGTGCTGCGGGCCACCGACGGCCTGCCGGGCGACACCGCCTTGGCAGCGCCGCAACCGATGAGCTGGCCGACCGCCGACGGCGATACCGCGCACGGGCTCTACTACGCGCCGGCAAGCCATGTCTGTCGCGGCCCCGATGACGAGCGCCCGCCGCTGATCCTCAAGTGCCACGGCGGCCCCACCGGGGCGACCAGCACCGCCCTGGATGCGCGTATCCAGTACTGGACATCGCGCGGCTATGCGCTGCTGGACGTGAACTATCGCGGCAGCACCGGCTATGGTCGTACCTATCGTCAGAAGCTCACCGATGCCTGGGGCGTGGCCGATGTGGCCGACTGTGAATACGGCGCACGTCATCTGACCGAGCTCGGCCGGGTCGACGGCGAGCGCGTGCTCATTTCCGGCAGCAGTGCCGGCGGCTATACCGTGCTGTGCGTGCTCACATTCACCGATGTGGCCGCCGCCGGGGCGAGCTATTACGGCATCGGTGACCTGCGTCGCCTGATGGCCTCGACGCATAAATTCGAATCGCGCTACCTGCATCGGCTGATCGGCGCCGACGACGTCCTGCTGACCGAGCGTTCACCGCTCGCCCATGCCGAACGTCTGGCCTGCCCGGTGTTGTTCCTGCAGGGGCTCAAGGACAAGGTCGTGCCGCCCGATCAGGCCGAGACCATGGTCGAAGCGCTGCGCGAACGCGGCGTGGCCGTGGCCTACGTGGTGTTTCCCGAAGAGCGCCACGGCTTTCGCGACGCCGACAATATCCGTACCGCCATCGAGTCCGAGCGCGCTTTCTATACCCGCGTACTGCGGATCGCGGGCGTCGAGGATTGTCGGCCCCTGACCATCGATAATTTCGACGGCTAGCAGCGCACATGAATCGCCGCGACGGGCATCGCACGTAGACAGTAGACGCGACGCACGCCCCGCTCGTTTATGGGGCAGGAAAGCGTTTGCGGTAATCTGGACGCTGGGTCTGCGTTTTTCGGGCCGTGACTGCGGCTTCCCAGGGGGCTTCGTCTTGAAAACGCAGGCGCGGGTACATTATTGGGTGGGTAACACGAGCACCGTGATCGAGCGCTATCGCAGATTGTTCAAGCGGCGGCATCTGCCGCTGGTCGTTATGATCGCGCTAGCGGGCGTGCTCGTGCGTCCGGCGGTGGCCGATACGGTCAACGTCAATATCGACGGCATCAACGACCCGTTGCTTGCCAACGTGCGCAACTCGCTGTCGGTGGCCGCCGAGCATGAAAAGCCCTGGGCGCCCGGCAAGATCCGGCGGCTGTATCGGCTTGCGCCCAACGAGATCAAGGCCGCGCTCGCGCCTTTCGGCTATTACAACCCGACGATCGAACAAACGCTGGCCGAGCCCGACGGCGATGGCGATACCTGGCAGGCCACGTTTCGTATCGATCGCGGACCGCAGACGAAAGTCACCGCGCTCAACCTGGCCGTACGCGGACCGGGCGACGAGCTGCCAGAAATCCGCGAGGCGCTGCGGGCGAGCAGGCTGGCCACCGGCAAGCGCCTGATCCATTCGCAGTACACGGCCACCAAGAACGCGCTGTATACCGCGGCCTACGATGCGGGCTATCTCGATGCACGATTCAGCCAGGCGGTCATTCGCGTGCGCCCCGACAACAATACGGCGGCCATCGATCTGGTGCTCGATACCGGCGAGCGCTACTACTTCGGCGACGTCAACTTCGACCAGGACGTACTCAACGACGATTTCGTGCGTCGTTTCGTGCCGTTCAAGGCCGGCGACCCGTTCGATGCCGAGCGCCTGGTCGACCTGCAGCTGATCCTGTCGGATACCGATTATTTCAACAAGATCTCGATTCAGGCCGAACGCGGCGACGCCGAGCGCGAAGCACCGATCGGCGACTGGCTGTTCGATATCATCTACCCGCCGGACGACCCGCTCATCAGTATCGGCCGGCTACAGGTGCCGGTGGGGGTGACCGCCGAAGCGAGCAAGCCGCAGAGCTATCAGATCTCGGCCGGCTACGGCACGGATACCGGCCCGCGCGTGGGTCTGGGCGTGAAGTTTCGCCATCTCAACAAGCGCGGCCATCAGTTTCGCAGCGATCTGCGCCTGTCGGCGGTTCAGCAGGCTCTGCAGGCGTCCTACGATATCCCCATCGCCAACGTCGCCCAGGACAAGCTCAGCTTCACCGCCAACGTCGCCAACGAGGATTTCGGCGATATCACCTCGATCAACTACGGCATCGGCGCGGTCCGGGATACCGGCTGGTCGCTCGGGCGCAAGCGCGCCTATATCAATCTCGAACGCGAAACCTACGACCTGGGCGATGACGTGGGCGATCGCACCTCCACGCTGCTCTACCCCGGTTATACGCTTACCCTGCAGAAGGCCGACGACCTGCTCAATACGCGCAAGGGTGTAAGCGCGTCGGTGGACGTGCACGGCGCCAGCGAGTCGCTGGGCTCGAGCGTGGATTTTGTCCAGGCGAAGGTGACCGGCAACGCGGTTCTGCCGTTGACCTCCAAGTCCCGGCTGCTGTTGCGTAGCCAGTTCGGCGCCATCGAAGTGGACGACTTCGACGAACTGCCGCCGTCGCAGCGGTTCTTCACCGGTGGCGATCGTACCGTGCGCGGCTATGGCTACCAGCAGATCAGCCCGGAAAACGCCGACGGCGACAACATCGGGGGCCGTTATCTGGCCGTAGGCAGTATCGAAGCCGACTACAAGGTCTACAAGGATTACGGTCTGGCCGCCTTCTTCGACGTCGGCGATGTCGCCAATACCACCAGCTTCGACTTCAAGCGGGGCGTGGGCATCGGCTTTCGCTGGGCCTCGCCGGTCGGCCAGATCCGGCTCGATCTGGCCCACCCGCTGGACGATCCGGACAGCGATTTCCGTATTCACTTCAGCCTCGGCCCCGATCTGTGAGCGAACACGACGACAACAACGCCGCCTCCGCGCCCGCGCAGGCAAACGGCGAGCAGAAGCACGCGGCCGCCAAGAAGCGTTCGCGGGTCTGGCGTATCGTCAAATGGACGCTGTTGACCCTGCTGGTGATCGTGCTCGTACTCGTCGGCCTGATCGCCTGGGTGGCGACCACGCGCAGCGGGCTCGACTTCGCCTGGGGCCAGATCGGTCCGCGCCTGCCCGACGGCATTGAAGTGGCCAGCGTCGAAGGCCGGCTGATCGGCCCGCTGGAAGTGCGCGGCGTGAACGTCGAAACCGAGACCATGAAGCTGTCGGTCAACGCGGTGGATCTGGACTGGACGGCCAGCGAACTGCTTTCGGCCACCGTGCATGTACGCAATCTCGCCGTACGCGGGGTGAACTACGAAGTCACAAAGATCGTCGATACCCCGGAACCCGAGCCGGAAGAACCGGCTGAGCCGTTCAGCCTGCCGGACGCGATCGATCTGCCGGTGGCGGTACAGATCGACCGGGTGTCTCTCGACGATATCTCGGCGAAGACCGCACCCGAGGCCGAGCCCTTCGTGGTGGATAGCGCGCGCCTGGCCAATGCACGGCTGGACGACGAGGATTGGCGTATCGAATCGTTGACCGGCCATGGCCCGATGTTCGACGTGGATGCCCAGGCGCGGCTCAACCCGCGCGGTGGCTATGCCACCAATCTGTCGCTCAACGCCGCGCTGCGCCTGCCCGATCTCGCACCGATCGAGGCCGACGCCGAGATCGAAGGCGATCTGGCCGATCTGGGCGTGAGCCTGACCGTGGCCGCGCCCTATAACGTCAACTTGAGCGGACGGCTGACCGACGCCCTCGACAAGCCGGCCGTCGATGCCACCCTCAAGCTCGACAATACGCGCCTGCCGGCCATCCGCGAGGATCTGCCCCAGGCCGGGTTCACCGCCACGATCGGCGCGAAGGGGCCGATCGATGCCCTCGAAGTGAATGTGGATGTCGATGCCGACAGCGCCGATTACGGCCGCGCCGCGCTGACCAGCACCCTGCGCTATACCGGCGATACCCTCGTTATCGACAGCCTGAATCTCTCCAGCCCGGACATGGCCGGCACGCTCGCTGCCAAGGGCCAGGTGGCGCTGGCCGAAGGCAATGCCATGGACCTTTCGGTGGACTGGGCCGATCTGCAGTGGCCACTGGCCGGTACGCCGGCGTATCGCTCCGAGACGGGGCGTGTGCGCCTGACCGGCGAAATGACCGATTACGAGCTGGCCACCAACCTGGCGTGGCAGGTCGTGGGCCAGACCGCTGGCAAGCTCAGCCTCGACGGCCGCGGCAGCATGGAAGCCTTCGAGCTGGCCAAGCTCGATATCAGCGGCGGGCCGGGCGATATCAATGGCAACGCCTCGATCCGCTGGGCGCCAGCGCTCGACGTCAACGCCCATCTGGAAGGCAAAAACATCAATCCGGGCGCGGTGGTGGCCGATGTACCGGGCGATTTCAACCTGGTCGCCGACCTGCGCGCGAAACAGGACGGCGAGCGCATCGTGGCCGACATCGACAAGCTCACTGCCCGCGGCAGCCTGCGCCGACAGCCGCTGCGCCTGGATGCCAAGGCACGCTATCTGGGCGATCACGTGCTCGTGGAGCGCTTCGATCTGGTCTCGGGTGCCACCGACGCGAAGATCAGCGGACGCTTTGGCTGGACCCCGGATGCTGCGCTCGACGGGCGCTGGACGATCGATTCCAGCGATCTGTCCACCGCCTGGCCGACACTGGCCGGTTCCTTGCAAAGCCGCGGAACCGTCAAGGGGCGTGTTTCGGCGCCCAACGTGGATGCCACGCTCGCCGCCCGCAATATCGCGGTCGACGACAACCGCGTGGCGCGTGCCGACCTGAATGCCAGGGTCGACTGGTCCGGCAACAGCCGCTCCAACGTGGTGCTGGATATCGCCGGCGTGGAGGCCGGTGGTCAGGCGATCGACAGCGTGGCCCTGCGCATGAACGGTACGCCCGGCGCGCATTCGATCAGCGCCAACGTGGATTCCGAAATCGCCACCGCCGATATCGGCCTCGACGGTGCACTCGACAAGAAGACCATGAACTGGCGGTATACGCTCGACCAGCTCAAGGCCGCCTACGGCGAACTGGCCCCCTGGACGCTCGCCACTACCGCAAAGGGCGCCGTCTCGGCCGAGGCGCAGTCGATCGACAACGCCTGCCTGACCTCGGGCGATGCCCGCGTTTGTCTGCGCGGCAGTCACGACGCCAACGCCAGCAGCGCGCATATCGAGCTGTCGGATTTCGCCTACGACTATGCCCGCATCTATTTTCCGGAAGGCCTGGATATCGATGGCTCGGTATCCGGCACCATCGATGCCCGCCTGCCGGCCGGCGGCGACCCCGACGTCGACGCGCGCCTGAACACCAGTGCCGGCAGCGTCTCCTTGACCCAGCCCGACGAGCGCGTCGTACGCATCGTGGATATGCAGCCCGGCACCATCACCCTGCGCATGCAGCGCTCGGCGCTCGACGGCGCGATCGATCTGCCGCTGGGCCAGACCGGACGTATTGCCGCGGATGTCGCGGTCGCGCCGGGCGCTGCGCCGCTGACCGAACGCGCGCTCAGCGGGTCCGTGAACCTCGATATCCAGCGCCTGTCGGTCATCGAGCAGCTCTCGCCCGAAGTCGACGAGTTCGATGGCAAGATCGCCGGCCAGCTCAACCTGGGCGGCAGCCTCGCGCGCCCGACCGTGCTGGGCGATATCGGCCTGAACGCCTCGCGCGTGGTGCTGGTCACGCCCGGCCTGGTACTCACCGATCTCAGCCTGGCGGCCACCGGGCGTGGCGACACCATCGATATCGACGCGAGTGCGAAATCCGGCGGCGGCACGCTGAACGCCAACGGCGCGATCGCGCTCAACGACGACGGTCAGGACGTCGATCTGACCATTCGTGGCGAGCGTTTTCAGGTGGTCAACATCCCGGACGCCACCGCCTATGTCAGCCCCGATCTTCGCGTGGCCGTCACCCCGTCGCGGGTGGATGTCGAAGGCCGCGTGGTGGTGCCCGAAGCCTCGATTACACCCCGGGATCTGCCGGCCTCGGGCGTGACCACCGTCTCGGGCGATCAGGTGATCGTGACCGACGAACAACCCGATGCGGCGACCGAGGCGATCACCCGTGCGATTCATGCCGATGTGCAGGTGGTACTCGGCGACGACGTGCATATCGAAGGTTTCGGTCTGAGTGCCAATCTCACCGGCGATCTGCGCGTGGTGCAGCAGCCGGGTGATGTGACCACCGGCACCGGCGAAATCCAGATCGTGGACGGCGCCTACCGGGCCTACGGCCAGAATCTCGATATTCAGGAAGGCCGTATTCTGTTTGCCGGCGGGCCGGTGAGCGAACCCGGCTTGGATCTGCGCGCGGCGCGCTACCCGGCCGAGGATGTGACCGTGGGTGTGGAAGTCCGGGGCAGCGTTGAAAACCCGCGGCTGACGCTGTTCTCCGAGCCCGCTATGGGCCAGTCCGAACAGCTGTCGTGGCTGTTGCTCGGCCGCCCGCTCGACGGCGCCAACAGCCAGCAGTCCAGCCTGGTGGCACGGGCTGCGCTGGCGCTGGGGAACAACCGCGCCAACCAGACGCTTGAAAACGTCGGCGATCGGCTCGGTATCGACGATATCGGTATTGGCGCCGGGGCGGGACAGTCCAGCGACAACGCCGCCTTCACGGTCGGCAAGTATCTGTCGCCCAAGCTCTATGTGAGTTACGGGATCGGGCTGTTCAACCCGGTGTCGACGCTGTCGCTACGCTATACGCTCAGCTCGCGCTGGCGCCTGGAAACCGAGTCCAGCAGCGTGGCCACGGGCGGCGACCTGATCTATTCGATCGACCGCTAGGGACGCTCTGCATAACCGCTCTCGGGTCGTGTTCGCGTCCTTCACAGGCGGTGCGCCGTCCGCAGATCGACGCAGATTCACGCAGATGAAAAACCTGCGCTACGGGCGCTAGCCGCTAGTCAGCCGTCGTTCGAACTAGGGATCGGGCCGTCAGGCCGTGTATTGATCTGCGCTGATCTGCGTCGATCTGCGGACTCTGACTTCAGAATGACGCGAAAAAAGCGTCCCGAATCGGCTCTATCAGCGCTGGGCGGTGACGTTGCGGCGCATCCAGTAAACCGCCAGACCCAACCCGGCACCGATGAGCACAACGGCGGCCAGGATCTTTTCCACATCGTGGATATGGGCCAGGGCATGCTCGATCGCGCCGGCGAGATGCACGCCGACGAAGGTGACTGTGCCGACCCACAGCAACGTGCCGATCATGGCGAGCAGAAAAAAGCGTAGCGGCGATACGCCAAGCGAGCCGAGCAGAAACGGCGTGACGTAGCGCAGCCCGTAGAGAAAACGAAAGCCGATCATCACCGGCGCGCCGTAGCTTTCAAGCAGGCGTTCGACACGGGCGATCTTGGGCTGCCAGCCGGGGCGTCGATCCAACGCCGGCCGGCCCATGCGGCGGCCGATATGAAAGCACAGGTTGTCGCCGATGATTGTGGCTATCGTGGCGGCGACGACCACGCTTTCCAGCGAGAGCCAGCCACGGTGGGCGCCGAATACGCCCAGCAGAATCGCGGTTTCGCCTTCCAGAAGACAGCCGATGGCGACCGCGAAGGCGCCGAAGTCGGCGATCAGGCCCTGTAGCGTTTCGATCATTACAGCAAACGCTCGCCCAACCAGCGGCCGATGGTCGCGATCTCGGGCATGCAGACCTGATGCTGCATCGGGTATTCGTGCCAGGCGACGTCGTAGCCGGCCTCGAGGAGCTGATCCCGACTGGCCTGGCCGAGCTGCACCGGCACCACCGGATCGTGACTGCCGTGGGCCATGAGAATCGGCGTGGCGCGATTGGCCTCGCTGGCTTCGGCGGCCACGGTCTCGGCCAGCGGTAGATAGGTGGACAGGCCCATGATGCCGGCCAGCCGATCGGCATGGCGTACGCCGGTATGCAGGGCGATGGCGCCGCCCTGGGAAAAGCCGGCGATGACGATGGATTCGGTCGCCACGCCGCGCTCGACCTCGCGCGCGATGAGCTGTTCGATCTCGTTCGCGCTGTCGTGAATGCCCTCGGCATCCTGCTTGTCGGCGATGGCCATGCCCTTGATGTCGTACCAGGCGCGCATGCTCATGCCGTTGTTGATGGTCACCGGACGCGTCTTGGCGTTGGGGAACACGAAGCGCACTCCGTGATCCGCGCCCAGGCCCAGTTCGTCGACAATCGGCACGAAATCATTGCCGTCGGCGCCCAGACCATGCAGCCAGATCACGCTGGCGCGGGCGGTGGTTTTGGGTTCGATCTCGATACAGTCGAGCATGCTTTATCGCGATGAGGAACAAACGAGAAGGCGAAGTCTGGCCAGCCCGGGCCGTGGGCGCAAGCAATTCTTCGAGTTCCCACCGCCTTGTTCAACCATAGTCTGTCTTGCCTAGACTCTGGACCGGTGCGCTAGACTCGTTCGCCTACGTTCATACAGGCAATGATGCAAAGACATCATTGCAAAACGAGGAAACGCCATGAAAAGTCGTGCCGCCGTGGCCTGGGAAGCGGGCAAGCCGCTGACCCTGGAAGAAATCGAAGTCGCACCGCCGAAAGCCGGCGAGGTGCTGGTACGCATCGTGGCGACCGGGGTCTGCCATACCGATGCATTCACCCTGTCGGGTGCCGATCCGGAGGGCTTTTTCCCGCGTATTCTGGGCCACGAAGGCGGTGGCGTGGTCGAGGAAGTGGGCGAAGGCGTGACCAGCGTATCCCCCGGCGATCACGTGATTCCGCTGTATACCGCCGAATGCGGCGAGTGCAAGTTCTGTCGCTCGGGCAAGACCAACCTCTGCGGCGCGGTGCGCGAAACCCAGGGCCAGGGCGTGATGCCCGATGGCACCACGCGTTTTTCCAAGGACGGGACCGACCTCTACCACTACATGGGTACGTCGACGTTCTCGGAATACACCGTGGTGCCGGAAGTCTCCCTGGCGAAGGTCAACAAGGAAGCGCCGCTCGACAAGGTGTGCCTGCTTGGTTGTGGCGTGACCACCGGCATTGGTGCGGTGTTCAACACCGCCGGGGTGGAAGAAGGCTCGACCGTGGCCGTGTTCGGCCTGGGCGCGATCGGCCTGTCGGTGATCCAGGGTGCGCGCATGGCCAATGCCAGCCGCATCATCGCCATCGATATCAACCCGTCTAAGTTCGATTTCGCCAAGCAGCTCGGTGCGACCGAGTGCGTGAACCCGAAGGATTATGACGACCCGATCCAGCAGGTGATCATCGAACTCACCGATGGCGGCGTGGACTATTCCTTCGAGTGCATCGGCAACGTCAACATCATGCGCGCGGCCCTGGAATGCGCGCACAAGGGCTGGGGCGAGTCGACCATCATCGGTGTGGCCGGTGCGGGCGAGGAGATCTCCACCCGTCCGTTCCAGCTGGTGACCGGTCGTGTATGGCGTGGTTCCGCCTTTGGCGGCGTCAAGGGTCGCACCCAGCTGCCGGACTACGTGAATCGCTACATGAACGGCGAGATCAATATCGACGATTTCGTCACCCACGATCTGCCGTTCGAAAAGATCAACGAAGCGTTTGATCTGTTGCACGAGGGCAAGGCCATTCGTTCGGTTCTGCACTTCTAGAACTGTCTGCATGAACCCGGATCGCCGTGGTGTCGGTCACGACATCACGGCGATTTCGTTTAGATTGGAACGACTGTCTCGAATTCTGCGCGGAGTCCACGATGGAAAAGATTGACGAACACCGCTCGTTCGGCGGCGTGCAGCGCCGCTACACGCATGCCTCCGAGGTCTGCAATTGCGACATGACCTTTTCGGTGTATCTGCCGCCGCTGGCCGATACCCGGCGCGTACCCGTGGTTTACTGGCTGTCCGGTTTGACCTGTACCGACGAAAACTTCGTCAACAAGGCCGGTGCCCAGCGTATTGCCGCGGAACTCGGCATTGCCATCGTCGCCCCGGATACCAGCCCGCGGGGCGAGGATGTCCCCGACGAGGACAGCTACGACATGGGCAAGGGCGCCGGCTTCTATGTGAATGCCACGCAACAGCCCTGGGCGCGCCACTACCAGATGTACGACTATGTGGTCAGCGAGTTGCCGAGCCTGCTCGCCGACGAATTCGGCACCACGCTGGATCTCTCGCGCGAAGCGATCTTCGGGCATTCGATGGGCGGCCACGGGGCGCTGGTGATCGGTCTGCGCAATATCGATCGCTTTGCCGCGATTTCGGCGTTCTCGCCCATCTGTGCGCCCAGCGAAGTGCCCTGGGGCCACAAGGCGTTTCCGAAGTACATCGGTGACGACAAGCAGGACTGGTATGCCTACGACGCCAGCTATCTGCTCGCCAACGCCGACAACCCCGAGGCACTGCCGCCGATTCGTGTCGAGCAGGGCCTGGCCGACAACTTCCTCGACGAACAGCTGCAGCCGCACCGGCTCGAGGAAGCCGCCGACAAGGTCGGCGCCGATGTCACCGTGCATCGACGCGAAGGCTACGACCACAGCTATTTCTTCATCGCCAGCTTCATGGAAGATCATCTGCGCTTTCTGGCCAGCCACATGGGCGTGGAAAGCTAGCGCTTCCGCGAACGTGCGTCGGCCGTTGGGGCCGGCGTGTGGCCCGGTCGGAATCGTGCACCGGCCGGGCGCCTCGGCGGCTGTTCGGCGAGGTGTCGCGCGAAACCACCACAGGCCCTAGACTAGGCGCTCAATTCACGGTGGCGAGCAATGATGAAAGCGCTTTCGAGTGTACTGCTGTGGGCGTTTGTAGCGGTCGTACTGGCTGGCTGCGGTCAGACCGGGCCGCTGTATCTGCCGGGCGAAGCGCCTGAATCCCAGACCGACGGCCCGTTCGGCATGGACGACGATACGGCGGACGAAAGCAGCACGCCGGCGCCCGACAACCGCGCCGAAGCCACCGATAACCGCGTCGATTAAATGGATCATTTCGAGTATCGCGACGGCGTGCTCCACGCCGAAGACGTTGCCCTGCCTGCGATCGCCGAGCGTTTCGGTACCCCCTGCTATGTGTATAGCGCGGCCACCATCGCCCGCCACTATCGCGTATTCGACGAAGCCCTGGCCGGTATCGATCACCGCATCTGCTTTGCCGTGAAAGCCAACGGTAATATCGGCGTGCTCGGCCTGCTGGCCGATCTGGGCAGCGGTTTCGATATCGTCTCGGTGGGCGAGCTGGAGCGCGTGATCACCGCCGGCGGCGATCCGGCGAAGGTGGTGTTTTCGGGCGTGGGCAAGCGCGTCGATGAAATCGAGCGCGCGCTGGAAGTGGGTATTGCCTGCTTCAATATCGAATCGGAAGCCGAACTCGAGCGTATCGACAGTATCGCCCGGCGTATGGGCACCACCGCGCCGGTATCGCTGCGGGTGAACCCGGATGTGGATGCCCAGACCCATCCCTATATCGCGACCGGCTTGAAAGAGAACAAGTTCGGCGTCGATATCGGCCGGGCCGAAGCCCTGTATGCGCGCGCGGCCGAGATGCCGGGCATTACGATTCGCGGCGTGGATTGTCATATCGGCTCGCAGCTGACCCAGTTGGCGCCGTTTCGTGATGCCGTCAAGCGCGTACTGGCCCTCATCGATCGGCTGGCCGAACGCGGTATCGTCATCGAGCATCTGGACGTGGGCGGCGGTCTGGGTATTCGTTATCGCAACGAGAACCCGCCTTCGCCGGCCGAATACGCCGAGAATATTCGTGATCTGGTGGAAGGTCGCGACCTCAAGCTCGTGTTCGAGCCGGGCCGCGTGCTGGTCGCCAACGCCGGCGTGCTGCTTACCCGCGTGGAGCTGCTCAAGCCGGGCCAGGCCGAAGACGACAAGCATTTCGCCATTGTCGATGCGGCCATGAACGACCTGCTCCGACCGGCGCTCTACGACGGCTGGCATGAGATCGTGGCCGTGAGCCCGCGCACCGATACGTCGGCCCGCGCCTGGGAAATCGTCGGCCCGATCTGCGAAACCGGCGATTTTCTCGGTCACGACCGCGAACTGGCCCTGGCTGCGGATGACCTGCTGGCCGTACGCAGTGCCGGTGCCTACGGCTTCACCATGGCATCGAGCTATAACGCCCGCCCGCGCGTGGCCGAAATCATGGTCGACGGCGATACTCCGCACGAAGTGCGCGCCCGCGAAACCGTCGCCGATCTCATGCGCGGCGAAAAGCGGCTGCCTTTTGCCTGATCTTCGAGAGTGTTCGCGCGTTTTTTGAAGGCGCTGACCGCAGATTACGCCGATTGCGCAGATAGGAAGGCGCCGCAAACGATAGGCGCTGCTTCGCCGCCGGATAAGGCCTTTTTCCGCAGATCGACACAGATCAACGCAGATAAGAACACGATGTTGGGTGGCTTGGGTAACGCATAAGCTGAGCTGCCCGCCTTTGATCTGCGTGAATCTGCGTCGATCTGCGGTTACTTCTTCGAAGAACGCGGCGCGATGCGCGTTTTGATCATGTTCCGAGTGCCGGCTTTGGGTACATGCGGGCCGGTTGGGTCTTAATCCGTTGCCATCTGCGTTAATCTGCGGGTCGATTTGTACTTGCGGCCGCCGCGTTCAACAGCGGGGCCGATTATTTGCCGGTTGCTCCCATGTCCGATTCCGCTGGTTCTTCTGCTTCCGAAAACGCAGCTGCGACGCCGCCGCGTGGTCCGTTGATTCTTATTGACGGCTCGTCGTGGCTGTATCGCGCTTACCACGTGCTGCCGCCGCTGACCAACGCCGCCGGCGAGCCCACGGGTGCGATCTATGGCATGACCAACATGCTGCGCAAGTTCCTGCGCGAATACGATGCCGATCGCATCGTGGTGGTGTTCGACCCGCGCGGCCCGACCTTTCGTAACGAGCTGTTCGCCGATTACAAGGCCAATCGTCCGCCGGTGCCCGAAGAACTTTCGGCACAGTTCGCGGGTATTCGCGACGTGGTGGTCGCACTGGGCCTGCCCCTGCTGCAGGTCGACGGCGTGGAAGCCGACGATGTAATCGGCACCCTGGCCACCCGCGACGCCGGCGAAGTGCTGATCGTGACCGGCGACAAGGATATGGCGCAGCTGGTCAACGAGCGGGTGAACCTGCTCGATACCATGCAGGACAAGCGTACCGATGTGGCCCGCGTGCACGAGAAATTCGGCGTCGGCCCCGAGCTGATCACCGACTATCTCGCCCTGGTGGGCGACAGTTCGGACAACATCCCCGGCGTGGCCAAGGTCGGGCCGAAGACCGCGGCGAAATGGCTGTTGCAGTACGACGGCCTCGACGGCGTGATGGCCCACGCCGACGAAATCGGCGGCAAGGTGGCGGACAACCTGCGCGCGGCGCTCGACGAGCTGCCGTTGTACAAGGATCTGGCCACGATCCGCTGTAATCTGGACCTGGGTTCGGTCGGCGAGGCGCTCACCCGGCGCGAGGCCGATGTCCGGGCGCTCAGCGATCTGTACCGTGGCTATGAATTCCACAAGTTCCTGGAAGATCTGGACGCGCCCGCCGAACAGGCCAGCCCGGACGTGCCGGCTGCACCCGCCGAAACGCATTACCACGAGGTACGCGACCAGGACGCCCTCGAGGCCATGATGGCCAGGCTTGAGGCCGCCGACCTGATCTGTGTGGATACGGAAACCGATGCGCTGTCGGCCATGCAGTCCAATCTGGTGGGGCTGTCGTTCGCGGTTCAGGCAGGCGAGGCCTGGTATGTACCGGTCGGCCACGACTACATGGGCGCGCCCGAACAGCTGTCGATGCAAACCGTGCTCGATCGCCTGCGCGGGGTTCTGGAAAACCCCGATATCGCCAAGCTCGGTCAGCACATCAAGTACGACATCAACGTATTGCGCCGTCACGGAATCGAGGTTGCCGGCGCCGATCACGACACCATGCTCGAATCGTATGTGCTTAACAGCACGGCCACGCGTCACGATATGGATTCGCTGGCACAGAAGTATCTGGACCGGAGCACCACCAAGTTCGAGGAAGTGGCTGGCAAGGGCGCCAAGCAGATCACCTTCAACCAGGTATCGCTGGAACAGGCCACGCCCTATGCGGCCGAAGACGCGGATATCACGCTACAGCTGCATCACCGTCTTTACGGGGAGCTCGCCGAGAGTCCGCGCCTGAAGGCGCTGTACGAAGATATCGAGATGCCGCTCATGCCCGTGCTCGCCCGCGTCGAAGCCAACGGCGTACTGGTCGATCGCGATCTGCTCGGCCGGGTGAGTCAGGAAATGGCCGAGCGTATGGCCGAAATCCAGACCCAGGCGTTCGAGGCCGCCGGGGGCGAGTTCAACCTCGGTTCGCCGGCCCAGCTCAAGGATATTCTCTTCGATCGGCTCGCCCTGCCCGTGATCCGCAAAACGCCCAAGGGCGCGCCCTCGACCGCCGAGGACGTGCTGCGCGAACTGGCCGATCAGCACGAACTGCCGGCGCTTATCGTGTCGTGGCGCGAGCTGTCCAAGCTGCGCTCGACCTATGCCGAGAAGTTGCCGACCCAGATCAATCCGAACACGGGGCGTATTCATACCTCCTACCATCAGGCGGTCGCAGCCACCGGTCGACTGTCCTCGTCGGATCCGAACCTGCAGAACATCCCTATTCGCACCGAATCCGGCCGGCGTATCCGGGAGGCGTTCATCGCCCCCGAAGGCCAGCAGATTCTGGCCGTCGACTACTCGCAGATCGAGCTTCGCATCATGGCGCATCTGTCCGGCGACCCGGGCCTGCTGGCGGCCTTCAACGAAGAGCGGGATATTCATTCGGCCACGGCTTCGGAAGTCTTCGATACGCCGCTTGATGAGGTCAGCACCGATCAGCGGCGCGCGGCCAAGGCGATCAACTTCGGCCTGATGTATGGCATGTCGGCGTTCGGGCTGGCCAAACAGCTGGAAACCTCGCGCGAGGAAGCCGGTGCCTATATCGATCGCTTCTTCGAACGCTTCGCCGGCGTGCGTCGCTACATGGACGAAACCCGCAAGCTTGCCAAGGCCGAGGGCTATGTCGAAACGCTCTATGGGCGTCGGCTTTATCTACCGGAAATCAATTCGCGCAACGGCGCGCGCCGCCAGGGCGCGGAACGCGCGGCCATCAACGCGCCGCTTCAGGGCACGGCCGCCGACCTGATCAAGAAAGCCATGATCGACGTGGATGCGTGGCTGCACGAAACCGGGGAGCCGGCCCGCATGATCATGCAAGTACATGACGAACTGGTCTTCGAAGTGCCCACGGACCAGGCCGAGCGGTTGGGCAAGGTCATCAGTGAGCGCATGGGCCGGGTGGCAGAACTCGACGTGCCGTTGCTTGCCGAGGCCGGCATCGCAGCCAACTGGCAGCAGGCACATTGAGGCCAGAGCGCGGTTTGAAAATTTTTCGCGAATCTCGGGAACTCGGCTGGAAACGCCCGGTCTGACCTTCCATGAGCGTTACGACGCTCAACCGCTTTTCTCCCTGAGCGGTAACCCATATCCGGTTTTCCCCCCAAGAACCGGAACACTCGCCCCGGCGTCGTTTCCCCCGCGACGTCGGGGTTTTTTATTGGGGGTGATTCCCAATTCGGCCAGCAAGCCGGTCGCGCCGCGAAAAAATAGTGGGCTGACTCGGGAACTCTGGCTCGAGGGCCACGGTCTGACCCTGTACAAGCAAGAGGCTTGACCGCTTTTCTCCCTGAGCGGTAACCGATATCCGGTTTCCCCCCAAGAACCGGAATATTTACCCCGACGTCGTTCCCCCACGACGTCGGGGTTTTTCTTTGGCCGGCTTTGTTGCTGGACGGGCGTCCACGCCGCAAAAAATAACCGGTTCGGTCAGGAACTCCCCCGCCGAGTTCACGGTCTGACCCTCTACAAGCGCGATGCTTGACCGCTTTTCTCCCTGAGCGGTAACCGAATCCGGTTTTCCCCAAGAACCGGTCTATTGCCCCGATAGGCTTCCCCCAGCCATCGGGGTTTTTTTTGCGCTCATTCAGCAGGTTGGCTCTCCCCAGAGCCGCCCGCCGTCGAGCCGCAAATTTTTTCAACTTTTTTGGAACAAACCGATTGGCTGCCGGTCTGACCCTATGCAAGCGCAATACTTGCCCGCTTTTCTCCCTGAGCGGTAATTCGATCCGGTCCCCCCCCCAAGGCCGGATCGGTCGCCCCGGCGGTATTCCCCCTGCCGCCGGGGCTTTTTTATTCCCTGAGCAATCAATCTCTTGCTGTGGCTATTTTATGCCACAGAAAAACCGGCGCGTCGATTAAAACGGCCGGTTTTCCGATGAGCGGTCGTCGCCGCGCGATATGGGCGCGGCTGGCGGCGTCAACGGCGCGGCGCGACCATGCGCCGATTGAGATCCTCGCGTGCGCTTAGCAGGATCAGCTCATGAAACAGGGACTTGATAGCGGGTGAACGTTCGCCGCCGCAGTCCCAGGCCAGCTGCACGTGGCCGGAATCGATATCGATGATCTGCAACTGGGGGCGGCCCTCTCGATCGAGCCAGGCCCGAATGTCATATCCCATGTGTCAGCCCTCCTGAAGGATGTGCTTCGAGCATACATGAGAATGATTCGCATTTGCATATAGTTCGCTAATCGACGCGCTGCTCATTGGCACCGTTGGCAAAGGCCGCGATGGCGGCTCGGGCCTCGTCGATGCCTTGGCGCTTGGTGGATGAAAACAGCTGTACGCTGGCATCGGGCATGTCGCGTTCGACCTGGCGCAGAGTATTGACCTGCTGGTTGCGCGACAGCTTGTCGGCCTTGGTCAGCAGCAGATGAAAGCCCAGGCCCTGGGCCTCCCCCCAGTCAATCAACTGGCGGTCGAACTCCATGAGCGGGCGGCGCGCGTCCATGATGAGCACCACCCCGGCCAGGGTTGTGCGGGTGGCCAGATAGCCCTCGATGAGCGCCTGCCAGGCGGCCTTGACCGCCGGCGGCACCTTGGCGAAACCGTAGCCCGGCAGGTCGGCGAAGCGCAGCTGATCGCTGGTGAAGAAGTTGATGGCCTGGGTGCGGCCGGGCGTCTTGCTGGTGCGTGCAAGCCCGGTCCGCTCGCACAGCGCGTTGAGCGCGCTGGACTTGCCGGCATTGGAGCGGCCGGCAAAGGCGATTTCCGCGCCGGCCGGCTCCGGGAAGGCGCGCGGATTGGGTGCCGAGCACACAAAGCGCATCGCTTTGAAATCGGCGGGCGTAATGCTTGTCATGAAGGACGAACCGGAAGAGAACGGGTAAGAGAAAGTCAGCCGTAGCTGCGCGCAAGACTGTGGCGTACGCAGCGGGTGGTATACAATAAAAGACTATATCCAGTGGGCAGCCAGAATCCGATAGAGTTCGGATAGCGCCATTGTGCTGCCGTTTTGCGTCGGAGACGACTACGACATGACCAAGCGCCTTTTTGTGTTGTTCGGCTTGATGATCTGTGCCGGGGCCGTCGCCGCCGAGCCGTTGGTGGACGGTGACATCGAGGCCGGCAAGACTCGTTCTGCCCAGTGTGCGGCCTGTCATGGCCCGCAGGGCAACATGGAGTCGGCCCAGTTTCCCAAGCTTGCCGGCCAGGGCGCGCCCTACATCTATGAACAGCTCAAGCTGTTCAAGTCCGGCGAGCGCCAGAACGCCATCATGGCCGGCCAGGCCGCGGGTCTGAGCGAAGAGGACATGAAAAACCTCGCCGCTTATTACGCGTCCCAGCAGACCCGCCCGGGCGCTGCCGATGTGTCGATCGCGCCTGCCGGCGCCATGCTCTATCACGCCGGCGACGCAGAGAATGCGGTACCGGCCTGCTCCGGTTGCCACGGCCCAAGCGGGCTCGGCAATGAAGCGGCGAAGTTCCCGCGTCTGTCGGGCCAGTCCCCGCAGTACATCGCCACCCAGCTCAAGGCCTATCGCAGCGGTGACCGTTCGGGTTATCGCAATGCCACCATCATGAATGGCGTCGCCGAGAATCTCAGCGATGAAGATATCCAGGCGCTGGCCTCCTATGTGGCCGGGCTGCAGCCGGCGACCGGCGAGAAGAAAGGCGGCGGCCACGGCGCGTTGATGCAGCATGCCGGCGGCCCGGCGGGCGCTGCGGCAGGCCAGGCTGAGACCGGTGACGACGCGGAAAGCGAAGCCTCGCCCGAGGCCGTTGACGCCAGCGAACAGCAATCGCAGGACGCTGACGCAGCAGCCAAGCAGGAAGCCGGCGCGGCCGCTGGCGATGAGGCCGCCAGCGCAGAGAACAACGAGGCCGACGATGCGGGCGAAGATGCCGCCGCGGCCAGCGAAGACGACAGCGACGCGCAGTAACGATTGGGTTCGGCTGCGCCTGAGAGAGGTCGGGCACGAATGAAGACGTGGCGCATTGCAACGGGCGTGGTCCTGCTATTGATCGTGGGGATGGTCCACGCGCAGGGGCTGATGATTTCGCGCTATGTGGAAGGCGAGCATTATCTTGCCGCCAAGCAGCCGATCGACCAGCCCGATGACGGCAAGATCCACGTCACCGAGTTCTTCCTCTATAGCTGTCCGCACTGCTATCACCTCGAGGCCGATCTCGAGACCTGGCGCGACCAGTTGGGCGACGACGTCGAATTTTCGCGCGTACCCGTACTTTTCAGTGCCGGCGGCGAGCCCTATGCGCGTCTGTATTACACCGCCGAAAAGCTCGGCGTGCTGGAACAGGTGCACGACAAGATCTTTGCCGCAATTCATGAGCAGGGCCGGCGGCTGCTCAGCGAGTCCGCCATGCGCGATTTCATGGTCGACCAGGGCGTCGATGGCGATCGCTTTGCCGAAGTCTATGAAAGCGACGAGATCACGCAGAAAGTGCGCCAAGCTGCCCAGGCCATGCAGGCTTTCCCGGTGACAGCCACGCCGAGCATTACGGTGGCAGGGCGCTATTACGTGACCGGGCGCACTGCCGGCAGCAACGACCGTATGCTCGAGGTCGCGGATTATCTGATCAGCCAGCAGCGTAGCGCGCGTCCGTAACCCCGGCATGCCCGCCTGCGGCCGCCATAGCCGCGAACACCACCAATCCACTGCCACCAACGGCCTTTCCTGAAGTGGACGCCTGCCGGCTGCCTGCCCGCTACTGCGTACCGCGTTGGTAAAGGCGCGGGTGAGTCAGGGCCGCCCAAGGACGCCCACGCACGGCGGTAGGACCCCAGGCCCGGCGAAACACGGATGCCAAACGCGAGCAGGGTGCGGCTTGGCCGCGTACCGTTGCATGAATGGCCCGGTAGGCGCCGACTTTGACCATCACCATCGTTTGAAGACAGGGCGATCACGGCGCGTTCACGCGTGTGGAACGCCGCTCGACGACCCGGGCAGGGGGGGTGGTTAGGCGATCAGCCAGCGCGGCCAGTGCGCAGCCTCATTGCGACAACGCCGTGACAGCTGCGAACCGCGATTTCATCCAGCCACCGCGTGCTGCGGGTCGACCCTACCCGCGACTCAATCCTGTTCGGTTTCCAGCACGATCTGCCAGTCGCCGTCGTCGCTTTGCTGCCAGTACTGCACCTTGCGGTCTTCGGCGTGGTAGTTGTTGCTGGTGTAGGCCTGATTGAACATCACCTTCATCATTCGATCCTCGCCGGGATAGCGCATGATGGTGATATCGCTCAAATCCACCTCGATTTTCGTCTTGGTGGCGTTGATGCGCTTCTTCTCGATCGCGAAGTCTTTCTTGTCGAGCCCCTTGTCGCTGACAAAGCTGGGCGCGTAATAGGCGAGATACGATTTGGTATCGATCGCCTGCCAGCTGTGCCGCCAGGATTCGATCGTCGACAGCATCGCGGTGCGCTGCTGCTCGACCTCGGCCGCCGATACCCAGTTCAGGCCGGTGGTCATGATCACGGGCGTCTTGCCGATGGTCACCTGCTCGCGAATCGACTCGAAGTCGTCGTTGGCGATCACCACGCAGCCTTCGCTGGCACGCGGCGTGCGTGAATAGGTGGTGCGCGGCACGCCGTGCAGCCAGATACCGTAGCCGGTGCGCCCGTGCAGCCGATCGAGGGCGTTGGGGTAGTTCACCGGGAGTGCGCCCACGCCATAGAGTTCGGGCAGCTTGTTGTCGTCGATATAGCGGGTGATGTGATAGATGCCGATCGGCGTGCGCATATCGCCCTCGACCTGCTTGCCCGCGCCGCCGCGACCGATGGTGGTATAGAAGTCGGACACGAGCCGGGGCACGCCCTGTTCGTTGTCGAACAGATAGAGTCGGTTGTTCGACAGGTCGACCACGACCACGTTGTCGTACTCGGGCGACAGCTGCAGTATCACGTCCGGCACCTTCCCGTCGGTGGCTGCCGACACGCGGTGTGCCCAGCGGCTCTTGGCCTCGTCGAGCAGGGCATCGCGCTGGTCGCGCATCTTTTCGCTGATTGCCGGGTCGATACTACGCCCGGTGCGCGCCACCATGAGTTCGCCGTAAACGAGTTGGGCAAGGCGAAAGTTCGGCCGTGCCTCGATCAGATCCGACAGATCGTTGATGGCGCTATCGTAGTCGCCTTTCTGGGCCAGATTGAGCACGGCCAGCAGCTGGGCCTCGGCGCTGGAGTGCACCTTGCCGCCGCTGCGCGCCGCCTGGGTTTCGGTACCGGCCGCGAACGCGCTTGCCGCTAGCATCAGGTAGCAGGCGATCAACAAAAAGCTATGGATGGCTTGGCGCACCGACATGACGCTAGTTCGTCCCCGTGGTTTCGCGCAGGATGCGCCAGCCCGCCGGGGTGCGGGTGAGCACCATCTGCTTGTCGACCCGGTCGCTATAGCGGGGCGATTCGTATTCCTGGGTGAAATCGACCTGAACCGCGCCATTGGCCAGCCGCGTGATCGAGGGGTCCTCGATACGGATATGAATATCCTCGGGCTTGTTCAGGCGTGCCTGGCGTAATTCGAGCCATTCCTGCCGAGTCATGCCGTCCCCCGGATCGTACTCATCCGCATAGAAATCGGTGTAGGCGTCGAAATCCTGCGCCGACCATGCCTGCGCCCAGGCACGCACGGTCTGGATGATGCTGCGGCTGGCCTGATCGCTGATCGTATCGCTATTGGAATTCGGCGTCGCGGGCCGCTTCGCGGGCGCCGGCGTCGGCGCATTCCCCGGCGCGACCGACTCCTGCGCATAATATAGACGATCGAGCATGGTCAGCGGTAGCTTGGTGTCATCGTCGTCGGTGCCCAGCGCCTTGCGATAGGCCAGTTCGGCCAGGGCGGTATACACATCGCCCAGGTTGCGATGGGCGGTCGCATAGGCCGGCTGTGTGGCCAGCGCCTTTTCCAGCCACTTGCGGGCCTTGTCATATTCGCCCTGGTCGGCATAGAGCACGGCCAGGTTGTTGGCAGGCTCCACACGCAGGGGATAATCCGCCGCGAGTTTTTCGTACTCGGCGATCGCTTTCTCGACATGCCCCTGGCCGGCCAGCGCGCGCGCATGCATGAAGCGCGCATCGCGATTGCCGGGATGGGTTTCGAGATAGGTCTGGGACAGGCGCGCTGCGGCATCGAACTTGCCGGTATCGATTTCGTGCTGGAGCTCGTCGAGCGTGACCGCCGTGGCCGCCGTGGACACGAAAAGCAGCGCGCCCAGCAGGGCCGCGAACGGCTTTGTCGCTATGCGTCGTGTCACGAGTGCATCGTCCTGTCCTGCTGAGAAGCGTAAGAGCGCACGCCGGCGTACGATTCGCCCGGTCGTGGTCTCGACTTCAAGAAATTATACTAGACGCCGCGCCCGCGCTTGCATCGCGCGCGGCTAACGCATCATTTTTGTTATAAAACCTGCGGCACCCCTGAAGGCGCCGCGCTCCTTCCTTACTATTACGGCGCACCTGGAGAAACCTGATGCTGATTCCCGTTTTGCTTGCAGGCGGCATCGGTACCCGATTGTGGCCGTTGTCGCGCGAAAGCCGGCCGAAACAGTTCCTTGCACTTAACGGCGAGGCCAGCCTACTTGAACAGACGCTGGCGCGCGCGGCGCGGCTAGCCGATGTGGGTCCAGCGCTGTTGATCGGCAACGTCGAACACCGCTTCGTCATGGCCGAGCAGCTGCGGGCCAGCGGGATGCCGGGCCAGGTCATGCTGGAACCCTCGCGCCGCGATACCGCGCCCGCGGTTGCCGCGGCGGCGTTTCAGGCGCTCGCCGATCACGGAGACGACGCGGAACTGCTGGTCATGCCGACCGACCATGCCGTTGCCGACGCCCAGGCCTTCGAGCAGGCGGTGGGACGCGCGCGTGCGCGCGCCGCGCGCGGCGGGATGACGCTGTTCGGTGTACGCCCGGATCGACCCGAGCCCGGATTTGGCTATATCCAGGCCGGCGAGCCCCTGGACGACGGCGTACGGCGCGTACAGACCTTCGTGGAAAAACCCGACCGGGCCCGTGCGGCCGTCTATCTCGAAGATCCGGACTACTACTGGAACAGCGGCATGTTCCTGTTCAGGGCCGGCGACTACCTGGCGTCTCTGGCGCGCCAGGCCCCGGCGATTCATGCCGCGGCCAGGGCCGCCCATGCCCGGGCCCATGTCGATATCGACTTTCTGCGCCTGGACGAGGACGCGTTCGACGACAGCCCGTCGAAATCGATCGACTATGCGGTAATGGAGGGCGCCGACGATGCGGTGATGGTCGAGCTCGACGCCGGCTGGAGTGATCTGGGCAGCTGGTCGGCCGTCGCCGACGCCGTGGGCGCCGACGCAGACGGCAACAGCGTGCGGGGCGATGTCGTCACCGAAGACAGCCAGGGCTGCATCCTGCATAGCCAGGATCGCCTGCTTGCCACGATTGGCCTGCGCGACACCATCGTCATTGAAACGGCGGATGCGGTGCTGGTGGCCGATCGCGACAGCGAACAACGCATTCGCGAGCTCGTCACGCGTCTGGTGAAAAGCGGTCGAGACGAGGCCACGGCCTATCGCAAGGCCTACCGGCCCTGGGGCAGTTATGAACAGATCGCCGTGGGCGAGCGTTTTCAGGTCAAGCATATCCGCGTGACGCCGGGCGGCCGGCTGTCGTTGCAGAAGCATCATCATCGCGCGGAACACTGGATCGTGGTCCACGGCACCGCCAAGATCACCTGCGACGGGCGTGAAAGCCTGCTTACCGAAAACGAATCCACCTTCATCCCGCTGGGCGCCGTGCATCGCCTGGAAAACCCGGGCAAGGTCGATCTGGACCTGATCGAGGTGCAGTCGGGCAGCTATCTCGGCGAAGACGATATCGTAAGATTCGACGACGTCTATGGCCGTAGCGACAATGAACCGTCGGACCGGAGCACGGTCCCAGGCACGGCGGCGGCCGCCGATTCCACCCTGCACCCAACCAAGGAGTGACCCGATGGGCCAGTATTATCCGTTCTTCAAGGCCTATGACGTACGTGCCAAGGTGCCGGACGAGCTGGATGCCGGGCTGGCCCGGCGTATCGGACGTGCCTTCGTGGCAGAACTGGGCGCGAAGACGGTCGTGGTGGGTCGCGACATGCGTCTGTCCAGCGAAGAGCTGGCCGATGCGCTCATCGACGGGCTGACCGCGGGCGGCGCCGATGTGCTGGATATCGGACTGTGCGGCACCGAAGAGGTGTATTACGGCACCTTCTCCCAGCACGCGGACGGCGGCATCATGGTGACCGCCAGCCATAACCCCAAGGACTACAACGGCTTGAAGTTCGTGCGCGAACAGGCGCGCCCGATCTCGAGCGATACCGGCCTGTTCGATATCGAAAAGCGGGCCTACGACAACGACTTTGCCGATTCGGCGCACACCGGCGAACGCAGGCCGCTGGACCAGCGCGACGACTATGTCCGTTTTCTGCTCGATCAGGTCAAGCCCGAGCAGATGAAGCCGCTCAAGATCGTGGCCAATCCCGGCAACGGCTGTGCCGGACTGGTCGCAGCCGCGCTGGAAGGGCATCTGCCCTTCGATATCGTGCGCCTGCATTTCGAGCCGGACGGTCATCTGCCCAACGGCATTCCCAACCCGCTGCTGCCGGAAAACCGTGACGCCACGGCCACGGCCGTACGCGAGCACAAAGCCGACTTCGGCGTGGCCTGGGACGGCGACTTCGACCGCTGCTTTTTCTTCGACGAGCGCGGCGAATTCATCGAAGGCTATTACATCGTCGGGCTGATCGCCGAAATGCTGCTCAAGATGAACCCCGGCCAGGCGATCGTCCATGACCCGCGCCTGACCTGGAACACCCTGGCCCAGGTGAAGGAGAACGGCGGCACGCCGGTGCAGTCGAAATCCGGCCATTCGTTCATGAAACAGACCATGCGCGACGTCGATGCCCTGTATGGCGGCGAAATGAGCGCGCATCATTATTTCCGCGATTTCTCCTATGCCGACAATGGCCACCTGCCCTGGCTGGTCCTGGCTCAGTTGATCTCGGAAACCGGCAAGCCGTTGTCGACGCTGGTCGAAGAGCGCATTGCCGCTTTCCCGGCCTCGGGCGAGATCAACCGCGAAATCGGCGACCCCGATGCCGCGCTCGCCGACCTGGAGTCGCATTACGGCGCCACCGCGCAAGCGGTCGAACACGTCGACGGCCTGTCGATGGATTTTGGCGACTGGCGCTTCAATCTGCGCAAGTCCAACACCGAGCCGGTGGTACGGCTCAACGTCGAGGCGCGCGGGGATATCGAACTCATGCGGGCCAAGACCGACGAACTGCTTGAACGGCTCGGTCGGCATTGAATTCGCCCGTGATTCGTTCTCGATAGGAGCACGGCAATGGTGACCTGCTATCTGCGTTACGAGATCGACCCGCGCCAGACGCGCGAGTTCGAGCACTATGCACGCCTGTGGATACCGCTGGTCGAGCGCTTCGGCGGTCGCCACCACGGTTATTTCCTGCCGCACGAGGGCGCCAACGATATCGCCATTGCCCTGTTCACCTTCGATAGCCTGGCCGACTACGAAACCTATCGCGAGCGCGCCGCCGCCGATGCCGACTGTCAGGCCGCCTTTGCCTATGCCCGGCGTACGGGCTGTATCCGGCGCTACGAACGCAGCTTCATGCGCCCGGTATTCGATGGCCCATCCACCGACGACACATTCGTTGTATGAAAGATCGTGATTGTCTGGCCCTGCGCGTACGCAGCGGCCGGTTGATGCTGCTGGACCAGTCGCGCCTGCCGCACGTGCAGGACTGGTTCGCGGTCGATGATGTCGCCACCCTGGTCGAGGCGATTCATGCGCTGCGAACCCGCGGCGCGCCGATGATCGCCATTGCCGCCGCGCTGCTGGTCGCGGTACGCGTGGAAGCGGGCGATGATCGCGATACCGTGCGCCAGGCGATCGCGCGTCTGCGCGAGGCCCGGCCGACCGCGGTGAACCTCATGCATGCGATGGATGCACTGGCGATGGCTCTCGAAGCCGACGATTGGCGTACGGACGTCGTCGTCAGCGCCGAAGCCCTGTTCGATGATGATCGTGCGCTGTGCGACGCCATGGCCGACCACGGCGCGGCCTTGGTCGGCCCCGGCGAGCGTATTCTCACCCACTGCAATACCGGCGGCCTGGCCACGGCCGGGATCGGCACGGCGCTGGGTGTGATCCGGCGCGCCCACGAGCGCGACCCTGGTATTTTCGTCTGGGTCGACGAGACACGGCCGTTGTTGCAGGGCGGGCGCCTGACTGCCTGGGAACTCGGCGAGCTGGGCATCGACTACCGGCTGATCACCGACAGCATGGCCGCCAGCTTCATGGCCGCGGGCGAAGTCGATCGGGTGCTGGTCGGCGCCGATCGCATCGCCGCGAACGGCGATTTCGCCAACAAGATCGGCACCTACGGGCTCGCGGTACTGGCCGACTATCACGATATCCCGTTTGCGGTGGTCGCACCGCACACCACGGTCGACTCCGGCTGTGCCACCGGCGCCCGAATACCCATCGAACAGCGAAACGCGGCCGAAGTACGCGGCGTGACCGGCGCGGCCGGCGAGTTGGCCTGGGCACCGGTGAATGCCACCGTGGCCAACCCGGCCTTCGACGTCACGCCGGCCGCACTGATCGATCACTGGATTCTGGATACCGGTGTCTTCGATCGGGTCGAGGTCGAGGCCGGCGTGTTCCAGTTCGGTGGGGCCGCGGTCGGGTAACGCGCCTGCGATAACGCCCTGGTGGCTCAACCGGCGTGGTATGCCGCGGCGAGAGCGGCTGTGTCCTCGAACATCTTGTAGCCGATGATCCGGCCGTCGGCGATCCGGCAGACCAGCGCCCATTCGCATTCGAAAATACGATCGCTGCGCCGTACGCGGTGACGCATGCGCCCGTGGGCGAACACGATGTCGTCGTTTTCAGCCCAGTGGTAGAACTCGAACGCCTCCGTCTCGAATAGTTCGGCCAGTATGGACAGGAATGTGCGCGCACCGCTCGGCCCGTGAAAGACCCCGTAGATCGGCACCGTCTGCGGGCCCTGGGCTTCGAAGACGGCCTCGTCATGAACCTGCATCAGCGCGCCGTCGATATCGGCGTTGGCCACACAGGCAAAGAACTGGCGAACGGGGTGGGACATGATGATTCTCCTAAAGGCTTGCAGAGAATCACGGTACGACTTGGAGTGAACTCCAGGTCAAGCAGGTGCTGAAGAGGGTTAGAGCGGTTCTTCCTGGCCCTGGTACCAGGCGATCTTGGCGCGGATGAGGCTCAAACTATCCTGTGCCCGGGCCAGTCGCTGTTCGAGTGCCGCGGCGTGGTCTTCGAGCAGCGCCCGGCGGCGTGCCGCGGTGGCCGCGCCCTGATGGCGCAGCCGTGCATACTCGCGAATCCCGGCCAGCGGCATGCCCGTGTCCTTGAGCCGGGTCACGAACGCAATCCAGTCCAGATCGCCTTTATCGAACACCCGATGCCCGCTGGCATTGCGCGCGATCTGGCGCAGCACGCCGATCTTTTCGTAGTAGCGCAACGTATCGGCCGACACGCCACTACGGGCCGCGAATTCGCCGATGTTCAAGACGCAGCCTTCGAAAACGGCGCCGCCGCGGCCCGGCGGCACCCATGGCCGGTCAGTCCTGACCCAGCATCTGTTCGCCGGCGGGGCGGAAGTCCTTGGCGATATCCGTGCCGGTGAAGTTGGCCACCCAGCCTTCCTGGTTGTTGAACAGGCGGATCACCTTGAAATGCGGCTTGTCGCCCATGTCGAACCAGTGCGGCGTGCCGGCCGGCACGCTGATCAGGTCGTCGGCTTCACAGAGCGTGGCATAGACGCGATCGCCGATATGCAGGGTGAAAAGCCCGGCGCCATCCACGAAGAATCGGACTTCGTCTTCGCTATGCGTGTGCTCGTCGAGAAACTTGGCCCGCATGGCATCTTTCTGCGGATGTTCGGGGTGCAGGCCGATCACGTCCCAGGTGGCATAGCCGAACTGGGCCTGCAGGCGTTCGATATCGCTCGCGTAGGCTTCGCCGATCTGCTCCGCGTCGGCATCGGCCGGCAGTTCGTGCTCGGCCGGCCAGCGTTCGAAGAGAACGCCCACCTTTTCCAGCTCGGCAGCGATCTTGTCTGCGTCGGCGGTATCGACCAGCGGTTGCTGGGTATCGTTTTCGTTATAGACGGTCAGTCGGCTCATTGTTCAACTCCTGTGCGCTGTAGCGCGCTGGCGGACGACGCACGGCGCGCGGCCCGGCTCAAACCAGTTCGATATCCTCGAACGACGTCACCACCGGGTGTCTTTCGCTCATTCTAGCCTTTTCCTGGGTGTTTTCATCGCGGGCCACCCAGCAGGTCTGCAGGCCGGCGTTGGCGGCCGCATCCAGCTCTTCGCCGACGTCGGACAAGAACAGCAGCGAGGCCGGCAGTTCCCCCAGTTCGGCGGCAATCGCCTTGTAACTACGCATCTTCTTCTTGGCGCCGATGCGGGTATCGAAATAGCCGGAAAACAGATCGCTCAGATCGCCGTGGTCGCTGTAGGTGAACAACAGCTTCTGGGCCGCGACCGAGCCCGAGGAATACACATACAACGCGCGTCGATCGTCGGCCCAGGCCTGCAGGGTGGCCACTGCGTCGTCATAGACATGGCCGGTGAAATCGCCGTCGATATAGCCTTTCTCCCACACCAGACCCTGCAGGGTCTTGAGCGGCGTGGCCTTGCGGTCCTCGTCCATCCATTTTTCGAGAATGGTGATCACCCGGTCGAGATCGGCGCCGGGTTCCTCGGCTTCGGTGCGGACGTCTTCGATCAGGGCCGTGACCGCGGGCTCCTGGGAATGCGCCCGTACGAACGGCGGCAGATAGTCACGCGCGTACGGAAACAATACGTCGTGCACGAAGGCGATATCCGAGGTCGTGCCTTCGATATCGGTGATGACGGCGCGTACGTCCGGCGTCGGCTCTTCCAGGCGCAGCCGATCGTGATCGCCCATGAATTCGCTCATCGTGTGTTCTCCAGTTGTCGGCGCTGCAGTTCGCAGGCGAGCAGAAATTCCCAGCCTTCCAGATGGCGGCGTGCGCTGGCCAGATCCGCGCCCCAGGCATAGATGCCGTGCCCGCGCACCAGAAAGCCGAACGCCGGTGCGGCTTCGTCGAAACGCGCTTCGAGCGCCGCCGCCAGCGTTTCCATGTTCTGGCTGTTATCGAGCACGGGCAGATCGAGCGTGGCCTCGTGGGTTATGTTGCCGGTAATGCTTTTTTGCATTTCATAGCCTTCGAAACGCAGCCGCTGCGGCGTATGGATACGCGAGAGCAGGGTATTGGCGATCGAATGCACGTGCAGAACCGCGCCGATGGCCGGGTCGCGCCGATACAGGGCCAGATGCAGCCCGGTTTCGGCCGAGGGTTTGCCTTCGGCCAGCAGCTCGCCGTGAATCGTCATCGGCAGCAGTTCGGCGGGCGTCAGCGCGGTCTTGTCGACGCCGGAGGCCGTGATCAGTACGTGTTCGTCATCGAGTCGGCTCGAGAAGTTGCCGCCGGTGGCCGGGCAATAGCCGCGCGACGCGAACCAGCGCACGGTGTCGCAGAGCGCTTGTGCGGCAGCGGTTGTAGCGGCGTCGTCCATTCGTCGAGGCTATTGCGGTGTGTTCAGTCGCGCATGCTAGCGCTGTGGCTGCGGCCTCGCCAATGGCGGGCCACGCCGATTAACGCAGTGCTCGCGCTTTCTCGCGTTCTGAGCTAATGGAAGCGATGAATTTGGATCTGGGGTTTTGCACTGCCGTGCTAGTGCGTTTCACCGGCTTTAAGCCGACAAGAACGCGCCAGCGCGAAACCAGCGGTTCGACAGAGTCTTGGGTGCTGAACGACGCGTGGTTCGAATCGGTCGCTGTCTGAATCAACTGCGCGGGTCAATTTTGGCTTGGGGTTTCGCGCTGCTGCGCGAGTGACTTTCATTTGCTTGTCCAAATGAAAGTAACCAAAGCAAAGGACACCCTGTCTTGC
>NZ_PBYA01000032.1 GCF_002729955.1 Salinisphaera sp. | reverse complement strand
GGTGGCCGCCGTGCGTCTTCTTTCATCCGGACTGTGACCGTCGGCTCTGGCATCGCACCAGATCTGCTGACCCTCGACCGTCGGTCGAGGCGCTCGCGGGCTCGTCATTAACGACATACCGCCGGTGGGGAATTTCGCCCCGCCCTGAAGACGGCCGCAAGTATAGCCGATCGAACAGGTGTTCGTCAGATCGGCTGTATGCCGGCTCGCATACGCCGTGCGCAGGCCCTACTATTTCGCTTCGTTCAACCACTGCAATCGCGCGCATGCAATTCGCCAGCAAACTGCCGGCCGTGGGTACCACCATCTTCAGCGTGATGAGTGAACTCGCTGCCCGGCACAATGCCGTGAACCTGGGCCAGGGCTTTCCCGATTTCGAGCCGCCGCTGCGCTTGCGCGAGGCGCTCGCCCGAGCGGTTGCCGACGGCCATAACCAATATCCGCCCGGGATCGGCGTGGGCGCGTTGCGCGAGCAGATCGCGGCGAAAACGCACGCGTTGTACGGCCGGCCCACCGATCCCGACACCGAAGTCACCGTCACCTCCGGGGCGACCGAGGCGATATTCGCCGCGATCGCGGCCACGGTGGGCGCGGGCGATGAAGTCATCGTGCTCGACCCGGCCTACGACTGCTATGTGCCGGCCATCGAACTGCAGAACGCGCACGCAATCCGCCTACCGCTGATCCAGCCCGATTTCACGATCGACTGGCAGCGTGTAGCCGATGCCATCGGCCCGCGTACTCGAATGCTCATCGTCAACTCGCCCCATAACCCAACGGGTGCGGTGATGAGTGCGGCCGATCTCGATCGGCTGGCCGAGCTGCTGCGCGATACGTCCATCGTCGTGCTGTCGGACGAAGTCTACGAGCACATGGTCTTCGACGGACAGGCGCATCAGAGCGTGGCCCGGCACGATGAGCTGGCCGCGCGCAGCTTCGTGGTCAGCTCCTTCGGCAAGACCTATCACTGCACCGGCTGGAAGATCGGCTACTGCGTGGCGCCGCCGGCCCTGACCGCGGAGCTGCGCAAGGTGCACCAGTACCTGACCTTCGCCACCTTTGCCCCCGCGCAATGGGCGCTGGCCGAGATGCTCGCCGAACAGCCGTCTCACCACCTGGAATTGGCCGATTTCTATCAGGCCAAACGGGATCGGTTCCGGGCGCTGCTGGCCGACACGCCGTTGACGCTGCGCGATGTGCCCGGCGGCTATTTCCAGCTGGTCGATTATTCCGCGGTTCGCGACGTCGACGATGCAGCGTTCGCTCAATGGCTGGTCAAGGAGGTGGGTGTGGCCGGGGTGCCCCTGACCCCGTTTTTTCAAACGCCGCCGGATACGCGTCTGTTGCGCCTGTGCTTTGCCAAGAGCGATGCCACGCTCGTTGCGGGCGCCCAACGGCTTGCCGCGATCGAGATATAAAGCCGGTTCGCATACCCATAAAAAAGCCCCGGCCGAGGCCGGGGCCAAGGTTCACGAGGGGCGCCCTCGTTGAACGACTATGGAGATGCTTATTCTGTGTTGGCGGAAGTTCAGCTCGTGGTGTTGCTGCTTTGCGTGGCACCGCCGCTGGCTTCCAGCGCCTCGGCAGCTGCGATATTCGTGCCTTCGGGGAAAAAACTCGTCGAAGGCACGTTGTTCGCCATCGGGCTCACGCTGTTGGGCGTCAGGTAGGCGATATTGTGGATCTGCGCCGGCGTGCGCGAGAACGTAATGCCGTTACCGTCGGTGGGAACGATGTTGGTGGCATCGTAATTCGTGCCGTAGATCGAGACGCTGTTAACCCCGTCACCCGTGATACCCTGATCGAGATCGTCATCGCCGTCGAGGCTGTCGCGGGCACCGGAAATGGCGTTTATCACCGCGCCGAGCGGTACGGTCTGGTCGCCTTCGCTGGTATTGAAGGTCACGGTTTCGCCGTCTTCCGCGCGTGCCGTAAGAATCGTGCGCACCAGACCCGCGTGATAACCCTCGACCGAGAGAATGCCGGCCGCTGCGGTCAAAAAGTCGCGGTTACGCAGGAACTGGGCGCCGCCCTTGTAAGCCGTCACCCCGACGTCCTCGAATATGAAGGCGCCGATAAGAAACCCGAGCGGGCTGGCGTACGGGTTGAACGTGGCCGTGGCATTGTTACCGATGACGCCCGCGGCGCGCAGGGCCGCGGTTGCAGCGAAATCGAACGAGCTGCTCAGGTTGATCGTCGGACGGGCGATCAGCCCGCCGGCCTGCGACAGTCCGGCGCGCAGGAACTGGACATGATCGAGCTCGTCGGAGGCGATCTCGGCGGCATAACGGCCGATCAGGGGGTCGGCCTGGCCTTGGAGGTTAAAGTTGACCCCGCCCTGCTGCGGGAAAGTGACGGTACCGGCGGACATGCCGCCTTCGCTGCCACTCGTATCGGGTGCTTTCAGGCCGGAACCGGTAACCGCGCCGAGATAGTATTCGGCTTCGAGGTATTCCAGATTGAGCGCGAACTGCAGCACGGCCGCATCGCTGGGCGCGTTCGCAAAAAGATCGTTATTGCCGGCGTTGTCGGTCTGGGCATTCGCAAAGCCGTCGTTGTCGCTACAGGCGGCCAGCAGTGAGCTGCCGACCAGACCGGCGGAAAACATCCCGGCGTTGGTCAGAAACCGTCGCCGCGAGTTGCTGATGGGTTTTCCGGTCGTGCCGCTGATGATGTCGACCGAGCGTTGTTGTTCTGTTTTGGCGCTTTGATCCGTCATGAGCTGAATCCCTTCGGTTTGTTGAAACCGGTCGTGCAACCGGTGAACAAGGCATGGCCGGCCCGCGCCGCATTCATGGGTGGCATGAATGGCCGCGTACGGTAACGGCGGTAGCCCTTGGTTTGACGCTAGCACAGTCAAACCTCGTGTCGAGGCCAGGGAAGTCACGGTGGATGCGGTATTGCGGCAATGTCGCGCTTGGTATTTTGGGCATTATTTACCAAGCGCATGATAATTATGATTTTTGCAGATGCTTTGTTCAGCGCTGTCGGCATCGATTAAATATTCGTGACGTGCCGCAAACTGCGTGCTCGACGGGTTCGATCGCGCGATCTGCGCCTTCATAGATCGCGTGTTCGGGGCCGGCGCGTGCCTCAGTGCCGGCCCGTGTGACGACTTAATCGTGTGTTGCCCGCATGGGCGCTTTAATAGACAATGCACGGCCTTTGTCAAGCCGCGTCATAGGATTGTTGATGCCTGCACGCCGTGATCTCGCCAACGCCATCCGTATTCTGTCGATGGACGCCGTCCAGCAGGCCAACTCTGGCCACCCCGGCATGCCCATGGGCATGGCGGATATTGCTGAGGTGCTGTTCAACGACTATATGAAGATCAATCCGGGCAATCCGGACTGGGTCGATCGTGATCGTTTCATCCTGTCGAACGGGCATGGCTCGATGCTGCAGTACGCGCTACTGCATCTGACCGGCTACGACGTCTCGCTCGACGACATCAAGAACTTTCGTCAGCTGCATTCCAAGACGCCGGGTCATCCCGAGAATTTCATGACCCCGGGCGTGGAAACCACTACCGGACCGCTGGGCCAGGGGCTGGCCAATGCCGTGGGCATGGCGCTGGGCGAAGCGGCCCTTGCTGCACGCTTCAATCATGCCGATGCCACGCTGGTGGATCACTACACCTGGTGTTTTGCTGGCGACGGCTGCCTGATGGAAGGCATCTCCCACGAAGCCTGTTCGCTGGCCGGCACGCTGGGCCTGGGCAAGCTGGTGGTGTTCTACGACGACAACGGCATCTCGATCGACGGCGAAACCCGGGGCTGGTTCACCGACGACACGCCGGCCCGTTTCGAGGCCTACGGCTGGCAGGTCGTGCGTAACGTGGACGGTCACGACGCCGACGAGATCAAGACCGCGATCGAAACCGCGCGCCAGGAAACCGGCAAGCCGACCCTGATCTGTTGCAAGACCGTCATCGGCTGGGGCTCGCCCAACAAGCAGGGCACCGCGGGTGTACACGGCGCGGCGCTGGGCGACGAGGAAATCGCTGCGGCCCGCAAGCAGATCGGCTGGGCCGACGAAACGCGTTTCGCCGTGCCCGACGACATCTATGCCGCCTGGGACAAGCACGACCGTGGCGCGACCGCCGAGAAGAACTGGCAGGACGCCCGTGCAGCCTATGCGGCCAAGTACGCCGACGACATGGCCGAGTTCGAGCGTCGCATGGCCGGGCAGATGCCGCGCGACTGGCCCGCCCAGTGCCGTGCCTTCATCGAGAAGGTTCAGGCCGAGGGCAAGCGTACCGCCACGCGCAAGTCGTCGAAGGCGGCTATCGAAGCCTATGCGGCGCTGTTGCCGGAGCTGATCGGCGGCTCGGCCGACCTGTCCGGCTCGAACGGCACCGATTTCAAGGGTCATATACCGATCAACGCCGGCGACTACAGCGGCAACTACGTCTATTACGGGGTACGCGAGTTCGCCATGACCGCGATCACCAACGGGCTGAGTCTGCACGGCGGCTTCACGCCGTTCGGCGCGACGTTCCTGACGTTCTCCGACTATGCCCGCAACGCGGTGCGTATGGCTGCGCTCATGCGCTCGCGCAATATTCTGGTGTATACCCACGACTCGATCGGACTCGGCGAAGACGGCCCGACCCATCAGTCGGTCGAGCATATCGCCAGCCTGCGCCTGATCCCGAACCTGCATGTCTGGCGCCCCGGTGACGACGTGGAAACCGCGGTCGCCTGGCAGGCGGCGATCGAGCGCGAAAACGGGCCGACCGCGCTGGCCCTGTCGCGTCAGGACGTCGATCATCAGCCGCGCGATGCCGCCCAGGTGGCGGCTATTGCCCGCGGCGGTTACGTGCTGCGCGAGCCCGAAGGCGAAGCCCAGGCGCTGATCATCGGGACCGGTTCCGAGCTGGAAATGGCCGTGGCCGCAGCGGATCGCCTGGCCCAGGAGGGCGTGGCGGTACGCGTGGTCTCCATGCCCTGTATCGAAGCCTTCGATGCCCAGGGCGCGGACTATCGCGAGTCGGTGCTGCCGGCGGCGATCGGCGCACGGGTGGCGGTCGAGGCCGGGGTCAGCGACAGCTGGTATCGCTTCGTCGGCGCCACCGGGCAGGTGGTCGGCGTGAACGACTTCGGCTCATCGGCGCCTGCCGGCGATGTCTATGCCGATATGGGCGTGACCGTCGACAGCGTGGTCGACGCAGTGCGCGGCCAGCTGGGCTAGAAACCCGGCAATCATTCAATTCATGTTCTTACTGGCCGCGCTGAAGCGGCCAGACCGTTAGTAAAGAGGTAGCTATGGCAGTCAAAGTCGGGATCAACGGTTACGGTCGTATCGGACGCAACGTGCTGCGCGCGCTGTATGAATCCGGTCGTAATGGCGAAATCGAGATCGTGGCCATCAACGATCTGGGTGATGCCGAGGCGAACGCGCATCTCACCCAGTACGACACCGCCCACGGTCGTTTCCCGGGCGAAGTCTCGATCGAAGGCGAGCACATGGTCGTCAACGGCGACAAGATCAAGGTGCTGGCCGAACGCAACCCGGCGGATCTGCCTTGGGGCGATCTGGGCGTGGAGATCGTGCTGGAATGCACCGGCCTGTTCGCCAGCGAAGACAAGGCCAGCGCGCATCTCGACGGCGGCGCCAAGAAAGTGCTGATTTCGGCGCCGGCGGGCAACATCAAGACCATCGTCTACGGCGTGAACCAGAACACCCTGACCGCGGACGACAAGATCGTGTCGAATGCCTCCTGCACCACCAACTGCCTGGCGCCGCTGGTCAAGCCGTTGCACGAGGCCTTCGGTATCGAATACGGGCTGATGAACACCATCCACTCGTACACCAACGACCAGGTGCTCACCGACGTCTATCATAAGGACATTCGTCGCGCCCGTAGCGCGAGCCAGAACATGATCCCGACCAAGACCGGCGCCGCCGCCGCGGTCGGCCTGGTGTTGCCGGAACTCAACGGCAAACTCGACGGCTTTGCCGTGCGCGTACCCACGATCAACGTGTCGATGGTCGATCTGACCGCGCAGGTGTCCAAGGACACGAGCGTGGAAGAGGTCAACGCCGTGCTCAAGAAGGCGGCCGAAGGCGAACTCAAGGGCGTACTTGCCTACACCGAAGCCGAGCTCGTTTCCAGCGACTTCAACCACTCGACCGTGTCGTCCACGGTGGATTCGCCGCTGACCAAGGTTTCCGGCGGCAAGCTGGTCAAGGTCTGCTCCTGGTACGACAACGAGTGGGGCTTCTCCAACCGCATGCTCGATACCGCGCTGGCCCTGGCCAACGCCGGTTAAGCAGGCCGACAAGACCCAGGAGCGCGACATGACCGCCATGCTCAAGATGCAAGACGTGGATCTCGCCGGCAAGCGGGTGCTGATCCGTCAGGATCTCAACGTTCCGTTCGCCAACGGCGAGGTCAGTTCGGCTGGCCGCCTGAAGGCGTCGGTGCCGACCATTCAGGCAGCACTCGATGCCGGTGCGCGGGTGATGGTCATGTCGCACCTGGGTCGTCCGAAGGAAGGTCAACCGGACAACGACCACAGCCTGGCGCCGGTGGCCCGCTATCTGGGCGAGCTGCTGCGCCGCGACGTGCCGCTGGTCAGTGACTGGCTCGACGGCGTCGAGGTGGGCGAGGGCGAGATCGTGATGTGCGAGAACGTGCGCTTTAACGTGGGCGAAAAAGCCAACGACGAAGGGCTCTCGCGCAAAATGGCTGCCCTCTGCGACGTGTTCGTGATGGATGCCTTCGGTACGGCCCATCGGGCCCAGGCATCGACCGAAGGCGTGGCCCGCTATGCGCCGGTGGCCTGTGCCGGGCCGCTGCTCTCGGCCGAGGTGGAAGCACTGGAGGCCGCGCTGGGTGATCCGGCACGGCCGCTGGTGGTCATCGTGGGTGGTTCCAAGGTCTCGACCAAACTCGAGCTGCTGGAAAGCCTGGCCAATGTCGCCGACCAGCTGATCGTGGGCGGCGGGATTGCCAACACGTTCCTGGCCGCGGCCGGCCATAACGTGGGGGCATCGCTGCATGAGCCCGACCTGGTCGGCGCAGCGCGTATGGTCGATCGCGAAATCCGGCGCCGCGGCGGCGAGATTCCGTTGCCCACCGATGTGGTCACCGCCACGGAAGTTTCGCCCGAGGCTCATCCCGAGGTACGCCCGGTCACCGAGATCGAGAACGACGAGATGATTCTCGATTTCGGGCCGGATAGCCGTGATCGGATCGCTGCGATCCTCAAGGACGCCGGCACGATCGTGTGGAATGGCCCCGTGGGCGTGTTCGAAATCGATCAGTTCGGTGGTGGTACCCAGGTGCTGGCACGGGCGATCGCACGCAGCGAGGCGTTTTCGATCGCCGGCGGCGGCGACACGCTTGCGGCGATCGAGAAATACCGTATCGAAGACGATGTGTCGTATATCTCCACCGGCGGCGGCGCCTTCCTCGAATTCCTGGAAGGCAAGACGCTGCCCGCGATTGCGGTGCTCGAACAGCGCGCCGAAGGCTGATCAAAAGCCGGATCGGACGCCCGGCACCGCGATGCCGGGCGTTTTATAGCGCGTCTTTTTATTGAAAAGGTGTTTCGTTTCCACGACACTGGCGGTCGTGCCGAAACGGCGATCACTCGAACCTTTAACCGCGATTCACGCCTATGACCACCCAATTCACGGGGACGGACCGTTACGTCGCCACGGATGACCTCAAGCTTGCCGTGAATGCGGCAGCGACCCTGCAACGACCGCTGCTGATCAAGGGCGAGCCGGGCACCGGCAAGACCATGCTGGCCGAGGAGGTAGCCGCGGCGCTCGAAAAGCCGTTCTTCCAGTGGCATATCAAGTCGACCACGAAGGCTCAGCAGGGCCTGTACGAGTACGACGCGGTATCGCGGCTGCGCGATTCGCAGCTGGGCGATGAAAAGGTGCACGATATTGCCAACTACATCGTGCCCGGCCCGCTCTGGGAATGCTTTACCTGCGATACCCAGCCGGTGCTGCTGATCGACGAGATCGACAAGGCCGATATCGAATTCCCGAACGATCTGCTGCGCGAAATCGATCGCATGGCCTTCGATGTCTACGAAACGCATCAGACCATCGAAGCACGCCACCGGCCGATCATCATCATCACCTCGAACAATGAAAAGGAACTGCCGGACGCGTTTCTGCGCCGCTGCTTCTTCCACTTCATTTCGTTCCCGGACAAGGACACGATGCGCGAGATCGTCGATGTCCACTTCCCGAACATCAAGAAGACCCTGCTATCGGATGCGATGGATCTGTTCTTCGACGTGCGCGACGTGCCGGGCATCAAGAAAAAGCCGTCGACCTCGGAACTGCTTGACTGGCTGAAGCTGCTGCTGGCCGAGGACATCCCGGCCGAGGCGCTGCATTCCAAGAATGCCCGCGATGCGCTGCCGCCGCTGCACGGCGCGTTGCTCAAAAACGAGCAGGACGTGCATCTGTTCGAGCGTCTGGCGTTCATGACGAGGCGTTAGAACAAGGCACGGGTGTCCGCAAATAAACGCCAATGCGCGCAAATCAAAGCCACACAGCGCGCGTATGGTTCGCTACGTTGAACGTTCGTCAGGCGTTTGGGCTACGCGCGTATAGCGACAATCGCCTGTGCAGATGAACGTGGATGAATGCCTATGGCGGACGTAAGACGTACCGGGATGCTTTGTCTTATGTACGGCCATTTGTTTTTCATTTGCGGACACGTGTGCTCTTGATTATGTGCAAAGTTCAGCACGCGGCGTGAACAGCGGGTCCGCGGGCCTTGGCGCGATCGGTTTTTCGCCTTATTCGCGTGTCTTCGCGTTCATTTGCGGACAACCTGCCTGCTTGAGTGTGCAACCGAGTTTCATACGTAACCAAGTGTCTTCTTGTCTTTGTGCTTACGCCACGCGGTCATTTACGGCCTGAATCAAAATGCTGATCGAATTCTTCTACGAACTGCGCGACGCCGGCCTCAAGCCGTCGGTGACCGAGTACCTGACGCTGCTGGAGGCGCTGGATCGGCACGTGGGCGGCATGAGCGTGGAGAATTTCTACTATCTGTCGCGGGCGACGCTGATCAAGGACGAAACCAAGTTCGATCGCTTCGATCAGGTGTTCGGCCATTACTTCGACGGTATCCAGGCCGCGACCGAGGACCTGACCACCGATATTCCCGACGAATGGCTTGAGCGCATGAAGCAGCTCGAGCTCACCGATGAGCAGAAGGCCCAGATCGAGGCCATGGGCGGCTGGGACAAGCTCATGGAAACGCTCAAGAAGCGTCTCGAAGAGCAGGGCGAACGCCACGAGGGCGGCAGCAAGTGGATCGGCACCGCCGGTACCTCGCCGTTCGGCGCCTACGGCTATAACCCGGAAGGCATTCGTATCGGCCAGGAAGGCTCGCGCCATCGTCGTGCGGTGAAGGTCTGGGACAAGCGCGAATTCGCCAACCTCGACGGCTCCCAGGAAATCGGCACCCGCAACATCAAGATGGCGCTGCGCAAGCTGCGGCGCTTCGCGCGCACCGGCGCGGACGAAGAGCTGGACATGGAGCGCACCATTCGCGCGACGGCCAAGAATGCCGGCAACCTCGATCTGCATATGCGCCCCGAGCGCCGGAATGCGGTCAAGCTGCTGATCTTCTTCGATGTCGGCGGTTCGATGGACGACCACGTGGCGACCGTGGAGTCGCTGTTCTCGGCCGCCCGTGCCGAGTTCAAGCATCTCGAATACTACTATTTCCACAATTTCCCGTACGAGGGGCTGTGGCGCGACAACCGCCGTCGCCGTACCCAGCAGCATGCGACCTGGGACGTCTGTCATACCTATACGTCCGACTACAAGGCAATCTTCGTCGGCGATGCGACGATGAGCCCCTACGAGATCGCCTATCCGGGCGGCTCGGTCGAGCACTGGAATGCCGAAGCGGGCGCGGTCTGGCTGCAGCGGCTGCTGGAGAGTTTTCCGAACGCCGTCTGGCTGAACCCGGAACCGCGTCAGCGCTGGGACTACACGCCGTCCATCCAGATGACCCGTGAACTCATGGACGATCGGATGTACACCATGACCCTGGACGGGCTCGAAGCGGCGATCGAACAGCTGGCCGACTGAGGTCACGCCCTCGGCGGCGGCCGATAAGTCGCGCTGTCGACATCGTTTTCGCGCTATCCTTGCCCACGCCTGCGCGCTGCTTTTGTCGTGATGACCGCCATATCTGAATCGCCATCCTTTGGCCGTGTCGGCCGCCGCATCGTCAAGATCGGGTTGAGTACGATCGGCAGCGCCTTGCTGCTGGTGCTCGCGGCCAATGCCTGGGTGGTTTCGGCCACCCGCGAGTTCATCGTCGAGGACATGGGCCGGCTGTCGGTGCACGACGTGGGCGTGGTTCTGGGCACCAGCCCGTTCACCCGTCACGGCAACCGCAATCTGCTGTTCACCCATCGCATGATGGCCGCGGCCGAACTGTATGCGGCAGGGCGGGTTCGCCATCTGCTGCTGTCGGGGGCGAATCCCGATCGCACCTATAACGAACCGCGCAAGATGTATCAGGCTCTGCGCCGCCTGGGTGTGCCCGATTCCGCGCTGACCTTCGATTTCGCCGGCTTTCGCACGCTGGATTCGATCGTGCGTGCCCAGCAGGTGTTCGGGCTCGAGCGCTTCGTGATCGTTTCGCAGCGCTATCACGTCTATCGCGCGCTGTTCATCGCCCGCTACAACGGTGTCGAGGCCATGGCCTATATCCGGCCGCAGGAGGATCGGCGTCAGCCGTTGCGTGCCGAGGCGCGCGAGTACCTGGCTCGGTTCAAGGCGGTGGTCGATCTGTTCCTGCTGTCCAAGGGGCCGCGGTTTCTTGGCCCGCAGCGGCATATCGACATCATCGAGGCGGAACCGGTGTTCGATTTCATCGTCCGCGACGACAAGATCGCGCCGGTCTACGGAATCCCACGTCGCTGGCCCAGCGTGCTCGTGGTGCCCCGTCCGCCCATGGCCTATCCCGATCAGCGCCCGCCGGCGAAAAACGATACCGACGATAGCCGCGCCGAAACGGGCGCTCAGTGATCGGCCGGTTCGGGTTCCTGGATCTCAGCCGCGGGCGCACGGGTAAGCATTGCTTGAGTGGGGTCGTTCATCAGGCCGCGCAGCGCCGCGTCGACCAGCGGACCCCAGTCGCGATCGGCGACATGGGTCTCGGGGTGGCGCAACACGCATTCGTAGTGGCCGGCCACGAATGCCATGACCATGTCGCTGGCATCTCGCGCCGACAGCTGTGAATGTAGCAGGCCGAGCTGCTTGATTTCGTTGCAGAGCGACATGATGACCTCGCGGGCGTCTTCGAACATCGCCCGCATGAGGGCATCGGCCGGGTGGCCTTCGTCCGTGACTTCGCAGCGATGCATGACGATATGACAGACGCGCCGGTGGCGGGGGTCGTTGCCCAGGCGTTCCAGGCCATGGCGCATGACCTCGCGCAGAAGCCATAGCGGCTCGTTGCCGGGAATATGCTGGCTCAAGCACTGGCGCAGATCGCGCAGCGGCAGATGGGTACGGGCGACCATCGCCTCGAGCAGGGCGCGCTTGTCGGCAAAATGCCAGTAGATCGCACCCCGGGTCACCTGGGCACGCTGGGCGATACGATTCAGCGAGGTCTGCGACACGCCGCGTGCCTGCATCTCGATTTCGGCCGCGTCGAGTATAGTTTCTCGGGTCTGGGCCGATTCGTCTTTGGTGCGTCGTCCCATGGGGTCGTCATCCACACGTGATCTGATCTAAGCATACCCGAAAAGTTTCGAACATACATACGCGAATGTATGTATACTTAATGCTATATTCAGCTAGTTCCATCGGCCCCTTCGGGAATACTTCTATGCGCTACCCCCTGTCTGCGCCCGCGCGCCGAGCTTCCTTTGGCCTGCGTCTTTCTTGTGTGCTCGTTTTTACCTGCGTGCTCGCAGCCTGCGGCGGCGGTGACGGCGCAGGTGGTGGCGAGGGCGGCGGCCAGCAGGCCGGTCAGCAACAGCAGCCGCCGGTGCCGGTCGACGTCAAGACCGTGATCCCGCACACGGTGGATATCATGTCGGAGTACCCGGGCCGGGTCCGCGGGCGACGGACCGTCGAGGTGCGTGCCCGAGTGGAAGGCATTCTCGAGAAGCGCTTTTACAACGAAGGCGAGATCGTCGAACAGGGCGACATGCTCTTCACGATCGACCCGCGCCCCTTTCAGGCGGTGGTGAACCAGCGCAAGGCCGAGCTTTCAAGCGCCAAGGCCACGCTCAACCAGGCCCAGCGCAACTGGGCGCGCGTGCGTCGCCTGTATGAAGTGGACGCGGTCAGCGAAGCCGAACGCGACGATTCGCTCTCTCAGCTCGAAACCGCCCGGGCATCGGTCGAACAGGCCCAGGCCAACCTCGACGCCGCCCAGATCGACCTCGGCTATACCACGGTTGAAGCGCCGCTGACCGGCGTGACCAGCCTGCGTGACGTCGACGAAGGCGCGCTCGTGAGCAGCGGCACCCAGCTGACGACCATCACCCAGCTCGATCCGGTGCAGGTGCTGTTCGCTCTGCCCGAAGACGACGCCATCGCCCGCAACAAGGCGCTGGCCGCCATGGGTGCGCGCAGCACCAACGAACGTACCCGCGAAGCCACCATCATTCTGCCGGATGGGGATGAGTTCCCGGCCAAGGGCGTGGTGGACTTCACCCAGAGCACCATCAATCCCGAGACCGGTACCGTGCAGCTGCGTGCGGTGGTGGAAAACGCCAACAACGCGCTCATGCCGGGCCGTTATGTGCGTGCCCGTATTCGTCTGGATACGCGCCACAACGCGGTCGTGGTGCCCAACGTGGCGGTATCCGATGGTGAGCAGCAGACCCAGGTATACGTCGTCGGCGACGACGGCAAGGCCAAGGCGGTGAAGGTGCAGCTCGGCCCGGACGTGGAAAACGGCCGCCTCGTCGAGTCCGGTCTGTCGGGGGGCGAGCAGGTTATCGTCTCCGGGCTGGGCCAGCTCAAGCCGGGGGCCGCAGTGAAGGTCAAGCCCGAGCAGGAGGATACGTCGGGTGCGTCTGCCGAAGGTGGCAGCCAGGGCAGTAGCCAGGGCAGTAACCAGGGCGACGCCGGCCAGTCGGATACGAGCGACGGCGATCAGCCGGTGGGCCAGTCGGCCGATGCGCACAATGGCAACGAGCACAATGCGGTGGTGGGTATCGACACGCATGACCTGCGCCTGAGTCCGCGCGAACCGCTGCAGGGTATGAATCAACCGCGTGCTTCATCGGGGGCGCGCCAGGCGTACCGTACCGATGACGCCTATGCCGCCAACGTCGGCCGGGGCAGCTGAAGATGATTTCTCGCTTTTTCATCGAACGGCCGGTATTCGCGACCGTTCTCTCGATCGTGATCACGCTCGCGGGCCTGATGGCCATGCGCGCGCTGCCGATTGCCCAGTATCCGGACGTGGTGCCGCCGGAGGTGGTGGTCCAGGCGACCTACCCGGGCGCCAGCGCCGAGGATATTGCCGAAACCGTCGCCGCGCCGCTCGAGCAGGAGATCAACGGCGTCCAGGACATGCTCTACATGACGTCGACGGCGTCGGACGCGGGCACGCTGCAGATCTCGGTATCGTTCGCGATCGGTACCGATCCCGATCAGAACACCATCAACGTCAACAACCGTGTGCAGGCGGCGCTGTCGCAGCTGCCGCAGACGGTGCGCAACACCGGCGTGCAGGTCGACAAGCGCTCGAGCAACATTCTCACCGTGCTCACGCTGTTCTCGCCCGATCAGACCTTCGATACCACGTATATCAGTAACTATGCGCTGGTTAACGTCATCGACGCACTCAAGCGTGTCGAAGGCGTGGGCGATGCGCGGCTGTTCGGTTCGCAGGATTATTCCATGCGCATCTGGCTCAATCCGAGCAAGATGGCGCGTTATCAGCTCACTCCGGCTGATGTGCAGGCAGCGCTTCAGGAGCAGAACTCGCAGTTTGCGGCGGGCAGCTTCGGTGCCATGCCCAACGACAACGAAATCGCGTTCACATACACCGCCAGTACCGAGGGGCGTTTCTCCAACGCGGAGCAGTTCAAGAACATCATCCTGCGGACCGAGGATAACGGCCAGGTGCTGCGCCTGGGTGATGTCTCACGCGTCGAACTGGGCGCGCAGAGTTATAGCACCAGTGGTTCGTTCTCGGGCAATCCGGCGGTTCCGTTCGCGGTGTATCTGGCGCCGGGCGCCAACTCGCTGGCGACCGTGGAGCGTATCCGCGCGCGGATGAAAGAGTTGGGCAAGGATCTGCCCAACGGCATGGAATACGAGATTCCATTCGATACGACCAAATTCGTCGATGCCTCGATTACCGACGTGGAACAGACGTTCATCGAGGCGATCATCCTGGTCGTGCTCGTGGTGTTTTTGTTCCTGCAGAACGTACGCGCCACGCTGATTCCCTTGCTCGCAATTCCGGTGTCGGTGATCGGCACCTTCGCGGGCATGTATGCGCTCGGCTTTTCCATCAACCTGCTCACGCTGTTCGGCCTGATTCTCGCGATCGGTATTGTCGTGGACGACGCCATCATCGTGATCGAGAACGTCGAACGCATCATGGAGGAGGAGGGCAAGTCGCCCAAGGATGCGGCGATCAAGGCCATGGAGGAGGTCAGTGGCCCGGTGATCGCGGTGGTGCTGGTACTGGCGGCCGTATTCGTGCCGGTCGGCTTTCTGGGCGGTTTGTCTGGCCAGATGTATCGACAGTTCGCGATTACCATCGCGGTGTCGGTGGCCTTCTCGGGGCTGGTCGCACTCACGCTGACCCCGGCCCTGTGTGCGGTGTTTCTCAAGCCGCGCAAGAAAACGCCCAACTGGTTCTTTCGCAAGTTCAACCAGATGTTCAAAAAGGCGACCGGTGCCTATCTATGGGGCGTCGATCTGCTGCTGCGCCGGGCGATTCTCGGTCTGGTGCTGTTCGTGGGCGTGCTGGTAGCGACCTGGTTCATGTCCACCCAGGTGCCGGGCGGTCTGCTGCCGCAGGAGGATCAGGGCTATATCTTCACGACCTATACCCTGCCGCCGGCGGCTTCATTGCAACGTACCGAAGAAGTCCGCGATGAGGTGATTAGCAAAAGTCTCAAGGCCATGCCGGCGGTCGAGGATATCGTCGGTGTCGCCGGTTACGACTTTCTGGCTGGCGCTCAACGTACCTATGCCGGTATCGCCTTCCTGACGCTCAAGGACTGGGACGAGCGCGGTGGCCAAGGACAGGATTCATTTTCGCTCGTAGGCCAGACATTCGGCCTTGGCGCGCAGATCCCGGATGCCCAGATCATAGCCTTCAACCCGCCGCCCATCATCGGCTTGTCGACGACCGGTGGTTTTGAGGGCTACTTGCAGAGCAAATCCGGCGACAGCTTCAACGAAATTCGTGAGGCCGCCGGCAAGGTGGTGGCCGAGGCCAATAAACGCCCCGAGCTGTCGCAGGTGCGCACCACCCTCACGACCAACGTGCCGCGCTACCGACTGGATGTGGATCGCGAAAAAGCCAAGACGCTGGGCGTGCCGATCAACGATCTGTTTGCCACCCTCCAGGCGACTTTCGGTTCGCTGTACGTGAACCAGTTCACCTATCTGGGGCGGAACTGGCAGGTCAATATCCAGTCTGATGCGCCGTATCGCGAAAAGCCGGAGGATCTGGCCAAGGTATTCGTCCGTTCGGATACCACCGGCGACATGATTCCAGTGAGCTCGCTAGTGAGCCATGAACGCAGGCTTGCAGCCGACGTGGTAGAGCGTTTCAATATCTTCCCGGCGGCCAAGATCATGGGCTCGCCGGCGCCGGGCTATAGTTCGGGCCAGGCGAACGCGGCCATCCAGCAGGTCGTGGCCGATGTGCTCGGCGGCAACAATTACCAGCTGAGTTTCACGGGCACCGCCTATCAGGAAGAAACCGCAGCCGGATCGGGCGGGATCGCCGTGCTGTTCGGCATGATCATGGTGTTCCTGATTCTGGCGGCCCAGTACGAGAAATGGACGCTGCCGCTGGCGGTGATCACCGCGGTGCCATTCGCCGCACTGGGCGCCTTCGTGGCTGTCTGGTTTCGGGGTATCGATAACAACCTCTACTTCTCGGTGGGTTTGCTGGTGCTGATCGGTCTGGCCGCCAAGAACGCGATTCTGATCGTGGAGTTCGCGGTTATGTCGCGCGAAGAGGGCAAGTCGCCTGCGGCCGCTGCCTTTGAAGCAGCCAAATTGCGTTTTCGCCCAATCGTGATGACGTCGCTGGCCTTCATTCTCGGCTGTGTACCGCTGGCGCTGGCCACTGGCGCGTCGGCGAATAGCCGTAATGCCATCGGTACGGCTGTGGTTGGTGGCATGCTGGCGGCTACGTTCTTTGCCATTCTATTCGTGCCGCTGTTCTATGATCTGGTCGAGCGCGGCTCGGCGCGGGCCGGACGTTTGCTCAACAAAAGAAAAGATGATGAAGGCAATCCCCATGCGTAAGGCCCTTCTGCTGCTCGCCGTGGCGGGCCTGTCGGCCTGTACGCTCGGCCCGGATTATCAGCGCCCTGATATCGACCTGCCGGATTCGGCGTTCGACTCGACGCTGCTGAGCAAGAGCCAGCGCCAGGAACTGGCGTACTGGTGGACGCGGTATCGCGATCCGGTTCTCAACGAACTGATTGACGACGCGCTGGACGACAACCTCGACGTGGCCCTGCAGGCCGCACGTTTCCGCGAGGCGCGTGCGCAGCTGGGTCTGGCCAACGCCAACCTGTTTCCGTCGATTCAGGGCCAGGCGCAGGCGGCGCGCGAGAAGACCAGCTATCTCGGCGCGAGCAGTGGCGGCAGCGGTGGTGCGGGCGGCGGCGCATCGTCGGGCTCGGGTTCGACCCAGGCGGCCGGGCAGCGCTACAACTACTTCTCGGTCGCGGCCACGCTCAGCTACGAGCTCGACGTGTTCGGCGGCCTGCGCCGTGCCAGTGAGCAGGCGCGCGCGGCGCTGCTGTCGTCGGCCTATACCCAGGATTCAATTCGTCTGGGTGTGGTCAGCGATGTGGTGACCAACTACATGTCGCTGCGCGCGCTCGAGCGCCAGATTCGGGTCACGCAGGAAACCATTGCCACGCGCGAGCGCGGCCTCGAACTTGATCAGCAACGCTACAAATACGGCGCGATCGACAAGCTCACGCTGCTACAGACACGGTCGTTGCTCGAAACCGCACGATCGCAGATGCCGCCACTTAGGCAGCAAGCCAGCGAACTGCGTTCGGCGCTTGCGATTCTGACCGGTCGCACGCCCAGCGAGATTCTGGCCGGCCCCGAAATCAACGACGGTTCGTTCGAGGATATGCATCTGCCCAACGACCTGCCGGTGGTGATTCCATCGCTGCTGGTCGAGCGACGGCCGGATATCCGGGCCGCCGAGGCGCAGCTAATCGCGGCGAACGCGAGTATCGGCGTGGCGAAGGCGCAGTTCTTCCCGACCTTTGACCTCACCGCCATGATCGGCACCGAGGCGATCGATGTGGACGACCTGTTCGAGCCGTATTCAGAAACCCAGAGCATCGCCGGCACGATTTCCGCGCCGATTCTGGACTTCGGACGCCGGCAGGCGAACTACGAAACCGCGATCGCGCAGAAGGACGCAGCCGAAATCCAGTATCGCCAGACCCTGCGTCAGGCGTTTTCCGAAGTGCGCGATGCGCTGGTGGCGGTGAATCTCACCGACGAGCGCGTCGAGTCGGTACAGCGCCAGGTCGATGCCTATCGCGAAACCGTGGAGCTCGCCCAGATCCGTTACGACGTGGGGCGCACGGCGTTTTTCGACGTGCTCGATGCCCAGCGTCAATTGTTCTCGGCGCAGCTGGATCTGGCCGAGGCGATTCGTGATCGCTTTACCGCGACGGCGGACCTTTTCAAGGCCCTCGGCGGCGGTTGGACCGAAAACAGCGATTCCTTGAACGATGGTTTGGAAGCGGTGCGTGACTCTTACGCACCGCAGAAAAACGATAGCGCGCAACCTGACGCGCGCAACGTGTCAGAATAGGAAACCTCTTCGTTTCGCTATCGAGCCTTTGTGCCGCAACCCGCGTCGCCCATCTCGACTTTGTATCGTATTGAAGCGCGCCCCGACGGGGTTGCGCTCGTACTCGCGGGCGACTGGGGCGCGTCGGCGCAGCTGCCGACCACGCAGCGGATCGTTGCGGAAGTGCTTGGTGCGCGCACGCACGACGCCGCACCCGTGGTCATCGATGGGACGGAACTGGCGAGTGCGCACCCGCGGGTCGCCGCGGTCGTGTATGGCGTCAATGAGCAGTTGCGCATGCGCTCTGTCGAGGTTCGGTACGAAGATTTACCAGATAGCGTACATGCGCTGGTGACGTTGGCCCGCCCGGCCCAGCCCGAGGAAGGCAGGCGCGATCGTGCGCACTGGCTCAATAGGCTGGGTAAACGCGGCGGTCGGCGCGTCGCGTCGGTTGCAGATACGGCCGAGCTGATCGGTAACGCTTTTGCTGCCACGCCCAAGCTCGCGGTTGGCAAGGCACAGGCGCGCTGGGTCGATTTCATGGCGCTCATTCGCGAAACTGGCGCCGCCTCGTTGCCGGTCGTCACCGTGGTGAATCTGTTGATCGGTGCGGTTCTGGGCTTCGTCGGCGCGGTACAGTTGGCGACGTTCGGCGCCGGCCTCTATCTGGCCGACCTGGTGGGCATTGCGGTCGCTCGCGAAATGGCCGCGATCATGACCGCTTTCATTATGGCCGGGCGAATCGGTGCGACGTTCGCCGCGCATCTTGCCACCATGGAAGCCAACGAAGAAATCGATGCGCTGCGCATGATCGGCGTATCGCCGTTCGAATTCCTGGTATTGCCACGTTTGACGGCGTTGACGTTGATGATGCCGCTGCTGTTTCTCTATGCCGCGGCGTTGGGCATTGGCGGCGGCATGATCGTGGCCGATGTCGTGCTCAATACCTCGCCCGCGAGTTTTCTCGGCCGCCTGCAGGATGCCGTGGCCATGCGGCATTTCGTGATCGGTTTCATCAAGGCGGTCTGTTTTGGTGTGTTGATTGCCCTGGCCAGTTGTTACCTGGGCATGCGCGCAGGGCGCAATGCGGCCGAAGTCGGGCGTGCCGCCACGCGCACGGTCGTGGTGTCGATTATCGGCATCATCGTGATCGATGCCATATTCGCGCTTTGCACGAACGCGCTGGGGGTGTAAGCGGTGGCTGAACTCGATTCGACCCAGCCGGTGCCGGAGCGCGGCGTTGCGGTACGCGATCTCACCCTCGCCTATGGCGATACCGTGGTACAGCAGGATCTGTCGTTTCACGTGCAGCCCGCCAGCATCTTCGTGATCATGGGTGTATCCGGCTGTGGCAAGAGTACGCTGCTACGCCACATGATCGACCTGGAGCAGGCCGAGCAGGGCGATGTGGTGTTCGATGGCCACCGGCTATGGACCGACGACAGCGCCGAACGCGCCGCGTTGCAGCGTCGTATCGGTGTGCTGTTTCAGAGCACGGCACTCTGGAGCTCGATGAGCGTCGGCGAGAACGTCGGCCTGCCGTTGCAGCTGCATACGCGCTTGAGTGCTGCCGAAATTCGCGATCAGGTGGCGTTCAAGCTTGCCCTCGTCGGCCTCGCCGGTCAGGAATCACGAATGCCCAGCGAACTGTCGGGCGGTATGCAAAAGCGCGCCGGTCTGGCCCGTGCGATCGCCCTCGACCCGGACTATTTGTTCCTGGACGAACCCAGCGCGGGGCTTGACCCGATCACCTCTCAGCGTCTGGATTCACTGATAATGAACCTGCGCGACGCCCTGCAATTGAGCGTGATAGCGGTCACGCATGAGCTGCCCAGCATCTTTACCATCGCAGACGACAGTATCTATCTCGACAACGAAAGCCGCCGCGCGATTGCGCATGGTGATCCGCGTACGCTTGCGGAACATGCCGAACACGCACGCGTGCGGGCATTTCTCAATCGGCAGCCGATAGTGGCCGACGACGGCCCGTCGTAACGTCATCTCGACCCGGGGTTCTCTAATGGCAAGCAACCGCAGCTATACGGTTATCGGTCTGTTCATGCTCGGCGCGATCGTACTGACGGTGATCGGTATTCTCGCGCTCGGCGGTAACAAAATCTTTTCGAACAGCCGCCAGGCGATCATTTTCTTCGATCAATCCGTGCTCGGTCTGACCAACGGATCGAAGGTGCTGTTTCGCGGCGTGCAGGTCGGCACCGTGAAGAACGTGCAGCTGCGCCTGGACCCCAATGTCGGCAAGGCACGCATCGGTGTCACGATCGAGATGGCCGGCAACAATACGGTGATGATGAACGGTGCCCCGACCAGCGGACAGCTGAGCACCGAAGAATTGGTCCAGCGCGGGCTACGCGCTCAACTCGTGGTCTGGAGCTACGTCACATCACAGCTCGCGGTGAACCTCGATTTCCAGCCAGATACCGAGCCGCAGTTCGCGGCCAACCGCGACGGCGTTGATCTGCCTGAAATTCCGGCTGTGCCATCGCAGATCGAACAGCTCAAGGATACGGTCACGGGCCTGCCGTGGAAGGAAACGCTGGAGACCGTGAACGAAACCATGGAATCCGTTGTCACCCTGGCCAACGACATGGACCAGTTGCTCAACCGAATGGGGCCAAACCTGGAGAAGACAACGAACACCACGCGTGAAGCAATCGCCGCCGCACGTGACGCGGTATACATGAACAGCCGCCAGTTCGAAAAAACGCTCGAGAGCGTGCGTGCGCTAACCGATAACGTGAACACGCAGATCGAATCGCGTGACGAACAGCTCACGCGGCTGCTCGACAATGCCGAAGCGACCAGCGCCAATCTGCAGCAGCTCTCGGAGAATCTGGAGGATCTGACCGACCCCAATTCGGGTACGCGCCAGGACGTGGAAAGCGCAATCCGGGATCTGTCGGCCGGTGCGTCCTCGATGCGGCGATTTGCCGAGACACTCGAACGTGACCCCAACGCTTTGCTGTTCGGTGGAGGCCAGCGATGATGAGAGAACTAGTGCGTGGCGGTGTGACTGCGCTGTTCGTGGCGACCACTGCGGCCTGTAGTGGTGTACCGCCGTTACAACAGGTTTTGCTATCACCGCCGCAGACGGCCCGTGCGACCAGTCAGGCGAGCAGTTGGCAGGTGCGTCGGGTACGCGTGCCTGAGTATCTGGATAACTACGATATTCAACTGCGTACCGACGAATACGTGCTCACGCGCATGCCGAACGCGAAATGGGCCGAACGCCTGCCGGTGGCCATGACCCGTCTGCTGCAACAGACGATCGACGAAAAACTCGTCGGCAATCGCGGGCGCGACTACGAGGTGGATGTAACGGTCGATGCGTTCGAGCCGCAGCCGTCGGGCCAGGTCGTGCTTGCCGCGCGGTGGAAGGTCACCGAGTCCAAGGGCGAAACCGTGGTCGCCCGCGACAACACGGTCATCCAGCAGAACCTGCCGGCAAGACCGCGGGATCCCGCGGCGGTCGGACAGGCGATGTCCGACGCGGTGCGTGAACTCGCCTTCGAGATCGTTGCCAATACCCGCCATTGAGTCTCGCCGCCCAAGGGCGGACAAGTCGACCCTTCGGCTGATCGGGGCGAGGTTGGACGCCTTACTGGCATGATATCGCTGGGCTCGCGACTGTGAGCCAGACAGGTCGACCGTTCAGCTCGGCGTTCGCGAAGGCGGGCCAGGGCGCGGGGGCGGACGCGCAGGCTCGGGGCGGGGAAGTGAGCGCATTGTCGATGGCAGTCGACACACGCTTTGGAGATGCAGGGCAGCCGAACGCCGGTCACTCTTCGCGCTGTCGTTTTCCTGGGTGGGCGCGCAGAGCGCTGGCTTGTGTCGGGTCTTTGCGCTGAGAGGCTGCTTTACCTCTGCCTGTCCGCGCTGATAGTGGGGTACAGACAAACAAAAGCCGCCCCTCGAGACCGAGGGGCGGCTTGTTACCGGGTCGCCGGTGGGGTCCTGTTCTATTAGAAGCGGAAACCCATCGACACTTGATAGAGAACGGCCTTGAAATCGTTGGTCGAGCTTACCGAGCCCACGTTGACCGGGCCGACCGTCGGGCTGAGCGCCGGCGCGTCTACGACGACGTTGTTGACCGTTGCTTCGACTTCCGCACAGCCTACGTACTTCACGTCGGCGGTAACGAACAGTTTCTCGCTGAGATTCACGTCCATGCCGACCTGACCGACACAGGCCACCGGCTTGGTCAGGTTGAGCGTAGGTTCGTTACCGTAGGCGTTGAGAACCTCATTGGTGACGTCGGTATCGAAGGTGTAGAGATACATCGCGCCGGCACCGATGTAGGGCTGGAACATGGTATCCACCCACGGCCGGTAGATGATCGTCAGGTTCGGTGGCAGCGCCTTGAGCGTGCCGATCTTGCGACCCAGTGCGGGCACACCGGTCGGAATGCCGCTCTGCGTTTCCGGTGCGATCGACTCGTTGATCGCGCGGCCGCTGACTTCGAAGTCGAGCTTCAAGGGCGGTGCGAGGGTGACTTCCGCGGCCAGGTGACGACCGGTCTTCGGAATATACATGCCGATGGTGCCGCCGAGCGTCGTCTTGTCGCCCACGGATGAGCCGGTGCCCTCAAGCTCGCTCGAGCCCACGCCGAATGGCTGGGCCGCCAGGCCGTTCGCGTTATCAATTCTCAGCGACGAACTGTCGCCTTCATAACTCAGATGCAGTACGCCGACGCGGTAGTAGGTGTTGTCGTGCGCGTATTTCAGTGCCCGCTCGAAGACGCCGCCGTTGTCGTCGACGGTATCGGTCTGGGCGTTCTGGCTCGTGCCCTGGGCAAAGGCCGTGCCGGCCAGCAGCATAAGGCTCGCGCCGCCCAGGAGTTTTGCCGCGTGCTGGCTCAACCGCCGGCGCGCTGGCTTGTTCTGGTGAATCATCTCCCGTCTCCCTGTTAGATTCTTGTTCGTGTTGGAGGGCGCCGCGCCGGTCTCCCCCGGCGCGGCGGCACTCAGTTGCTAGCGATTCGGAAACGCGCGGCCGCCATGGACCGCATTGCCTACGAGCTGGAACGTGAGTTCAGCAGGCTCGATGGTGGCTGTCGCCGGAATCGGTAACCCCGCCAGACTGGCTTCGGCCTCGAGCTCGATTTCGTTCGCATTCCGCAGCGAAATGACCAGCCGCCCGTTCTGTTCGAACGTCACCGGCCCTACCAGGTTGGCAACGAACTGCTGCTGGTCGAGGCTGACGTTGTCACCGTCCGGCGCGTTGGCCACCAGATTCAGCGACGCCGCGAAGCAGGGCTCGAAGTCGTATTCAACGCCGCCCGGGAACTGGCCCGTACAGCGTTCCACGATATAGCCGGTCTGATTCGGCGTGCCGGTCGGGTTGGCATCCTGGTCGTTCGGGAAGCGCAGCAGTATGCGCCCGGTGTTGATCGTCAGCAGATCCGCACCGGCCAACGTCGCGGTAGCCTCAACGCCGGTCAGGCTGGTGATACCGCCGGGCAGCAACGACACGGGCACGCACGTCCCCGGCGTTTCGCCCACAGCCGATCCGGCGTTGGGCGTGTTGCCCTCGCCGAATTGAACGGCGTCTACGCGCGCGCATTCTGTGGTCGCTTCACGAATCGCAATCGGGCGCGCGAGCGACAGATAGTTCGCATACTTGCCATCAGGGCGATTCGGGTTCTCGATCGAAGCGAGAGCGCCAATGCCGCCGGCCTCCAGCGTCAGCAAGGCGCGATTACCCGGCTGCGGCCGTTCGCCAGCGTCGACGCGGCCGTTACCGTTGGTGTCGGTTTCCGGCAGCGTGAACTGGGTGGTGTAGTAGTCGTTGTTGGCCGCAATCGCGTCGAAGGGCATGACGATATCCGGACCGCCCGCGGTGCCGGTCGACGAGTCGGTCGAGCCGGTGCCGTTGAGCGGGTCGGTGTTGAGCTGTGCACCGTCGATGTCGGCAATCACGCCGGGTACACCTTGGGTACAACGGTCGCCTTCGGTACCGCACACCACGATCCAGTAACGCGTGCCCGCCTCAAGATAGTCGGTCGGGCGAATCGTGAAGGAGCGGGTCCGGTCGTCGCCGGGGTTGGCCAGGGCGATGGCCGCGTCGACCGCGCCCACGCATTGTCCGTTCGCGTCCATCTGCTGCAGGGCGACGCTCGCGCCTTCCACGGCGTTGGGTTCGCCACTGCCAGCTGTCAGGCAGCCGTCGGCCAGCACGATCGTGCTCGCGTCCACGAACTTGGACAGAACGGCATCGACCGGGACATTGACCGGGCTTTCGAACACCGGGTAGTTGAACGCGGCATTGCTGGCCGAGCTGCCCACGCAGTTGCCGGCGGTATCGCCACCCGTGAGGAAGGAGTCGTTCACGTTATCCGTCTCGAGTGCACAAGGCACACCGGGCGATAGGGTGCCGAGCAGCGGCGGCGCGCTGTCAGTGGTCACCTGAGGCTCGGTACGGAAGTTCATGGTCAGCCGTGGGCCGGCTGCGTTGCTGCCGCTGAGCGGGTTACCGTCGAGATCTTCGATCGCGGTGTTGAGGGTGAGGGTGTAGTCCGTATCCGGCGTGAGCAAGCCGACCGGGTCCACGACCACACTGAAGCCTTCGACACGGTAGGTCGCCTCGACGGTGGTGCCACCGCCGGTGAGCTGAATATTCTGCGCGTTGACCGTGTTCGGATCGATCGGCGACGAGAAGACGATCGCCGGACTGGATTCGATCGGGAAGCTGTTGATCGCCGCGCTGTTGTCGGTCTGGATATTGCCGTCGATACACAGGGGTTCGGGCAACACGGTCGGCGCGACGCCCTGGCTCGCGTAAATGGCGTTATAGCCCGCCGAGCCGAAGGCATACAGACAGGCACTGGGCGAGCGCGCGGTGATGACCGGGCCCACCGAATCCTCGGTGCCACTGCCGCCTTGACCATCGGTCGGGTTGGCCGGCAGCACCAGCGTCAGCTGGAAGTTGACGGTGGCGTTATCGGTACGGTTCACGTTGATGGGGAAGGTGCCCAGGGTGCTGATTTCCAGATCGCCGTTGTCGCGCGGTATGGCCAGGCCTGCTGCCTGGATATTGAGCACGCTCTGGTTGAACACGCCGTTGGCCAGCTGCTGGATGACGAAGTTTCGCGAATCCGAGGCCAGGGCGGCGGTTACCAGCGTGCCGATACCCAGATCGAAGCGCAGCTGTACCGCCGTGGGGGTTTCCACGTTGCGGTAGTCGTTGCTCATCAGATAGACGCTGACGTCGTTGATGAAGTTGACGTCGATCGGGCCGCTGTCGATCGGGGTTTCAACGCCCAGTTCCTCGCCGCCGAGGAATAGCTTGAGGCCCTTGAGCTGGAACTTCTGGCCGGCACGAATCACCGCCGGAATAACGTCGTCATAGCCGGCGGTGCCTGGGGTGGCGAGCGTGGTGGCAACGCGGTTGCGAATCGGCGGGTTGGCGTTGGCGTCGCCCGAGCCGAGCACCGGTTGGTCGTTGCTGCCGATCAGCTGCGAGTCGATGTCAATGTTGTTGATCGGCAGGCCGGTCAGCAGGTTGTCGGGCAGATCGGCCACGTCATCGGCCGAGCTGTCGTCTTCGATGACCAGCATCTGGTCGGTTGGCTGATCGCCCAGGGTCAGCACCGTACGCTGCTGGCTGCCTGCGGTCAGAGACTTGCCGAATACCGACGTAATACCGTCCGTCCAGCTGACGGTATAGTTGCCAGGTGCAAGATCCTCGTTGGGATCGAACACGATATAGCGGCCGAGCGCGGTCAAGCGCGCATCCGTCACGGCGCCGTCGGGGCCTTCAACCGTGAAGGTCTGGTTGTTGACCGTGGCGGGGTCAACCGGTTCGTTAAGAATCACGCGAATCGCGTTGAACTGCGTGAACACGCTTTGACGATTGGTTTCGGGGTTCGTTTCGCCCGGGGTCACGGTAGTGACCTGGAAGGCGCCGTCAGCGGGCCGACCTTCGGCCGGACGGCTGCGGAAGGTAAACAGCGTAGCGCCGGCATCGAAGCGGGTATTGCCGCCCGACAGAGCCTGGGTTGCCACGACCGAATAGTCACGGTTCGGCAACAGCGGCCCGTTGGGCACCAGGCGCAGGATGTTGGGTCGGTCGGCGTCGCGTTCGACCGTAATACCCGGCTGCGCGGTGCTGCCGTCGACCTGCAGCTCGAGCGCATCGCTCACGTCGCCGGAAACGCTGCCGTCGAAATTGACGACCATCAACGTATCCAGCAGCACATCCTGCTGGCCGTTGAACGGATAGGTGAAGTTCAAGCCACCGGCGGTGACTTCGCTTCGTGGATTGGACTCGCCGTTGTCGCCGCCACCGCCGCTCGAGCAGGCAGGAAGAACGGCTGCGGCCGCGATGAAAAGCGCGGCCACGGCGAGGCGGCTACGGCGCGGTGGGCGCGTGTTGTACGCGCCGGTGGGCGTCGTGTCCGAGTCCTGAGCGGAATCGGCACAACGCATCCGAAGAGAATGCATCGATAGCACGGCTTGTCTCCCTAGCTGTGAGCGCATCATTGCGACACGCGTTCTTTTTAGAATACCCCGTTCAAGGACGATAAACGAGATTGGAATCGTGCGCCATACAGGGCAGGAATTTATTGAATAAGCTCGATTTTTGCGGCGTTGCAGCAATGCCGCTAAAGCCGGGCCACGAGGCGCTGAATCGCAGGTGTTTCAAGGGTTGCAGCCCGTTGCCGATATTGACGGGTTACGGGGCGGTGAGCTTGGCAGCGACGCTGGCGGAACGTCTCTTTCGCCGTGAAATCGGGTTTCACGCGCATGACCGCGCAAAATCCCGTCGGTAATAGCGGTTTCCGTTCGTCTTGTGCGGCCCTGTCGAGAAAGGATAGCTAAGCGATTGTTTCTGCGTGATGACGGCGGGAGCCGGGCGGTGTATAGGGGTCGCGTTTGTAACAGTGCGATGACCGATAGCCGTCGTCAGTCGCAACGCCGCCTGCAGCGCCGTTGCAACGGAAGTCAGGCGCTGAGGAAGGTAGAGATATGCCTTGCAATGGCCTGGGGTTTTTGCAGATGAAGCATATGCCCACAGCCGTCCACCACGATATGGCGCAGGTCCGCAAAGCAGGCGCGTCGCTCAGCCATTTCGGCTTCGCCGCAGAAATATTTGGCCGGCGAGTCGCCGCCATCGATACATAGCACCGGGGCGCTGACTTCGCGCCATAGTGCCTTGGCTTCAGCGGCCCGAAAGGCATAGGGCAGGGGCACGCGATGCCAGGGGTCGACCCGCATGCGTCGGCGTCCCTGATTGTCGGCGCTTACGGTCCACTGTTCGGCGAGGCGCTGGGTCGTCGAATCGTCGAGTTCCGGATAGCGTGCGGCGATACGCGAGGCGGCGGTCTCGAGGTCGTCGTAGACCTTGGCGGTTGGCGGGGTCGCGTGGGCATCCAGCCAGCGCCGATAGCGGCCGGGCACTTCGCTGGTGTCGCTATCCGGTACGTTCAGGCTGTCGAGCGTGACCAGATGCGAAACCCTGGCCGGCCGGGTACCGGCATAGAGGCTGGCCACCTGGCCGCCCATGCTGTGGGCGACGAGAATAACCGGCGTGTCGGCGCCGACGAGCTCATCCAGCAGGCGTTCCAGATCAAGCAGGTAGCCCGGAAACCAGTAACTGTCGTGGCTCGCCTCGGTCGCGCCATGGCCGCGCCAGTCCGGCGCGATATAGCGGTAGCGTCCCGGCGCGATGGATTGCATGGCATCGATGAGCGCCTCGAAGCTGGCGCCCGTATCCATGAGTCCGTGCAGCAGGACCACCGGAACGCCGTCTGGATTGCCCGTTTCACGGACGGCGTAATCGAGTTCGCCGATTTGCAGCGATAGAAGAGCATCGTTTGAATTCATGATTCGACCTGGAGGAAGCGGCGCGCGGCGCGTCTGTGCACGTAGGCCTGACGCGAATAGAAAATCGACAGGGCGCCCAGAATGATCGCGATCGCGGCCAGCGTGGTGGGCGTTGGCACTTCGCCTAGAAAAAGCACGGCCCACAGCGTGCCGAACACGGTTTCCAGCAGCATCAGCAGGCTGACCTCGGGCGCCGGCAGGTGGCGCGGGCCGAGGCCGATGAGGGCGAAGGCCAGCGGCAGCACGACGGCCATGCCGGCGAGGGCGGCCATGCCCGCCGCGCTCAGAGAAAACGGATGCGCGAACAGGGCGGTGGCAAGGGCGACGAGCAGGCCGCCGAGCGCGAGCCCGGGCAGAGTATCGCCGTCACCGGTGGCACGCATGACCACGAACATGGCTCCGAAAAACATCGCGGTGACGATACCGGCGCCCCGACCGACGAGGCTGCCGGCGCCGCCCAGGGCGATGAGCAAAAGCCCGGCAGCGATCGCGGCGGCTGTCACCCACGTACGCAGGGGCGCACGCTCGCCGAGAAACACTGCGCTGAAAACGGCCGCAAAGATCGACGCCGTGGCCAGACAGGCCAGCGTATCGGCGATGCTGGTATGGGCCACGGTGAATACGAACGCCATGTTGCTGAGCGCAAACACCAGCGCAAGTCCCCAGCCGACCGGCCTTCGCAGGGCCGCGGCCATGACCCGGACATCGCCGCGTTCGCGCCAGAGCACATAGCTGCCGAGGCCCAGGGCGAGGGCCATGCCGCGCCAGAACAGGGTGGTGGCGATATCGGCATCCAGAAGCCGAATGAGCAGCGAGTCCGGACTGAGGACCAGTACGCCCAGGCCGGTCAGCAGCATACCCAGCATCCGGTGGCTCAAGACTGCACGCCGGCGGGGTCGGTCAGGGCCCCCCGTGTTAGCCGTTCGCCGCTATCTCGTAAGGCTCGATCACACGATGGATGAACTCGATCTTGCGGCGCGCCTCGGCATTGAGCACGAAGGGATAGGCGTCGGCCAGACCCATGCTGCGATTGACCGCGTTCATGCCGATGGCCAGATGCGTCCAGCGATGCATCAGGCCGTCGAACTCGCGTGCCTGCTTCTGCCAGGGCGGACGCGCGACCAGCTGATATTCGGTCGCGGTGTCCAGCGTGTCGCGAATATGTAGATAGTGTGCCCACGATTCGGCCCAGTCCTCCCAGGAGTGGGACGAAGCATAGGGGGTTACGATGTGTTCCTGCCAGTCTGCAGGCGCACCGTTGGCGTAGTGGCGTTGCAGCGACTGGCCATAGTCGGCCCGCTCGTCGCCGAACAGGGCACGATATTCGTCGATCCAGGCGCTGTTATCGATCAGCCGTGCCCAATAATAGTGCCCCACTTCGTGGCGGAAGTGGCCGATGAGGGTGCGGTAGTGCTCGCCCATCTGCTCACGCATGCGCGCCCGGGCCACGTCGTCGGCCTCGGCGATGTTGATGGTGATTATGCCGTTGGCGTGGCCAGTGGTGACCTGTGCCTGGCCGGCCAGCGGTTCGGTGAATTCGGTGTCGGCATCGGCATCGGCCATGAAGTCGAAGCACAGGCCGAACGCCGGGTCTTCGTCGCGGCCGATGATCGGCAGGCCGAGCTGGCGCAGATTGAAGATCAGATGTCTTTTGGCATTTTCCAAACGTGCCCACAGCTCCAGATGGCGCGGCACGTCGAGATCCGGGATGGTGCGGGTCAGGCGGCAGGATGGGCAGAAATGGTGCGGCGACTCATCCGGCACCAGCCAGTTGCAGACGTTGTGCTGCGTGTAGTTCTGGCACAGGCGATAGATGCGCCCGGTAACGCTGCCGGATGCCGGCACCTGCCAGCGGCCGTCGCCGACGGGTTCGAGCGCGGTCATGAGCATGGCTTCGGGGGCGAACCCCAGGGTGCGCTCGCACACCAGACAGCGCGTATTGCGAAAGAACAGGGAATTACCGCACTGACAGTAGAAGTCACGCATGACGTTGGAACTTGCCTCGCGGGCTGAAAGAGCGGATCGGGGTCATTGTTGAAAGTAACGGGTCTGTATCGTCTCGCCGATCGTATTGAGTTCGATCTGCATGCGATCGAGAAATTCGCTGAGCCGGTAACCGGTCAGATTGCCGGGGTCGGTCTCCTCGAGGCGTTGCACGGCGTCGTCGATCGCCGCAATACACTGCGAGGCGCTGGGCAGCCGCGCCAGATGTCCGGCCGCGGCCTCGATACAAAAGCGTACCGAACGTGGAAACGCGCGATCGGCGAGCAGAAAACGGACCACGCCGGCGCCGTTTACCCGAACACGCACGTGGCGGCGATACATCTGGAAAGCGCTCAGCGATTTGAGCACGCTGATCCACAATACGCTCTGGTAGGGGCGCAGCTCGCTGATCTGCTCATCGAGAAGGTCGGCGCTGCGTACATCGATGATACGCGTGGTCATGTCCGCCCGCTCGATCTGCACGCCGAGCATGAACATGTCATAGGCCGCATCGCGGCTCATGCCTGACTCGATCAGCCCGGCCATATGACGGGCATTGCGCACCACGTGATCCATCACGCGGGAGCGGGCGAGCCGGCTGTCGATGTGCTGGCCTTCGTCGGCGATGAACAGATGCAGGCCGTTGATATCTTCCCAGACTTCGCGCGGCACGAGATCGCGGGCGCTGCGCAGGTTCTCCCGGGCGTTGGCCAGGCAGCTGGCAATCGAGCTCGGATGCAGGCGATCAGCGACCAGAAAACGCATCACGCTGGCTTCGCTGTCGTCGGGGTAGCGCTGGGCGAACAGATCCTCCGCGCCGACGATTTCGATGAGCGCACGCCAATCGAACGCGGTCGCCCGCGGCATATCCAGCAACAGCAGGCTGGTGGCGTTGATCAGGCGCGAGGTGGATTCCGCGCGCTCGATATAGCGCCCGGCCCAGAACAGATTCTGTGCGAGTCTTGACAGCATGCTTAGAGCCCTTCGTCCGCGACAATCCAGGTGTCCTTACTACCGCCGCCCTGCGAGCTGTTGACCACCAGCGAGCCTTCGCGCAGCGCAACCCGGGTAAGCCCGCCCATGGTCACGAAGGCGTCGTCGTTCGGCCGCGAGACGATGAACGGTCGCAGGTCGACGTGACGCGGCCGGGCGCTGCCCTCGATGAGGGTGGGCACGGTCGACAGGGCCAGGGTGGGCTGGGCGATATAGTTGCGCGGGTTGCGCTGGATCAGATCGGCGAACTGCTTGCGTTCGGTCGCGCTCGAGCGCGGGCCGATGAGCATGCCGTAACCGCCGGATTCGTTGGCCGGCTTGACCACCAGTGAGTCCAGGTTGTCGAGCACGTGGGCACGGTGGTCGTCCTTCATGCAAAGCCAGGACGGCACGTTCGCCAGCTTCGCGTCCTGGTCCAGGTAATACCGGATGATCTCGGGCACGAAGGCATAAACGACCTTGTCGTCGGCCACGCCCGCGCCGGGCGCGTTGGCGATGGCGACGTTGCCGGCACGCCAGGCCCGCATCAGCCCCGGGGTGCCGAGCATGGAGTCGGCCCGGAATACCTCGGGGTCGATGAAGGCGTCGTCGACGCGGCGATAGATTACGTCCACGCGCTGCGGGCCATCGATCTTGCGTGCATACACGCAGTCGTCGCTGTCCACGAACAGATCGCTGCCCTGGACCAGTTCGGCGCCCATTTGTCCGGCCAGCCAGACATGCTCGAAAAAGGCGGAATTGAACACGCCGGGGGTGAGTACCACGACATTCGGGGTTACGTCCTGGCGCGGCGACAGGGCGTTGAGCGAATCCAGCAGCTCGCTGGCGTAGTCGTCGACGGGCAGGATGTGGTGCTGGGCAAACAGTTCCGGGAAGACGCGCTTGGAAACGAGGCGGTTCTCGACCATGTAGGACACGCCCGAGGGGACCCGCAGGTTGTCCTCGAGCACATAGATATCGCCCGCGCCGTCGCGTACGAGGTCCGAGCCGCAGATATGCGCCCAGATATCGCCGGGCGGGCGCATGCCCACACATTCGGGACGAAAATTGACCGACTGTGCGAGCACTTCGCGAGGAAACACGCCGTCGGCGACGATACGCTGGTCGGCATAGAGATCGGCCACGAACATGTTCAGGGCGGTCACGCGCTGCTGCAGGCCTTCACGCACGCGATCCCATTCATGCTTGGGGATCGTGCGCGGCAGAATATCGAACGGCCAGGCGCGGTCGATCATTCCGGCATCGGAGTACACCGTGAACGTGATGCCCATCGACTTGATCGCCAGATCGGCGGCCGCGCGCCGGGTTTCGAGCTCGTCACGGCCGAATTCGCCGAGATAGCGCACCAGCGCCTCGGCCGCGCGCCGTGGTTGGCCGCTGTCGTCGAAGGCTTCGTCGAAAAAGCCCGGACTTCGATAATCACGCCACAAGTCATTCATGAGTAGATGCTTCCCAACAGCCAAACAAGGCACGGCGTATTTCCATGCAAGACACAGACCGAAATTCCCCGGAATCTCTGCATAATCTGTCGCGAGAGGATATGCAGTGATTCCTTAAACAGCGTGCTAGACTCCCCGGCTTGTTTTCGGGAGTTATTCGGGCATGGCGGATACAACAACCGCAGCCGGTGCCGGCGTCGTGTTCAAGGGTCGCATGATGACCCTCACGGTTCTCGAGGTCCGCGAGACCGACAGTACACGTATTGCCGAACAGATTGACGCACAAATGGCGCGGGCGCCCGGTTTTTTCGAGCGCATGCCGGTTTTGCTGTCGCTGCCTGAAAGCGTGCCCGACCTGGCCGCACTGAGCGCCATCATTCGCGATTCCGGCATGATTCCGGTCGGCGTGCTCGACCCAGGCCCGGCCGCGCGCGCGGCCGCCGAAGCCGCGGGCGTGGCGATCATGGACTCGCCCGCGCGCGGTGCGGCCAAGGCCGCGACCGAAGCCGAGCCAGGCGGCGATGACGCGGCCGAGGCGCCGGCGGCCGACACGCAGAGCGCGGCGGAACCGGTGCGCCGCGAACAGCCGCCGCGCACGCCGACACGGCTGGTGACCAAGCCGGTACGCTCGGGCCAGCAGATTTATGCACGTGGCGGCGATCTGGTGATCGCGACATCGGTATCCGAAGGGGCCGAAGTCCTCGCCGACGGACATATCCATATTTACGGAGCGCTACGCGGGCGTGCATTGGCCGGCGCGACCGGCGACACGCAGGCGCGAATCTATTGCCGGCGCTTCGAACCGGATCTGATCGCCATCGCCGGCTGCTATAAAGTCGCCGATGCGATTGAAGAGGGGGTACGTTCCAGGGCCGTTGCGGTTCGCCTGGACAACGATAACTTGAGCATCGAATTGCAGGAGTAAAGAGTGGCAAAGATCATCGTCGTCACGTCCGGCAAGGGCGGGGTCGGCAAGACCACCACCGCCGCCTCTTTTGCGGCCGGCCTAGCCATGCGGGGAAACAAGACCGTGGTCATCGACTTCGATGTCGGTCTGCGCAACCTCGATCTGATCATGGGCTGCGAACGCCGGGTGGTGTTCGACTTCATCAACGTCATCAGCGGTGAAGCCAACCTCAAGCAGGCGCTCATCCGCGACAAGCGGCACGAGAATCTCTACATCCTCGCCGCGTCGCAGACGCGCGACAAGGATGCGCTGAACCAGGAAGGCGTCGAGCGCACGCTCAACAAGCTCGCCGAAGACTTCGACTACATCATCTGCGATTCGCCGGCCGGTATCGAAACCGGCGCGATCATGGCGATGTATTTCGCCGACGAGGCACTGGTGGTCACCAACCCGGAAGTATCGTCGGTACGCGACTCGGACCGCGTGCTGGGCATGCTCTCGTCCAAGACCAAGCGGGCCAAGGAAGGCGGCGAGCCGGTCAAGGAGCATCTGGTGGTCACCCGCTATGCGGCCAACCGCGTAGGCAAGGGCGAAATGCTCTCGCTGGACGATATCAACGATATTCTGGGGATTCCGCTACTGGGCGTGATTCCGGAATCCGAGAAGGTGCTCAATGCCTCGAACTCGGGTACCCCGGTGGCGATGGAAGACAACGCCGATGCCGGCCAGGCCTATCTGGATCTGGTCGCACGATTCCTGGGTGAAAATCGGCCCATGCGTTTCACCGAGGCCAAGAAGAAGTTTCTCGACCGGCTGATGGGGAGGTAACGGACCATGGGTTGGCTCGACGTATTCCGTAGCAACGACAAGAAGACCTCGGCACAGACCGCCAAGGAACGCTTGCAGGTGGTGGTGGCACACCGACGGGGCGGTGGCGGTGATCACCCGGCGTATTTCCCGCAGCTGCAGCAGGATCTGCTGGCGGTATTGCGCAAGTATGTCCAGGTGGGCGACGACGCGGTTCAGATGGAAATCGAGCGCGAGGGCGACCTCGAGGTGCTCGAGCTCAATATCACCTTGCCCGAAGACTCGCGGCACTAGTCCATACGCCAGAACAACAATACAGCCGGGGGAGCCGACATGCCCACCACAGAGCGGACGTTTGATTACATCATCGTGGGCGGCGGCTCTGCCGGCTGTGTTCTTGCCAACCGGCTGAGCGCCGACCCGGATGTTTCGGTCTGCATGCTCGAAGCCGGACCCGCCGACTGGAACCCGCTGATTCATATCCCGATCGGCATCATCGGCCTGATGTGGTCGAAGATGTTCAACTGGGCCTACTACACCGCGCCCCAGAAGCATATGAATTCGCGGGAGATGTTCTGGCCGCGCGGTAAGACGCTGGGCGGCTCCAGTTCGATCAACGCGCAGTGCTACACCCGCGGCAATGCCTGGGATTACGACCACTGGGCGGAGCTGGGCAACCGTGGCTGGGGCTTTGAAGAAATGCTCGGCTATTTCCGCCGATCGGAGAAGTTCGAGGCCGGCGCAAGCGAGTACCACGGCAGCGAAGGCACTTACTGCGTGAGCGCGCCGCGCCACGTCAACCCGCTCAATCATGCCTTCATCGAAGCTGCCCAGGCCTGTGGCCTGCCGCGCAACGACGATTTCGGCGGCGCCACCGAAGAGGGCGTGGGTCTTTACAGCGTGGCCCAGAACAACGGCCGTCGCTGCAGCAACGCCGACGCGTTTCTGCATCCGGTGGCCGATCGCAAGAACCTCACCGTCATCACGCGTGCCCGGGCGAAGAAAATCCTGCTCGAAGGCAAGCGTGCGGTCGGCGTGACCTACAACAAAGGCTGGTTCGGCGGCGATCACTCCCTGCGCGCGAAGCGCGAAGTCCTGCTTTGCGGCGGCGCGATCAACTCGCCGCAGCTGTTGCTGCTTTCGGGGATCGGGCCGAAGTCCGAGATCGAGCCGCACGGTATTCCCGTGGTTCACGAGCTCAAGGGGGTGGGTCGCAATCTGCAGGATCACCTCGACGTCAGCGTTATCGATATCGAGAAAACCAAGCTCAGCCTGCGGCTGGGCCCGAAGTTTCTGTTGATCGACGCGCCGATCGCGGTTTATCAGTACTTCGTGCATGGCCGTGGCCAGCTGGCGAGCAATGTGGCCGAATCCGGCGGCTTTGCACGCAGTGACGAAAGCCAGGCACGCGCGGACCTGCAGCTGCACTTCATCGCCACTATCGAGCAGGACCACGGGCACAACCTGTGGAATACGATCAAGCACTACGGCTATACGCTGCGGGTCTGTGACCTGCGGCCGAAGTCGCGCGGCCATATCGGGCTGAAAAGCGCCGATCCCATGGACGATGCCTTGATCGATCCCAACTATCTCGATCATCCGGACGATCTCGCCCAGCTGGTCAAGGCCGTCAAGATCGGCCGCCAGATCCTGCGTGCCGAACCGCTCGCCAGCCATCGCGACCGCGAGCTCGAACCCGGCGAAACGGTGGAGGACGATGCCGCCATCGAGGCGTTCGTTCGTGATCGTGCAGAAACGATCTATCACCCCGTGGGGACCTGCAAGATGGGTCACGACGACGAATCGGTGGTGGATGATCGTCTACGCGTACACGGCATGCAGGGGCTGCGCGTGGTGGATGCCTCGATCATGCCCACCCTGGTCGGCGGCAACACGAATGCACCCACCACCGCGATTGCCGAAAAAGCCGCCGACATGATCCGCGAGGATTGGCTTACGGCCTGAGTGCTGCGTCCGGCGCGATTCGTCGCTCGCAGCGCGATGCCCGTTGGCCTGGCGCCAGGACAGGGCGTGACCCGGCCGGCGTGCAGCCGGCAGGAACGCAGCCGACTTCACCCCCGCCGCATCGTTATACCCGACTGACCTGCTCTCGCTCGCAGCCTTGCGGCTTGTACGTGCTCGACGGGCTTGCCACGAAAAAGGCCGCCAGCGCGAAGCGCCGGCGGCCTGACAGGCATCACGGCGGTCGCCAAGCGACCGCGTGCTGGTTTTAACGGTCGCGCAGATCCTTGCGCAGGATCTTGCCGACGTTCGACTTCGGCAGCTCGTCGATGAAGGCAACCTGCTTGGGCACCTTGTAGCCGGTCAGCTCCTTGCGACAGAACTCGATGAGTTCGTTCTCGGTGAGGCTGTCGTCTTTCTTGACCACGAACACCTTCACGGCCTCGCCGGTCTTTTCGTTTTCGACGCCGATACAGGCCGCTTCGAGCACCTTGGGGTGCTGGGCGACAACGTCTTCGATTTCGTTCGGGTAGACGTTGAAGCCGGACACCAGAATCATGTCCTTCTTGCGGTCGACGATATAGAAAAAGCCCTGCTCGTCGTAATTCGCCACGTCGCCGGTACGCAGGTGCTCGCCGAAGAAGGTCTTTTCGTTCTCCTCGGGCTTGTTCCAGTAGCCGGCCATGACCTGCGGGCCCTTCACGCACAGCTCGCCCGGTTCGCCGGCGCCGACTTCGTTGCCGTCGTCGTCACGAATCGAGACTTCCGTGGACGGTACGGGCAGGCCGATGGAGCCGTTGTAGTCGTCCAGATCCAGCGGGTTGATACAAACCGCCGGCGAGGCTTCGGTCAGCCCGTAGGCTTCGATCAGCGGGATGCCGGTGATCTTCTTCCACTTCTCGGCCACCGCCCGTTGTACCGCGGCACCGCCGCCCAGGGTGATCTTGAGCTTCGAGAAGTCGAGCTTGGCAAAACCGTCGTCGTTGACCAGGGCGTTAAACAGCGTGTTCACGCCGGTGAAGGCGGTCGGGCTGTGCTTTTCGAATTCCTTGACCAGCGCCGGGATATCGCGCGGGTTGGTAATCAGCACGTTCTTGCCGCCCTGCTGGAAGAACACCAGGCAGTTCGCCATCAGCGCGAACACGTGGTAGAGCGGCAACGGCGTGATGATCACTTCATCGCCCTTGTCCGTCCACGGGGCGAGCCAGGTCTGGGCCTGAGCGATATTGGCGACCATGTTCCGGTGCAGCAGTACCGCGCCCTTGGCCAGGCCGGTGGTGCCGCCCGTGTACTGCAGGAACGCGATATCGTCGGGTTTGACGCCCGCCGGCTTGAACGTCTGCTTGGCGCCTTTGCTGAGCGTATCGTTGAACTTGATGGCGCCGGGCAGCTTGAAGCTGGGCACCATTTTTTTAACGCGTTTGACCACGAAATTGACGATCGTGCCCTTGATCGTGGGCAGGCAGTCGCCGATCTGCGTGGTGATGATGGCCTCAAGCGGCACCTTGTCGACCACTTCCTCGAGCGTGGCGGCGAAGTTCTCGACGATCACGATCGCACGGGCGCCGGAATCCGACAGCTGGTGTTCGAGTTCACGGGCGGTGTAGAGCGGATTGACGTTCACTGCCACCATGCCGGCGCGCAGGATGCCGAACAAAGCGATCGGGTACTGCAGCAGGTTGGGCATCATGATCGCGACGCGATCGCCCTTGGAAAAGCCCAGTTCGTTCTGCAGGTAGGCGGCGAAATCACGGCTGCGCGCCTCGATGTCCGCATAGGTGAGCTCGCAGTCCATGTTGCTGAAGGCAACGCCAGAGTTGAACTCGCGACAACCGTCTTCGATCAGATCAACCAGCGTTTGGCTCGATTCGGCGTCGATCTCCGCGGCGACGCCTTCCGGGTAACGGTCCAGCCAGATTTTATTCACGAATTCTCCTCATGGATCGGCAGTATTCATCGGCGCGCGCTAGCGCGCGGGTGCAAACTAAGGTATCGCAGTCGCGCCGTGAATGCATTGGCATATACATTATCGCGGCGCGATCGCGCCCGTTTTGTCTCTTTTAGAACCCGTTGACGCGAACGCCAGACAGCACAGCGCGTAGCGCGCGGTTTCTCGCGGGGCATCCAACACGCGCGCAAAGCCCGCAGGGGGTTCGGCCCCACAGACGCTGCGATTGCGTTGTCGAGCTTGGCCTGTCAATGAAGCAGGCGCTGCGCTCGAAACGCCTTGTCGCACCGTCTGTGAGGACTCGAACGCGATCCGCGAGAGGTTATACAGAGCTTCCCTAGCGCAATTCCTTGCGCAGGATCTTGCCCACGTTGGATTTGGGCACTTCGTCGATGAACTCGTAGTGCTTGGGTACCTTGTAGGCGGTGAGGTTCTCGCGGCAGTACTCGCGCACCGATTCGAGGCTCAGGTCGGCGCGCTTTTTCACCACGAACAGTTTGACCGCCTCGCCGGATTTCTCGTCGGGTACGCCGATTGCGGCTGCTTCCAGAATATCCGGATGACCGGCGACAACGTCCTCGATCTCGTTCGGGTAGACGTTGAAACCGGACACCAGAATCATGTCCTTCTTGCGATCGACGATATAGAACAGCCCGTTCTTGTCCTGCCGTGCGATATCGCCGGTGCGAAAGAAGCCGTCATCGGTGAATGCTTCGGCGTTGACGTCGTCCTTGCGCCAGTAGCCGCCCATGACCTGCGGGCCGCGCACGCACAGTTCGCCGGGCTCGCCTACGTCCAGCGCACGACCGTCGTCGTCGCGGATATCGACCTCGGTGGAGGGCAGGGGCAGCCCGATCGAGTGGTTGAACTGGTTGATATTCAGCGGGTTGCAGGTTACGACCGGCGAGGTTTCCGACAAGCCGTAGCCCTCGATGATGGGCTTGCCGGTTACCTGTGCCCAGCGCTGAGCGACCGGTTCCTGGGTGGCCATTCCGCCGGACATGGAGAACTTCAGGGTCGAAAAATCGAGATCCGCGAAGCCCTCGGTATTGAGCAGGCCGTTATAGAGCGTGTTCACGCCGGTGATCGCCGTGAACGGGTACTGCTTCAGCGTCTTCACGAAACCGGGCATATCGCGCGGATTGGTGATGAGCACGTTGTGCCCGCCCACTGAAAAATACACCAGTGTGTTCACCGTCAGCGCGAAGATGTGATACATCGGCAGGGCGGTGATGATGAGCTCGCCATCGTCGCTCATCTCCGGCTTGAACCATTCCTGGCACTGCAACACGTTGGCCACGACGTTGGCATGGCTGAGCATTGCGCCCTTGGCCGGGCCGGTGGTGCCGCCGGTGTACTGCAGGAAAGCCAGGTCCTCCGGACTGATTTCCACCGGTTCGAACTGCTGCGACTCGCCGGTGCTGAGTACGGTGTTGAAATCGATCGCGCCGGGCAGGTTCCAGTCCGGCACCATTTTTTTCACGCGTTTGACCACGAAGTTGGTCAGGGCGCGTTTGATCGGCGAGAGCATGTCGCCGAGCTGGGTGGTGATCACGGTTTCGACCGGCACGTCGTCGTAGATCTTTTCCAGCGTCGCGGCGAAATTCTCCATGACCACCAGCGTGCGTACCTCGGCGTCCTTGAGCTGGTGCTCGAGCTCGCGCGCGGTGTACAGCGGGTTGATGTTGACCACCACCAGGCCGGCGCGCAGTGCGCCGAACAGGGCGGTGGCATACTGCAGGCAGTTCGGCATCATGATGGCGATACGTTCGCCACGCCGCATGCCCAGCGTTTGCTGCAGATAGGCGGCAAACGCCCGGGACTTGGCCTCTATCTCCTTGTAGGTCAGCGTTTGACCCATGTTAGAAAACGCGGCCCTGTCGCCGTACTGCCGGCTGCTATGCTCGATGATATGGGCCAGCGAATCGAACGCGCTGGCGTCAATATCCTGCTTGACCCCGATCGGATAGTTTTCGAACCAGTTCTTGTCCATATGCCCTCCCTCTGGCGTCTGGTATGGCCGGCGGCGTTCTGATCAGGCCACCGGCTGCCTCCCCCTGTGCTCTGCCGCCTCGGCGCTGGGTGTGCGCATGCTGGCACGCACCAGATCCCGCAGCGACAGTTGCTCGAACACCTGTGTTCTAGCCTCAAGACTACGCGAAATCCAGCCCTCCACCTCACGATGTAGACGATCGTCGCGTGGGGTGGGGGCTGCATTGGCATCGCCACTGCGTGCCGCGGCCAGAATATCGTCGACCTTGAGCGACTCGATATCCTGGCGCGGCAACAGCGTGATGGTGGTATCGCCGCTTTCGATAAGCATGTTGGCGGCCACCAGCTGGTCGACGATGGAATAGATATGATCGGGGGCGACGCGCAGATACCGCGCGAGTCGGGCGATCTGCCAGGGCGGGTTGGCGTGCATGAAGTTGTAGCCGATCAGCCCCATCAATAACAGCGCGATCCGCTCGCGGTCCGCGCCGCCCAGGCGCGGCGGATAGGGCTCGCGGGTGAGCTGCTCGGGGTGCTGCAGCAGGAAAGCCACGCGACAGCCCAGCAGCATGATCAGCCAGGATACGTACAGCCAGACCAGCAACAGGATCAGGATCGCGAAGCTGGAGTAGATGGCGTTGTAGTTGCTGGAATTGGAAGCGAACACCGCAAAGCCGAGGCTGGCGGTCTGCCAGAGTACGCCGGCGAATACGCCGCCGCCTATCGCCGGCAGCCAGTGCACCTTCGTATTGGGCATGAAGGCGTAAAGCAGGGTGAAGCCGATGCTGTAGAGCACGTAGGGCACCATTCGACCGGCGACGTAGAGCGACGTGCCGAACGGTTCGATCGTGCTGAGGTACTCGACCACCGTATTGCTGGTCAGCGACGCGGTCATGCTGCTGGCGGCCAGTACCACGATGGGGCCGACGATGAGCATGCTCAGGTACTCGGTGAAACGACGACCGAGCGAACGCATCTTTCGTACCTGCCAGATGTAGTTGCAGCCCGATTCGACTTTCTGGATGAGCGAAACCACCGAATACATCAGCAGCACCACGCCGATGGCCCCGAGCACGCCTACCTGCACGTTCTCGACGAAGCCAACGACCTTGTCGATGATCTCGTCGGCCTGGCTGCCCAGCGGCGCCAGGAAACGGTGCAACACCGGGCGCAGGGCGTTGTCCACGCCAAACGCCTTGAGCATCGAAAACGCCAGCGCGAGCAGCGGCACCAGCGACAGCAGGGTGGTATAGACCAGGCCCATCGCGCGCAGCGTGATTTCGCCATTCTGGAAATCGCGCACGAGTATCTGGCCGATGCGTACGCCGGTCACGCCCCAGCGTCTCGGGGCCGGCAGCGCATCGAGCTCGGGCTGCCATATGGCCTCGTTGAAGCGGTTGCGAATCCGGGTCAGCATAGAGCGAGTTGCCTTGGGTGGCGATCCATAGGCATTGTAACCATCTCCAGCGCTCGCGCTCGCATCGGCCTGTGAGACAGCGCCGGCCCGGCGGCCTGCAGCAGCCCCGTGGCATACCGCGAGCATGGTTTGGAGCCGTTTTCCTATGAACGCAACCGCTTTGGATACCGACATCACCCGTGCCAGCGATAGTTCGCCGCGGGCCCTGCGCGATCTCAACGGCGCACAGGCCTTTGTCGGCTCGCGCTGGGGCGAGGCGTTGTCCTCGGGCGGCGAACTGCTGCGGGTGCTGGCACTGCATCCCGTCGCGCTGGGGCGTGCCCAGGCCTCGCTGTCGTTGGAGATGACGCGGATCGCGCTGGGGCGTTCCAAGTTGCGCCCCGCGCCCGATGATCGGCGCTTCACCCATGCCGCCTGGCAGGACAACCCCGCGTTCCGGCGCCTGCTCCAGGGCTATCTGGCCTGGTCGAGCGCGCTACTCGAACTCGTTCACGGCCTGCGCATCAGCCCCGACCAGCGTCGTCGTCTGTTGTTCGTGGCCGAGCATCTGGTGGCCGCCGGCGCGCCCACCAATCTGTTCGCGACCCACCCGGGGTTCTACGATGCGGCCGCGCATACGCGGGGACTGTCTATCCTGCGCGGCATTCGACACCTGCTCGAAGATATTCGCACCAACCGCGGCTTGCCGCGCCAGGTCGATACCACCGCATTTCGGGTCGGGCGCAACATCGCTGCCACCGAAGGCGCCGTCGTATTTCGCAACGAGATCTTCGAGCTGATCCAGTACAGCCCGCGCACCGCCCGGGTCGATGCCCAGCCGGTATTGTTCTGCCCGCCGCAGATCAACAAGTATTACGTGATCGACCTGTCGCCCGAGAAGAGCTTCGTGCGCCATGCGCTCGACTGCGGTCAGCAGATGTTCGCCATCTCCTGGCGCAATCCGACCGCCACCCAGAGCGACTGGGATCTGGCCGCCTACGTGCGCGCCACGGCCGAGGCGATCGATATCGTGCGTGCTATCTGCGGCGAACAGCCGGTCAAGCTCATGGGCGCCTGTGCCGGCGGTCTGACCGCAGCCGTGACGCTGGCCTGGCTGGCCGGGCGCGGCGAGCAGAACAAGGTGTCCTGTCTGTCGTTGTTCGTGACCATGCTCGATTCGCCGCGCAGCCGGCGCCTGGCACGGGTGGCCGACGACGCGGCCGTAACCGCCGCGCTGGCGCGTTCACGGTTTACCGGGGTGCTCGACGGCGCCGACATGGCGCGTACCTTCGCCTGGCTGCGCCCGAACGACCTGATCTGGCATTTCGTGGTCAACAACTACGTGCTCGGCAACGAGCCGCCGGCGTTCGACGTGCTCTACTGGAACAGCGATACCACCCGTCTGCCCGCGGCCCTGCATGCCGATCTGCTCATGATCTATCGGCGCAACCTGCTACGCCGCGGCAGTGATTTCGCCATCGATGGCGTCAGCGTCGACATGGCCGCGATCGACCGCGACGTGTTCGTGGTCGCCGGCGCCCGCGATCACATCACGCCCTGGCAGGCCTGCTACCGTTCGATGCAGATGTTTCGTACCAACATGCGCTTCGTGCTGGGCTCGGCCGGGCATGTACAGTCGATACTGTGTCCGCCGGGCGACGACAGCCTGCGGTTCTACGTCAACGACGATTACAGCCTCGATCCCGCGGCCTGGCGCCGCGGTGCGCGCGAGCAGACAGGCTCCTGGTGGCCGGCCTGGCTACGCTGGGCCGAGTGCCACGGCGGCGAGCGCATCGATGCCCCCACCGCCTACGGCGACGAGACCCACGAGCCGATCGAGCCGGCGCCGGGGCGTTATGTCCGTCAAGTCTGAGGCGGCGTATATCGATCATGTGGCGCTCGACGGCGAGCGCCTGCATACCGCGTTCATCTCGGGGCAGGGCGTACCCTTGTTGCTGTGCAACGACTTCGTCGCCAATCTCGATATTCTCAACGAATTCGCGGCCGCGCTGGGCCGACCGGTGTTGTGTTTCGACCTGCCCGGCGTGGGTACGTCCGCCGAGGTCGTGCGCATGCGCCGTATGCCCGCGCTGGCGGCGCTGCTCGCGAAACTGCTCGACCATTACGGCCTGCGCGAACCCGTGGACGTCATGGGCATCGGCTGGGGCGGGCTGCTGGCGCAGCAGTTCGCGCACTCGCAGGGCGACCGGGTACGCCGACTGGTGCTCGCGGCGACAGCGAGCGGACAGCTGATGTTTCCCGGCCGGCTGGCCAGTCTGGTGCGGCTTGCGCGCCCGGGCGCGCTGAGTCGTGTGGCACCCGATGGCGAACAGGCGAGAACGGTCTTCGGCGGGCGTCGCAACGACGAGTGCCGCCAGATCGCGACCGCCATGAATCGGGCGACGGCCCCGACGCGCCGTGGTTATGCCGCGCAAATCTATGCGCTGACCGGTTTCAGCAGCCTGCGCTGGCTGCATCGGCTGAACGTGCCGACCCTGGTACTCGCCGGCGACGACGACACGATCGTACCCACGGTGAACTCGCGGGTGCTGGCGTTGCTGTTGCCGCAGGCACGCCTGGAGATCATACGCGGCGGGGGCCACTGGTTCGTGCTCGAACGCACCGACGAGGTGGTTCGCATGCTCGACGAGTTCCTCGAGTCTAAGGTTGCGATCAGTGCCGCCGATCAAAATAGTACGTTCTAGGACGTGATGCCGGCTGCGTATTTTTGTTGCGCTGCGGCAAACGTCGTAGAATCAGGCATGCCGCATCGCGGCATTGTCGTTCGCGCTTTCGAGGGGGCACCATGAGCGCAGTGGTCGCTGATAAAGACACGCCCCGCCGCAGTCTGCCGCCCAATTTGAGCGTACTGCGCCGGCGCACGAGGATGCAGGTCGAGTCCGTCGACGTCGACGGCGTAGAGCTGCGCGTGGGCGTGCGCCGCGGACGCGGCCGGCCGATGCTCGTATTCAACGGTATCGGCGCGAATCTCGATATGACGCTGCCACTGGTCAACGCCCTCGACGACGTCGAAGTGATCGTGTTCGACGTCCCGGGCTCGGGCGATTCGCCGGCGTTGAACGTGCCCCACCGTTTTCGCTGGCTGGCGCGCCTGTCGGCCCGGCTGCTCGACCGGCTCGGCTACGACATGCCGATCAATATCGCCGGGGTGTCCTGGGGCGGGGCGCTGGCGCAGCAGTTCGCGCTCGACTTTCCGGAACGTACCAACCGGCTGATTCTGGCGGCCACCTCACCCGGCATGCTGGCGCTGCCGGCCCGCTCGAACGTGCTCAAGCGCCTGACCAACGCCCGTCGTTTCCAGAAGAATGAAAACCTCGCCCAGCTTGCGCCGGCGCTGTATGGCGGGCTGATGCGTCGCCGACCCGAATTGCTGGGCCGCGATGGACACTTCTCGCCCGATCCCTCGACGCGCGGCTATTTCAACCAGCTGATCGCGGGGCTGGGCTGGACCAGCGTGCATCGTCTGCACCGGCTGCGCTGCCCGACATTGATCATGGGCGGCGACGACGACCCGGTCATGCCGCTGGTCAATATTCGCCTGCTTTACTGGCTGATTCCGAAGTCCTATCTGCACATCGTGCGCGGCGGCGGGCATCTGTTTCTGCTGGTGCGTGCCAACGAAAGCGCTGCCGTGATCAAGCGCTTCATCAACGAGCGTCGCTACGACGGCACCGACGGTCAGGACTACTTCGCGGCCCTGAACCTGCCGCCCGACGGTACGCTCAAGCCGCTGAGCGCGACTGGGACATTGCCCGACGCTGAGCCCTGATCGCGGCCATCGACTGGCGATGGCTGATCGCCAGATAACTGGCCTCGGCCAGACTGCGGCGGTCATAGCCGCGCGGGTCGATGGGGGCACACAGGCGCACCTGGGCACGCATGTCGTGAACCCGGAACAGATCCTTGAAGTGGGGCCCGAGCGCGGCTTCGTCGACCCACGGCGCGAGTGCGTGGTGCATATCCGCCGGCGTGGTGTCGTCGCAGTAGCGCAGAGCCACTGGCAGCACCGGATATTCGCCCTCGATGGCGGCCGCGAACAGGCGCGCATGAAAACGTCGGGGCATGGGGTCGGCCGTGGTGGTGCCTTCGGGAAAGAACAGAACCGAGCGGCCGGCGTCGAGTACGGCGCGGATTTTCTCCGAGGTTTCCGAGGTCTTGCCCGCGCCGCGGGTCAGAAACAGCGTGCCGGCCGCGCGCGCGAACGCGCCCACAAGGGGCCAGCCGCCGATCTCGGCCTTGGATACGAACGAGGCATTGAATGCGTGGCCGAGCACGATGATATCCAGCCACGAACAGTGATTGGCCACGATCAGCACGGGCCCGGCGGGCAGTTCCCCATCGATCTCGAGGGCCACATTCAACACGCGCAGCATGCGGCCATGCCACCAGCGCACCAGTTTCCAGGAGCGCTGGCCAATCAGCGGCACGCAGGGCAGCAACACGATGCCCAGCAGCAGCAAACCCACCAGGCGTGCGGCTTTCAGACACATCCCGAAGCGTCCCATCAGCGGGCGAGGGGCAGCAGAAAATGAAGAGTCGGCCATATCGCGGGCACAAGTTAGCCGCTCGACGGGGCGTCGGCAAGGGCGCGGTTGGGAAAGCGATTTTTTAACAATGCCCAGGGGTGGTGCCGGCCCGCGGCCAGGCCGGCGGCGAGGCCGGCGACCGAGCCACGCGATGACGGCGCCCGGCTAGGGCAACAGCTTTTGCCGCGGGGTTGCGACTAGTCCTGTGGCAGGGGCGGAATATTTTCGTAAATCGGGCGGAAGCGATTGACGATGGTGCAGAAAAGCCGGGCCGTCTGCTCGGTGTCGTAGCGCGCCGAATGGGCCGCGTCGTTATCCCAGCTCATGCCGGCTGCGGTGGCCGCGCGCCGCAATACCGTCTGGCCAAAGGCAACGCCGGCGAGCGTAGCCGTGTCGAAACAGGAAAACGGATGGAACGGGCTGCGCTTGATACCGGTACGGGCGATGGCCGCATTCAGAAAGCCCAGATCGAAATGCGCGTTGTGGCCAACCAGTACCGCGCGCTTGCAGCCGGCTTCCTTGACCATGCCTCGCACCACCCTAAACACGCGCGCCAGCGCTTCGCGCTCGGGTAGCGCGGGGCGCAAGGGATGATGCGGATCGATACCGTTGACCTCGAGCGATGCTGGCTCGATGTTGGCGCCTTCGAAGGGCTCGACGTGATACGACACCGATTCGCGCAGTTCGAGTTCGCCGTCGGCATTGAAGTCGACGGTGACCGCGGCGATTTCCAGCAGGGCATCGGTGGCGTTGTTGAAGCCGCCGGTTTCCACGTCGACGACGACCGGCAGAAAGCCGCGAAAGCGCTGCGCCATGATCGGCGGCGCGGATTCGGAAGGTTGGATATCTGTCATGCCGCGATACTAGCAGCCTGCGCGTGCAACCGGGCGATATCGGCAGCGATCCGTGGGATATTTGCCGGCGGGCGCGTACCGCTGCCGGCGGCGGCGATGGCTGCAGTGCCCGGCGTGCGTATAATGCGCGGTCTGCTACGCCATTCACTGCGAACAGCCAAACAACGATATGAGCGACGTCAATAAAGTAGTGCTGGCCTATTCGGGCGGCCTGGATACCTCGGTCATCCTGAAATGGCTTCAGGACGAGTACGACTGCGAAGTCGTGACCTTCACCGCCGATATCGGCCAGGGCGAGGAGCTCGATGAAGTCCGGCCCAAGGCCGAGAAGCTCGGCGTGCGGGAAGTCTATATCGACGATCTGCGCGAAGAGTTCGTGCGCGATTTCGTTTATCCCATGTTTCGCGCCAACGCCATCTACGAAGGCGAATATCTGCTCGGCACTTCGATCGCGCGGCCGCTGATTTCCAAGCGCCTGGTCGAGATTGCGGCCGAGACCGGCGCCGACGCCATCGCCCACGGGGCGACCGGCAAGGGCAACGACCAGGTACGCTTCGAGCTGTCGGCCTATGCCCTCATGCCGGGCATCAAGGTGATTGCGCCCTGGCGCGAGTGGGATCTGAATTCGCGCGAGAAGCTGTTGGCCTATGCCGAGGAGAACGGCATCGATATCCGCAAGAAGGTGGACGGCGGCTCGCCTTATTCCACCGACGCGAACGCACTGCATATCTCCTACGAAGGCGGCGTGCTCGAAGACCCGTGGACCCCGGCCGAGGATTCCATGTGGGAATGGAGCGTAGCGCCCGAAGACGCGCCGGACGCGCCGCAGGAAATCGATCTGAGCTTCGAGAAAGGCGATATCGTGGCCATCGACGGCGAACGGATGACGCCTTATCAGGTGCTCGCGAAGCTTAACGAGCTCGCCGGCGCGCATGGCATCGGCCGGATCGATATCGTGGAAAACCGCTATGTCGGCATGAAGTCGCGGGGCTGCTATGAAACGCCCGGCGGCACCGTGATGCTGCGCGCGCATCGCGCGATCGAGTCGATTACCCTGGATCGCGAGGCGGCCCATCTCAAGGACGAGCTGATGCCGCGTTATGCCAAGCTCATCTACAACGGTTACTGGTTCTCGCCGGAGCGCGAGATGCTGCAGGCGGCGATCGACAAATCGCAGGCGCACGTCAACGGAACCGTACGGGTGAAGCTCTACAAGGGCAGCGTATCCATCGTCGGACGTGCTTCGGAAAGCGACAGCCTGTTCGACGAGGCGATCGCGACCTTCGAGGACGATCGCGGCGCCTATGACCAGAAGGATGCGGCCGGCTTCATTCGCCTGAACGCGCTGCGGCTGCGTTTGGGGCATCGCCAGCGATAAGAGCTGCAAACGCCGGCAACAAGAAACGCGTCGTTTTCAACGGCGCGTTTTTTTTGCCCGATGGGCGCAAGCCGTATCACGTTCGGCCGTTATTTGTAGCTCGACAGGCCAGTGCCGATGTCGGCTCGAGAGCGCAAGCCTGTAAGCCCGGCTTGAAGCACATCGAGGTGCGCGGGTAATGGTGCGCCCGGCCGGCAAAGTCATGTATCGCGCCAAGCGCTATCGAAGGAACGCAGCCGCCATTAAAATGGCGCTCGCCAAACGGATCGATGCGCCTATCGCATCGATTTTTTACTGCAAGAGCGCACCCGCATGGGCCAGGTGATCATCTCGCTGGCGGCAATGTTCGCGAGCCTTACGCTGTTTATTGCCGGCACGTCGCTGCTGACCACGGTCGTCGCGGTGGAGCTGGGTTCCGACCAGCTGTCCACGCTTCAGATCGGCCTTATTCTGGGCTGTCACAGCGTCGGCTTCGTTATCGGTTCGCTGTTTGCGACCCGGGTGGTCAGGCGTGTGGGGCAGGTCCGCTCGTTTGCGGCGTTTGCAGCCGTGGCCTGTTCGGCCTCGCTGATCCACCCCCTGTTCTTCGACGGTGCGCTGTGGGCCGTGCTGCGCGTGCTGGTAGGCTTTTGTGCCGCCGGGCTGATCATGGTGCTGGAGAGCTGGATTTCCGGGCGGGCCACCCATGCGATCCGCGGCGCGCTGCTGGGCATCTACCAGGTGGTGTTCTTCTTTGCGGCCGCGCTCGGACAGTATCTGGTGTCGCTGGGCGAAACCGACGACTACCCGATCTATACGATCGTGGCCATTCTCATCGTGATGTCGCTGGTACCGCTGGCGCTGACCCGCTCCGAAGCGCCGGCGCCGGATGCCGCCACCCGGCTTCGTTTTAGCCAGCTTTATGCGCTGTCGCCCAGTGGCCTGCTGGGCGGCATCGCCGGCGGGGCGCTGGTGGCCGGCTTCAGTACGCTCGCGCCGGTCTATGCCAGCGATATCGGCATGAGCCTGGCCGAGGTGTCGCGCTATATGGCGTTCGCGGTGGTCGCCACCATGGTCGTGCAATGGCCCGTGGGCCGTCTGTCCGACCATTTCGATCGGCGTCTGACCATTGCCGTGGTCAGCTGTATTGCTACGGCGGCCGGTATCGTGGCCGCGGTGGCGGGTGCAACCGATATGCGCCTGCTCTATATCGCCACCGCGCCGTTGTTCGGCCTCGCGGCCTGTCTTTATCCGATCAGCCTGTCGATGATCAACGACTATATGGACAGCGGCGACCCGATCGCGGCCAGTGCGGGGCTGCTGCTGGCCTATGGTGTGGGCACCTGTATCGGCCCGGTGGCCGGTGCCCTGGCCATGCAGGCCTTGGGGCCGCCCGGGTTGTTCGTATTCCTCGCGGGTGTTTTCGCGCTGTTTTCCCTGTTCGTATTCTGGCGCGGTTTCACCACGCCTTCGGTGGCGGTGGCCGAACAGAGCCGCTTTGTCACCATCGTGGCCGCCAATACCAGCCCGGCGATTCTGGAACTCGATCCGCGTCACGACCTCTATATGGAAACCCCGCATGTGTTCGACGAGCTGCATGCGGTTCATGGCTCGACCGATACGCCTGCCGACCCGGGCAACGGCGAGTCGTCTTCAAATGAAGGCCGACCGGGCGTTTGAGCCGGTTAAAAGCGGCTTTTTCTCATGGGGCCTTTAGCGTAGGCTTGCGGTTTCCAGAATTGGACATGGATGATTTCAATGAAACGATATATGGCTTTGTTGGCGTGCCTGTTCGCGCTCACGGCATGTGGTAACCAGTCGGACGCCGATAACGCATCTGCCGATGCAGAGGCTTCCAACGGCAACGATAGTGCTGCGAGCGCCGAGAGCGGCGACCAGACCAATGGCCAGGCCAGTGACCAGGCCGGCGATTTCGATAGCGACAAGGCCCGCCGCAGCTATGCGCTGGGCATGGATATCGGCAATTCGCTCAAGGAGCTGCCGGTCGATATCCAGGTCGACGAGCTCTCCCAGGGTGTAAGTGACGTCGTCAGCGGCAAGGAAACCCGTCTGAGCCAGGACGAGCTCGACAGCGTAATGCAGAGCTTCGTCAAGGAGATGGAAGCCGCGCAGCAGCAGAAGGCGAGCCAGCAGGCGCAGAACAACCTTGAAAAGGGTGAGAAGTTCCTGGCCGAAAACAAGGACAAGGAAGGCGTCAAGACCACCGACAGCGGCCTGCAGTACAAGGTGCTCGAAGAAGGCGACGGCCCGAGCCCGAGCGCGGATGACAGCGTGACCGTGCACTACACCGGCAAGCTCATCGACGGCACGGTGTTCGACAGCTCCCGCGAACGCGGCGAGCCGGTCACCTTCCCGGTCGATGCGGTCATCCCCGGCTGGACCGAAGCGCTGCAGCTGATGAAGCAGGGCGCCAAGTACGAGCTCTACATCCCGGCGAAACTTGCCTACGGCGAGCGCGGCGCGGGTGCGCAGATCGGCCCGAACGAGACGCTGATCTTCGACGTCGAGCTGCTCAAGGTCGGCTCGGGTGACAGCGACGAGAGCGCGGCCGGCGGGCAGGGCAACAGCCAGCCCGACGCGGATGCCGACACGAACTCGTAGCACATGAACCAGCGGCGTTCGCGCCGCGGGTCGCACAGCCGCCGGCAAGCGATGCCGGCGGCTTTTTTATGTGTACGAGCGAGGCGTTTGCGACCCGGCTGGGATCTCAGCCGCCGCTGTCGCGTGCCTCGGCCCGAGGTCGGCGCTGGATGTCTTGATCGAAAAGCCGCTGCAGGCTATCGCGTTCGAGGTGCGTAGGCCGGCGCCACAACAGGCCATGTCGCGTATGCCATCGAACGGCGCGAAGGAACATCGGCGTCGGCGCGGTGGCACGGCTCGCCGCGGACGCGGTCAGTTCGATACGAAACGACGTGCCCGAGGGCAACAGGGCCACCTGCAGCCGTTCATCGTGAACACGCCTGCGTTCGATACGCACCTGGATATCGTCGATGGCACGGTGCAGGCTGGATTGCAGCACGGCCGAGGCCGGGGGCAGGTCGTGTTCGCACCAGCATAGCCAGAGGCCCGCAATATCGGCATTCGATGCCTCGAGGTCGTGGAGTTCGACATCGAGGGCCTGTGTCAGTGCGTCGACCAGGCGATCCCAGACACGGCCGTTGCGTTCCCAGGCCTGGATACGCCGCAGGCGCGATGCCGGCTTGGCCGATACGAGAACGGCATCGCCGAGCGCCTGCTGAGTCAAGCCGCGCTGTTCGCGCCAGTGGCGAATGCGCCCCGGGTCGAGGGAGATACTCTTCTTCATCGCGACAATCGCGGTTAGTAGACGGGCCCGCCTTCCGAATCGAGGCTGCATTCCGCCAGTTCGTGGTGTTCGTTACAGCGAAGCTTCTTGAGCAGCCGCTGCATGCGGTGGCTGTACCAGTTCTCTTGCCAGAGCTGTTCGCGTACGTCCCGGAACATCTGTCGATAGCGCTCGGCACGTTCCGGTTCGATCACCACCCAGCGGTCGTAGGGCAGCCGTGATTCGGCCTTTTCCAGGCGTTCGATCATCTGCACAGACAGGGTGTCGGCGACCCAGCGACGTGAACGCGCGCCGAATTCGGAGTCGAAGCGATCCTGATGCACCACGATCTGGCCGGACAGCATGCCGAGCACGAAATTGGCAATGCCGCCATCGGGTGTGATGCCGTGCTCGAGTTCGAGCGGCTCGTAGGCGATGGCCGGCGCATAGGTCATATCGGCGCTGCCGTTGTTGAACAGCGGGCCGAGCGAGGCGATATCCGCGGGCACGGGCGAAGCACCCACCGCTTCCACCACGCGGCGTGAGGCCCGGTCGTAGGAAAGAATGGCGATCCGCTTGCCGGCCAACCGGTCGAGGCTTTCCAGATTGCTGCGATCGCGGGCAAACAGAAATACCTTGCCCAAGGGAACGACGCCGACCACTTCGTTGCCGTCGGCCTGCATCAGCGGTGCCGCTTTCGGGGCCGCCATGGCCTTGATCGCACGTTGCAGGGCGTCGTAGCTCTGCAGGCCGCCGGCCATGTCCAGGCTGCCGGCAAACGGAACCAGGCCACGGGTGCGCACGCCGGAAATCACGACCATGTCGCACTTGCCGGCCTTGAAATCGTTGGCGGCGACGGTTTCATCGGTATAGGCACGGGCCTTGAGGGCATAGCCCCAGTCCCGGGCGGCGAGGGCATAGTCGGTAAACAGCTCGTAAACGAAGCCGTCGGCGCCGACCGGGTCGAACACACAGGCCACGCGGCTCGGCTGCGCCTGCGCAAATGCCTGGGTGCCTGCAAGAGCACAGATGGCGAAAAGGCCAAGGACAACGAATCGTTTCATCGGCTACGTTCAATTCCTATGTGAACAGTTGTACACATTAGAATTGAAATTGGCCGAAGTCAACAGTTGTTCACATCGTACACTGACGAAGTCGAATTCGTATTCGTCGGGCCCCTGCGACAGCCCGTCGAGAACCGCGAGGCGGGGTTGTCGCGGCCGGCAACGGCCGCGACGTCGCCTTACATGACCGCTTCGATACCCAGCTGGTCGAAACCCTTCGCCTGGTAGTTTTCCCGGAACATGTCGCGCAGCATTTCGGCCTGGTTGTCGTAGGCGGCCTTGTCTTCCCAGGTATTGCGCGGATTCAGGATCTCGCTGGGTACGCCGGGGCACTGCGTAGGCATGGCGAGATTGAAGATCGGATGATTCTCGTACTCGGTATTCTCCGGGTCGAGATCGCCGGCGAGCGCGGCGTTGAGCAGGGCACGGGTATGCTTGATGGAAATACGCTTGCCCACGCCGTGCGGGCCGCCCGACCAGCCGGTATTGAGGAGGATGCAGCGGGCCTTGTGGGTACGCATCTTCTCGGCCAGGATCTCTGCATAGACCGACGGCTTCTGCGACATGAAGGGTGCGCCAAAGCAGGCCGAGAAGGCGGCCTTGGGTTCGGTCACACCGACTTCGGTACCGGCGAGCTTCGAGGTGAAGCCCGATACGAAGTGATACATCACATCCTTCGTATCCAACAGCGATACCGGCGGCAGCACGCCGAAGGCATCGGCGGTGAGCAGTACGATGGTTTCCGGATGCGGGCCACGCGCGCCGTCGGCCACGTTCGGGTTGGCCGACAGCGGGTAGGACAGGCGGGTGTTTTCGGTGATCGAGCCGTCGGTGAGGTCGAGATCCTGCGGGTCCGTGTCCGCCAAGGCCTTGCCGGGCAGGGCCGGTACGTTCTCGATCACGCAGCCGGGGGTGGACAGCGCGCCGGCAATAACCGGCTCGGCCTCCTTGTCGAGGTCGATAAGCTTGGCGTAGCAGCCGCCTTCGAAATTGGATACGCCGTCTTCGGTCCAGGCGTGTTCGTCATCGCCGATGAGCTGGCGATTCGGATCGGCGGAAAGCGTCGTCTTGCCCGTGCCCGACAGACCGAACAGGATGGCGCCATCGCCGCGTGCGCCGACGTTGGCCGAGCAGTGCATGGGCATTTCACCCATTTCCGGCAGCAGGTAGTTCATGACCGTGAACATGGTCTTCTTGACTACGCCGCAGTAGTCGGCCCGACCCAGTACGAGGCCGATGCGGTTGCGAATATCGATGATCACCGCACGGCTGGACTTGGTGCCGTCGCGCGCCGGGTCGCAGTGAAAGCTGGGCACGTTGAGCAGCGTCCAGCGCTTGTCTTCCGGGTTATCGACGTCGACGCCGTCGGCGAACATGTTCTTGGCGAACAGGGCATGGGTGGCGAACTCGCCCACGAAGCGATACGGCACCGCGTAGGAGGCATCCCAGCCGCAGTAGACATCCTGAACATACAGATGCCGGCCGCGTTCGTTGAGATGGGCGGCGACGCGATCGAGCAGCGGGCCGAAATTGTCCGGTGCGAACTGCTGGAAATCGGACTTCCACCAGATCTTGTCCACGACCTCGGGCCAGGCAACGGCGAAGGTGTCCTGGACCGGGCGCCCCGTGCAGCTCGGGTCCGAGTAATACACGAGCGGGCCTTCCAGCCCGAGCGCGGTTTCGTAGGCCTTGGGTTCGTCGTCCGGTCCGTCGGTACGGATACGGCCGCGATCGTGTGCAAGTGCCTCGCTGAAGAGCGCGTCCTTGCCGAGATTGTGGCGGTACTCCAGGCCGTTCAGGCCCAGCGTCTTGTTCAACTCGGCATTCAAACTCATATGCACTTGTCCTGAGAGCATCCGGCCCGCCGGGCCGGCAAAAACGCGCAGATTACCGGGAAGGCCTGTGGCTGGCAATACGCCAGCGTATCGGCAGGCAGAGCGCCTGCCTGCCGGCCAATGCGCGTCAGTCGGACGAAGACGAGCGGGGCGTCAGGCCGCTGTACTGGTGTATATCCCCGTCATCGATCTCGAACTCATTGGGCACGCGCACGATCAGCGCGCCGTCCACTTGCGCGCTGATGGTGCCGGCCGCGCTCTGGGCGCGGTAATGATAGAGGTTGAATTTGAGGCGCTCGTCGGCGTTGTTCATCAGCTGCAGGTTCGCATTGACCAGCAGGGTGGAATAGAAGCGGGCGTCGCCAGCCTGCAGCCAGATATAGCTGTCGGTTGCCACCGGCGGGTCGCTGAAACCGGCCGCCGAGGTGTCACTGGAGAACTTGAGCGTCAGCCCCTGGTCGCTGAGCGTCGCGCTGTCGATATGGTCGATCTTTACGTGCGGGGGCGGAAAGATCCGTTCCGGATCCATGATCAGCTTGTCTTCTTCGAGCCTGATGCCTTCGCGATCGAACGGAGTGAGGGTCGACAGGTCGAGCCCAACGCTCGATAGCAGCCCCTTGACGGGCATGCCGAACTGCTTGACCTGGGTGGGCGTGTAGACGAGCTTGTTGTCGTCGGTGACCGTGATCGGGCCTTCGAGCGTGGTCGGTAACCCGCCGACAGGCGGGATGAACTCGAACAGGCGTGCGCCGACTTCCACGGTGAGCGTGTCCTTGGAGGTCTTGTTCGTCACCCGCGAAAGCGAGCGCGGCTGATAATCCAGCAAATAGTTGTTGAACAGCGCATCCAGATCCTGCGGCCTTACAACCAGCTCGCCGGCCAGGATATGGATATCGAACTGCTCCGGGTCGTCGAAATTCACCGGTTCGCCGGCTTTTCGAGGCACGAGCAGGGCACGCAGGTTGTCCACGTAATAGCCGACGTTCTTGTCCATGAAGAACTCGACGTTCTTTGCCTGTAGCGCGATGGCACGCACCCCCGAGTCGCGCAGGCTGAACGATCCAACGTCCGACTTGAGCGCATCGGGCAGCAGCCGGCGACGCCAGATATCGCGCAGCGTGGCGTAGCGCTGCTGCTGAGCGGTTACGACGTTCGGCTGTATCGTCTTGTTATCGTTGGCGTCGGCCGGACTCTGCGATGTATTTTCGTCTGCCGTCTGTTGTTCGTCGTCTTGCTGTGCCGAGTCGCTGCCATCGTCGTTTAGCACGGGGGCCAGCCGCCCCGGCTCGGGGCCAAGCGACTTGCGCATCTGGCCCTGGGCCCAGCCGGTGGCGCTCGCGCTCAGCAGCACTAACGCGACGGCGAGCCAGGAGAATGCGGCGCCCATGCGCATGCGCCGGCTATGGGACGGAGTTTCAGGATGCATCGCTATCCTCCGGCAGGGCGGAACCCACGTAGTCGACAGGCACGTAGTCGGAAAGATAGATCGCGATCTCACCCGCAGGGGTGGCATCGAGCACGCCGTTGACCATCTGCTCGCGATAGTTGTAGAGCGAGGCATTGAGTTTGCCTCCGTCGCGGGCCATCAGCTGCAGGCGCGCATCGGTGATCACGGCTCTTTGAATACGTATATCACCGCCCTGGAGCATGACGTAGCTGTCGCTCTTTACGACCGGGTCCGGGAATTCCGGATCCCTGTCGCTGGTGATATCGAGATGTACGCCGGCGCTGTCGATTTGCATGTTGGCGACGTGCACGCTCTGCTCGGGCGGCGGCAGGGCATGGTTGAGGTCGAGCACCACGTTATTGCCGGAAAAGCCGGCGCCTTCGGATTCGATCTGCAACAGCTTCGACAGCTCGAGATTGATCGCTTCGAGCAGACCCTTGGCCTTCATGGGTCCGATCTTGATTTCGTCCGGTCGATAGACGAACAGATGGCCCTGTTCCAGCGTCACCTGGCCCGTCATGTGGAAGGGCAGCCATACGCCGGGAATCTTCGCTGCCTCGCCTTCCACGCGCAGCTGGCCATCGTCGCGGGTGGAGGCCTGGATATTGCGTAGCTGGGAGTCGTCATAATCCGTCAGGTACTGGTTGAACAGTGCCGACAGCGCTTTCGGCGGCAGCGTGACCTGGCCGTTGAGCGGATGAAAAATGAACGAGGTGGGGTCGTCCAGCACGATGGGGTCGCCCGGCGTTTTCGGAATCAGAACGGCCGAGAGCTGGGTGGTATCGAAGGCGACATCCCCGACGATGCGGAAATACACGTTCTTGATGAACAACCCGACCGACTTGCGGCCCGAGTCGCGCAGCGTGCGTTCGCGAATGATCGGGTTGAAGCTGTCCGAAAAGCTGTTCTGCCCTTCGTTGTAGCTTTCGATCGAGGCCAGCTGTGCCTGCTTCGCGGTGATGATGGTCGCTGATTCGGCCGCCTCCGGCTGGGCCGCCTTCATGGCGATCACCGCGCCCGCACACAGCACGATGAGCCCGACGATCGCGATGCCGGTTATTTTCTTCTTGGTCATCGACGCTTTCTCCTCGCACGTCGTTATGTCATCGCATCGTCACGTAAAGACGACGCAAAGACAACTTATCTTTTTAGAAACCGCAGGGCAGTCGCTCAAGCGAGTTCGGCAAGCGTGGCGACGATATGGTCAGGCCGGCTGTCGGCGATCGGTTCGCCGTGATTGTAGCCGTAAGTTACCGCCAGCGTACGAAAACCCGCCGCCTTGCCAGCGGCGATGTCATGCCGGGAATCGCCCACCATCAAAGCTTTGGCCGGGGCGATGCCGGTCTGTTGTGCGGCGTGCAGAAGCGGCGCCGGGTGAGGCTTTTTTTCGTCGAGGCTGTCGCCGCCGAGCGTGAGCGTAAAAAAGTCGGCGAGTTCGAAATGCGAAAGAATGGGGGCGACGAGGGCGATTGGCTTGTTTGTGATCAATACACAGGTGACGTTGCGCGTCGCTAATGCGCGCAGGCACTGACGCGTACCGTCATATAGCGTCGTCCGGGTACAGGGCGCCTCGGCATAGCACTCAAGAAAACACGCATGGGCGGTCTCCACCGTTTGCGAATCGAGACGGTCTTCAGGGGTCGCACATGCGTGCGCGAGCGCGCGTTGCACGAGCTTGTAGCTGCCGTTGCCGACCCAGTCGCGAACCTTTTCCGCCCCGACCGGTTGTTGGCCCTGCTCTTCCAGGGTCGCATCGATGGCCGCAGCGAGATCCGGCACCGAGTCGATCAGCGTACCGTCGAGGTCGAAGGCGACGAGTTGGATATTGTCCAGCGCCGGGTGGCACGCGCGCCGCGTATGAGCCGCTTCGTCCGAACTCAAGCGACTGTCCACTGAGCATCAGCCAGCTGCGGCGCATGCAACGACAGCTGCATGCCCGGCGTAAGCGCGCCCACGCCTTCCGGCGTGCCGGTGAATATCAGATCCCCCGGCAGCAGCTGCCAGTGGGCGCTGAGCATGGCGATCAGGTCGGCGACCCCCACGAGCATGTGCGCGGTATGCCCGCGCTGGCGGGTTTCGCCGTCAATGCTCAGTTCGAAGTGCAGATCGGTCAGGTCGATATCGTCGGTCAGGGCGACCAGTGGCCCCAGCGGCGCGCTGTGATCGAACGCCTTGGCCTTTTCCCAGGGCTCGCCGGTGCTTTTTAGATCGGTCTGGACATCGCGCAGGGTCAGGTCGAGGCCCAGGCCGAGCCCGGCGATATGCTCGCGCGCCGCCTCCGGCGCGATATCGCGGCCACCGCTGCCGATTTCGACCACCAGCTCGGTTTCGTAGTGAATATCGCCGACGTCGTCGGGCAGGGTGATCGCCTCGCCCGGCGCAACCAGCGCGCTGGCCGGCTTCATGAATACGATCGATTGCTTGCCGCTGAGCGTGTTGCCCAGCTCCTCGATGTGCTTTGCGTAGTTGCGGCCGATGCAGAAGATGCGCGGGGTATTGCGCGCGGCAAAGGCATCGGCGGGACGGCCCGGGGAATCGCTCATGAGGTCTGCTCGCTTAAATTCTTGTGCCGATATTCGCATAGATCGACGATGCGGCAGTCGTCGCACAACGGTTTGCGGGCCTTGCACGTATACCGACCGTGCAAAATCAGCCAGTGGTGCGCATCGAGCAGAAATTCCTTTGGCACCAGCCGCATGAGCCGGTCTTCCACCGCGCGTACCGTCTTGCCGGGGGCAATGCCGGTGCGATTGGATACGCGAAAGATATGTGTGTCCACTGCCATGGCCGGTTTGCCGAAGGCCGTGTTGAGCACCACGTTGGCCGTCTTGCGACCCACGCCGGGCAGCGCCACCAGTGCCTCGCGCGTGTCCGGCACTTTGCCGTCGTGCGTGTCGACCAGCGCACGGCAGGTCTTCATGACGTTGGCGGCCTTGCTGTTATACAGCCCGATCGTCTTGATGTAGTCCTTGAGCCCGTCCTCGCCGAGATCGAGTATCGCCTGCGGCGTATTCGCGACCGGGAACAGCTTCGCCGTCGCCTTGTTCACGCCGACGTCCGTGGCCTGGGCGGACAGAATCACCGCGACGAGCAGTTCGAAGGCCGAGTCGTACTTCAGCTCGGTCTCCGGGGTCGGGTTGGCGTCGCGCAGACGATGAAAGATCTCGGTGCGTTTGGCTTTGTTCATGGCTCGGTGCCGCGGCGCGGCTGGAAGCGACAATCGGGGCAGGATTGTATCGGCTTCGTCACTTCAAGCGATCCGCAGACTGGGCGAGAGCGCGCCGGGAACTGTCCCCAGATTGCTTTTAGCGTTCTGCGTAAAGGGTTCTCGAGACGTTCATCCACAGATTACGCCGATTACGCAGATTTAATGATATGGCCATGGTGGGCGATCGGCTTAAGCGGCGCTCCGGGTGGGGTGGCGTTGGCGGCGGAGAACGGTCCGCAGATCGACGCAGATCACGCAGATCGAAGGAGAGATTTATTGCGGTTCGTTGACGCTTGGCGCATAGGTGGCGCTCGTCTAATCTGCGTAATCTGTGAAATCTGCGGTTCCTCTTTAAGAACGAAGCCGCCGAACAGCCCGATTTAAAACGCCCGGCCACATCGGCGCCCGTCTGCGGAGTGCCTTTAGGGTGTGACACGATGGTTCTTGAAGGGCAGTGATCCGCAGATTACGCCGATTACGCAGAGTTATTAACCCGGCACAACTATAGATGAATTATCGGGTTAATAACGCGAGTGCGCGACAGCGTACTCGCCGCGGCCGACGGCCGCGAAGCTATTGAAAATCTAGGACGGACACGTGCCGGACTTGATTTTTGATAGCGTTGAAAACGGCTGACAGAGTCAGCTGTTTTGGTGCCGGGTTAATAATGATTTGGGCATCGTGGGCGATCGGCTTAAGCGGCGCTCCGGGTGGGGTGGCTTTGGCGGCGAAGAACGGTCCGCAGATCGACGCAGATCACGCAGATCGAAGAAAGATGTACCGCGGTTCGTTGGTGCCTGGCGCATAGGCGACACTCTTCTAATCCGTGTCATCTGTGAAATCTGTGGATCCGCTAGAAGAACCAAGCCGCAGAACAGCCCGGTTGAATAGGCCCGCGCGCATCGGCGCCCGTCTGCGCATTGCTTCTAGGGTGTTACGCGAAGGTTCCCAAAAGCGATTTATCCACAGATTACGCTGATTACGCAGATTTTTTTGATGGGCTCGCGGCGGGCGTTAGGCTTCGTTGGCGCTTTGTCTGGGGTGGCATTAGCCGGTCAGAACGGTCCGCAGTTCTGCATAGATACGCGCAGGCCCAAGGCACGACATATCGCCGTTCGTCGGCATGCTACGCGGGCCATGGGCTTTTTTAAATCTGTCTAATCTGAGAAATCTGTGGATCTGTTTGAAGAACGAAGCCAAGGCACCATGGGCGATCGATATCGGCCGGGGTGGCGTCACTCGCGCCCGGCGCGGCGGGCCTTGGCGCGGGCGATGGCGTCGGCGATCGTGGATCTCTTGGCGTCGGACGTGGCCTGTGCATCTTCGCGGGCATCGACGGTGGCCTCGTGACGGCTGGCGCGACGATGACGGGTTGTGCGGCGATTGAGGCGCTGTTGTCTCGCTTCGAACAGGCGGCGCGAACGAGCGGCGCGTTCGGCGTCGACGTCGCGGGCCGGGGGCCAGACCGGCTGGCCGCTGTCGGCTTGGGATTCCGGCATGTCGATACAGTCGACCGGGCAGGCCGGCACGCACAGCTCGCAGCCGGTGCAGTCGAATTCGATGACGGTATGCATCTGCTTGGCCGCGCCGATGATGGCGTCGGTTGGGCAGACCTGAATACAGCGGGTACAGCCGATGCATTCGTCCTCACGAATGAAGGCGACCTTGGGCAGGCTGGCATCGCCGCATTCCGGGTCGATCGGCTTGGTCACCTGGCCCGTGAGTTCGGCCAGCCGGGCCACCGTGGCATCGCCGCCGGGCGGGCAGCGGTTGATATCCGTTTCTCCGGCCGCGATCGCCTCGGCGTACGGCCGACAGCCATCGTAGCCACAGCGCCGACACTGGGTCTGGGGCAGCAGGGCATCGATATCGTCGACGGGTGTCGTCATGGTTTCGTGTTCGACATGTTCTCGACCGATTGGCCCGCAGGTTACGCGACGGCGGCGGGTCGAGTCTGTAGGAGGCGTCCACGGGGCGTGCATGACGGCGCTTCTGGACACGCCCACCGCCGCTATATCGGCCTTGTGTTCGCGCACTCGCCGGCCGGGCTAAAGGTTCTCAAGGCGGCTATCCACAGATTACGCAAATTCCGTAGATTGGATTTTCAGGCGGTGCGGTTCGCCGACGCTTGCGTCGTTTGAGTCTCCAGCCGTTCCCGGGAAGGCGTGTCCGCAGATCGACGCAGAAAAACGCAGATCAAAAGCAAACGCTCTGCAGGCGCGGACGTTGCTTCGCTTGCTGGCGCCTGTTTTCTTGATCTGCGTAATCGGCGAAATCTGTGGCCTTCTTCAGGAACGAAGACGCAAGCAGTGGCCGGTTCGCCCGGGGCGCGCACGGCTCTGGGCACAGCGACTAAAATCTACCGTCGGTGGTACTACTTGACCTTGTCACCGGGTTTCGCGCCGTCGTCGGGCGAAAGAATATGCGGCGAGTCGCCGGCGGCGAGCACCATGCCTTCGGATACGCCAAAGCGCATCTTGCGCGGGGCGAGGTTGGCGACCATGACGGTCAGCCGGCCTTCGAGCTGGGCCGGGTCGTAGGCCGACTTGATGCCGGCAAAGACCTGCTTCTCGCCCAGCGCACCCACGTCGAGCGTCAGGCGCAGCAGTTTGTCGGCGCCTTCGACATGGTCGGCGGCTTCGATACGGGCAATGCGCAGGTCGACCTTGGCGAAATCGCCGATCTCGATAGTATCGCTGTCCACGGCGGCTTCGTCCTTTTTCTGCGGTTTGTTGTCTGCGGTTTTCTGTTCGGCTTCGGGCTGGGCCTGCGGCGCGGACTTGGCCGCGAGGTCTTCCTGGCTGGCCTCGATCATTTTGTCGATGGCGGGCTGTTCCACGCGGCGCAGCAGCGGTTTGAAGCGCTGAATCTCGCCCGATATCGGCGTGGCCAGATCGGCCCAGCTCAGCGAATCGACGTTCAAAAACGCTTCGGCGCGCTCGGCGGTTTCCGGCAGCACCGGCTTGAGATAGATCGTGAGCTGGGCGAACAGGGCCAGGGCGGTGGTGCAGATCTGTTGCAGTTCCTCTTCGCGGCCGTCTTCCTTGGCCAGCTGCCAGGGCGCGCGTTCGGCGACATAGGCATTGGCCTCGTCCGCCAGGGCCATGATCTGGCGGATCGCCTGGGCGAAACGACGCTGTTCGTAGTGCTCGGCGATCTCGTCCGCCGCCTTGGCGAAGCGCGCGAACAAATCGTGCCCCTTGAGGCCATCAAGCGTATCCGCGAGCTTGCCGTCGAAGCGCTTGGTGATGAAGGTCGCACTGCGCGAGGCGATATTGACGTACTTGCCGACCAGATCGGAGTTGATGCGCGCGCGGAAGTCGTCGAGGTTCAGATCCAGATCCTCGACCTTGCCGGAGAGCTTGGCGGCAAAGTAGTAGCGCAAAAATTCTGCCGGCATGTGGTCGTGCCAGGTGCGCGCCTTGATGAAGGTGCCCCGCGACTTGGACATCTTCTCGCCGTTGACGGTGAGAAAGCCGTGCGCATGAATGCCCGTGGGCGTGCGATAGCCCGCGCCTTCGAGCATGGCGGGCCAGAACAGGGCATGGAAATAGACGATGTCCTTGCCGATGAAGTGATACAGCTCGGCCTTCGAATCCGGCTTGAAGAAGGTGTCGAAGTCGAGATCGTCGCGGCGCTTGCACAGGTTCGCGAAGCTGGCCATATAGCCGATCGGGGCATCCAGCCACACGTAGAAGTACTTGTCGTCCGTGCCCGGGATCTTGAAGCCGAAATAGGGCGCATCGCGGGAGATGTCCCAGTCCTTGAGCCCGGCCTCGAACCATTCGTCGAGCTTGCGGGTGACCGCTTCCTGGAGGTGATCGCTGCGCGTCCAGTCGTGCAGGAATTTCTCGAAATCCCCGAGCTGGAAGAAGTAGTGCTCGGAATCGCGCTCCACCGGCGTAGCGCCCGACAGCACGGACACCGGGTTGATCAGTTCGGTGGGCTGATAGGTCGCGCCGCATTTTTCGCAGGCGTCGCCGTACTGATCCGGCGCACCGCATTTCGGGCATTCGCCGCGAATGAAGCGATCCGGCAGGAACATCTGTTTTTCTTCGTCGAAGGCCTGCGAGATGGTGCGACGCGCGATATGGCCGGCCTTGTCGAGCCGGGTATAGATTTCGGCGGCCAGTTCGCGGTTTTCGGCCGAATGGGTCGAGTGGTAGTTGTCGAAGCCGATCAGGAAATCGTCGAAATCGCGCTTGTGCTCGGCGCCGACATCAGCGATGAGCTGCTCGGGCTCGATGCCCATGTCGCGCGCCTTGAGCATGATGGGCGTGCCGTGCGCGTCGTCCGCGCAGACATAGATACAGCGATTGCCGCGCAGCTTCTGGAAGCGCACCCACACGTCGGTCTGGATGTATTCGACCAGATGGCCCAGATGGATCGAGCCATTGGCATAGGGCAGGGCAGAGGTAACGAGAATATCGCGCGCCATAACAGGCTTTCTTGTCGGCTGTCGAAAGCCCGCCAGTATGCCACAGCCGTGCCCGGCCGGCCGGCGGTGGCTGCTATCATTGGCGCCGTTTCAATTGACCGAATCAATCCTGGAAAGCGCCATGAGCGATGCCCTAAAACAGACCGTCGAAACCGAACTCGGCCGTTTCCACGAGCCCTATCTGGATACCGACCTGATCAGCGCGCGCGCGGTGCGTTCGCTGGAGGTGAAGGGCGAGCGCGTGACCCTCGAACTCGATCTGGGCTTTCCCTGCGGCGACTACGGCCAGACGCTGGCCGAACAGGTGCGCACCATGCTCGAAGCGGTCGACGGCGTCGAGCGGGCCGACGTGACCGTCGGTTTTTCGGTGGCCGCGCGCGCGGTGCAGCCCTCGCTCAAGCGTGTCGAGGGCGTACGCAACATCATTGCCGTGGCCTCGGCCAAGGGCGGCGTGGGCAAGTCCACCGTGGCGGCCAACCTCGCGCTCGCGCTCAGGGCCGACGGCGCCTCGGTCGGCCTGCTGGATGCCGATATCTATGGCCCCAGCCAGCCGCGGCTGATGGGTATCGAAGGGCGTGCCCAGGCCAAGGACGGCAAGATGCTGCTGCCCATGCAAGCCCACGGCATGCAGACCATGTCGATCGGCTATCTCATCGACAAGGATTCGCCGGCCATCCTGCGCGGGCCCATGGTGACTTCGGCGCTACAGCAGATGCTGTTCCAGACCGCCTGGGAGGATCTCGACTATCTCATCATCGACCTGCCGCCGGGCACGGGCGATATCCAGCTCACCCTGGCCCAGAAAGTGCCCGTGTCGGGCGCTGTGGTGGTGACCACCCCGCAGGATCTGGCGCTCATCGATGCCCGCAAGGGCGTGGAGATGTTCAACAAGGTCAATGTGCCGGTGCTGGGTATCGTCGAGAACATGAGCACGCATATCTGCTCGAACTGCGGCCACGAGGAAGCGATCTTCGGCGCCCGCGGCGGCCAGACGCTGGCCGACGAATACGACGTGGGCCTGCTGGGCGAACTGCCGCTGGATATCTCGATTCGCGAAAACGCCGATGCGGGCCACCCCAGCGTGGTGGCCGACCCGCAGGGCAACATCGCCAGCGCGTATTTCGATATGGCACGACGTACCGCCGCGCGTCTGTCGCAGCAGAAGAAGGACTACGCCGGCAAGTTCCCGAACATCAAGGTGGAAAGTACCTAGGCGCGTTACGAGCGCCTAGCCGCGCAGCGCGCGAAAGGCCTCGACCACGTGCTGCGACAGGGCCTTGCCGGCGTCCGAGCAATGCGTGCCGAATACGAGCGCGGTGTGGGTATCGATCAGCGGCGGTAGCTGCGGTTCGTCCAGCACTTCCAGTTCTGCCGAATCCACCAGTGGACGCGGCAGCGGTGCAATCGCCAGGTCGGCGAGCACGGCCGCCCGCTGGCCGGCACTGTGATCGCTGCTGTAGGCGACACGATAGGAACGGCCGGCCCGGTCGAGGGCATCGATCGCGCTCGCACGCCAGGCACAGCCGGGTTCGGCCAGGGCCACGGGCAACGGCTCGCGCAGCTTCGCGCTGCCGCCGCGTCGGGCCGCCCACACCAGCGGCTCGCTGTGTACGATCTCGCCACGCTCGCTATCGACCTCCCGGCTGCCGACGGTGACCAGCGCGAAGTCGATCTGCTCGCGGTCGAGGCGTTCGAGAATCACCCGGCTGGTGCCGGTAATCACGTCGACCTGGACCGCCGGGTTCGAGCGCGCGAACGTCGCCAACACCCGCGGCAGAATACGCCCGCCCACATCATCCGGCGTGCCCACACGCACCGTGCCGTCGAGCGCGGGGGCAAGGAAACAGGCGACCGCTTCGGCGTTCAACTGCAGCAGTTGACGTGCATAGCGCAACAGCAGCTCGCCGTGCTCCGTTAGATGTACCCGGCGCGCCTCGCGTACGAACAGGCGCTTGTCGAGCGTGGTTTCCAGCCCCTTGATCTGCATGCTCAACGCCGAAGGCGTACGAAATACCGCCTTGGCCGCACGCGTGAAGCTGCCGTGCTCGGCGATGGCCACAAAGCTGCGTAGCACCTCGGTATCGAGTAGTCGCTCGGTGGCGCCGCTGGTTTGGCCGGCTAGTCCAGTCATCGCACTTTGTTAAATAAAACTGAAAGCAGAGTATAGATCTTTTCGCTGTATTGAAAAGAAAGACGCTTCCATGCTGATCCCGTTGCTAAAACATCGGTCACGCATCTGGAGGTATGCATGTGTCAATCGTCTGTCGAACATCGCCACGAGACCGGGCGCGGGCCTGGATCTCGGTCTGGATCGATTACCCCGCGCATCGAGCGGCTCTATATGCCGGCCATGCCGCCGCTATGGCTGTTCGCACTGATCGGGCGTGCCCTGGCGCGCTGGCGCAAGCGCCGGGCGGTCAAGGCACTGCTCAAGCGCGACGATCATATACTGCGCGATCTGGGTTATAGCCGCGGCGAACTCCGCCGGCAGCTCGACCAACCCGGCCTGGATGTATCCGTGCACTGTAATCGAACCCCATGCGACGGCTCGTGAACGAGCGGGCGGCGCTTTGCGTGGCGGCAGCCCGGCGACGGTCCGGACTGCCGTTTATCGCGTTACGAAAACAGCGCGACGCGTGGCTCGATGGGCTGATCGAGCGTGCTCGTCGCCGCCTGCCTTATTACCTTATTTGCGCGTATTGCGTTCATTGGCGGACAACATGTATGCGTTCGCGCAGTGGCGCAGGCACATACATCACCAAGTGTGCATTTACGCGTTACGCGCCTCGTCAGCGATATCGATCACGATCTTGCCCACGGCCGCGCCGGCTTCCAGATGCGAATGCGCGGCGGCCACGTCGCCGAGGGTGAAGCGGCGTTCGTCGAGCAACGGCTTGAGTCGGTCGGTGGCGGCGAGCTGCGCTGCCTTGGTCAGGATCTCGGCGTGATGCTGGGGATGCACGCCGTGCAGCATGCTCGTGAGCATGAAGATGGCATGCAGCGTGAGGCTCTTCGTATGCATCGGCGTGAGGTCGGCCTCGTACTGCGACACGATGGTGGCCACCTGGCCGTTGACCCGCACGCCGGCAAATGAGGTGGCGATATCCGAGCCGCCGGTGGCATCGAAGACCACATCGAAACCGCGGCCCGAGGTCAGGCGCTGGACATAGTCCTCGACGCTTTCCTCGCGATAGTTGATGGTTTCGTCGGCGCCCATGCGGCGGGCGATATCGGCCTTGGCGGCCGAGGAAATCGTGGCCGCCACGCGCGCGCCCTGGGCCTTGGCCAGCTGGATGGCGATATGGCCCACGCCGCCCGCGCCGCCGTGGATGAGCACATGATCGCCCGGGGCGATGCGGGTGCGGTCTACCATGGCCTCCCAGGCGGTGATCGTCACCAGCGGCAGGGCCGCCGTTTCGCGCCAGCTAAGTGCCTCCGGCTTGAAGGCCATGAAGGCGGCATCCACGGCGATATATTCGCCATAGGCGCCGCCGCGCCCGCGCAGCCCGCCGGCGCAGCCATAAACCGCATCGCCTTTCTTGAAGCCGGTCACGCCTTCGCCGACCGCCTCGACCACGCCGGCCACGTCGCAGCCGAGCACGCCGGGCAGTTCCGGGGCGATGGGCGGGCCGGCCGCGCGTAGCTTGGTATCCACCGGGTTCACGCTGGATGCGATCTGGCGCACCAGCAGCTGACCGGGTCCGGGCGTGGGGGTATCGATTTCGGCGGCTTCGAAGACATCGGGGGCGCCGAATTCGCGAATGAGCTGAACCTGCATGGCGGGCTCCTGAAAACGTGTGAATCACAGACCGCTCAACGATACGCGATCATGGCGGCCGGCTCAGCCCGCGGATAGGCGTGGGGTGCGACAAGCAGCTAAACTGCGCGCTTTGCCCGCCGCGCAGAGTCGAGTCGATGAGTATCAAATCGGATAAGTGGATCCGCCGCATGGCCGCCGAACACGGCATGATCGAGCCGTTCGAGCCCGGCCAGGTCAAGGAAAACGAAACAGGCCGCATCGTGTCCTATGGCGTGTCCAGCTACGGCTACGACGTGCGCTGCTCGCCGCATTTCAAGATATTCACCAATATCAATACTGCGGTGGTGGATCCGAAAGCCTTCGACCAAAAGAGCTTTCAGGATTTCGAGGGCGATACCTGCATCATTCCGCCCAATTCCTTTGCTCTGGCCTCGACGGTGGAGTATTTCCGTATTCCGCGCAGCGTGCTCACCATTTGCCTCGGCAAGTCCACCTATGCCCGCTGCGGCATTATCGTGAACGTCACGCCGCTGGAGCCGGAGTGGGAAGGCCACGTGACTCTGGAATTCTCGAATACCACCACGCTGCCGGCGAAGATCTACGCCAACGAAGGCGTTGCCCAGATGCTGTTTCTGGAATCGGACGAGGTCTGCGAAACGTCCTACAAGGATCGCGGCGGCAAGTACCAGGGCCAGCGCGGCGTGACCCTGCCGCGCACCTGATATGCCTGGGGTGCGCTAGCGATCGAGCGCGGTGAGCTGCATGCGAAAGACGCCGGTCTTGGGTTTTTCGTGCTCGACCTGTACCGGAATCCAGTCGGCTTCGCGGGCCAGCCAGAAGCGCAGCCCGCGCTTGGGGTCGTCCACGCGCTCGATCTTGAGCGTATCGTAGCGCCCGGACGGGGTCTTGATACGCCCGCCATCGCTGGCGCGCAGGCGATAGGTCTTCTGTTTCTTTTCGTCGATCAGGGCGAAATCGCGCTCGCCGGCGGCATTGGGATTCGCCGCGCCGGCCACCCAGCGGCGGGCCGCGAACTGAATCGACAGCGGATCGAAGGCGCTATCGCCGAGCGGCATGACCTTGCTGTCGCCGGCTTCGCTGCGATAGGTGACTTCGTGCTGCGACCAGTCGAATTCGAGGCTGTAGCTGTCCTCGGCGTTGCCTTCCATGTGGTGGGAAAAGCGCTGCGGCCGTACCGTGCCATCCTCGATACAGAAACGGCTTTCGTCGATGACCTGGCCCACGAATACGCGCACCACGGCGTTCGGGTTGGCTTCACCGCGAAACACGTAGCAGTCGTTGCCGCCGTCGCGCGCCAGCGAAAAGCGCGTGGTGCCCAGCGCGACCGCGCCGCGCTTGACCTTGAACTGGGCATCGAAGGTTTGCATGACATCGGCTCCGGCAACGGGGGACACAAACAGGGCGGCTAAAAGCAGACACAGCCCGAGGCTGCGTTTGCGATGAGGTTCATGAGAGGGCGATTTGGTCGTATTCGTCATGCGGGCAGTCTTCCTGCAGGCGCTGGTCGCGCCAGACCACGCCATCCTTGAAAAACACGCGCCCGGCAACGAGTTCGGCGAGCACGGCCGGATAGAGCCGCTGCTCGACTTCGGTCATGACCCGCTCGGCCAGGGTTTCGGGGGTATCGTCGGCGGCGACGGCGATACTGCCCTGGCGGATCGTCGGGCCGTCGTCCAGATCGGGCGTCACGAAATGTACGCTCGCGCCGTGGCGGGCGTCCCCGTTCGACAACGCGCGCTCGTGGGTGTTCAACCCCTTGTAGCGCGGCAGCAGCGACGGGTGGATATTGATCAGTTTCGCTTCGAAGCGCTCGACGAAGGCCTGGCTCAGGATGCGCATGAAACCGGCCAGCACCACCCAGTCCGGGCGGGCGGCGGCGATACGCGCGGCCAGCGCGCGGTCGAAATCCTCGCGGTGCTTGAAGCCGCCGGCTTCGATGCACACACAGTTGAGCCCGGCCAGCCGAGCGATCTGCATGCCGGGCGCGTCGGCCCGATTGCTGATCACCAGCGCGATCTCGGCGTCGAGTTTGCCGGCTTCGATGGCCTGGATGATCGCCTGCAGATTGCGTCCGCGGCCGGAAATCACCACCACCAGCCGCGAGGTGTGCTCGCCCGGCTTCTCGGTTTGGCTACTCAAACCAGGCGCACAGCGTCGTCGGTGGCGTTCTCGCGGGCGTGGATACGGCCGAGTTCGAACACCTGCTCGCCGGCGCCGGTGAGCACATCGATGGCCTGGGCCACCTGATCCGCCGGTACCACCACGCAATAGCCGATCCCGCAGTTGAAGGTACGATCCATTTCCGCGTCGCTGACATTGCCGGCCTCGGCGAGCCAGTCGAACACGGCCGGGCGCGTCCAGGCACTGCGCTCGATGGTGGCGGCCAGATGCTCGGGCATCACCCGGGCGAAGTTCTCGGCCAGCCCGCCGCCGGTGATATGGGCCATGGCCTGCACGTCGACCTCGGCGAGAAGGGCCTGAATGGCCTTGACGTAGATACGCGTGGGCGCGAGCAGGGCATCGGCGAGGCTCTGTTCGCCCAGGCGGGTTTCCAGGGTGGCGCCGGCCACGTCGAGAATACGGCGAACCAGCGAATAGCCGTTGGAATGGGCGCCGGACGAGGCCAGGCCAATCACGACGCTGCCTTCGCTCATGCGGCTGCCATCGATGCGCTTGTCGTATTCGACCACGCCCACACAGAAGCCGGCCAGGTCGAAATCGCCGCTGGCGTACATGCCCGGCATTTCGGCCGTTTCCCCGCCGATCAGCGACGCGCCCGCCTGACGACAGCCCTCGGCAATACTCTTGATCACCGGCGCGGCCACCGCGGCATCGAGATGGGCCGTGGCGTAGTAGTCGAGGAAGAACAGCGGCTCGGCACCGGTGACCAGCACGTCGTTCACGCACATGGCCACCAGGTCGATGCCAATGCCGTCGAAGCGCTGTGCATCGATGGCCAGGCGCAGCTTCGTGCCGACCCCGTCGGTGCCGGACACCAGTACCGGGCGCCGGTAGCGATCCACCGGCAGTTCGAACAGCCCGCCGAAACCGCCCAGGCCGCCGATCACTTCCGGTCGGCGGGTCGCTTCGACCGGTTCGCGTATTTCGTCGACCAGGCGGTTGCCGGCATCGATATCCACGCCGGCGTCGGCATAGGTCAGGGAAGGACGTTGGCTCACGTGAAATCGCTCGCGGTTGAAGGAGGTTGAGCCCGTGACGGCGGGCAGCGCATGTTATTGTAACGCGGGTATCCGGGCGTGTTGCCAGCGCCGCGCCTCGGATCGATCGTGACTGCCCCGCGCAGCGCGACCGTGTTGCGAACCCGTGGCCTGCCGGGCACGCCGGGTTGTCGCGCAGGGGCCGGGTTTCATCGTCGTTTTCATGCCGAGGTATTCGTGCGACACCACTGGATTGACGAGCGCCGAGCCTATGCCGGCCGCGCGAACGACCTCTCGATGACCTTGGCGAACGGGTCGCGGCCATGAGCAAGACCCAGCGCAACATCGCGATCGGCGGGTTCCTGTTCATCGCGCTCACCGTTTGGTTGCTGGGCTCCATTCTCACGCCATTTCTCGTCGGCGCAGGGCTGGCCTACGTCTGCGACCCGATTGTCGACCGGCTCGAGCGGCTGCGCATGTCGCGTACCGGCGGCGTGGTGGTGGTCTTCGCGGTGGTGACCGTGGTGCTGTCGTTATTGCTGCTGCTGTTGCTGCCCCAGCTGCAGAAACAGCTCAATACGCTGATCCAGAACCTGCCGCGCTATCTGGACTGGATTCAACGCACGACCGCGCCGTATCTCGGCTCGCTAGGCCCCAATGGCCAGTCGCTGGACGTGGAGGCGATCAAGACGCTGATCGCCGACAACTGGGGCACGGCCGGCGGCTTTGCCTCCACGGTCGCCAAGAAGGCGTTCTCATCGGGCACGGCGCTGATGGCCATCGTGATGAACATGCTGCTCATCCCGGTGATCATGTTCTATCTGCTGCGCGACTGGGACCATATGGTGGCCTGGATCAAGTCGCAGCTGCCGCGCCGCTATGTCGGCACGGTCAGCGAACTCGCCCAGGAAACCGACCAGGTGCTGGGCCAGTTCATTCGCGGCCAGCTGCTGGTGATGACGGTGCTGGGCTCGATTTATATCGTGGGCCTGTGGCTGGCCGGTCTGGATCTGGCCCTGGTGATTGGTCTTGGCGCGGGGCTGGTGAGTTTCGTGCCCTATGTGGGCGTGATCAGCGGCCTGCTCGTATCGAGTGTGGCCATGCTCGTGCAGACGGGTGATCCTTTTCAGCTGGTCTGGGTATTCGTGGTGTTTGGCATTGGTCAGGTACTCGAGCAGGTGATTTTGCAGCCGCTGCTGCTTGGCGATGCCATCGGCCTGCATCCGGTATGGGTGATCTTCGCTGTGCTGGCCGGCGGCCAGCTGCTGGGCTTTGTGGGCGTGTTGATCGCCTTGCCGGTGGCCGCCGCGATGGCGGTGATCGTGCGCTATGGCGGGCGTCAATGGCGCTCCAGCCGTGCCTATCTCGATCACTGATGTTGTTGTATTCGAACAGGCCGCGGTGATGGCGACACAGTTGATTCTGGGGGTCCAGCTGCCGCAGAGCGCGACGCTCGATGCGTTCGTGGGCGAAACCAATGCGCCGGTACGGGCCGCCGTGGCACAGATCGTGGACGGGCGCAGCGAACGTCTGTTCCTGCACGGCCCCGAAGCCAGCGGCAAGACCCATCTGCTGCAGGCGGCCTGTCGTGCCGCGGGTGACGCCGGCGATCGCAGCGTGTATGTGCCGCTGGATCAGGTGGCCGATCAGGCCGAGTCGCTGCTGGCGGGTCTACAGGATATGGACTGCGTGTGTGTCGACAACGTGGCCGCCATTGCCGGCGACCGCGATGCCGAAATCGCGCTTTTGAGCCTCACCGACGGCCTGCGTGCCCGCGGCGGGCGTTTGTTGGCCGCCGATCGACGGCCGCCGGCCGAACTGGGGCTGGCGCTGGCGGATCTGGCCAGCCGCCTGGCCTGGGGCGGGACGATGGCGACCGCCGAACTCGACGATGCCGACAAGCACGCCCTGCTCATCGAGCGGGCAGCCCAGCGCGGCATGGAAATGCCCGATGCCACCGCCCGCTGGTTGCTGCGCCATGGCGAGCGCGACGTGCCGGCGCTCATGGCCGCCCTCGACACGCTCGATCATGCCTCGCTGGCGGCCCATCGGCGGCTGACCATTCCGTTCGTCAAGCAGACCCTCGGCTGAAGCCGGGCGGCGCCGGCCCGGCGAGCGGGGTTTCTCGCCGCGTACTGCGTTTTGAGAAGCCTTGTCCGCAGATCGACGCAGATTCACGCAGATGAAAAACGGGCGAGCGCCGCCGGCGCTCGCCTGAGACGCAGGCACCGCGCAAAGTCGGCGCCGCCATGTGCCCTGCCGATCCGCGGATAACCGTAGATACAAAGTTCAGCAGTTGGTCTGAACGCAGGCTGCCTGGCCGTCGAACGATCTGTCTTTCGCTTTATTCGCGTGTCTTCGCGTTCATTTGCGGACAATCTGCCCGCGTTAGCGCAGCGCGCCGCGCTTTATGACGGATCAATAGGGCAATGCTCAGGCGTCAGGGCGCTGGGCTTCGCGTTCGCGTGCGTCCCACTTCGCGAACACCACCGTGCCCACGAACATGGCGATGCTTGCCCCAAGACAAAGATCGACCGCGATGCTGGGCGCGCCGGAGATATATTCCACCATCGCATAGGCCATATAGAACAACGCCGCCATCGAGGCCCAGGCCGCGGTATAGATACGGGCACGGGCCAGGCCGTTTAGCGAGGCCAGCAGCGGCAGGCTGAAGATCGAGGCCAGCAGCAGCCGCTCCATGGTGTGCACGCCGGCAATCCAGAACAGGCTCGCGATCAGGGCGATATTGCCGAGTACGGCCAGCAGCAGTGCGTAGCGAGACCAGCGCATCAGTGATCGCTCAGTTTGAGCGCGGTCCGCGCGACGCGCTCACCTAGATTGCGGGCGAGCTGTTTTTCGATATCGGTCAGCGGCTTGTCGCCGATCACGCCGGAGACATGGCTGGCCCCGTAGGGCGTGCCGCCGCTGTCGGTTTCCGCCAGGAGGTTATCGGCGGTATAGGTCAGCCCGACGATGAGCATGCCGTGGTGCAACAGCGGCAGCATCATGCTCGTGAGCGTGGTCTCCTGGCCCCCGTGCAGGCTGCCGGTCGAGGTAAATACGGCGGCCGGTTTGTCGGCCAGCGTGCCGGAAAGCCACTGACCGGAGAGCGTATCGATGAAGTACTTCAACGGCGCGGCCATGTTGCCGAATCGGGTCGGCGAGCCGAGGATCAGGCCGGCACAGTTTTCCAGGTCGTCGTGGGTCGCATAGGGCGCGCCGTGCTCGGGCACGGACGGCGCGCTGGCTTCGGTATCGGGCGAAACCTCGGGCACGGTGCGTACGCGTGCCTGCATGGGTTTGACCTTGGCGATACCGCGGGCGACCTCGTTGGCCAGTGCGGCAGTGGCGCCATTGCGGCTGTAATAGAGCACGAGAATTTCGTTGCTCGCGGAAACGCTGCTCATGAATCGGATTCCTGATCGGATGCGACGAGTTCGAATACGCGCTCGGGCGGGCGAGCGATGACGGCGGCGGTCTCGGTGGCGAGCACCGGCCGCTGCATGAGAGCCGGCTGGGCGGCAAGCAGGGCGATGACCGTATCGCGATCCAGCTCTGCCGAGGTATGTCCGCTGTCGGCAAAGGCCGCATCGCCGGTACGCACCAGCGCGGCAGGCGCGCTATCGAGCGCGTCGATCAGGCGGCCAAGCTCCGAGGCCGTCGGCGGCTCCTGTAGATAATCGACCACGTCGGGCTTATGGCCCGCGCCTTCGAGCAGCTCGAGTGCGGCGCGCGATTTGGAACAGCGCGGGTTGTAGTACAAACGCATGAAGTACCAGCGGTCGTTCAACGGCGGCTTATCCTGCGGCGCATGCGTCGACAACGCAACGCCCGGCGGACTCGAATACGACCCGCGAGAGCCCAGTCAGACCTTGTTTAGCGAGCGTACCAGCGGGCCTGGAGGGCGCTGGCCACCCGTGACGGATACCAGTACTCGCCCAGGCTGCCGTTGTAGCGCGCCAGCGCCCGGGTGAGATCGCCGTTCTCCTTGTCGAGATAGAACGCCAGAATGGTGCAGCCGTAGCGCAGGTTGGTGCGCATGTCGAAGAGGTTGTCGTCAGGCCGGCCGATTTCGTCGATCCAGAACGGCATGATCTGCATCAGCCCGATGGCGCCGGCCGACGATACGGCGAAGCGCTGGAACGCCGATTCCACCTGAATGAGCGATAGCACCACCTGCGGGTCGAGTCCGGCGCGGCTCGCCTCGGCGTGCACGGTCTTGAGCAGCGCCATACGCCGGCCGACGTCCGGCATGAGCCGTTGCAGTCGCGTGGACATGTCGAGCAGCCATACTTCGGCTTCGAAGCGGTTCGAGAACGTGGCCGAGTCCTTGACCGCGCTCATCAGCGCCTGACGCAGGGCGGGATCGACGGCCTCGGGCTGGGCGGCAGCACTGTGGGCGGGCGTGCTCGCGAACAGCGCCCAGCCGAGCGCCATCACCGAAACCAGGCGCACGAGCCGGGCGGATACGCCTGCCAGCGAATACGTTTCGAACAAAGCCTGCTCCCCCCTGTCGGCCGAACCCGCGCCCCCAATACGCGTCGCATCCATTCATACGGGCATGAATGGCCACGGGCTATCGTAAGCAATCCTCGATCGTTATCGGCGTCTAGCGGCCCAACTTTTGCCGCAGCGCTTCAACGCTGTATTCGATCTCGCTGTTTTCGCTGTCGCGCCGACCCTTGTACTCGAGCGTGCCGGCCTCGATGCCGCGATCGGAGACCACCACGCGATGCGGAATACCGATGAGCTCGGCGTCGGCGAACATCGGGCCCGGTCGCAGCCCGCGGTCGTCGAGGGCGACGTCGATGCCCAGCTGGCGGCATTCGGCATAGAGTTTGTCGCAGGCCTCGCGTACCGCCGCCGACTTGTCGGCCTTGATCGGAATGATGACCAGCTCGAAGGGCGCGATTGCGGTCGGCCAGCAGATGCCGGCGTTGTCGAAGCACTGTTCGATGGCCGCCGCCACGATGCGCGATACGCCAAAGCCGTAGCAGCCCATCTGCGGGGTGATCGACTTGCCGTTTTCGTCGAGCACGCTCAGTTCGAGCGCGCGGCTGTACTTGTCGCCGAGCTGGAACACGTGGCCGACTTCGATACCGCGCAGAATCGACAGCGGCGAGCCGTCCGGGCTCGGATCGCCGGCCACGACGTTGCGCAGGTCGGCAAACTCGGGCTCGACGGCGTCGCGGCCCCAGTTGAAGTTCACGAAATGGGCGCCGTCGTAGTTTGCGCCCACCGCCATGTCGGCCGCGTTCTGCACGCCGTAATCGGCAATCACGCGCAGGTTCACGTTCACCGGGCCGAGCGAGCCGGGGCCGGCGCCGAAGTGTTCGCGAATGGTCGATTCGTCGGCGAACTGCAGCGGGGTGGCAATACCGTCGATGCCTTCGGCCTTGATCTCGTTGAGGCTGTGGTCGCCGCGCAGCACCAGCAGCACCGGTTTGTCGTCCTCACCCATGACCACGATCGCCTTGGCCGTGGCTTCAGCGGGCAGTTCGAGGGCAGCGCACAGATCGGCAATGGTGGCGACGCCGGGGGTGTCCACCTTGCGCAGCTCGCCGCCCGGGGCCGGGCGCGGGGTATCGCTGGCGCGGGTGGTGGCGGCTTCGATATTGGCCGCATAGGCGCCGTTCTCGGCCACCGCCAGTTCGTCCTCGCCGCTGTGAGCGAGGACGTGGAATTCCTCGGACTTGGCGCCGCCGATGGCGCCCGAGTCGGCGGCGACGATGCGATAGTCCAGGCCGATGCGATCGAGTATGCGGGCATAGGCTGCGCGCATGACCTGATATTCGCGGTCCAGGTCGGCCTCGTCCATATGGAAGGAGTAGGCATCCTTCATGATGAATTCGCGGGCACGCATGAGGCCGAAGCGCGGCCGGATCTCGTCGCGGAACTTGGTCTGGATCTGGTAGAAGTTCACCGGCAGCTGCTTGTAGCTGCTGATATCGCGCTTGGCGTAGTCGGTGATGACTTCTTCGTGGGTCGGCCCGAAGCAGTACTGGCGCTCGGCGCGATCGGTCATGCGCAGCATGAGATCGCCCATGGCTTCCCAGCGACCGCTCTGCTGCCAGAGTTCGGCCGGCTGCACGGCCGGCATGAGCACCTCCAGCGCGCCTGCGGCGTCCATCTCCTCGCGCACGATGCTCTCCACCTTGCGCAGTACCCGAATGCCCAGCGGCGTCCAGGTATACAGGCCGGCGCCGAGTTTGCGGATCATGCCGGCACGCAGCATCAGCTGATGCGACACGATCTCGGCATCGGCCGGGGTTTCCTTGGTGGTGGACAGGGCAAAGGCGGATAGACGCATGGGCGAAGGCCGGTTGGGTCGATGAGCGAATCAGCCCGCGATTCTACAAAAAAGCGCGGCGGCTGACCGACAGCGTAGGGCGGGTCAGGGCGTTCGGCTGGCCGATCAGTCCAGAATCGTGAGCACGCGCTCCTGCATGGCATCGCCGTCGCGCTGCCAGGCACGCATTTCCAGCACGCCCTTGATGTTGAGCGAAATGATCAGATACAGCGCCTGCGGATAGCCCAGGCCTTCGAGATCGTGGACGGAGGGTTCGGGCGGCGCGCTGGGGTGGGAGTGATAGATCGCCAGCATCTCTTCGCCGCGGTCACGCATGTTGCGCAGCGCGGCGATCTGCCCGGCCGGGTCCATCTCAAAACGCCGAGCCGGATCGGCCGCGACGTTTGTGACCGGATAGATTTCGTAGGGTATGCCGTCGCGCTGGCTGAGAAAGCCACACACTTCGGCATCCGGCTGTTTCTGGGCTTCGAAGAGCAGGCGCGTGGCCAGCATCCGACTCATCTTTACAGGGGACACGCCAAATTCCTTGAGCAAAACGATGCGCATGATAGCGCCCGCGATCTATCTGCACGAGCGCCGCCGGTTACAAACCTCAGCGCGGTGTGCGTATCGCATCCGCGCAACGTGCGCCGGTTACCGGCACCAGTTCGAAATCGAGCAGGCGCCAGTCCATTGCTTGGATATCGGCCCGTGCCTCGGCCAGCTGGGTGACCAGCGCTGGCGTATCCGCCTGCGGGCAAACGAAGGCGATGCCGGTCAGGCGTCGGCCTTCTTCGCGCAGTCGGACCCGGGCATCGCTGATCCAGGCCAGCGAATTGAGCCGATCGCGAATGCGCCCGCCGAGCGGATCGACCCGGCTGCTCCCCAGTTCACGCGGCACTTCGTCGATGAGATCGCATACGGCGGTGTAAAGATGTCGCCCGCCATGGCGCAGGATATCGGCGCCGATGAGCAGGGTGGCGATAAAGTCGGCCCACCACAGGCCCAGGCCGATGCCGACCACGCCGACAATCGCCGCGCCGCCGGCCAGCCAGCTCGCGCGGCCCATGGTGGCGTCGGCATACAGGCCCTTGTCGTGCAGATCGATCGCCAGGCGCTGGCGCGAACGCCCGGCGATGACCGGCACGAGCATGCTGTAGGTCAGCGCGGCAAGCACCGGCCAGCCGGGCCATTGCAGCAACGGCTGCGACCACAGGGCGCCCAGCGCGGGGTGTTTGAGCTCGCCCAGCCCGCGCAGTGCCACGTAAAGCAGGTACAGACCCATCGCCGAAAGAGCCAGGGCGCCGCTCAGGAATGCGATGGTACCGGCGCGATAGAAGCCGTAGGGAAAGCGCGGCGTCGGCCGCAGGCGCTCGATACGACAGGCGACGATGAAGGCCAGAGGCGGCAACAGCGCCCACAGGCTCTTCAGCCAGATCGCGGTCAATGCCTGGGCCGTGCCGAGCGCAAGATAAAGCACGGCGACAACGCTGATACGCAACACCAGCGTCAGCCATTCGATGCGCAGGGCGCGGCGCAGCGCCTTACGCTTGTCGGCGGGAAGCGCGTTCGGCGTGCGCGGCTCGTGCGGCGTCATGGGCGCGGGCGGGCGTCGTGTTCAGGCCGGCCTGAGTGGCCCGGCTACGGATAGATATGAATTCGGGTGCCGTCGTAGACACGGTCCCAGATCGTGTCGATCGCCTGGTTGGATACGGCGATACAGCCGTTGGTCCAGTCGCCTTCGCGCTCGCGATCGTCGTAGTCCGGCTGGCCATGGATCATGATCAGATCGCCCGGATCCACGCCGCGGGCGTCGGCCTCCTCTCGGTCGCGGGCGTTCGGGTAGGAGATATGGATCGAGCGGTGGAAGATGCTGTCCGGATTGCGCCAGTCGAGGTAATACAGGCCCTCGGGCGTGCGGTTGTCGCCGCGCTTGCGCTTGGTGCCGATCGGGTTCTTGCCGAGGGCGATCGGGAACTGCTCGACCATCTCGCCGTTGGCGTAGAGATACATCACCCGGTTGGCCTTCATGACCACGACCAGGTCGACCGGCGGCTTGAAGTCGTCGTCGAATTCGTCCTGGGCGAGGGTGACGGTCGGCGCCACGAGCGCGAGCGCCGCGAGCGTTAAAAGCAGCAGACGAATGTATGAAGTCGCGTTCAAGCGCATGGTCGGCTCGTGTTGAGAATCGAAAAGCGCGCCACGGCGCGCCCCGCGAGGCAATTCTGCCGCGCGCTGTGCTCGCGTGCCAATAATTACGGCGCCATGTCGGCAGGCGATGCGGTGCTAGGATGGAATCAGCAAGAGGTCAGGCGGCCCGCGCAGGCGCGGCGCGCCTCCCGTATTTCCCCAGCCTAGAGGAATCGAGATGAGCAAAACGCCGGTCACAGTCATCAAGGGCGACGGCATCGGTCCCGATATCGTCGATGCCGCCCTGCGGGTACTCGAGCGTCTGGATACCGGATTCGAGTACGAGGAAGTCATCGTCGGCCAGGCCGCGCTCGATGCGGGCGAGTCCGACGTCATGCCGGAGTCTGCGCTGAAATCCATCGAGCGCACCGGCCTGGTGCTCAAAGGCCCGGTAACGACCCCCTCCGGCAAGGGCTATCGCTCGGTCAACGTGGCCATGCGCAAGCATTTCGACCTGTATGCCAACGTACGGCCCACGCTGTCGATGCCCGGCACGCAGTCGCGCTACAACAATCTCGACATCATCACCGTGCGCGAGAATACCGGCGGCATGTATTCCGGCCAGGGCCAGAAGGTGTCCGAGGATGGTAACCGTGCCGAGGCGCTGTCGGTGATCACGCGCTCCGAATGCGAACGCATCATCCGTTTCGCCTTCGACATGGCGCGGGCACGCGGGCGTCGCAAGGTCACGCTGGCACACAAGGCCAACATCATGAAATCCACCTCCGGGCTGTTTCTGGAAGTGGGGCGTCAGATCTCCGAGGAATACGACGATATCGAACACGACGAGGTGATCGTCGACGCCTGTGCGATGAAGCTGGTCATGCACCCCGAGCGCTTCGACGTGATCGTAACGACCAATCTGTTCGGCGACATCCTCTCTGACCTGTGTGCCGGCCTCATCGGCGGGCTGGGGCTCGCGCCGGGCGCGAATATCGGCGAAACCTGTGCCATGTTCGAAGCGGTGCATGGCAGCGCGCCGGACATCGCCGGCAAGGGCATTGCCAACCCCACCTCGGTCATTCTCGCGGCCGCGCTGATGCTGGAACACGTCGACCAGCCCGAAAACGCCAATCGTCTGCGGCGTGCCGTGCGCTCGGTGGTTGCCGAGCACGATCGCGTCACGCCCGATCTGGGCGGTAATGCCACCACCGAGCGGTTCACCGACGCCGTAATCGAACGACTCGGCTGAACCTTTCAATGCGCGCGTCTGCACTCAACTTGGTGCGGCGCCGCGCTTGGGTGTCGGCGCCGTGGGGCGCCGTAATCAGCGCACGAATCGTGCGTCACCTGGCCGCCGAACCACCGCTACGTATGCGCGGGTAATTCGGGTTGCCCGCGCGTTCAGCGCCGATCCATGCGGCGTTGACGTCCGGACTGTAACCAATTCGTAGTATGCGGGCTTGTTTCGGGTATGCCTCGGTAGTCGTGTGCGTAATCTTACTGATACCTCTTCGTGCTTTTAAACGACCCAATGGGTGCGAGGGCGCCACGGCCACGCGCTGCAGGGCTGAGGCTAACCATGGCATGCACGGCATATCGAAAGCCGCCGCTTTGGGAGGATATCGCGGAGGTCCTACCCACCGCGGGCGCTGGCCGTAAGCAGATGTGCCAGGGTAATCACGTGTCTTGGCGAAGGCTGGGCGCGCAGGAGATATGGCAGCACATGACCGAGTACGAGTATCTGGTCGAAAACAGCCCGGCCGCGTTATTTCTGGTGGATCTGACCGGCACGATTCTCGAAGCCAACAATGCTGGCGCTCGCCTGCTGGGTCGTTCCCGCGCCGAACTGGTGGGGCTCGCCGGCCGCCAGTGGCTGAAAACCAGCGACCCTCGGGCACGCGCGCTGGCGGGCGGAATCAACGACGCGGGTAGTTCGGATATCGAGGTCGCGCTGCACCACGCCGACGGTTTCGACTTCAGTGCGCGCCTCGACGCCCGTGTGTTCGAACATCCCGATCATGGCCGTGTGGCGAGCGTGGTTTGCCGATTAAACGCAACACTGCCCGTGGCATCCGGCGATGACACAGGCGATATCGCAAAGATCGCGTTAAGCCATATCGACGAGGCTGCGGTGCTGGTAGGCGCCGATGGAAGAATCCGCGCTCTTAATACCGCCTATACCCGTATTACCGGCTACAACGAGGCCGAGGCGGTCGGCCAATCTCTTGAGCTGGACGGCGGGTCGCATGAAAGCGATCTGCTGACGCAGGTGATCGATGGGCTGGCACCCGGGAAACGCTGGACCGGCGAAGTGCACAACCGACGGCGCGATGGCCAGCGATACCCGGCCTTCGTCAAGATTACGGCGCTTGCACCCGGCGAAGAAACCGCTTCGGCCCAGTTCGTGGTCGTTTTTCGGGATCTGTCGGCCGACAAGGCCTATGAGGCCCGCATCGAGTACCTCGCCCACTACGATACGCTGACCGGTCTGGCCAACCGTACGATGATCGAAAAACGCGCCGAGATGTCGCGTATGGCGGTCGAACGCGACGGGCGTCATCTCGCGCTGTTGTTTCTCGATCTGGATGGCTTCAAGGCGGTGAACGACTCGCTGGGCCATGCCACGGGCGACAAATTGCTATGCCATGTGGCGGATCGTCTGCGCAGCGCGGTGGGCGAGCGCGATCTGGTGGCGCGGCAAGGCGGCGACGAGTTCGTGATTCTGCTCGATTCGATTGCCGAGCCCGAGGATGCCGCCTATGTGGCCAACCGGATTCTGAACACGCTGAAAGTGCCGCTCACGCTCAATGACCAGACCGTGTTCACGACCGCCAGCATCGGCATCAGCTGTTATCCCGACGACAGTCAGGATTTGACCACGTTGCTGCGCAATGCCGATATGGCGATGTATCGGGCCAAGCGGCTCGGCCATGGCCGCTATGTGTTCTATCGCCCGGAAATGGACGCCAACGCGCACTGGATGCTGCAGCTACGCAACAACCTGCATCGCGCCCTTGAGCTCGATGAGCTGCATGTCTACTACCAGCCTTTTGTGGATGTTAATTCCGGCGAAGTGACCGGAATCGAGGCCCTGCTGCGCTGGCAAAACGATGAACTGGGCATGGTGTCGCCCGCGGATTTCATACCCATCGCCGAGCAGACTGGCTTGATTCTTGATATTGGCCACTGGGTGCTGCGCCAGGCCTGTCAGGAACTCCAGCGCCTGCATGAGCGCGGCTACGATCACCTGCGGGTGGCCGTGAACCTTTCTGCACGCCAGTTCCGCCAGACCGATCTCGTGGATCAGATCGCCGCGGTGCTCGAAGAAACGGGGCTCGACAGCCGCCATCTCGAGCTCGAAATCACCGAAACCGTGCTCATGGAGCAGGCCGGTGCCACGCTCGATACGCTGCATGCGCTTCAAGCGCTGGGTGTGGCCGTCGCGCTCGACGATTTCGGTACCGGTTATTCGTCGTTGAGCTACCTGCGGCGCTTTCCCATTACCTATTTGAAGGTCGACAAGTCGTTCGTGGACGGCATACCCGCAGAAAAGGGCGACTTGACCATCACCCGCACGATCGTCGCCATGGCAAGAAGCTTGGGCATCCGCGTAACCGCCGAGGGCGTGGAAACGCTCGCCCAGCGTCGATGGCTCAAGCACTGGCACTGCGAAGAGGCACAGGGCTATCTTTACAGCATGCCGCTGGCGGCCGACGATCTGGAATGGCTGCTAGCCAATCACGAGTTGTTGCCGGTGGGAGATGAAACCGGCAGGCTGCGACACGATTCGTTCCCCGTACTTGAAGAATAGGCTCCGTGCCGATGCAAAAATTCGCTGCAACCTCGCGCTTGCCCACGGGCGTGGATGGTCTGGATGCGCTACTGGGTGGCGGTCTGCCGGATCGCCGACTTACGCTGGTCTATGGTGCCACCGGTGTCGGCAAGACCGTGCTGGCGCTCGAAATACTCGTGAACAACGCTCGCGCCGGCCGGCCGGGTATTGTGGTGGGGTTCGAAGAAGGCCCCGACGAACTGATCGAAAATCACGTCACTTTCGAGTGGGGGCTGGCCGAAGCCGCGGATAACGAAATCCATCTGATGGCCGCACGCGTTGAGGACGAATTTCACAACGTCGGTAAATTCGATATATCCGGCCTCCTGGCCGCCATCGAAGCCAAGATCAAGCAGACCGGGGCAAGATGGGTTCTCATCGACGGGCTCGACGCCTTGCTGGGTACGCTGGGCGACCGGGTGGCCGCGATGCGCGAGCTTTTCCGGCTAAAACACTGGCTCACGGATTGCGGTGTCGCCGTGATTATGACCGCCAAGCTCGATGACTATGACAGCATCGGTGTTGGCCACTTTCGCGACATGCCTTATGTCGCCGATTGCGTCATTCGCCTGCGCAACATTCCGCATAAGCGCACGTTTGCGCGCACCCTGCGGGTGGTCAAGCTGCGCGGCGGAGAGAGCAGCGGCGCCGAGATGCCGTTCGTCATCCGCAGCAGTGGCGTGCTGGTGGCCGAGCGCGAGAACTATCCGCTCACGGCCAAGGTATTCGATGAACGTATCGGCAGCGGCGTCGCGCGTTTGGACACGATGTTGCGGGGCGGGCTGATCCGCGGCAGCAGCGTGCTGGTTTCGGGGCCGCCCGGCGCAGCAAAGACCAGCCTGGCCGCCTGTTTTGCACGCCAGATGGCAGAAAACGGCGAGCGCGTGCTCTATATCAGCTTCGACGAAGCGGGGGATCAGATCGTCGAGGATCTGCAGTCGGTCAGCATCGACCTGCGGCCCTATGTCGACGCCGGTCTGCTGCAGATGCACGGTGTGCTCGCCGGCGCCACCAGCGCAGAAGCCCACTATATCGATATCCATCACGCGATTCGCCAGTTCGCGCCGGAGCACGTGATTATCGACCCGGTTTCGGCATTGGTGAAGTCTGGCGGTCTGGATATGGCGGTGGATGTCACCGATCGACTGCTGGATCTTGCCAAGGCGAGCGGGATCACCCTTTATCTGACCGCGCTCTCGTCGAGCCAGACCTTCGTGGTAGATATGGAAAGCCATCTGGCCAATATCGTCGATGTATGGGTCGGGGTGAGCTACCGCGTGGATGAAGGTGAGCGCAATCGCGCGCTGTCGGTGATCAAGGCGCGCGGCATCAATCATTCGAACCAGATACGCGAGCTGACCATCGACGATACCGGACCGGCTCTGGCCGATGTCTATATTGCGAGCGGCGAGATGCTAATGGGATCGGCTCGGCTGCGCGAGGAGCAGGAAGTCGAAGCCCGGGTGCACGAAGAGCAGCAGGCATACGAGCGCGACAGACAACGGATGCAGACTGGCATGGCCGAGACCCGCGAGCAGATCGCGACGCTCAACAGTCAGCTCGAGCAGCAGCGCCAGGAACTCGAACAACTGGAGCAGCAGGCCGAGGATTACGTTCGCCGGCGCGCCGATGACCGTGGACGTCTGTTACGCAGCCGCGGTGCCGATGCAAACGATCATCGGCTCTCCGACGAATGAACACAATGAGCGATGTAGAACCCGGAGAGTGCGGGATGGAAAAAGAGGGGTCACCGGATTCGCCGCGCGTACGTTTATTCGTCGCGGGCGATGCGCCGAGTTCCCGTCGCGCAAGGCGCGCGATCGAGGAATTGCTTGGCGTGCACGACAGCGTGGATAAAAGTCGGTTCGAAATAGTCGATGTTCTCCGCGAACCCGAGCGCGCGCTCGAGTCCCGGCTTCTGGCCACGCCCACGTTGATCATCGAAAAGGGTGAGACGGTCAGTCGTTATGTCGGTGACCTTTACGGGCGTGAGGATATTCTCGAAGAACTCTCCCATCTGGCCCGATCGGCCTGAGCACGGCGCGGCGATTAGCTGCGGTGTACGCCGCCGTGTGTATCGACGAACGCGCGGGTCACCCGCTCGTTACCGGCGAGGTCGCGACGGGTTTCCACGTGCTGCCAACCGGCAAACATAGCGCGCACCGCCGCGCCCTGATCGGCGCCATGCTCGAGGTAGACCGCGCCGCCCGCCGATAGATGGCGGCCGGCGCCGGCGATGATCTGTTCTAGATCTGCCAATCCCTGCCGGGCGGCGACAAGTGCGGTCGACGGTTCATGCGTGAGGGCGGCGAGGTGGCTGTCCCCGGCGGCGATATACGGCGGGTTGGATACGATGATATCGAAGCATCGGTCGCCGACTGCCTCGAACCAGGGCCCCAGGGCGAACTCGAGCCGGGCCAGGCCGAGCCGGGCCGCGTTGGCGCGCGCGCAGTCGAGCGCCTGCGAACTTGCGTCCGTGGCGGTCACCCGCCAGGCCGGGCGTTCCTCGGCCAGGGCCAGGGCGATCGCGCCGCTGCCGGTGCCGAGATCGAGCAGTCGGCGCGGTTCGGGGCCGTGCGCTTCGAGTACCGCTTCGACCAGTGTTTCGGTATCCGGGCGGGGAATGAGTACCGCCGGTGACACATCCAGCTCGAACGTCCAGAAGCCGACGCTGCCCACGAGATAGGCGAGCGGTTCGCCCGCCGCGCGCCGGGCAACGAGTGCGGCGAACTGCTGGCAGACGGCGTCGTCGACGTCGTCTTCGGCGTGGATCACGAGCCAGCTATGGTTCACCCCGAGCACGTGTTCGAGCAGCAGCCGCGCATCCAGATCGGGGCTGTCGCTATGCGCGGCGAGGCGGTCGCGGGCACCGCGGCGCAGCGCATCGACGGTTGAGGTCACGATGTGGCGATCAGGCCGCGCCCATTTCGGCGAGCAGATCGGCCTGATGTTCGCTGGTCAGGGCGTCGACGATCTCTTCGAGATTGCCCGCCATGACGTCGTCGAGCTTGTAGAGGGTGAGGTTGATGCGATGGTCGGTGACGCGCCCCTGCGGGAAGTTGTAGGTGCGGATACGCTCGGAGCGGTCGCCGCTGCCCACGAGTTTCTTGCGGGTGGCGGCCTGTTCGCTGGCCTGCTTGTCCTGTTCGGCGGTCAGCAGCTTGGTCTGCAGCAGGCTCATCGCCCGGGCACGGTTCTTGTGCTGGGAGCGCTCCTGCTGGCATTCGACCACCACCCCGGTGGGGATATGGGTGATACGGATCGCCGAGTCGGTCTTGTTGACGTGCTGGCCACCCGCGCCGGCGGCACGGAAGGTGTCCACGCGCAGATCGTTGGGATCGATCTTGATCGCTTCGATCTCGTCGGCTTCGGGTAACACCGCGACCGTGCATGCCGAGGTATGGATACGGCCCTGGGATTCGGTGGCAGGCACACGCTGTACGCGATGCGCGCCGGATTCGAACTTCAGCCGTGAAAACGCGCCGGTGCCGATCAGGCGCGAAATGACTTCCTTGTAGCCGCCGTGTTCGCCCTCGCTGGCGGACAGGATCTCGACCTGCCAGCCCTGTTTCTCGGCATAGCTGGAATACATGCGCAACAGGTCGCCGGCGAACAGCGCCGCTTCGTCGCCGCCGGTGCCGGCACGGATTTCCAGGTAGAGATTGGCGTTGTCGTTCGGGTCGCGCGGGATAAGGTGCTTGCGCAGCTCGGCCTCCAGGCCGACGAGGCGTTCTCTGGCGTCGTCGAGCTCGGCTTCGGCCATTTCTCGCAGCTCGGCCTCATCGGAGTTTTCCATCTCTTCGAGATCGGCTATTTCATCGACCAGTGCCCGCCAGGCGCGGTAGTCCGCTGCCAGCGATTCGAGCTGGGCATATTCCTGGGACATGCGCCGGAACTTGTCCTGATTGCCGATAACCTCCGGGTCGGATAGCGAATGCGCGAGGTCTTCGTGGCGTTCGACCAGTTCCTCGAGCTTGGCGCGCAGGGAGTCTTTCATTCGTTGTCTTCTATGTTCGTCTTGGAAACCGGTTCGCGCGGGCTGCGTGCATGCGTTTCGCTGTCGAGCTGGAACAGGTCCCGGGCGCCGGTCAGCAGTTCCTGCTGATGGGCGCCTCGTGCCTTGCGCAGCGTCGCGCTGGGCTCGTGCATGAGCTTGTTGGTCAGCGTGCGGGCAAGATACGCGAGTACGTCGTCTGCGTTCTCGCCGCGCGCCAACCGCCGGCGGGCTCTGGCCAGCACGTCTTCGCGGGCGTTGTAGGCCTGCTCGCGCAGATCGCGAATGGTATCGATGGCCTGACGCGAATCCAGCCAGTCTATGTATTCCTCGATGCGCACATCGAGCATGCCGTCGGCCAGCGTGGCCGCCTTTTCGCGCGAACGGCGATTATCGTCGATGACGCTCTGCAGGTCATCCACCGAATATAGATAAATATCCTCGAGTTTGCCGGCGGCGGGATCGATATCGCGAGGCACTGCCAGATCGAGGGCAAACATGGGCTTGCGTCGACGCTGTCTTACCGCGTCGCGTAGTTCATCGAAGCTCACCAGATAGCCGGGGGCGGCCGTCGACGAGATCAGCATGTCGGCTTCGGCCAGGTGGGCGGCGATATCGTCGAGGGCGATCGCATAGCCGTGATAGCGGGTGGCCAGCTCCTGGGCGCGCTCGACGCTGCGATTGGCGAAGATCATGCGTTGCACGCCCGCGTCCGCAAGATAGCGCGCGGCCAGGTCGACGGTCTCGCCGGCGCCGATGAACATCGCCGCGGTTTCGGACAGGTCGGCAAAGATCTGGCGTGCCAGGCTTACGCCGGCATAGGCGACCGATACCGGGTTGGCGCCGATATCGGTCTGGCTGCGAATCTGTTTGGCGACCGCGAAGCTGTGTTCGAAAAGACGGGTGAGCAACGGCCCGGCGCCACGCGCGGCACGGGCGCTGCGATAGGCGTTTTTCATCTGGCCGAGAATCTGCGGCTCGCCCAGAATCATCGAATCCAGCCCGGCAGCCACGCGCAGGCTGTGGCGCACCGTTTCGCGATCGCGGTGGATATAGAAGTAGGGCGCCATGTCGTCGTCGTTGAGCCCGCGCTGTTCGCACAGCCAGTGGCGCAGCGCGCCATCGCCCGGCGCGTCGGTCACCGCATAGAGTTCGGTACGGTTGCAGGTCGACAGGATCGCGCCCTCGTACACATGCGGCAGGCGCAGAAAATCGTCGAGCGCCGCATCGAACTGCTCGGGCGGAAACGCCGCGGTCTCACGGACCGATAGCGGGGCGGTGATATGGTTCAGACCGACGGTCAGCAGCGTCATGACGTTATTCTACCGCGCCACGTCGCCTGCGCGGTGCGGTTTGCGTAGCCGTTGCTTTGATCGTCGCGCTATCATTGACTTATGCATACTATTAACCCGGCACGAAAACCGCTGATGCGCAGCCGTTTTTCAACGCCCTCCAGAACCGAAGCCGGGGGCTGCCCGACTTCGGGTCACAAGGGCTTCATGGCGGCTGGCCGCGGCGAGCATGCTGGCGCACGCCCGTGCTATCAACCGGCGATGGACCGACTTTCATGCCGTGCTGGTAAGGCTGCGGCCGATACCGGCGTGCAGCGAAACCGCCTGCACCGGGGCGCGGCGGGGCTGCTGCTTGCCGGTATCGTGGCGTTGGCGGCCGGCTGTGCCGGCCAGCTTGGCAGCGCGCCTGCCGGCGCCGATACGCGTATCGATGCCAATGCCGTGCAGCCAAGCCCGGTGAGCCGGCGCGAAGCCTACGAGTACCACGTGCTTGCCGGCGAGATGGCTATCCAGCGCGGCAACCGCGATCTCGCTGCCCGCGAATATGTGGCCGCGCTCGAATATTCCAATGACCCGGCGCTGGCCAAGCGTGCCACTCGTATTGCGTTGTTCGCCGAGCAGCCCGATATGGCCTACAAGGCCGCGAAGATCTGGGCAGGCAACGAACCGGATTCGCTCGACGCCCAGCGCACGGCCACGCGCATGGCGGTGGCCAACGAGGATGCCGAGGGGCTGGCGAACTACGCGCCGGCGCTGGTTACGGCCGCGGCCTCGCCGGATATCGGCTACCGGCTGCTTGCCGATGTGGTCAGCGGTGCACCCAATGCCACCGACATGGTCATCGATACGCTCAATGACATGGCCCAGGCCGATAGCGATAGCGCGCCGGCACAATATGCGCTGGGCGTGGTCGCGCTGCGTTACGACCGGGCCGAGGTCGCCGCAGGCGCGGCAGAACGCGCGCTCGCACTCGATCCGAACTGGAATGATGCCGTGCTGTTGCAGGCCGGGGTCTGGATACAGGCCGGCGAAACCGCCAAGGCGCGCAAGCTCGTGGCCGGCCTGCCGGGCAATGCGGCCAGCCGCGCCCAATACCATCTGGCACTGGCCCGTCTGCTGATCGAGGCGGATCAGGAAGACGCCGCACTCGGCGAGTTCGAGCAGGCCATCGAACTGCAGCCGGACAACACCGACGCACGCTATGGCCTGGCGATCCTGTCGCTGAGTCTGGGCCAGCTCGAGCGCGCCGAGACCGCGTTAACTCGCCTGTACGACAACAACGAACGTGCCGACGACGCGGCCTTCTATCTCGGCACGATTGCCGAAGAACGTAAAGACTATGCCGACGCGCAGCGCTGGTATCAGCGTGTCGAGAACGGCGGGCATGCCTTCGAAGGGCAGGTGCGCGGGGCACGCATGATCTTCATACAGGGCGATCTGCCCGGCGCCCAGCGTCGCCTGAGCGAACTGCGCGACAGCTATCCCGACTTGAGCGAACAGCTCTACGCGGCCGAGGGCCAGCTGCTGTATGAGGCCGACGAGGCCCGCGCGGCGCTGGATATCTACAATCACGCCCTCGACGAAGTGCCCGACAGCACCGAGCTTCTTTATGGCCGCTCCATGGCCTATGAACGCCTCGGCGATATTCAGGCGGCCAAGCAGGATCTCGAGACCGTGCTGGAGCGCGAGCCGGACGACGCGCGTGCGCTCAACGCACTGGGTTATCTGATCGCCAACCACGGTAGCGACTATGAGCGCGCGGCGGGCTATATCCAGCGGGCGCTCGAAGCCGAGCCGGACAACCCGGCCATTCTGGATAGCATGGGCTGGGTGGAGTACCGTCGGGGCAACCTCGACGCCGCACGGCACTATCTCGAACGCGCCTACCGGGAGTTTCCGGATCCCGAGGTCGCCGCGCATCTGGGCGAAGTGCTCTGGCAACAAGGCCAGCACGAAGCGGCGCGGCGTATCTGGCAGGGTGCCATGGCCGACAGCGCCGACCACCCCGTGCTCACTGAAACCATCGAACGTCTCGACCCATGAAGAAACTGCTTATTCTGCTCCTGGCCGCGGCCGTACTCTCCGGCTGCGCGATCATCCGCAAGCCCGCCGAAACCGAAGCCGGCGTCGTGGATGCCGCTGCCTGGGCCGAACACAGGCAGGCGCTCACCGACTTCGACGTCTGGTCGCTTCAGGGCCGGGTGGCCACCGGCCAGCTTCTGGGGTGGACGGGTAATCTGAGCTGGCGTCAGCAGGGCGAAACCTTCGATGTGCGCCTGTCCGGCCCGCTGGGCGCAGGCGGCTTTCGTGCACAGGGCTCGCTTGAGGATTCCGTGGTCATTCAGACCAAGGACGAACGCTTCGTCACCACCGAACCGGATGCGCTGGTCGAGCGCACGCTGGGCTGGACGTTCCCGCTCGAGCCGCTGCGTTTCTGGGCGCGCGGTCTGCCCGCGCCCGGCGACTACGACCGCATCAGCGTCAATGCCCAGGGGCGCATGATCTCGCTCGAACAGAACGGCTGGGCGCTGTCCTTGCCCGAGTATGTCGAGCCGGAAAACATGCCGGCCGTGCCGCGGCGCATCGTGCTCGACAACGGCGAAACCCGCATTCGCCTCGTCGTCGATCGCTGGTTCAACGTCGACGGCGTATCCGGCGCGAATTGACACCGGCCGAAGCAGTCAAGAAAATACGCGGCCTTCGCGCGGGTGAAGAGAGTTTTCTCGATTCACGCAGGTTCGAGTCCTTCCGCGCAGCGGCAGGATTCGAACGAACGAAGACGATGAAGTTAGATGGGGCGTAGCCAAGCGGTAAGGCATCGGGTTTTGATCCCCCTGTGCCGCAGGCGCGATAATCCCGCAGGTTCGAGTCCTTCCGCGCAGCGGCAGGATTCGAATGAACGAAGACGATGAAAGTTAGATGGGGCGTAGCCAAGCGGTAAGGCATCGGGTTTTGATCCCGTGTACCGCAGGTTCGAATCCTGCCGCCCCAGCCATACAAGCGTCCGCGTAAGCGGACACGAAGGACAGCCGGGGCGGCTGGATGAGAACCTGCAAGGTTCGACGCAGCGCGCGAAGCGCGCAAGAATCGTGACGCGCAGCGGCACGAGCCCGCAGGGTGAGGCATCGCAAGATGCCGAATAATCCTGCCGCCCCAGCCATACAAGCGTGACGCGCGAGCGGACACGTAAATACAGCTCAAAGGCTGGATGAAATCGACGCAGCGCGCGAGCCCGGTCAGGGTGACGCGCCGCGCGACGAGTGTGGTTGAACAGCGCGCGGCAAGCGTGCATGTCCAGCATTTCATCCCGATTACCGTCCGCAGCGCGGACCGCTCACCTTCAATTGACAGCACGGCAGCACGAACCCATGGCGGATTCCAGGTTGATGGTCTTTACCGGCAACGCCAATCCGGCGTTGGCCAAGGATGTGGCCGGTTACCTCAAGTTGCCCGTGGGCAAGGCGAATGTCGGCAAGTTCTCGGACGGCGAGATCACGGTCGAGATCGAAGAAAACGTGCGTGGGCGCGACGTGTTCGTCGTCCAGCCGACCTGTCGTCCGACCAACGACAACGTCATGGAGCTGCTGATGCTCATCGATGCCCTGCATCGCGCATCGGCCGGGCGTATCACCGCGGTCGTTCCGTATTTCGGCTATGCCCGCCAGGATCGTCGCCCGCGCAGCGCGCGCGTGCCGATTTCGGCCAAGGTCGTCGCCAGCATGCTGGGCGCGGTCGGTACGGATCGCGTGCTTACGGTCGATCTGCACGCCGACCAGATCCAGGGCTTTTTCGACATGCCCGTGGACAACGTCTATGCCTCGCCGGTGTTGCTCGGGGATATCTGGCGTCAAAAGGACGAAAAGCTGATTGTCGTCTCGCCCGACGTCGGCGGCGTGGTGCGCGCACGGGCGCTGGCCAAGCGTCTGGAAGATGCCGATCTTGCGATCATCGACAAGCGGCGCCCCAAGGCCAACGAAGCCAAGGTGATGAACATCATCGGCGACGTCAGCGGCAAGACCTGCATCATGGTCGACGATCTGGTCGACACCGCCGGCACGCTCTGCCAGGCGGCCGATGCACTCAAGAACCAGGGCGCGACCAAGGTCAAGGCCTATGTCACGCATCCGGTGCTTTCGGGCAAGGCGATCGAGAACATCAGCAACTCCCGCCTGGACGAGCTGGTGGTCACTGACACCATTCCGCTATCGCCGGATGCGGCCGCCTGCGGCAAGATTCGCCAGCTGCATATCGCCGCGCTGCTGGCCGAAACCATCCGCCGGGTGAGCAACGAGGAGTCCGTGTCCACGCTGTACGTGGACTAGGCGTATTCGGCGCGGGGCCGGTCGCGCTCGCAGGTCGTGCATTTGCCGGCCAAGCGCGTATACTACGCGGTCTTTTGAAGTCGGTGGGCGGCGGCCCGCCATAAAACACAACGATCGAGCGGTCGACGGAACGTCCGGTGACCGTCCTTATTATTGGAGCGAATCGATATGGAAGCTTTCGAGCTGAATGCGGAAAAACGTACCGCGAAGGGCCGCGCCGAGAACCGTCGCCTGCGTCGCAACGGCCGCGTGCCGGCGATCATCTACGGCGGCAACGGCGAGCCGGTGATGCTGACCCTGGAGCACAACGACCTCGACCATCATCTGGACAACGAGGCGTTCTTCTCCCACATCATCAAGATTCACGTCGACGGTGGCAGCACCGAGGAAGTGGTTCTGCGTGACCTGCAGCGCCATCCGGCCAAGCCGTTCATCGAACATGCGGACTTTCTGCGCATCGTTGCCGGCGAAGCGCTGCGCATGAGCGTGCCGCTGCACTTCGTGGGCGAAGAGGAATGCCCGGGCGTGGCCGACGAAGACGGCATCGTTCAGCACAACATGAACGACATCGAAATCGAATGTCTGCCGCGCGATCTGCCGGAATACATCGAAGTCGACTGCTCCAAGCTGCATCTGCACGACGCCGTGCACCTGAGCGAGCTGGTCCTGCCGGAAGGCGTCCAGATCGTCGAACTGATGGGCGACGAGGAAGATCAGACCGATCGCACCGTAGTGTCCGTGCAGGTGCCCCGTGCCGCGATCGAACTCGAAGCCGAGGAAGAGGCAGAAGCCGAAGCCGCGGCTGCCGAAGAAGCCGAGGGCGAGGACGCCGAAGACGGCGAATCCGAAGACGATGCGGAAGGCGAGGACGCCGGCGAAGACGAAGACAAGTAGTCTTCGTCGCGCCCGCTCCGGCTTGCGCCTGCGCATTCGGGAAACGGCATGAGTGATCCGATTCGTGCCGTGGTGGCGCTGGGCAACCCCGGCGCGGATCATGCCAGCGATCGACACAACGTCGGCTTCTGGCTGGCTGATCGCCTTGCCGAGCGGTGGCGCCTGACGTTTTCGCCCGAACGCAAGTTCAAGGGTGATCTGGCGCGCTACGGGTCGGGCGACGCGAGCGTGTGGCTGCTCAAGCCGGCCACATTCATGAATCGCAGCGGCGATGCAGCGCAGCCGCTGTGTGCCTTTCACAAGATCCCGCCCGAGAGCGTGCTGGTCGTACACGACGAGCTCGACCTGCCTGCGGGCACGGCCCGGTTCAAGCAGTCGGGCGGCCACGGCGGCCATAACGGTCTGCGCGATATCACCCGGGTGATCGGTACCCAGTACAAGCGGTTGCGGATCGGCATTGGCCATCCCGGCGATCGATCGCTGGTACTGTCCTATGTGCTGGGCACGCCGTCGCCGGACGATCGGATTGCCATTGACGCTGCCATCGATGCCGGTATCGACGCGCTGGAGCTTGCGCTCGACAAGGGCTGGGATCACGGCGCCCAGCGGCTGAATTCGCGCAAGGCGCCAGCCAGCGACTAATCCCGCACTGTCGACAACACGTCATCGCGATGCGCCTGCGTTGGCGCTGCACTAACGCCATCAGAGGTTTGTTCACATGGCTCTTCAGGTCGGTATCGTCGGTTTGCCCAACGTGGGCAAGTCCACACTTTTCAACGCGCTCACCGCGGCCGAAATACCGGCCGAGAACTACCCCTTTTGCACCATCGACCCGAACGTGGGTGTGGTGAGCGTGCCGGATCCGCGGCTGACCGCGCTGGCCGGTATCGCCAGCCCCGAAAAGACCATTCCCACGGCGATCGAGTTCGTCGATATCGCCGGGCTGGTCGCCGGCGCCTCGACCGGTGAGGGGCTGGGCAACCAGTTTCTGGCCAATATCCGTGAAACCGACGCCATTCTGCATGTGGTGCGTTGCTTCGACGACGACGATGTCATGCACGTGTCCGGCCGGGTCGATCCGATCGCCGATATCGAAACCATCGATACCGAGCTGGCGCTGGCCGATCTGACCACGGTCACCCGCGCCGCCGAGCGCACCGCCAAGGCGGCCAAGTCCGGTGACAAGACCGCCAAGCGCAACTTCGAGCTGTTCGAGCGCGTGCGCGACCATCTGGATACAGGCGCGCCGGTGCGGGCGATGGAATTCAGCGATGACGAACGCCTTGCGTTACGCGAACTGCATCTGATCACCGCCAAGCCGGCCCTGTTCGTTGCCAACGTCGACGAGAACGGCTTCGAGAACAATCCGCTGCTCGACCGCGTGGCCGAGCATGCCGCGGCCCAGAGCGCGCCGGTGGTCGCGGTCTGTGCGGCGCTGGAAGGCGAGCTTGCGCAGCTCGACGGCGATGACAAGAACGAATTCCTCGCTGATCTGGGCCTTGAGGAACCCGGCCTCGACCGTGTGATTCGCGCGGCCTACGAACTGCTCGGTCTGCAGACCTTCTTTACGGTCGGGCCCAAGGAAGTCCGGGCCTGGACGGTGCGCCGCGGCGCGACGGCGCCGCAGGCGGCCGGGGTGATCCATACCGACTTCGAACGCGGCTTCATTCGTGCCGAAGTCATCGGTTACGACGACTACGTCAGCCTCAAGGGCGAGAAAGGGGCCAAGGAAGCGGGCCGTCAGCGCCTCGAAGGCAAGGAATACGTGATGGTCGAGGGCGACGTCGTACACTTTCGTTTCAACGTCTGAAAACGGGCTGTCGCACGGGCCATCGTTGGCGGCCATTCAAGGGTTGACACGAAGGGCCTCGGCGAAGAAACTACGCGGCTTTCCGGCTATGTAGCTCAGGGGTTAGAGCATCGTATTCATAATGCGAGAGTCGGTGGTTCAAATCCACCCATAGCCACCAGGCGACGTGCACCTTCGATTCGTCGAAGGTTGGAAGGGATCCGGCCAGCGCCGGATCCCTTTTTTTATGCCCGTAGCGCGGCCGCGAATATCGGTATCGATCCCCATCCGACAAGCGCGGGCGACCTGATAGACTCCAACCTTTATCCAGCGTTCGACATGACGTATGGCCTCCAAGTCCGACCGTAAAGACCGCAAGCCGCTCAAGCTCAAGACGGGCTCCTTCGACCGCAATGCGGCCATGGCCCGCATGGGCGTGATGGCGGGGGCGTCGTTCGCCGGTCATACGCTGGGCAATATGTTCCGCAGCAAGGAAGACCGGGAACGACGCAACCGCGAGTTCTACGTCAAGCAGGCCGAATTCCTCGCCGACGAACTGGGCCAGCTCAAGGGCAGCGTGATGAAGGTCGGCCAGATGCTGTCCGTCTACGGCCAGTATTTCATGCCGCCCGAGGCCATCGAAGTGCTGCGCAGCCTGCAGGACGACAGTCCGCCGGTCGCCTGGGAAGACCTCGAGCCGGTGGTGGTCGAACGCCTCGGCAAGAAGCGTCTGGCCGAGCTGGAGATTGATCCTGAGCCGATGGCGGCTGCCTCCCTGGGCCAGGTTCATCGCGCCAAACGCAAGTCCGACGGTCTCGAACTGTGCGTGAAGATCCAGTATCCGCGTCTGGCCGATGCCATCGACAGCGACATCCGCACGCTGACCCAGATCGTGAGGCTGGCGCGGCTCGTGCCCAAGGGCATGGAGTTGAACGCGATCATGGAAGAGGTTCGCGAGATGATCTACCGCGAGGTGGACTACGACCGCGAACTGCGCATGACGCGCGAGTTTTCCACCCGCCTCGAGGGCGACGAGCGCTACGTGGTGCCCCAGGTATTCCCGGAATACTCCACTGAAACGGTGCTGGTGACTTCTTATGAGGCCGCCCACCACGTCCAGAGCGAGGCCGTACAGGATCTCGATCAGGCGCGCCGCGACGAGATCGGGCGCAGCGCACTGGACCTGTTCTTTCGCGAGTTCTTCGTCTGGGGCATCGTGCAGACCGACCCGCATTTCGGCAACTACAAGATCCGTCTGCGCGAAGATGGCCCGGATCAGATGGTGCTGCTGGATTTCGGCGCCACGCGCGAGTTCGCACCGCGTTTTCTCGGCTCCTACTACGATGTGGTGACCGGCGCCTTCGAAAAGGACGCCAAGCGTTTGATCGACGGCGCGATCGGCATCAACCTGCTGCGCCGCGATTCGCCCCAGCATGTCTTCGATGCCTTCGCCAAGGTCGGTATGCTCATGATCGAGCCGTTCGCCGACGACGCGCCGGATGAACTCACCACCCCGGATGGCGCCTATCGCTGGGGCGAGTCGGACCTGCCGTTTCGCGTATCGCGGGCGGTTTCCGATGCGGCGATCTCGCGCTGGTTCCGGATTCCACCGCGCGAGATCGTTTTCCTGCATCGACGCATGGGCGGCGTGTTCGTACTGCTGGCCGTGCTCGATGCCGAAGTCGATGCCCACGGTATGCTCGCCTCTTATCTGTATCGCGACGACGGCTCGCCGTCCGCCAACGACATGGACCGCCCCACCGACTGAGCGGCCCCGGCTTTCATCGTTACCCGCAAGCACAAGGAACGCGCTGAATGAAGTTCGAAGAAACCTACGATTTCGATTATCCCGTCGACGTGATCATGACGATGTTCGGCGACGAATCGTACTATTTGCGCAAGTACGAGCGCCTGGACGGGCGCAGCGCCGAGCATATCGATACCACCCAGGGTAAGGACGAGTTCGAAATCACCGTGCGCTACGGCTTTGGCACGGAAGAAATGAACCTGCCCGACATGATCCGTTCGCGCATGCCCAAGAAGGTGGACATGCTCCAGACCGACCGCTGGGATCTGGCCGCGAACAAGGGTCGTATCGATATCGACTTCGAGAAGACGCCCGCAAACGTGGCGATCGACATGCGCATGAAGGACAACGGCGGCAAGGCCCAGATGACGCTCGGCTTCAATATCAAGGTCGAGGTGCCGATGCTGGGCGGGCGCGTTGAGAAAGCGATCTCCGGGCCGCTCACGCGCCGGGTATGGCGGGATCTGGATATCAGCAACGAAATGGCCGCAGAGTACGCCGGCAAATAACCTTGACTGAGCGTAACGACAAGGATGACAGCAAGGGCGCGCCGGCCGGAGATGGCCGGCGGCCGCCCACACTATGGCAGAGCTGGATGAGCGTCATGGCCGCTTTCTTCGGGGTGCAGTCGAGCGAAAATCGCAAGCGCGACTTCACCCGCGGGCGGGCCAGTCATTTCATCCTGCTGGGCCTGGTGGCCACCGTGCTTCTGGTGGTGCTGCTGGTCGGCCTGGTCAAGCTCGCCACTTCCATGGCGTGACCGACCGGACAACGACCCGCGCGCTCAGTGCGGGTCGGTCTGGGCGGCCATGCGCTTGAGGCGGTAGAGCAGTTCCAGCGCCTCGCGCGGGGTGAGTTCGTCGCAGTCGAGCTCGGCCAGGGCTTCGTGCACCGGGTCCGGCTCGGCGGGCTTGTTCTCGGCCGGCGCTGGCTCGAACAAGCCGAGCTGCGGGCCGGACTGTTCACGCGACTGGGCTTCCAGCTCGGCCAGGTGTTTTTCAGCCTGGCGAATCACGCTCCGCGGCACGCCCGCCAGCGAGGCTACCTGGAGCCCAAAGCTGCGCGATGCGGGGCCCGGCCGGATCGCATGTAGAAACACCAGCTTCTGCTCGCCGCCACTGTTGTAGTCGGCCACCTCGAAATGGGCGTTCCGGCTCGCCGGCCAGTCCTCGGCAAGCTGGGTGAGTTCGAAATAATGGGTCGCGAATAGCGTATAGGCGCGGTTGTGGCGGGCCAGGCGTTCGGCCACCGCCCGTGCCAGCGCCAGGCCGTCGTAGGTGGACGTGCCACGGCCGATCTCGTCGAGCAGTACCAGCGAGCGCTCGGTGGCATGGTGCAGGATCTGCGCGGTTTCGCTCATCTCCACCATGAAGGTGGATTGGCCGGCCGCCAGGTCGTCGCCCGCGCCGATTCGGGTGAAAATGCGATCCAGCGGGCCGATTTCGGCGGCTTCGGCCGGCACGAAGCTGCCGATATGGGTGAGCAGCACGATCAACGCGGTCTGGCGCATATAGGTGGATTTGCCGCCCATGTTCGGGCCGGTGATCAGCAGCAGGCGGCAGTCGTCGTCGAGCTCGGTGTCGTTGGCCACGAATGGCGTATCGGAGAAATGCTCGACCACCGGATGACGCCCGCCGGTGATACGCACGCCCGGGGCGTCGGTGAGCGTGGGCGCGACCCAGTGATAACCCAGCGCGCAGCGTGACAGCGCACACAGCACGTCCAGGCTTGCCAGCCCGGCCGCGATCGACTGCAGCCGGGGCAGATGGGCAGCGAGTGTTTCGACCAGCTCGCTATACAGGGCTTTTTCCCGGGCCAGCGCGCGTTCGCGGGCCGACAGCACCTGATCCTCGAACTGCTTGAGTTCCGGCGTGATATAGCGCTCGACGGCCTTGAGCGTCTGCCGGCGCTGATAGTCGATGGGCGCGGCATCGGCATGCACACGACCCATTTCGATGTAATAGCCGTGCACGCGGTTGTAGCCCACCTTGAGCGTATCCACGCCGGTACGTTCACGTTCGCGGGTTTCCAGGTCCGCGAGATAGCCATCGGCGTTGGCCGACAGATCGCGCAGCTCGTCGAGCTTTTCGTCGTAACCGCGGGCGATCACGCCGCCGTCGCGTACCACCACCGGCGGTTCGGCCACCACCGCGCGTTCGAGCAATTCGCGTACCTCGTCGGCCGGGTCGATCTGTTCGTGCAGGGCGGCCAGCAGGGGCGCGTCGAGGCTGGCCAGTGTACGACGGATGGCCGGCAGCGCGGCGAGCGCGCGGTTAAGGCCCGACAGATCGCGCGGGCGCGCCGAGGCCAGGGCGATGCGCGTGGCGATGCGCTCGACGTCGGGCACTTCCTTGAGCCGTTCCGACAGCCCGGCATGACTGCCCGAAAGCAGCGTTTCGATGGCCAGATGGCGATGGCGCAGAATATCGAAATTGCGCAGTGGCTCGGCCAGCCAGCGGCGCAGCGCGCGTGCGCCCATCGCGGTGGCGCAGCGATCGAGCAGGCCGACCAGGCTGTGGCGGGTATCGCCCGAGGCGCTGCGTTCAATTTCCAGGTTGCGGCGGGTGGCCGCATCGAGCACCAGCGTATCGGTGACCGCATAGGTGCGCAGGCTCTTGATATGAGACAGCGCGGCCTGCTGTGTGGCCTCGACGTAGTCGATAAGCGCGCCGGCGGCGGCGATGGCGCGCGGCAGGTCGGCACAGCCGAAGGCATCCAGCTGGGCCACCTCGAAAAAGCCCTCCAGGCGCCGGCGTGCGCTGATGGCATCGAACAGCCAGCTGGGGCGGCGGGTCAGGGCGACGCCGTCGGCGGGCAGCTCGAGCGAGGCCTGTTCGCTGACCACGATCTCGGCCGGATCGAGCCGGGCGAGTTCGGCGGCCAGCGCCGTTTCGTCGGCGACTTCGGTCACTGCGAAGTCGCCGCGGGCCAGTTCCAGCACCGCGATACCGATCGCCCGCTTGGCGGGGGCGATGGCCACGATCAGGTTCGCGCGCCGGGCATCCAGCAGGGCATCGTCGGTGACCGTGCCCGGTGTGACCACGCGTACCACTTCGCGCTTGACCGGGCCCTTGCTCGCCCCGGGTGCTTCCAGCTGTTCGCAGATGGCGATGGACTCGCCCTTGGCGATCAGCCGCGCGAGATACTGTTCGGCGGCGTGATAGGGCACGCCGGCCATCGGGATCGAGCGCCCGGCCGATTCGCCGCGCGCGGTGAGGGTGATATCGAGCAGTTCGGCGGCGCGGTGGGCATCGTCGAAAAACAGTTCGTAGAAGTCGCCCATGCGATAGAACAGCAGCATGTGCGGATAATCGGCCTTGATGCCAAGGTACTGGCGCATCATCGGCGTATGCGCGGCGTACTCGCCGGCCGAGCCGTCAGTGCGCGAATCGGTGCTGGGGCGTGCGCTCATGAAGCAGTCTGTGTCGGTAAACGAACAAGCAAGGCGACCCGGCTGGCCGCAGCGCGCAATTGTAGACGCCCGCCGGAGAACGCGCAGAACCCAGCCTGGGGGCAGGCCGCGCGCGTGTGCAGTTGCGCGCTTCGGCCACACCGCGATTGTCAGTCGGTACGGGCAACAGCCCGCAAATCGGGCGATGTCTTAGGCATAATGCAGCCATGACGGTACCTTACGACGCCCAGACCTCGATTGCTTCGCTCGTCGATCAGCTGGCCACGCTGATGACCGGCCGCGGGCAAACCCTGGCCACTGCCGAGTCCTGTACCGGCGGCATGATCGCGGCCGCCTGTACCGACCGCGCCGGCAGCTCCGAATGGTTCGAGCGCGGCTTCGTGACCTACTCGAATGCGGCCAAGCAGGACAGCCTCGGCGTGAGCGGCGAACTCATCGAGCGCCACGGCGCGGTCAGCGAGCCGGTGGTGGCGGCCATGCTCGATGGCACGCTCGCGCACAGCCCGGCCGACTGGGCGATCGCGGTTTCCGGGGTCGCGGGCCCCGGCGGCGGCAGCGACGACAAGCCGGTGGGCACGGTCTACATCGGCTGGCTTGCACGAAACCGGCCGCCGGAAGTGGTGCGCTATCAGTTCGACGGCTCGCGCGACGAGGTCCGCAGCCAGAGCGTGGTGGCCGCGCTGGTAGGGCTGCGCGAGCGTGTCGACGCCGGCTGAGTACCGCCGCCGCGCCGGCCGATGACGGCCGCGGCGGAACCACCGCGCGACAGCCAGCGGCTGTTCTTCGCGCTCATGCCGCCGGCCGCGGTGGCCGAGCGTATTGCGACCACCGCGGATCGGCTTGGCCTGGACGGCCGGCGTATCGAAACGCCGCGTCTGCATCTCACCCTCGTTTTCCTCGGCGCCGTCGAATCCGCGGCCCTGGCACGCTTTTGCACCGCGGCCGATGCGATCGAGGCGCCGGCGTTCACGCTCGTTCTCGACCGCCTGGGTGCCTTCGAAGCCCCGCAGATCGCCTGGCTCGGACCGTCGAGCCCGCCGCAGCCACTTCTGGACTTGGCGGCGGCGCTGGATAAAAATACAATTCGCAGTATTGAGAATAGGCGTTTTCGCCCGCATGTCAGCGTCAGACGCAGGGCTGCCCGCGTGCCGGCGGAGCAGATCGAGCCGATCGTATGGCCGGTGGCGCACTTTTCGCTGCTGTGCAGCGGCGAGGGCGGCCAGCCGGGCGCCTATCGGGAATTGCGCCGATGGCCGCTCCCACGGCGGCGTCCGGCAGTGTGAAATAATGGCCGCGAACGGACCCTGACTGCCTCGCCCTGGCCGGCGCGGCGACCGTATCCACGAACGACAAAGCGACGATAACTATGGACGAAGATCGTAAGAAAGCACTGGCAGCTGCACTGAGCCAGATCGAGCGCCAGTTCGGCAAGGGCTCGGTCATGCGCATGGGCGACCAGGACACGAGCAATATTCCGTCCATTTCCAGCGGTTCTCTTACCCTGGATATCGCGCTCGGCATCGGCGGCTATCCGCGCGGTCGCGTGGTGGAAATCTACGGTCCGGAATCATCGGGCAAGACCACGCTCACCCTTCAGGCCATCGCCGAATGCCAGAAGGCCGGCGGCACGGCTGCGTTCATCGACGCCGAGCACGCCCTGGACCCGACCTATGCCGAAGCCCTCGGCGTGGATATCGAGAATCTGCTGATCAGCCAGCCGGATACCGGCGAACAGGCGCTTGAAATCGCGGACATGCTGGTACGGTCGGCAGCGGTGGATATCGTCGTGGTCGACTCGGTGGCCGCGCTCACGCCCAAGGCCGAAATCGAAGGCGAAATGGGCGATTCGCATGTTGGCCTGCAGGCGCGCCTGATGAGCCAGGCGCTGCGCAAGCTCACCGCGAACATCAAGCGCACCGGCACCACGGTGATGTTCATCAACCAGATCCGTATGAAGATCGGCGTGATGTTCGGCAGCCCCGAAACCACCACCGGCGGTAACGCGCTCAAGTTCTATGCTTCGGTACGCCTGGATATCCGCCGTATCGGCGCGATCAAGAAAGGCGACGAGGTCATCGGCAACGAAACGCGGGTGAAGGTGGTCAAGAACAAGATGGCGCCCCCGTTCCGCAAGGCCGAGTTCGAAATCCTCTACGGCGAGGGCAGCTCCCGCGAAGGCGAGATCATCGATCTGGGCGTGGCCAACAATCTCATCGAAAAAGCCGGTTCCTGGTATTCCTACAACGGCGACCGCGTTGGCCAGGGCAAGGACAACGCCCGCAACTTCCTCAAGGAAAACCCCGAAATCGCGCAGCAGCTCGAGACCGCGCTGCGCGAGAAGCTGCTCGCGCCCAAGCGCAAGAAAAAGGACGAGCAGGCCGAGGCAGCCGCCGAGCAAGGCGAAGGCGAAGCCTCGGACGATCTGCTGGGCTCCGCGCAGGGCGGCAAGAACAGCTAGCCGCCTGCGTTTCGGCGCTGTCTTTAAGTGGTAATGCAGGAACACGACGCCGAGGAACCGCTCGACCCCTCGGCCGAGCGCACAGCCATTCGCAAACGGGCCATGGACATGCTCGCACGCCGCGAGCATGCGCCGGCCGAACTCGCACACAAGCTCGCCCAGCGCGACCACGACCGGGAACAGGTGGCCGAGGTTCTTGACGAGCTGATCGACGACGGGCTGTTGTCGGCCGCCCGTTATGCCGATGCCATGGTGTCGTCGCGTGCCTCGCGCGGTATCGGGCCGGTGCGTATTCGTGCCGAACTCGCGGCGGTACAGATCGACGATGCAGAGATCGAGCGCGCGCTCGCCGATAGCGAAACCGACTGGAACGCGCTCGCCGAGGAAGTACGCGCCAAACGCTTCGGCCCCGTCCAGCCCGAGGACTTCCCCGCCAAGGCCAAGCAGATGCGGTTTCTCCAGCGGCGCGGCTTCGATATGGATATGCTCAACGCAGCCTTCGACGACTGACCGGCCGGGCGTCGACGCCCGGCCTGCCGGCGCCAAGTCATGCGTGACCACGCGCAAATGCCGGCAGGTGGCGTGCACAGCAGATCGGGCGCGTTGCCAACGATCGGCCTCGTCCTTTCGTGCTCAACAAGCAAACCGGTCCGCGAATGCGCGCCAATAAACGCGAATACGAGCCAGCACTTCATGTAAACCGTCGAGCATGCCGCGCGAACAGCAAGCCAAGTAGCATGGCGCGATCCGGCTTTCGCCTTATTCGCGTGTCTTCGCGTTCATTTGCGGACCACCTGCTTGCTTTGCGCATAGCCCACTACGGTTCATGCATAGTTAACAAGTAACTTGTCAGCCCAAGCGTTTGCCGCCGAGGAGTGCCTCATGAACATCACCGCCGAAATCTGTGTCATTCCCATGGGCGCGGGCGTGTCCGTGTCGCGTTTCATCGCTGCCTGTCAGCCGATTCTCGACAACGCCGGCCTGAATCCGGTCGCGCATGCCTACGGCACCAATGTGGAAGGCGACTGGGACGACGTGTTCGCTGCGTTCAAGCAGTGCCATGAGGCAATTCACGATCTGGGCGCGCCGCGGGTGTTCACCACGATCAAGCTGGGCAGTCGCAGCGACCGCGATCAAAGCAATCAGGACAAGGTCGACAGCCTGCGCCAGCAGGCGGGCTGACAGGGCGTTCAGTGGTAGGGCAGGCCGAAAGGCTCTGTTAAACTAGCGCGCTATTTGCTTCCCGCTGATTTCGTAAGAGGCGCCTGCCCATGATGTCCACCAACGCGTTGCGTGCGCGTTTCGTCGAATATTTCGAACGGCACAAGCATCGATTCGTCGCCTCCAGCAGCCTCGTTCCGGCCTCCGATCCGACGCTGCTGTTTACCAATGCCGGCATGGTGCCGTTCAAGGACGTATTCCTGGGTCGCGACAAGCGCGACTACAGTCGTGCGGTATCGTCGCAGCGCTGTGTGCGCGCCGGCGGCAAGCACAACGATCTGGAAAACGTCGGCTATACCGCGCGTCATCACACCTTCTTCGAAATGCTGGGCAACTTCAGCTTCGGGGACTACTTCAAGCGCGAAGCCATTCATTTCGCGTGGGAATTTCTTACCGGGGAACTCGGCCTGCCCAAGGAAAAACTCTGGGTCACGGTCTACGAGGAAGACGAAGAAGCTGCGCGAATCTGGCTCGACGAAATCGGCGTGTCCGAGTCCACGTTCTCGCGCATCGGCGCCAAGGACAACTTCTGGCAGATGGGCGATACCGGCCCCTGCGGCCCCTGCTCGGAAATCTTCTACGACCACGGCGAGCATATCGCCGGCGGCCCCCCCGGCACGCCGGAAGAGGACGGCGACCGCTTCGTTGAGATCTGGAATCTGGTCTTCATGCAGTACGACCGCCAGCCCGACGGCACCATGGTCGACCTGCCCAGCCCGTCGATCGATACCGGCATGGGCCTGGAGCGCATCGCCGCGGTCATGCAGGGCACCCACGACAACTACGGCATCGACGTCTTCCAGACGCTGATCAAGGCCGCGTCGGACGCGGTCGGTGTGGATGCGACCAAGGCCGCGCCGGCCCAGCAGTCCTCGCTCAAGGTGGTGGCCGACCATATCCGTGCCACCGCCTTTCTCATCACCGACGGGGTGATGCCTTCCAACGAAGGGCGCGGCTACGTGCTGCGCCGGATCATGCGGCGCGCGATTCGCCACGGCCACAAGCTGGGTGCGACGGATACGTTCTTCTACAAGCTGGTCGGCCCGCTGGTCGAACTCATGGGCGAGGCCTTCCCCGAACTGGCCGAATCGAAGGCCCAGATCGAGCGCGTGGTCGAGCAGGAAGAACAGCGCTTCGCGCTCACGCTCGCCCAGGGACTGCGCATTCTCGAGGATGCGATCGGTGCCATGAGTGGTACCGAGATTCCCGGCGAGACGGTGTTCAAGCTCTACGACACCTACGGTTTCCCGGTCGATCTCACCAACGACGTCGCCCGCGAGCGCGGTCTGACCCTGGACACGCGCGGCTTCGATGCCGAAATGTCGGCCCAGCGCGAGCGCGCACGGGCAGCCAGCCAGTTCGGTGCCGACTACCACGCGAAGATCGACGTGCAGTCGCCCACCGAGTTCATCGGCTATACCGAAACCCGCGGCCGTGCACAGGTGGTCAGCCTCGTGCAGAACGAACAGCCGGTGGATCGACTGGGCGCAGGCGACGAGGGCGTGGTCGTACTCGATCGCACCCCGTTCTACGGTGAATCCGGCGGGCAGCTGGGCGATCACGGCGTGATCGATGCCGACGGCGCACGCTTTGTGGTGACCGATACCCAGAAACAAAACGGTGTGTTCCTGCACTTCGGGCAGGTCGAATCCGGTGAATTCGCTGCCGGCATGGCGGTTGAGACCGAGGTCGATACCGGTCGCCGTCAGGCCATCGAACTCAACCATACCGCCACGCATCTGTTGCATGCGGCACTGCGCGAAACCCTGGGTACGCACGTACGCCAGAAGGGTTCGATGGTGGCCCCCGAACGGCTGCGTTTCGACTTCGCCCATTTCGAGTCGGTGACCCCGGAAACCCTGGCCGATATCGAAGCGCAGGTGAATGCCCGCGTGCGCGAGAATATTCAGGGCGAGTTCTATACCCGCAGCTACGACGAGGCGATCGCGGAAGGCGCGTTGGCCTTCTTCGGCGAAAAATACGGCGACGAAGTCCGTGTCGTACGCTTTGGCGATTATTCGGTGGAGCTGTGTGGCGGGACCCACGTGCCGGCCAGCGGCGCGATCGGCCTGGTCAAGATCACCGAAGAGCGGGGCGTGGCCGCCGGGGTGCGGCGCCTGGAGGCGGTGACCGGCGCACACGCGCTCAAGTGGGTTCAGGACACGATGGCCCGCGAAATCCGTGTGGCCTCCCGGCTCAAGGCCGCGCCGTCGGAACTCGAGGACAAGCTCGATCGCATGCTCGAACGCGTGGCGGGGCTGGAAAAACAGCTCGACCAGGCCAACCAGAAGCTTGCCGCCAGCCAGGGCGACGATCTGGCCGACGCCGCCCGCGATATCGGCGGCGCCCAGGTGGTGGTCCGGCGCATGGATGGCGCCGACCGCAAGGTACTGCGCGATACCGTCGACGCGCTCAAGAACAAGCTCGACGACGGCGTGATCGTGCTGGGTGCGGCCAGCGACGGCAAGGTGGCGCTGATTGCCGGCGTGGCCAAGAGCCAGAGCAAGGCGCTGCCGGCCGGCGATCTGGTCAACTTCGTGGCCGAACAGGTCGGCGGCAAGGGGGGCGGCCGGCCCGATATGGCCCAGGCAGGCGGCAGCGATGCGAGCAAGCTCGATGAAGCGCTGGAAAGCGTTTACGGTTGGATTGAGCAGCGACTCGGGTAAGCTTAGCCCTATCAGAACTCATGACCGGCGCGACCCAGCGCCCGACAAGGAAAGCGATATTCCATGGCACTGATTGTCCAGAAATACGGCGGCTCGTCCGTCGGCACCGTCGACAAGATCAAGCGCATCGCCCAGAAGATCAAAGGCTATCGCGACAACGGCGACCAGGTTGTGGTCGTGGTGTCGGCGATGGGCGGCGAAACCGATCGCCTGCAGGGATTGGCCGAGGAACTGGAGGGCCGTCCGGTCCCGCGCGAAATGGATGTGCTGCTCTCCACCGGTGAGCAGGTCACCATCTCGCTGCTGTCGATGGCCCTGCGCCATACCGGCGTATCGGCGCGCTCGTTCACCGGCTGGCAGGTGCCGATCGTCTCGGACGACTCGCATTCCAAGGCGCGGATCCAGAAGATCGAACCGGCCAATCTGCGCAGCGCGCTCGACGAAGGCGATGTGGCAGTGGTCGCCGGTTTCCAGGGGATTACCGAGGCCAACGAAATCTCGACCCTCGGTCGCGGCGGCTCGGATACCACCGCGGTCGCGCTCGCCGCGGCGCTTGGCGCCGACGAATGCCAGATCTATACCGACGTGGACGGGGTCTACACCACCGATCCGCGCGTGGTCTCCGGCGCGCGCCGCCTAGAGCAGATCACGTTCGAAGAAATGCTGGAAATGGCCAGTCTGGGTTCCAAGGTGCTCCAGATTCGCGCGGTCGAGTTCGCCGGTAAATACGGCGTCCCGCTGCGTGTGCTGTCTACCTTCGACGACGGCCCCGGCACGCTCATTACATTGGAGAAACAAGTGGAAGAACCGATCATCTCCGGCATCGCCTTTACCCAGGACGAAGCCCAGCTCACCGTGCTCGGCGTGCCCGACAAGCCCGGCATCGCCTATGCGCTGCTCGGCCCGATCGGCGAGGCCAATATCGAAGTCGACATGATCCTGCAGAACGTCTCGGGCGACTCGTCCAGCGACTACACGCTCACCGACTTCACCTTCACCGTGCATACCCGCGATTTCGATGCGGCCAAGGAACTGCTCGAAAAAGCGGCCAAGGATCTGGGCGCGCGCGAAGTCTCGGGCCAGTCCGGCATTGCCAAGGTGTCGCTGGTGGGTGTGGGCATGCGCTCGCACGCAAACGTCGCTGCGCGCATGTTCAAGGCCCTGGCCAGCGAGAACATCAACCTGCGCATGATCTCGACCACCGAGATCAAGATCTCCATCGTGATCGAGACCAAGTACCTGGAACTGGCCGTGCGCGCGCTGCACGACGAATTCGAGCTCGACGAAGAGCCGAAGAAGGTCGAAAGCGAGCTCACGCCGAGCGCGGAACAGGGCTAGATAGGACCCGTGCTGATCTTCGAACGCCGCGCCGGTGAGCGCCTGCAGATCGGCGACGAGATCGAGGTGAGGGTGCTGGATACCGATGGCGAACGCGTGCGTATCGCCGTCGAAGCGCCGCGCGACGTGCGGGTGGAAAGCGTTGACGAGTCGTTCGAGGACGACGAATCGACGATCGATCGCAAATGAAGTGGCATAAGGGGTTTACCCGCAAGGCTTAGCCGGGTATTATTCGCGGCCTTGAACGAATGAGAGTTCGTTTTCGCAAGGCCGCTACTCCGGTGAGTCGGTTTGTCGAAACAGTCGACGCAAACGGCTTAAGAACGGCGATTGCGTTTCGCAGGACAACGATTTTTGGAGAGGTGGCCGAGTGGCTGAAGGCGCTCCCCTGCTAAGGGAGTAAGGGGTTTATAGCCCCTTCGAGGGTTCGAATCCCTCCCTCTCCGCCATGACAACCAGTCAAGGGCCCGTAGCTCAGTTGGATAGAGCGTGCGGCTACGAACCGCAAGGTCGGGAGTTCGAATCTTCCCGGGCCCGCCATACTGAAAGACCAGTAGTTGATTGCTACTGGTCTTTTTTTTGCGCAATATCATCGCGTTAGTGCCGTGAACTGAGTCAACGACGGGCTTCGACTTGTCGACTCGCTAGATATGTTGCCGGCGCTTCTAGCACTCCGGGCCTTATGCGGGCCAAGCTGGGGCCACGCTGAGCCGCGATTGCGTGCGACGAAATACAATAACGACAGTGAGGCCTTGGGCCTCTGCTAATCCTCTCAGGCCGCCTACTCAGGCACGCGGTGCATCAGGTCTTGCACTTCGCATCCAAAATAAGCGCACAAGCGGTCTACATTATCGGTGCCCGTGTTGTAGCCGCGCTCGTTCGTGATCTTCGAAAGAGTTGCGCGATGAATACCAGCCTCCTTCGCTACTTCCGCGAGCGTGATAACTCTGGACTCTTGGAATTCCTTTTCGGCGAGGAGTTCTTTCACCTTAAAGCGGATCACAGTTAACGCTCCATACGTCGCGCAAACGCGACGAAAAGTATTGACAAGCTACACCGGTCGACTAATATAGACATCAGTCGTCGCGTTAACGCGACGCAAGATGTCTAGAATCAACCGATGGAGCATATTATGAACTACACGTACTTAACGACGGAAGCCTTGGCCGAGCGAATTCATTACGACGTTCGCACAATCCGCGACCGGCTGAAGGATTCGGTATTAATCGAGGGCAAGCATTACTTTCGACCGTTCGGCGGTCGAAAAATCTTGTATATCTGGGAAACGATAGAGCGGGACATGAGGCAGCCCGCAGTTCGAGCTGACTCAGCGCCGATAAGTGCTCCTACGTCCTCTTCAGCTTCTGACGCATCGGCTAAAAGCGCTCCGCCAAAGACGATGGCGTTCGCCGGTATTCCGATGGCTGGCGGGGGTGTGTGCAATGGTTAACATCCGATGCCGAGAAGACAGCGGCAAGCTCTTTTTCGACTTCAAGTATCGAGGCATTCGGTGTCGTGAGTACACCGCGCTCGACGATACGAAAGCGAATAGGAAGCGAATGAAGTCGGTTGCCGAAAAGATGGATGCGGAAATTACTCTCGGTGCCTTTGAGTATCGGAAATATTTCCCTGATAGCAGGCGGGCAGTGCGTTTTGATGGCGACGAGGTGTCGTCCTCAAGCCCTTTGGCTACAGCTGCGACACCTACGTTTCGAGACTTTGTCGATACTTGGTGGCGCGAGAACGAAATACGCTGGCGCCGCAATACAATTCTAGGCAACCGGGCTGTACTGAATCGCCATCTGCTTCCCGCGTTTGGTGACCGGCCGATCGGCGAAATCACTAAAGCCGAGGTGCTGGCCTTCAGAGCCGAAGTCGCCCAGTGCGCGGGCCGCTCGGGGAACGAAACGCTGTCGCCAAAGACCATCAACAACCTGATGGGCATCCTGAACATGATCATGACGGAGGCAGCTGACCGCTTCGAGTTCCAGAATCCCGTTCGGAATATCAAGCGACTGCGGCTGCGCCGGAAAGATATCCAGCCGTTCTCACTCGAGGAGGTCCGTCTGATCCTCGACACGGTCCGTAGCGACTACAAGCAGTACTACACGCTTCGGTTCTTTACGGGGATGCGTACAGGCGAGCTGCATGGCCTGAAATGGTCACGCGTCGATTGGGAGGCACGCCAGATACTCGTGAGAGAAACGATTGATAAGGGCGTGATTGATTACACGAAGACCGATGGCTCCCAGCGAGAGATCGCCATGTCGTCCATCGTATACGACGCGCTACAGGCCCAGCACAAGGTCACCGGCGACGGCGAGTATGTCTTTGTCACGCGAGATGGCACGCCGCTGGATACGACCAATGTGACGCAGCGTGTCTGGTATCCGCTATTGAGATATCTGAAGCTCGCACCGAGGCGTCCGTATCACTGTCGCCACACCGCAGCCACACTCTGGCTCGCCGCAGGGGAGAACCCCGAATGGATCGCGCGGCAGATGGGGCACACCACCACGGAGATGCTATTCCGTGTCTATTCGCGCTACGTGCCGAATCTCACGCGTCGAGATGGCAGTGCATTCGACCGGTTCGTGACGGGCGCGATGAACGGTGGCCTGGATTCGGAGGAGTGATCATGACGCGCATCAAAAATTGGCCCGCGGGCGTCGGTCGTCCAGTTCAAGGTTGTTACCGCGTGCTCGCTGTAGGACCAGCCCTAGCTACTGACGCAAGTGTGCAGCAGACGGTGATACGCATCGCAGATGCCACGGGAGAGGCTGACTGTTTGATAAACGAGCCAGATCACGTCGTACGCTCGGAGGTTGGGGCTGGCGTGCCCGTGGTCCGTTTCGACGGCGTGATCGTCGACACGTCTGACAGCAAACAACTGCTTGCCAGCGACCTGACGCGGCTCGACGGTACGCCTCAGCCGGAATGGTCGCTGATCCCGCTGGCCTGGGTGCCCGAGAATGGCCGTCCGGCGTTCGCGCGCCTGCAAGGACTGCTCGATGGCTTGAACGACTCGGCGCTGCGCGCGTTCGTCGGCAGCGTGTTCGCGGACGAGCGGGTCTCGGAGCCTTTCATGTGCGTGCCGGGCAGTCGGGCCCACCACCACGCTTATGATGGCGGCTTGCTAATCCATAGTGTGCAGGTGGCAGAAACGACGGCAGCCGCCGCCGCGCTTCATAGCACGCCCGCGCGTGAATGTGAACTGGCCGTGGTGGGGGCGTTGTTTCACGACATCGGCAAGATACGGCTCTACGCGCGTAGCACCGTGGGTATGAGCCCGCTGCAAGGGACAGACCCAGAAGCGCTCAACCTGGAGGTGCTCGCTCCGGCGCTGGCGTGTCTTGATGCGCACTGGGGCGAAGGCGCGGCAGCCCTTCGTTCGATTCTTGCGCCGGCGCGCAGTTATACGCACGCGCCTTATTTGATGACAGATCTGGTGAGGGCCATGGATCGGCTCAGCGCAGGACAGGATCTGCGTGAACGCGCGTTTCAAGGTGCCGAAGGCTGGCAACGCTATACGAGTACAGACCGTGGCCAGCTGCTCGCCCGACTCACGCCCAAATCGGTGGTTTCTCCGCAAGACTGGGTGGGAGCAATCATATGAGCGATTTCTGGCAGTATGAAAAAGGTGTAGGAGAACAGCCGCCAGCCCGTCGCCGCGCTCTCTTGGCCAAGGTGTTCGATACGGACGCGGCGCATGAGGCGTTCGAAGCGGAGGATAGTCGTTCGGCCCGCCGCGAAACACTCAACCGGCTCCGTATGAGTGGTTCGGACCGTACACTCGCGCTGGTGCAGTCCTCGATGCTCGACCAGCTAGATGGAATGGTGGAAAGCCAACCGAATTTCGCACCGGTCATCGATCGTCTGCGACGCCAGCTTGCGCTTTGCCGATTGGCTCTGCCCCCGGTCCTTCAGTGGCCGCCGTTGCTACTGGATGGCCCGCCGGGCATCGGCAAAACCTTCTTCGCTCGGATGCTCGCCGAAGTACTCGACACCGAGTTCGCTGTGATCAACTGCTCTTCAGTTACCGCAAGCTTCGTGCTCGGCGGCAACAGCCCAAGCTGGCAAGGCAGCCGGCCAGGGCGTGTTTACGAGATCCTGCAAGGTGGCCGCTGCGCGAACCCGATCGTCCTGCTCGACGAGGTCGACAAACTTTCGACTGACGCGCGATTCGATGGATATGGGCCGCTCTATCAATTGCTAGAAACGAGAACGGCCAGCGAATTCGTCGACGAGCACGTCGGTTTGCCTATGGACGCATCCCATGTCATCTGGATTGCCACATCCAATAATCTCGGCGCCATACCCAAGCCGATTCTTTCGCGATTTGATGTGGCTACCGTCGACGGCCCAAGTGCGGAAGACTTGAAGGCGATTGCACAATCGGTTTATGCAGGGATCCTGGCTCAGAATCCGGGTTGGAGGGCGGCCTTTCGATCAAGGCTACCGGACCACGTAATGGGCCGCTTAGCGGATATGCCCCCACGTGCCATACGTAAGCGTTTGATAGACGGCATGGGCGCGGCGGCTTTGCAGACACAAGCCCGCAAACGCCTTATTCCCGACTTATGTGAAGCCGATTTTATTATCGGAGAATCGCGGCGTACGATCGGATTCTTAGGCTAGAGTCACCAACGGAGCGCGAGCTTGGCGCATTGGGATTTATGGTTTGAGTCACATAAACGCCTTAATCTCATATCCAAATAATCGCTCACTGGGTTACGAATTGCCGTAAGAGGTTATGGGAAACGTTGAATGCTGCTATTCGCAACACTAGACCGTATAGCTATCGGTCCAAATAGTTTTGGGACCGGTGAGCCTACGGCCAAGCTTCCGCTGTCAACGGTAATTCGTTTAGTTCAGATCGTGCTTCACGCCAACACGGATAGTGGATATCAAGTAGCTCGATGAATCGGCTGTTGTGCGTGGGCTCGAGCAGGTGTGCCATCTCGTGCACGATGACGTACTCGAGCAGGTCCTTCGGTTTTTTTACAAGCTCGGTGTTCAGGCGGATGTTGCTGGCGCGCTCGTTGCAGCTGCCCCATTTAGTCTTCATTCGCTGCAGATAGTACCGGGAAACCGTTACGCCTAGCTTGGGCTGCCACTGTTCTATCAGCGGCGGTACGGCCTTGTGCAGCAGTCGCTTGTGCCATGCGTGCATTACCTCGGCCCGCTTGGCGGTTGAGCTTCCAGGCCTTACGTTGATCGTGATGCGCCGATGGTCTAGGTGGACACCCGGGGCGGCGTCGCGTTCCTCCACATCCAGTAGGTAACGGCGGCCCCAAACGTAATGACTTTCGCGCCGTACGAACTGACGTGGTGTCTCGCGTGGCTGCTCGCGTAGTTGCGACTGCTGTGCTCTGATCCATTCGAGCTTCGAGATGGCGTAGGCACGGGCGACGTCCAGGCGGGTGTTCGATGGCGCCGTCAGAGTTACGCGACCGTCCGGCGGATGCACAGACAAGTGCACGTTCCGGACGGCCTTGCGCGTGACTTGGATCGAAAGTTCGCCGAGTTCGATGGTCTCGGTCACTGGTAGCCGGCTTGGTTTTTGATCAGATCGAATAGGGCGCGGGTCGTGGTTCGGTTTCGCTTCATGATCGGGAACAGCGCATTCAGAACCTGGCTTTCCTTGGCTTGGTCCCCGTTCCAGCCAGCCGGCGCTTGCTCGCGCATGGCATGGTCGATTTCGAGCGCGATACTGATCAGCGGGTCTGCATAGCCCGGGTTTGATTCGCGGATTTCCTGAGCTTGGCCGCCAGCCGCGAGAATGTTCGGCAGGTTATTGTAGACCACCAGCGCCTCCCGCCGGTCCGCCAGGGCTGGAGGCACATCCTTATCGTTCTGGCCGCTATGCATTTGCTTGATAAGCGCCTCGGCCCGCTCGAGAAAGGCCTGATATGACGTCGTTTCGCTGCGCCACTCTGCGATTAGGTCCTCCAGCAGTTTGGACATCTGCTCGTAGAAGCGCGGGTCGGTAAGCTGGTCGCGGATGATGGTCTTGCGCACGTTGTTGACGATGCCCTCGGCCACCGCATTCCGATTGAGCTTGCCCTTCTGGTTGAGCTTGCGTGCAATGGCGTCGTGGATGCCGGTTTCTACCACGAGCTCGATTAACGAATAGTCGTCCACCGTGCCAAGGTCGTCGGCGGGATCGGCCTGGATATACGTGTTGATGAGATGGCGCATGTCCGCTTCATAGGGCTTGATGTCCAGCTCCTCGCCAGCATGCCGCTTGATAGCCGCGCGCACGTCGCTGAAGAACGCCACCTCGTTGTTCAATTCGGTGATCTGGCCAGCGGTGTACCCCGCGTCATCCAGGTTCTGGGCAATGCCCGCAAAGGCGCGCACGAAGGCTGCCGTGGCCTTATAGAAAGCAATGCGTAGAGGCTCCGTGCGGTTTAGCGCTTCCGGATCATTCAGGTTGCCGCAGAAGTAGCGCAGGTATTGCTCGAAGCCTTGGGGTGAGGCCACCGGCTCGCATAGATACTTCAGTCCCTCGCGCGCCGCGTCCAGCTTCTTTCGCCCCTCCTCTAGCCAGTTCTTCAGGTCGATATTGTTGCCGGTGGTTCCGCCATCCTCCTGATCCAGCTCGTCGGAGCTGTAGACCGCGATGGCCTGCTGTACGTCGCCGAACATCTTTTTGAAGTCGACGATATGGCCGTAGTCCTTATCGTCGCCGTCCAAACGGTTGGTGCGGCAAATCGCCTGGAATAGGTTGTGATCGCGCAGCTCGTGGTCGAGGTAGATATAAGTGCACGACGGCGCGTCAAAGCCCGTGAGCAACTTGCTGACCACGATCAGCAGCTTGCAGTTGGTGGGTTCCTCGATGAAGCGGCGCTTCATCTCGTCCTCGTACTGGCCGGTGGTCTGGCCGTCCGCGAGCACGTACCGGGTATACGTGTCGAACTTGTAGCGCTCGTCGCTATCGGCCGGCTGGCGGCTAATGGCATTGGCGTTCGGCTCGTAGGAGGTAATTAGGCCGCAGTACGGGCCGAACGATGTGTTCTGGAGCAGCCGGAAATAATGGCAGGCGTCGTAGATCGAGTTCGCCACCAGGAGGGCCGTGCCGCGGTTATTGTTAAGCCGCGGCTTGAGGCTGAAGTCCTCGATGATGTCGGCGATGATGCGCTGCTTGCGCTCCGCGGCGCTCATCAGCTGTTCCATAGTGGCCCAGCGGTTGCGCAGCACGGCTTTCTGGTAGTTATTCAGGTTCTTGGTCTTCTGCTCGAACCAGGCGTCCACGGCCTGCGGCGAGGTCAAGCGCTGCGGCACGTCCCTGGCCTCGTACTTCAGGTCGAGTACCACCTCGTCGGCCACGGCCTCGGGGAACTTGTAGGTGTGGATGTTGGTGCCAAAGACCTCCCGCGTGGTCTGCTTGTCCTTGCGCAGCAGCGGCGTGCCGGTGAATCCGATGAAGATGGCATCCGCCAGCCAGCGCTTCATCTGGCGGTTCATGGCACCGCCCTGAGTACGGTGGCACTCGTCCACAAACACATACACGCGCCCACTCACCGGCGGCGGCTCGTGATTCAGATCGCCCGGGTCAAACTTGTGCACCAGGGCGCAGAGCAGGCGGGGTGTCGTGGCGCGCAGCGTCTCCACGAACTGCGCCCGCGAAGTGATTCGCGGCGAGGGGGCATCCTCGCCCACAACGCCGGCGTTACGCATAACCCCGACAATCTGCTTGTCCAGCTCGTCACGGTCCGTGATCACCAGGATGCGCGCTTCGGGATCATGCTCCAACAGCCACTTGGCCAGTAGCACCATCAGGATGCTCTTGCCGCTGCCCTGGGTATGCCAAATCACGCCGCCTTCGCGTTGCTCGATACGCGCCTGGGCGGCCTTGATGCCGAAGTACTGATGCGGCCGCGGCACCTTTTTCTGCCCTGCATCGAAGATGATGCAGTTGCGGATTAGATCCAGCAGTCGCGCTTTTTCGCACATCTGGGCCAGCGGCTTGTCCAGCAGCATTCCGGGCGCCAGGTCGGCACAGCCTTCCTCGTCCTTCCACTGCACGAAGAACTGTTCGGGCGTTCCCGTGGTGCCATAGCGCAGCCCCTGGGAGTCACTGCCCGCGAACAGGACCTGCACCGGGCTGAAGAACGACTGGTTGAAGATCGCTTCTTGATTGGTGATGAGCTGGCGCACGCCGTCCGCTACCTCTACCGAGCTGCGCTTCAACTCGATGACCGCGATCGCGATGCCATTGAGGTACAGCACCAGATCGGGCCGCCGTTCATGGGCACCCCGAAGCGTGACTTCCTCGGCCAGCGCGAAGTCATTGTTCTCCGGCTGCTCCCAGTCGATCAGGTGCACATCTCGATGCGGTTCGCCGGGCGTCAGCAGCACCTTCACCGGGTAACGCAGCAGGTTGTAGGTACGCAGATTGGCCTGATACAGCGTTACGCCGGTGACATCGGCGGCGGCCTCCAGCTTCTGCAGAGCGGCCGATATATGTGCCTCCGAATAGCCACGGTCCCACAGGCTGGCGCGTAGAATCTCCGGTTCGATGGCGCGGTTGTTCTCGCGCCGCCTGTGGTCGCCCAGGTAGCGGTAGTCCAACCCACCAGAATCTGTCGGTCGAGTGAACAGCTCCACAACTCGATCCTGGGTCGCCCGCTCGGGGCGAGCAGCGGATAACGTCATGGTTCGATCTCCCCCTTCAATGCCAGCCCTCGAGCTTTTGCCGGCCACGTGGACGCAGAGCGGGGCACTGCGGCCAGCGCCATCGCTGACGGGCGGGCATGCTCAAGACGACACGACTCATCGCAATAGGTGTGGACCGCGGTCATTCATACCGTCGACCCTCCGGAGCGAATCCCCGCTCGCGCATCCAGGCGAGGGCCTTCAGCCAGCGATCCTCGGGAATCCGCTGCTTGGATTCGTGCCAATTGTTCAACACCTCATGCACGATCATTTCATCGGACACCGTGGGCTGATCGTGTAGCAGGTCGCGCCATGCGGCGAAAAGCGTCGCCACGATCTCGCATCGCTCGGTGTCCATGTGCCGAAAACTATCCAACACCTGCTCGAACGTGTCACTGACCGCGGCGAAGTACCGAACGAAGTACGTCTTGTGGTTCCCCCGACGGTTCAGGGGTACGTAGCGGTAGCGTCCGTCTTCCTTGCGCGCTTCGAACCACTGCTGCTTCTGCAGTTGGCTGTCGATCGAGCGCAATGCCCGGTTGTCGTAAGGGCCGGCGGCTTTGCGGTGATAGGTGGAGCCGGTATCCACGTCACACAGATGCTCCACGAGGAACAGCATCTTCTCGAACTTGACGTGCCCGAAGGTCGGCTCCGCGTGCAACTGGTCGACGATTTCGGCAGCCAGCACGCTTCGCATGAAATAGATGTTTGCCTTGCGGCCACTGGGCTGGGCCTTCTCCGCCGGCTGGTCTTGCACAGCGGGGTCGACCAGCCGCGTTTTCCCAGTTAACAGCTCCTGCATCGTGGCCTGTTTAAGCGCGGCGGTCTTGGTGCGGCGTTGCTCCAGGGCTTCCAGTTCGTCGTCCAAATCCGTCAATGCATCTGCGATAGCCTGTTGTTCTCGGAGGCTCGGGAGGTGAACGTCAAATGCCTTGAGGATTTTCGTGTCCAGCACACCCGCGGTATTCCCGGCGGAGCTCACCAGGTTCAATAATTCGTTTGCTCTCCCGAGAAGCAGAAACGTAAGAAACTTCGGGAGCAACCGTTTCTTCGGTACGAGCGCTTTAACATCCTGATTGAAACAAACTTGTTTTTTAACTAAACCAGCAAGAATTTCGTTGTGGAGGGCGCTGCCCCTCACGAGTAACAGCGTTGCCCCTATTGGAGCCATCCTACTACCTGCCACCACAGCATCTTCCGTGACGTTGCTTTCGGAACGCCAAATGTGAAAAGTTCTAAGGCTGCTTGCGCTGATCCAAGGGATGTCACCGGCCCAGTACGTATCGTTGCCCCTCGATGGAGTCCCGCCAGAAAGGAACGTTACCAGCTCATCAAGCACGGTCTGTTCCCATTCCCCCTCAAACCCCGGCAGGCGGGTCTGGCCGGTGAGGAGTTGCTGCATGGCGGCCTGCTTGAGGTCGCGCTTCTTGGCGATCAGGCGGTCCAGTTCCTCCAGCAGGGCATCCACGTCGCTCAGGGCGGTGGCGATGGCGCGTTGTTCGTCGAAACTAGGGAGCCATACCCGAAAGGATTGAACAAGTTTGGTGTCCAAAACCCCTGCTGTATTCCCAGCAGAACTCACAAGCTTCAATAATTCGCCTTCACGGCCTAGAAGTGAATATGTAAGGTACTCTGGATATAGCTGCTTACTCGGAATTAAGGCCTTTACATCTTGGTTGAAGCAAACAGGTGTGCGGACTATCCCAGTTCGAATTTCTTTATGTAACGCGCTTCCTCTTACCAAAAGAAGGGTTGAACCAATTGGCGCCATCTTGCTACCAGTTACTACAGCTTCGGGTGTAACGCACTGGTCTGATTGCGTGACCTCCACTTTCCGAAGAGTTGACGCGCTAATCCAAGGAATTTCTCCTTGCCAATAGGCTTCTACCGAACGACTGGGTGTCCCACCCGACAACCACTGAGTAACCGCGCCTAGTTCAACGTGGCCCTCTAGCACTAATGGCATATCTACCAGTGGCGGATAGCCTGCCGAAGCATCCCGCACTTCCATCACGTCTCGGCTCACGCCCATACCGCTCCCATCTTCTTCAGATGCTCATCTACCCGTGCCGATAGCTCTTCGACACGATTGACGATCTGCGGCAACGGCGTCTCGTAACGCTCGGCCAGCTGCCGCACGCGGCCGGTGAGGGTCTGGGAGACGCGCTCCAACTCGCCTTGCACGGCCGTATCCAGCGCCGCCAGCCACTTGTCGTCCACCACCAGCGTCTTGATCTCGTCCTCGCCGAGCTGGGGGTATTTCTCGTAGGCGAGCTGGTCGAGGACGGCGTCGGCCTCCTTGACTTGGCTCTTGAGTCTGCTTTGCCGGTCGAGCAGGCCCAGATAGGTGGCGGTGGCGTTGAGATCGGTGAGGGCCTCCGGTAGTGGGGTCTCGCCCAGACGGCTGCGGTAGTGCTGTTCGGCCTTCGCGAGCAACCCGTCGGCCTTTTTCTTGTTCTGTTTCTGCTGACTATCCGCATCCAGATAGCGCTGCAGGGTCGCCTGCTCGGCTGTATCGCCGGTGGCAGCCAGGCGGTCCTTAACAGACTTCTGGGTGAGCTTGCCTTTGCTACTCTTGAGGGCGGAAAGGTGGCTGTGGTCCGTGAGGCTGCGCAGCTCGGCGGCGTATTCGCCGGCCTGTTCCATCAGGGTGGTGTACTGCCCGCAGGCGGCCGGGTCGTCCTCGTTCCAGACGGCGACTAGGGTCTGGGTGAAGGCGTCCTCGGCATCGCCTTTCGATGAGACATCCTTGAGCACGCCCTCTTCACCGCCGTGTTCCTCGACGAGTTCGGTCAGGCTGGCGGCCACGGCATCCAGTTGGGCGCGCAGGTCGTCCAGCTTGGCCTGCTCGTCCGCGAAGTATCGGATGACGATGTAGGACTTGGGGATGAGGTCGCAGGTCCAGCCCTTGTCCTTCATCTCACCCTTCTTCTTCCCACTCTTGACCTCTTCGAGCACGCGGCGGGTTTCGGCCACCCAGCCGTCGGCGGCGATCTCGTAGGCGTCGTCCTGCAGGGTTTCGGCCCAGTAGTCCATCAGATGCTGGTAGATGTCGTAGGGGTCCAGCAACGGGATGGAGCGAAAGGTGTCGAGCAGGGCCTCGCCGATGTCGGTGACCAGCACCTTGGGCTTGCCGCCCTGGTCGAAGTCCTTCAACCGCGGCCTGTTGTCGGTCTGCCATTTGGCGAAGCGGGCGGTGACTTCGGCGCGGAAGGCGGCGAACTCGTCGTGCTCCACGATGGTGGGCTTGATTCGGTCGGGCTCGACGGCGAGGTCGGCGTAGCCGGGGTGGCCGTTGTCGCGGAACAGGCTGCGGCGTAGCGACGGCAGCACGGCCCAGTAGCGGGCAAGGCCCGGCACGGGCGGGATGGCGGTGTCATCGCCGTCGATGTCCCGGTGCGGGATGCCGCCGTTGAGGTGGGCGTGGATGTCGTGGAGGTCCTCGGGCTCGCTGCTGTCGATGTAGCGCGGCAGGTTGAGGTTGAAATCGTTCTTCGGGTCCGCGATCTCGTCGAAGGGCACCATGCGGGCATAGCGCGGCGTGTCGGCCTGCTTCTTGAAGGTGTCGACGATACGGTGGATGTCCTGCTCGCGCAGGCGGTTCTTGGGGCCGTCCTTGATGAAGCCCCGGGCGGCGTCGATCATGAAGATGCCCTTGCGGGCGGGGGCGTTCTCCTTGTCCAGCACCAGGATGCAGGCGGGGATGCCGGTGCCGTAGAACAGGTTGGCGGGCAGGCCGATGATGCCCTTGAGGTAACCCGAGCGCACCAGCTGCTTGCGGATGGCCGCTTCCGCGTGGCCGCGGAACAACACGCCGTGGGGCAGGATGACCGCGCCCTTGCCGGTGCTCTTCAGCGCGCGGACGATGTGCAGCAGGTAGGCATAGTCGCCTTGCTTGGCTGGCGGCGCACCCCAGGCAAAGCGCTGGTGGGGGTCGTCGGTGGGTGTTATGCCGGCGTTCCAGCCCTTGTCGGAGAACGGCGGATTGGCCACCACATAGTCGTAGGTGCGCAGGCTTTCGCCATCCTTGAACTTGGGATTGGCCAAGGTGTTGCCCTGCACGATGGTGGCGGTGGGGAAGTCGTGCAGGATCATGTTCATGCGGGCCAGACCGGCCGTGGTCACGTCTTTCTCCTGGCCTTCCAGCGTGATCGGGTTGCCCGACTCGGCCGCGACTTTCAGTAGCAGCGAGCCCGAACCGCATGTTGGATCGTACGCGGCGGTGCGGGCGGTGGTGTTCTCGGGTGCGATGCCTATGACCTGCGCGATCACGCGGCTGACCTCGGACGGAGTGTAGAACTGGCCCTTGCTCTTGCCGGACTCCGAGGCGAAGTGGCGCATCAGGTATTCGTAGGCATCGCCCAGGATGTCATCGTGGTCGGCGCGGTTCTTGGCGAAGTTTAGCTCGGCCTTCTGGAAAATGCCGATCAGGTTCGTGAGGCGATCGATCATCGCCTTGCCTTCGCCAAGTTTGTTGGGGTCGTTGAAGTCTGGGAAGTCGCTACGGGCTAGGCGCGTGTTGTGGTCGATCAGCGGCTGGATGATCTGGGTGTTTATCTTATCGCCGATGTCGCTCTGCCCCTTGAGCTTGGCCATGTCCGCGAAGCTGGCGCCCTTCGGGATGACCACCGGCGGCTCGAAGCCGTCGTAGTCGGCGTACTTGTCCGAGATGTACTTGATGAACAGCATGAACAGGACATAGTCCTTGTACTGCGACGCGTCCATGCCGCCGCGCAGTTCATCGCAGGAGGCCCAGAGGGAGGAATAGAGCTGGGATTTCTTAATGGCCATGCAGGTCGATTGGTTCTTCTGACGGTGAAGTTGATTGCGTTTCGCAGTACTGCGCTACTGCATCTCTCTGTCATTTTTCGAGGGGAGCACCGCTTGTTGCTCGGGGGACAGCGAGATGCCTCTCCGCGCAATAGTCGCGGATCATGACCTCAACCATATTGGCGAGGCTGCGGTGTTCCTGCTCGGCTAGCCGTCGCAGGGCCTTCCTTTACGCCTGGATCGATCCTTAATGTAAGCGTCGCTGTCTTCGAAGCTGCCATAGGATTTCCTAGGCGGTTGTTGGATAATGCGAATGTACTGCAGATGTGCAGTCGTCGCCGAAGGTTTTCATTGCGATTGTGACAACCGTACGAAACAGCGAGCGTTTGCAGACGGAGCCGAACGTTTAATCGTGCGCAAGTTGCGCTGACGCGCCACTGGCGAGAAATGTGACTGCCGGAATTGAGAACGTTATAGGCGGTCTCGTGATCGGCGTTCGTTGTGCCTCGCCAACCGCCTTTGGAGAACCAAACTGTGCGGTCCGCTACGTCGCAATGCAGATGCGGCATATTGCGCATTGTTAGCCCTTCAATAGGGCAGGTTGTAGCAGAAACCCCCGGCTGGATCAGTAACTAACCCAATGCTGAGGCCATAATCGCTACCGCTACAGGGTCTATCGAGGGAGCGGAGCTAAAAGAATGAGAGCTCTCGTCCAGTCACTCAAACCGAACGCCGCGGGCCAAGACCTCATCGTCGGCGCGACCTACGGGGCTTCTACCTGCAAGTGACACCGCTCACTCCGACCACGGCCCTTAAAGCGAGCGCCTCTAGGTTTCTTCATGCTATTCGTGGCAGCCACGAATGGATGGTGATGCGCGGCGCGCATGCGGCCGAGGAAGCCGCGTATTCCGCTTTTTGGCGCGGTAGAAATCGACGCGGCGAGCGCAGCACACTGTCAGATTCACGGCGATGTAATCGCCGATGACCGTGGTGTAACGCGTAACATCATTCAGCCGAATGAGCTAGAGCCGTAAATTGTACAGATGACCAAGCAGACATCGCGAAAGATACCTGGGCCCGCTACTCACCATACAGGTTTGAGGTAAGAACCTCCGCAAATATATCGGTTGGCCATTTATCTGTTGAGTTTTGGACATCGGCGTATTTGAGCTTCTCACCCATCTCTACCAGCTGCCGTTCGACGATTTGGTCAAAATCAAACAGCGCATCGCGGCGGTTGCGAAACCATAGCTGCCAGTAGCCAACGCCCTGATCCAGCCTTAACTCCAATGTTTTGCCGCTCGAAAACTCAATGCCCAGTTTGCGGTGGTGCGGAATATCCCTGTTGGAGGTTGCTACGGTCACGTCCACGGGTTTATCTAAAATAGTGCTGACCCAGCTATGGAGGAAAAGCTCGAAGTCCTGTTGCGCTGCCCAGTCTTCGAAAGTCTTTCGTCCGGCCCACTTCCCCGATTTGAATAGCGTGTGGACACCAATATGTGCATCGGGCGTCAACCTCCCGCGAAAATAACTCAGAATAGAACCGAGGATTGCAACCGCAGCTGGGTTCTGGATGTAACGGTCTGAATACCAAATACGGCTCACCGCTGCATCTTTCAGCAACTCGGACGCAGCAGGGCATTGTGCTATGACTGCGTTCCAAAAACGGCTACCGAATCTCCGCCAAGGCGCATTGGCCTCATCGCGGATCTGAATGATTGCCACCGGAGCCAGATTGGTATCTGGAAAATCGAATGGTTGCAATTCGAACGCCGGACAGGATTCGGACGATACGACAATCTCACCTGCTTGGTGCCAATTTTCTCCCGGCACGGTAGCCCGGGTGTCCCCAGTGGCTAGCGTGATGATCTTTCCATCGAGGAAAACCTGGGCGGCAACGGGTTGAGGCAGGCGCTTATTGGCCAAGCCAATTCTGGCCCCTAAAGACCTTAGGCGGTCGAGGTCTTGCAATAGCACCTGGTCTCCGATGTGGTCGGGCAGAAGCAAGTCGATTTCGAGTTCGTCGTTGAACAAGTACTGCTGGATGGCCTTGTTAAATTGTGGCGCCAACAAATCCCACTCGGAAGCGTCGCCCGTGGCCCGCAGACTGACTTTATGCGCTCCGCGATTGATCAGCCGTCGCAGCACGATTTCCATGCTGCCTGGACAGTATCTCGCATCTTCCAACCCGAGTTGATCATCGCGGGTCAACGCTACGTGGCGCGTAAAATTTTGGCCCAGCCATTGCAGCGCAAGTTTGCGGTTCAGCATGCTGAAATCATGGCGTGTCTGGCTGTCAAGCAGACACTCGCTACAGCTGGTCTCGCAGAATTCACATTCCAGCTGCTTCGCCATGCCAAGTAAGAGCGCTTCCACGTGTTCCGGCGCGCTACTGGAAAAGCCCGCACCGCCGCTCACGACATCGAATAGTTGGAGGACAAGAGCCGCTTGGCCTTCCGGTAATTTACTTGGACGGGTAGCGTAACCCAGCTCATCTCTAGATATGCCTAGAGTCCCGGCTAACGCTGCCCGCATGGCCACGGCTAGGGTCAGGGCGATCTGCTGGCATTCCTTATCGGAATCCAGAAGATACTCGCCTGTCTCGGGGTTACGGATAATCAGTTCGAATACATCGGTTGTCGAGATCGTCCCTAAATAAATGCCGGCTCTTACATTACCGCTTTCGGGGCAGGCGACACGGTGGTTATTGCTGTCCTTATCCTCCTTGCCGGGCCGGGGTGGAAAGTGATTCTGGCTTGGCCTCAACCCCGGCGGGTATTCACCCTGCGGCGACATAGAATCAGCACGTCCGCAACCCAGACATAGGGCATAACCTTGGCCATTCTCCCCGGCGCTGTAATGGAAAACCCGCCCATCATGAGCAAAAGACATGTCGCCGAGAGCCGGATTGGGTAAGGGGACGGGCGTGGCGCGGACGAAAACCCAAGGCGTTTCGACGGGGATGAACTTCTGGCGCTGCACGTTATTGGAAATCGGTGCATAGGCGTCAGTTACAAACCCGGTCGGTTGTAAAACCTTGCGAATATTGTTCGGTTTGATGAGACTCTGACATCGGTTATTGCTGCAGGTCAGCTCCGACATCTGGCCAAGCCCTTCTTCGTAGCCGACTTGGCCGCACACGTCGCAACGCCAAGCGGTATCCATCTTCTGGGCTTCCTTACTCTCGCTTGACAAATTATGCCAATGTAGGGAAATCCCGGCCGACGTGAAAACCCGCCCATCCAGAACAATTTCGGCGCCTGGAGCGTATTCGCGAATTGCAATCGCCAGGTTGCGGGAGGGCAGGCCTTTGTAGCGAGCGATATTATCTTCTCGCTCGTTATTTTCGCCCCTCATTTCCCTGAGATAGTCTTCGATTGTGAAATTGTCGAAATTGACTACGTCCGTAGGAAACCCATAGCCCGGCAGAAATGTTCGGGCCGCGAGGTCGCGCAATAGATATTCTTGGCAGTGCCGGGATTTTTCGATCTCCAGACGCTTCCGGAAGGGCGTCTTGGGTTCGGCGCTGGCTTCTTGGGCGCTGAGATTACGGTAGCTTTCTTGCCAGCGTTCCTGGAGCTTTTTGATAGCGTCGAGGGAATACTGCCGTAATCGATGGGGTTTGATGCCGTCCAAAGCTGTTCGCTTGACTAGCCGATGGAGCGTTTCGTCGAGGCACTTGAGCTCGGCCTGTGCTAGACGTTCCATAAATTGATCACAATGGGACGGGCCAGCCTCGTTATGAAAAAACCACGCCGTGTTCAGCTTCGTTTTTTCGGTGCGCGTGGGGGCGACGATGTTGCAAAGATAATCCGACAGCAGCAGCGAGTTGACATGACGCTGCACCAGTTTCTCCGAATTCAATGCGACAGCCGGTGCCGGTATCGCGGTTTCAAATGGCCATTCCGGCCTCATAAAAACCTGCTGATCGTGCGGGTTGTTCTTGCAGAGCGTATAGGCTATGGCCCTGGATTCGCTGCCGCGCCCGGCGCGCCCGGCGCGTTGCAGGTAGTTCGCTGGGTGGGGCGGTACATTATTCATGGCCACCACGGAAATACCGCCGATATCGACGCCCATTTCCATCGTTGTTGAACAGTTCAATACATTGACCTGTCCCTTTTGGAACTTACTTTCATATTGCTCTAGACGGCCTGCGGACTGTTGCGCGGAATGTTCAGCAGTGCGGTAGTAAAAACCGCCTTCGATCGCTCGGTCGCTGATGTCTGTCCAAAGGTTTTCGTCACGCAAACTGGCTATCAGCGGATCATGGCCGACCTCGGCTCGGATCTTTCTGAGTCCGGTGTCGTAGTCCTCTTGAGAGTTGTCAAACCGCCAGATCTCGGGCATCTCGACCGGAAGGGTGCGGTAGCGCTCACGTAGTTCGTCAACCGACCGCGAGAAATCAATGTGCGCAGGAAGGTAAGGGGTCAGACCTTTGAAACTAGTCGTCAGCAGTTTGTTGGTTACCGGGCAGACGTCAGCCCTGGCGGTCAGGGAGAATCGTATGTTCTGGAGAGGAAGAGAGTATTGGTTGCCGTCGGGTTTAAGAATGAAAGTGGTCTGAGTCAACTGCTTCCACGCCGCCTGCAACCAACTGTTCACCAGATCGACATGGGATGTGTCGCTCGGACTCAGATTGGCGCCCAACAGCAAGAGTTTTATCAGCCGTTGCGAGTAATAGCCGCCTCGAATCTGCGGCCAGCGTTTGATTCGAATCTCATCTTTCTCTTCGGAGAGGGGGGTTCTCAGCGTCTTGGGAGAAAAGTGTGCGCCTACCCACCGGGTCCAGTCCCGGTCGGCTTGTACATAGGTGTTCTCTCGAACATAGAAATCTAGCGCAACGATAAGAAAGCTGCGCCAGTCGTCGAGCGTCAACCCGTTTTGTTCCCAACGCTCGGGAGAGCGGTCTATGTGTTCGAGGCCGGCATAACCTAGCTTGACGAGGCCCAACGTCTCGAGGCTATTCTGTCGCTTCGGCCGGCGCGCGAACTCTCGAAACAACAACAATTCCGAAAGCTTAAGAGGCCCAGCGTCTCGTCCGAAAGTTTCCGGATCCAAGTAACGGTTGTGATCCAAGATCGAGCTTCTGATGTCCTCTTTGCTCGATAATTCGTTAACTACTTCTCCCCACGATAGCGATATGAGCGGGATGCGAGGCTTATTGCCGGTTGCCGTATTCAGCTTCTGTCGGAATTCATCTATGCTCTGCTCCTCTCGCTTCGCTTGGGTATGTAAGCCAAGATTGCGGAATAGGTCTGCTTTTTTTCGGGCATCGGCTATAAACCCGTGGAGCGTTTCGGCATCTAGATCGGGAGAGCATTCAACCTCCTGCGCGTGCCGGCGCTGGTGCCAGCTCAGTATTTCCACGACCAGACCGCGCAAGCGGCTACGTTCGGCTTCCTGCTGCATGCGTACCGACATGCGGGCCGTTCCTTGCCGACTATCAGTAAAGGTGATCAGTCGGCGCCCGCGCCCGGGGAGCGATTGCTTTCCGTAATCCGAGGATTCGAAATCCTTACAATGCTCAAGAAGGGTTGGCACCGCGCTACTGACATAGAAGGGGGCGCCCAACAGTGCCCTTCTGAACGTTTGGCGGCCGTGCGAACCCCTGTATTCGCATCCAGGCCGGCTGCACTCTGGGTCGGAGTCCCTTAGTCCCAGCTGGACATGGTCACCGGATCCCGAATCGAAGGAGCCAGTGCGCTTATCAAAGCACTGGGCAAGGTAGTTCTCGCCAGCGTTGGCCGCGGGGCACAGCGCCAATTGAGGTTGGATATGGTCTCCCTTGGTACCGGCGATAGTTTGATCATCGTCCGCCGGCGTTTCCTCTTGTAACGAAAATTCGTCGATGCTTACGCCTTCCCACTGCATCAGGCGGCCGTAGGCATCCCGAGCGAGTAAATGAGGTTCATTGCAGTCATGGCAAAAAGCCAGCTCAAATACCGGGCTGCCACAAGTACAAGTCTGCCGCTGGGTAGGGTATACATAGCCAAAAGGCCAGCCATTCTCCAGAGAAGTACCTCTCTTGGCTGAACAGTTGGCGTCGAAACATGCCCACAAACCATGGGTAGTACGCTGAAAAAAGTGCCCCCTGAGCTTCAAAAACGCCGGTTTGTCAGATGCAGGACGGGTTCCGGAGCAGACATCTAGCCAGCGCAAGGCTTCCTGAGGCGAGGGCTTGCAACCGCTATTGCCGTGCATGCGTGTAATAATCTCGGTCAGCGTCAACGGCTTTTCGGCATCTACCACGAGCCCCCTCAGGCGGCGCGCTTCCGGACTATGGACCAAAGCGTAGTAGCGGAGCTTGCTCGCTTCGCGGTCTTTGGGAGAATCCGCTGGTATCGATTCCAGTTCGTCCAGCGACATGGTGCGGCTTCGGCAGGGCGGGAGTTCTGGCGTAACTCTTTGTCCGTCCCAGACGTCGATATTGGCAACGGCTACGCCAGACAAGTCCGATAGGAATCGTTTCAGACGTCGGGTGGCGTCGGGGTCGCCGGCAATAGTGGCGGAAGTCGCCACAAAGCGAATGTTTTCCGGCTCGGCACCAAAGTTGGTCATCACCCGGCGTAGCTGTAACGCCAGTTCGGCCGCCTGTGAACCGACATAGGTATGGGCTTCGTCGAGCACAATCCACCGCAGCGATTTTTCTGCTCGCGATTTTCGTACGATGGGGGCGTCTACCTGACGCACCATCATGTATTCCAGCATGGTGCCGTTGGTTACCAGAATGGGCGCGGGTTTCTCCCGCATCAGCTGGCGCGACAGCACCTCGTTGGGCCGCTGTGCCTGTTCTGCCCGATTGCGTGCGGTTTCCTCGGTATTACCGTTGTAAAGGCAATAGCGGATACCGTTGCCGAAGCCCCGTGTCCAGGCATCCAGACGCTCCCGTTGGGAATTTATCAGCGCATTAAGTGGATACAAGAACAGTGCACGTACACCTTCTAGCGGCTGTCTGCCGCGAGCGACGTACTCGCGATGAAGATCTTCAAGTACCGGCACCATAAAGCATTCTGTCTTGCCCGAACCGGTGCCGCTGGTCACTATGACCGAGTGCTTTTTTTCCAGAAGCGACCGCCAACTGGCCAGTTGGTGGGTGAACGGCTGCCAATCCGCGCCGAATCGATATCTGCCATTGGCGGCGTTGTCCAGAGAATTAACGACTTCCCGGCTTAGCATGCTGCCGTCGGTCGCCAAGTCGTTCATGGTTTGTGGAGAGGTCTCCCAGCCAAACATCTGCTCGAAAACGGGCGGAGCTAGAAAAGATCCAGCGTTGCCGGGATCCCGGCTCATAATATCGCCCAAGTGCGCGCGCAAAGCGGGATCGGTTATACCCAGAATGCTTAGTGTCGACTCCGTAGCTCGCGAAAGCGCTTGGCTGGAAAGATTGGCAAAATAGTTATTCATCGTCTGTTTTTTTTGTTTAATAACGTGCGAGCCGCTTTAGCAGGCAGTATTGGTAAACCGATGTAAACCAGTTCGAGTCGAAATCCCGAACCTGGCGGAGGAAGAAAACGGATTTTCTGTCTTCACTAAAGATATCGCCAAGTTCGGCATCACCGCTGGCCACTGCCGCAGCGAACATGGGCATATAGACCACCGCGTTGCGAAAGCTCATGGTGGTATCGAAATCAATAACGGCTTCCTGTTGGCTCCGCTGCCACTGTTTGAGCTCGCTGCCATAAAATTCTGGCCACTGATCCTCACTGTGGACCCTGATCAACTCCTGATGCCAGCTATGCAAGACGGCTTTGAATGCCTCGTACGGAACATTCATGTGCGAACTGGATAAGTCGCCACCCAGGTAGGCCTGCACATTTCCGCCATAGCTGGGAAGTGTTGCACCGAGTTGCTCCAGATAGCGGTTTGAAATTTCGTCGATAGCCTCGGGTCTAACGCCATTTTCGGCGAGAAAAACGCTAAAGGCCCGAAGCGCTTGTTGTATGTGAGCGATCGGAAAAAGCTCCCAGAGGATCGGGAACTCTGTTTCGATCCTGCCAAGAAACTTGGGGTCCATCTCGAACTTGAACAACGACATAGCCAAAGCCTGCGGGTGGTGTACCAGCGCCTTCCAAACCTCGAAAGTGGCGAGTGGCAGGTAGCCATACTGATCGTACAGTGCTCGCAGGAACTGCCAGCCACTGTGCAACGGGTTTTCGGCCATGGCGTTCAGTACAGGAATGAAAGGACTCGAAGATGCCGAGGCCGTCGGATCAAAATTTAGTACTGCGCTTTGTAAACTGCTGGAGGGTCGGGTCGTGGCGGGTGCCTGCCAGTTGCCTGGCAGAAAAATTGGCCGGAAGGACAAAGAATCCGACGTCGATGGCACGACCAGCCACGGGCCGTCCCTGTCTAAAGTGGCCGGCAATTCGTAAGTACCGACATCGGTACCTTGGCTGGTCCGTGAAACCAGCAACCGTGCACGCTGATGGGGGTCATGCAATAGCATCAGAGCCGGCTCGGGGAATGCGTCGTTAATTTTATTGAGCCCGGAAGTGGCTAGCAGCCCGCGATTACGGTCTAGTACCAGCTCTGCCGAGTGCTGACGTATGCGATAGATTTTGTCTCCGACGCCGGGCGAGGATATCCGTAATTCCACCGTCTGGTCGATATCACCGCTGAGCGACATGAGATCAATAATTTGCTCGCGCAAGTTGTATAGGCTGATTTCGACCGGCTTGTTGATGACCTGGTAGGACCAGCGGCAATAAACGTGTCTTGCTAGCGAGCCGCTTAGGGTCAACTCAAGGACAAACCAGGTGGCGGCCTGCGGTTTTGCGAACAAAAGAAGGCGGCTACCCAGTAGGTCGTCAAACGATAGAACCGATTGCAGCTTATCGCCTTTTTTATCGAAACCGAGGCAGCCGGTCCCCGGAAAAGGCAAGGTAATTTCTATGGGGTCTGCTAGAAGGCTAGGGGTTACAGTCAGCCGCAGTTCCACCGGTGGGAGACTGTTTGCTGTTAGCCGCAACTCGGTATGGTCGTCATGCCTTATCTGCCGGGTGGTGACCGTATCGGTTTGGATATCGAGCAGAACGCGCCGGGATGAAAACACCAAAACACTGCCTTGTCCGGCGGTATCCCCGGGGCGCAGTTGTAGACGAAAACCGGTCGGCAGGATTCCCGCCTTGCGTCGCAGTAGCGAATCGCCCTGTCGGTTGCGAACGGTGACATAGCGAACGCCCAACATATCCTCTGCACCGACACTTCCAGGTTCGTGACCGCCTATGAGCAGCCGGGTATCGTATTGCGCACGCGGATCGGAGTTCTTCCAGCTTGGTTTCGGTAGGCCTATGAAGGACAGCGCTGGCTGGGTAGCCCAACCGACGGATTCCCCGGCCAGCGCCAGTCCCGGATCGCCACTTGAGCCGTGGCCCGTGCGAATCCGGTAGGACTCATCTGCGTTGAGCTTCAGCTCGGCCTTGCCGCAGATCCTTACAGCCACGAGCCCCAGCATCTCCGGCATTGGGATAATTTCCGGCTGGCCCTCGACCACTTCGAGATCCTCGATAACGCTGCCCGCAGGTAGGGCCAGCAGGAGCTCTTCGCTTGCGGTGTCTAGCGAAGCTTGGCCACAGAGCTGCCAATCGTCGCCTTCTCTTTCAAAGCCTAGAGGCACTTCCCCCAGTGCAACATCACTGCCCGTAAGCTGACTGCTGGCAATGACTATCCCGCCCGCCATGGCTACTAGACCAAGGGGCAGATGACTGGACTGGCGCGGGCCGATCACTTTGGGATTGCGGAGCTGGATTCTGGCTACCAAGTCATCGAGCGCCGCATATCCGGGGCCTATCGCCTTGATCGACTGCTCGCCTTCGACAATAGCCAGCTCGAAACGGGTAGTCGACGGCTGTGTTTCGAGTCGGAAACTAATTTGTTTCGGCAGATTGACCTTAAACCAAAGGTGTTCCGGCTGGCTGGGCCGCCAAAGATGCTGCCAAAGTGCTGAATCGTCTCGTTTGCGTTTTTTGGTCTCGCTGGTCGCTCGGTTAAGCAGGTGGTTCAGTAGCCTGTTGCCGGTCGTGTCATCCAGCGGCAGTGGGAACTGTTCGCGCCACCTAGGGTTATTGGTGTCCAGATGGCCTACCGGGTCGTTGGTATCCGTTAGCCTGTACTCCCTGACCAGGGCCACTAGCTGGTCAGTCATCTCGGCTATTAACTGCACGGAAACGGCTTCCGAGAAGACCGCCGGCAGATTGATACGCTCGAGCTGCTGTTCGACGTGTTTAAAGGTGTCATAGCCCAGCAACCGGGCTTCGTCATATTGCGCGAGCGTGCGCTCGAACAACGTCTGGAAGCGGTTATCTCCTTGACGCAGAACTTGAAACGGTAGGCCGCCTTCGCTGAACAGGGAGCCTAGGAAATTCCGTGTGCCACTGTCGTAACGGTGCAAGGGCCGCTTCCAGTAGCCCTCCAAGCCTTTGCTGACAACTGTGGCGCGTGCATTTGGCAATAATTCGTAGCCCAGCCGCTGCCAGATTTGATCCCAGCTCCAACCAAAATTCTGCTGATAGTCACGTCGGTACCATTCCGCGCAGAACAACACGAATGCGGCACAAGCGGCGCGGTTTTCGTCGTAGCTTGCGTTCGCACCCTGCCTTTTCAGCAAATTCAAAAGCTCGAAGTACTCATCACGGTTACATTGATAAGCGTATAGCGGCCGCTGGTCCGGTTGCCGCATGAAGCGTCGCTGCATAAATTTCTCGAGCCAAAGTGAATATTGAAGACTTGAAGCATCGACCATGGTCCGGGTTTCTCCCAGTACGTTTTTATTAGTTGCAGCTTGGCTACCTGTACTCTCGGCGCGGCGCATGGCTTTGTGATGGCAGCGGCTCGCTGACCGAGGCACCAATGGAGGGCGAGTTACAGCGTCGGTTGATGAGATGCTGAAACTCGGCAAGATAAAGTGACGCGTATTGGACGATCTCGTGGACGTAATAGGCGCCGGTTCTGCAGTGGCCCGTCACGATATTTCCATACGAAACTTTGAGAGTTTCACTGTCGCATGCCGAGTACGTAATCAACTCATGCAATGTCGTTTCTTCGGCCAGCGAACCTGCGGCCGATAAGTCGTCGCACCATGCCTCAGTGTTGGTGTACAGCGTTGGTGGTGCCGGTCCGACCGGTCAATCGCGTTCCCGGGAACAGCAGGCGTTGAATCGAAACTGGGCGGGTTCAGTTGCCGCGGCCGGGCTGCAGAGGAATGACGAACGGCGCTATCAAGTCGCGACGCAATTCGCACTGTACTAGGGCGTCCAGCTGCTTATGCCAGATCCTCCGCCGGGGCTACAATCCACGCCCTCAGGACCCGTCGGTTCTAGCATTGAGATCTTGTCCTCGGCTTGCGTAAACAGATCCATGAGCCATGCCCAATCTTATTGTAAAAGCGAAGGTTAAACGGGCGGCGTATCCGGCTCGAAAGGGATTACTGGTGCCGAATTAGCCAGTAGGAACATGAGATTAAATACTATGCGTATGAGCCGATGCAAGAACACAATTCGGCGCTGACGCGCGATTCACGGGCGTGCTATATCGCGGCGCACGCATTTCGAATTGGCAAGCTGCTGAACACGAACCGGAGTCCTTTTCTACTTGGCACCAGCGACGTCGGCCGGGATAGTAGCCGCGGCCGCGGTGCGCTGCAGAAGCTTCTGGCTCGCTGAGACAGCGAAGATCGACCGAGTCTGTAGGAGACGCCCCGCAAAGCTTCGATTGGCACTTTGCGGCGCGTCTTCAGGGCGCAGTCGACATACCGGAGCGGCTCCGGGATGTAAACGTCTGTCGGTGGCTCTAGCTTTCGTGGCGCTACATCGTGGATAGCTGATTTTGCAACGCCCGGATTTGTCGCCGAATCCGATCATGTTCTTCGCGACCAACTGTCGTGTTTGCGGCGTGTTCGAGGTCATGCCAGGCGTCAGGCTCATGGGGTTTCAAGATATCGACATCAAGACCCCAATCGTCTGCGCGTTGTAGGAGCGCGTCTTCCAAAGCGCGACGCTGCCGGTCTTCGCCATGTTGAAGAAACACGGTCGGCGCCATCACTTGGTCGGTCTCTTCCTTGAACGTATGGAATAGCCAGTTCACCAGGTCGGACTGGTCGCCGTGCGCCGAGTACCCGTCAAGAAGGCGGACTTCCGCCTTGATTTCGGCAACGGGTAAGCTTGCGATGTGGTCACCGTTTGGTTGAGTCCAACGGACCTCATCGTGACGGAGTGCACGATCGCCAGGAGAACTATTCATCACCCCGAGAAATTTCCCGCAAGCTGACGAAGGGGCGCAGTAACCACTAGGCGCGATCAGGTTGCGCGGGTGGCGTGCAAGCGATGGCAGCCAGTGTGCGGCCGGCCCGCCATCGCCCATGCCGGAGGTCATCAAGACGACTCTGGGCCGGTTGCCGGTTTGGCGAATCTCTTCGTTTCGGTCTTCGGCTACTCGGAAGAGGGGGCGCCAGGCGCGAGCGACCGGGTTACCCGATAGGATTCTTGTGGCGGCAACTCGGTCGGCTCCGAGAACCATCTCGCATATCGCCAGAGCTGACCGAACATCTCCGGCGTTCTTGTGATCGAGGTCGAGCTCTCGAAAGAGCTGTTTTCCGAGCCACGTCGAGAACGTCTTGCCCGTATGTTGGACAGTCTGCGTCTTGCGCAGCGCACGCAGGGTTATGTCATTCACCGCGAGAGCGCTGGGTGAATCCAGCACGAAATCGATCGCACCGTACTGGTCTGGGGCGTTCGCGACGATGTGATGCAGGTCGAACATGATGTCCTGGGTGCGCCCGACGGCGAAGGCAGTGATCGCGGCGGTCCCGTTTGATTCGAGTACGCGATCGAGCAGGGCGCGTAGCCGGTTGCGACGGGCCTCGGGCGATCGTTGTTCAACGCATCTGTTCTTGTCGCCATAAGTGGATTCGAGCACAGCGAAATTCGCTGGTGCCGGATGCTGGCTAGAGCAAAGGAGTGGAAGGACTTCGTGATCTTTCGAGCCGGGCCCGATGTCACCGGAGAACACGATGCTGCGTTGATCGCCGCCCGGTGGGCCCCACAGCACGGTGATGCTGGTCGAGCCGATGATGTGGCCACTGGGAAAGAAGCGGATGAACAGATCATCGTCGACCGGGTGATAGTCACCAAACCGCGTATCGCCGTTCGGGGTATGCCACCGTACGCTGCCGACATCTTCGAGCGTGTACGGCGTGTCAGGGAAACTCGCCGCGTCCTTGAGCAACAGCGTCGCGAGTTCTTCCGTTTCCTTTGTGCAATAGACCGTGCCCGAGAAGCCGCGTTTATAGAGCTCGGGTATCAGGCCGCAGTGGTCGACATGCGCATGTGTGAGTAGGACGAACTTGAGATCCCTCGGTTCGAAGGGCCAATGGTCTCCGGCGTTCCAGCTTTTCGCGGTGGCCTCGCTTTGCTGAATGCCGCAATCGACAAGAAAGCTCCAGTTCCTGGCAGTGTCGCGCATCCAGGCGCAGGACCCCGTGACTTTGCCGAGCGGGCCTAAGAATTGAATTTCCATAGCGTGGTTCCTTTTTGGTAGTGCGTGATCGCAATCGCACTCTGGAATGCGCGCTACAACAATGCAATTAATATGCAATGCAATGCACCGGTGCATTAATCAATGCATTGTCGGCGTTTCGACGATATAGTTCGACGCGCAACCGGGAGGTGCTATGGGATTAGTCAGACAGGCAATGGCGAACCACAACGTGGCGTCGTTCGATGAACTAGGCGCGCAGCTATGCGAGCGGTTTCCAGATCAGAATTGGCCCAAGCCACGCTCGTTGGGGGTAAAGCTCGGCGAACTCGACCGTGGTCGAACTGACTGGTGGCTAAAGCGTGATGCTTTTGTCGAAAAGCTCACTGCTTTTCTCGAGTGTTCATCGAAAGACCTGGGGCTCCATGCGGCTGACCGCGGCCGCGCGATCTATTCGTTCGACGATTTCCCAGAGCTCAGGCCGCTCGATCTTACGCGGGAGTCGCCGTGCGACATTGGGTATTGGACAACCTCTGCTGGCGACGACCCCGACACAGAGATTCGAAGCTGGTTCGGATCACCTGTGAGCGGATTACGCACTGGCGCGCTGGCGCCGGGCGTTACGTGGCTGCATATCCCGTCGGGAACCGGGCGTACCCTTTTCTGGGAGCGTCTCAAACGGCACTCGCCGTACGCGTGCCGAACCGCTTCAACTGTAGCTTCCGCGCGCGAACCGCTCGCGCAGGCGCAAGCCGTGTGCCTATACGTTAGCGATTCCGCGGGCGAGCGCGACGCTTTGGCACTGGCACACAAACATCCGGAGTGCGCCGTACTCGTATGTGCGCCCTTCGAATTCCAGGAACGGGAAGACCGGGAATCGAAGAGCGTATACAGCTGGACCTATCAAACGGCCTCGACCGATGAACGCGCGAGATTGCGCCTGACCCAGTACGGGCCCTTCGTCGACGAGGGGACGCTCAAGCAATACCGTTGGCAGTTGCACGCTGACTGGCGCTCGCGCCTGCTTCAGTGGATTGATCGACGACTCGGAGAGCAGGGCCCAGGGTTTGATCCGCAACACATCGAGCGCTGGCTGGCTGAATCGGGGGACCAAAACCTGATTGATACGCCCGCCGATCTGATCGCGATCTGTCGTTTCGCGCACCGATTCGGCAGCCGCAATCTGCCGAGAATGAGTGAGCGTATCGCAGGCGGGCGGCTTCTCGAATTGATCGGTGATTCGAGGCCGGACGGGCGCGCCGATTTCAAAGCGATCGTCGTCGAATGGCTCATGGCGGCCTACGTGCCGTGGGGGCGCTCGATCGATGCAAGATCCTGGCGAGGAATTTCAAGCGCGAGTCGTCACCCGGGCGAATCGGATGATCTCATCGAAGCGATCGCGCAGGAGGCGGACGGCGACAAGCGCCGTATGTTCGCTGAGCAGATAAAACATCGATTGAGTGAGTCGCCGCGTCCCGATCTAAGCGATACAGAATTTTTGCACCAGAATCACTTGGCAGAGTGGCAGTTGCGTCCGAGGTTCCTCGCTCATCTGGTCGCGCGGGACGAACTTGTACAGCAGATCATTCAACAACCACACACGGCGTGGGGCCACCTGTATTTCGATGCAACCCGACGCCCCGTCGTCGATGATGCACTCGCACTGCTGACTGCCGGCGAGTTGAACGATGTGTGTCGGCGCTTGTTGACGGCGGAGTCGGGTGATGCCGCGAGCATCGGAGCGGCTGAGGCCTTATTTTGCGCGGTCGGTTTCCGCGCCATGTCGGACACACCGCCGGATGCGGAGGTGCTTGAAAACCTCGGCGCTCGGGTTATTGAGCGATTGAACGGCGACGATGTGTATATGCCGCCGCAGGCCTGGACATCGATCAATACTGACCGATCTGCTTGGCAGGCGGTGTGTTGGGCATGGGGCCTGACTACGTCTCAAGTTACGGAGATACCCGAGGAATGGTCTGCCTATTTCCCTGGTTGGTTTCGGAAGATCGATGCGCCTGATTGGACGTTCGCAGTGACCTCTTTCGACGCCGACCGCAGTCTTCCCGAGTTGGCGTCCTCGGACCGATTACTTGTCCGACAGGCACAGCAAGTGGTTGATGTATTGGCTCCATTGGAGGTCGATGCGCCTGGCGTATTGATTCCCGATGCGCTGGTGCGTTGTGTGACCGAGGAAGCGAGAGTGCCAGACGACTGGTGGGCGTTTGTCTTGAATCACGAGTGGGCTAGCGAGATGGTGGAGCATCGGATGGGCCAGGTCTCGGGTGATCTGACATCCGTGCTCGTATCGTTTACGGAAGCCGTCGTTAGTATGGCTAAAAATGAAGAGTTGAATGCCCAGGCTCGGCGCTCGTTCATAGGGTTGGCGATGGTGCGGGGCACGGCGCTTCGAAAGACGCTCTTCGAGCGATCGAACGCGGCAGCGTTTTGGGACGCCATCTCGACCGATGCGCATGCGTTCATATGTCGGAATTTCGTCTCACTGCCCACGAACTATCAGCTTGCCTTGTTGGAGCAATGGCAAAGCCATCCCAAGGAGCTGAATAGGTGGTGGTTCCACATCGCGCCCGCCGTACACGCTGGTTTGATCGACGCGCTCGTGCCATGGATCGAGGCCGATGGTAAATACGGCATCATCGTGCCTTTCGTTTGGAACGTGTTCCCTGAAAAAGCGAAGGAGATGCTGACGGCCCGCTCTGGTCGAAGCCTTAAACGTGCGCTCATACTCGGTTTCGATAGTTTCAGCGATAGGACAGACCCGTTTGACTCGGCACTGGTCGATGTCGTTGGCATCTTGGAACACGATGCCGAGCTCTTATCTGAGTTAGAGCGTAGGGAATGGGTAACGCGGCAGTTGCCCCGTTCGGGGTGGTTGGCACCGAGGTTGCTCGCATTGTTGCCTACACCGGACGCTCGATAACCGAACGAGCTCAACGCTCCAAAGTGTGGCAGAGGTTGGGCAGAGCGCCTCGAAAACTGACCCGAGGCGTCGCAGTCGCTGAGGTCCGACGAATAAGGCTTTCGGATTTCGCACTCGGAACTGCTATACGCGAGCCATAAGTGACAAGTCAGGGAAGACGGCACACGTATCTGCCTTGCCAGTTTTCCCTTTCCGGTTTGATCGTATCAGCCCCTTATCGGCCGAGCGGGGAGATCGAAGTTACCTTGTTCATTACAAGACAAGCATAGCCGTCAGTTAAACGCGCCTTCGTCAAGGGTGGGTCGTTTCTTGACCCATATCATGGTCCATCATCGACAATTATCCCGTACCCGCGGCTAAGCAAGGCATCGTAAATAATGAGAGCTCTGATCACATCGCTCGGGCCGAACGCTACCGGCCGCGACTTCATCGTTGGCGACATACACGGCTGCTTCTACCTGCTCGAAGCATTGCTGACTCACATCGAATTCGATGAACAGACCGACCGCCTGTTCTCGCTCGGCGACCTCATCGACCATGGGCCTGAAAGCGAAAGGGTTTCCGAATTCCTCCTTCAGCCCTGGTTCCACGCCATCCGTGGCAACCACGAATGGATGCTGCTGCGGGGCGCGCATACGGTGGAACAGGCGCCGGTGGATATGGCCGCGGCTCAGCAATGGCTCTCCAATGCGGGCAGCTGGTTCTTCCAGATGCCGATTCCGGACCAGGAGGCGGCATATTTCGACATTTCGCGGCTGCCGATCATGCTGGAAGTGGAAGATGCCGAGGGTATAACGCACGGTTTGATCCACGGCGATGTCATCGCCGACGACTGGGGCGTAACACGTGACCGCATCCAGCCGACAGACCCGGACCCTGATTTCGTGCAATCACTCGAACACGTGCTGTGGTCGCGCGAACGCTATGCCCGGCTGATGGCGATCGGCAACGCCACATCGGACGTAGTCGGTGTCGCCAATATCGATATCGTCTGGTTTGGCCACACGCCGCTTCCTCGCCCGACGCGAGCCGCCAACACCCGCTGGCTCGATACCGGTGCAGCCAAGGACGGCACGCTATCTATCGCAGAACTGGCCAGCGAGGGTCAGGTCTGGTCGATCGCCGAGGACTGCCTCACAGTGACGACTGACTGGCGCCAGCGATGAGGCTACGCGTGCGCTCCGGTCTGCATTCGGAGTTCTATGACATGCCCGAGCGCGTCGGTATCCGTGACGATGTCGACTGTGATGTGGCCGTAGTGGCGGACGACATTCATGTGGAAACGCGGGGTATCGACTGGGCGGCGCATACCTTCGAGCGCCCGTGCTTTATGTACTCGGCAACCACGAGTTCTACGGGTAAGACTACGCCACGCTGGTATACGCTGCACGTGAAACCGCCGCCTCGTATCCGAACGTGTTGCTCCTCGAAAACGATGAGATCACCGCCAAGGACCTTCTGTTTCTGGGCGCGACACTGTGGTCGAGCCTGGAATCCCCGTATCACACCCTAGTTCGTATCGCCGCACTCGGACGTTCGATAGTGATGGACTCTCCTCGGATCGGGACGGGGATGTGTTTATCTATTCAGAATTTTCTCATAGGTCGAAGTTCACCACGATGCCGTAATAGGTGTGGAGGGTGAAACGATCAATGTCGGTACAACGATTACTCGGGACACTGACCATGCGACCATACTCTGGATTGCTCGCTGCCGAGACGGCCAATGTCAGACCAGAAGAATAACGCCTTGAGCGACGACGATCACGGGCGCGGAGGGTCCGAAGCCGAGAACACATCGGCCCCAGCATCCGCTACCGAAGATGCTGACCTCGATTCGTCTCGGGGGCGTGTTGTCGGAGACGCATATTCGCTGCCGGTTGATTTCGGGTTCGGGAGCTCAGGCCAGGGCGCTGCCGACGACTCGCAGGCGAGCGTCTCGGTACCGGGGGCGCAACAAAACAACCACCTCGGGCTCCGGCGGCTCATCCTGCTCGACTCCTACATTCGTCGTTGCCGTGCTGAGCTCAAGATCGACGGCCATGTCAGCGTCACCGGGCGAAATGCATCCGGAAAGACATCGTTGATCCGCATCCTCCCGCTTTTCTTCGGCGCCGAGCCTGGGCATCTGGTGCGGAACAACAGCGGCTCGCATCACACATCCTTTTCGGGGTTCTATCTGCCCGGCGATGGCAGCTATCTGGTGTTCGAGTACGCCACAGCCCAAGGGCTGAATATGGCGGTGTTCATCACCGATGGTCGACGCGACACCTTGCGTCCAATCTTGATCAGCGGCGCGTTTGCGCCAGAACTATTCCTGGATTCGGACAACCATTTTCTGAACAAGGACGACCTGGTGCGGCGGGCCCGAGCGGCAGGCCATGAGGTTCATGATGCCCGCACCATTCGCGCCTACGTCGATATTGTGTGGGGTGGTGCGCGACGGCGCGGCTCTTCGCCTGAGCTGGCTCGGTTCAACATCCTGGTCGGTCTAGATGGTGGGTCCTCGGGTCGCTCAATGACCGACGTTCACCACCTGTTGACCGCGACGCTCGACAGCAAGGTCGATGAGCGTTTGCTGCAGCTGCTATTACTCAAGCAGGCGCAGCGCATGTCCGATATTGATGACGACTCCCTGTCCGGAACGGACCTGGATCCGGAGAAGGTTCTGGCCTGGGTCGATGATTATCGCGGGATGCGAGAAGCCAGGGGGCTGCGTAAGCACGCCACACAAGCGATCACGGCCGGCAATGAACTCGCACGCCTGTCGGTTTCCGAGGTCAACCTGCGTGAGGCCATGGAACGTCGGGCGGAGAAAGCGCTCGAGGAGAAGGAGGGCGCCGCTGATCACCAGCGTCAGCTCGAGCTCCAGGGCAACGCGTTGAATCAAACGCATGCCGAGGCCCGAAGGGCATACGAAGATGAGATCAGCGCGGCGCGCCAATCAGCACGTGATCTCAAAAACGCCGTCGAGGCGCTTGAGTCCCAGGAAAGCGACTTCCGCAAGCGAGGGGTGGCAGCGGCACTTGAAGAGGCGGGCGAGCTGGAGGTTCGCAAGGCTGCTCTCGAAAGCGCTCAGAATCAGGCCGCTCTGATCAAGCGCGCTTCGCGTGATATCGACGTCGAATTCGATGAGTCGAAGAACGATGCCGCTGCGCGTCTCCAGTCGGCCGAGGATCGTGTTCGTGAAACAGAACGGGCTGCCCTCGTTGAGGCTGAACAACAGCGTCAGGCTGTTGACGAGCGTCATGAACAGGAGCGGGGCGCGCTCAATACCCGACTGTCCGAACAGCAGCAGGCCCTGGGTAAGGCGCATGTCGATGCACAAAGCGCGCTATCGAAAATCCAGGGCCAAATAAGCGCGGTGGATGCGGACCCGGCCTTGCTGGGGCGTCGAGATCGTCTCGCAGCGGAACGTGACGATGCAGAGAAAGAGGTTGCTGCGCTCCGCCAGGCGCATGCCGACGCCGAGAAGCATCTTAGCGACGTGCGCATGGCCGCCGACCGCAACGCTCGCGCACTCAGCGACGCCAGGCGAGAACACAAGGTCGCCACCGATGAACACGAACAGCTCGCCAAGGCGATGGAGCGCGCCGGCACGCTGCTCGCCTTCGTCCGTGAGAATGTGCCGGACTGGCAGTCCACAATCGCTGCAACGCTGAGTAATGGCCGCGGCCTGCTCTATGAGACCAACCTGTCTCCCCGCCTTTCGGAATCGGGCGAGCATGGCCTGTTCGGTGTGCAGATCGACACCAGCCGGTTGAGTCCTGTTGATGTTGAGTCGGCCGATAAGGTGCATCTCGCTGAGCTGGCTCGGGCCGTCGGGCACTGGGCGAGCGAGGCTTCCCGATACGAAAAGGCGGTCGCCGACGACAAGCAGCGGATCAAGTCTGCTGAGACGGCGGAGCGAAAAGCGCTTGCCGCGTACCGCCGGGTCGAGGGTCGGTATGCCAGCCTCAAGACCGCCCTGGGTGAAATCGGCGATCAGATCATCGATTCCAAAGAGCGTCGCAAGGCTGCATTCGACGCTGAGCTCGAGGCCGCCCGAGATCGGGCGGCACATGGCGAACAGGCGTTAGATCGGGGCAGGGCCGAGGGCAATCAATCGCTCTCGGCGTTGGGCGAGCGGCAGCGCGCGGAGCGCGGTGAACTCCAATCGCGGGAGTCGGAAATCAAGGACCGGTGCCGGTCGGATCTGCGTGGCCTCAGGGCGCAATACCAGAAGGATCTCGATGACCTGGAGGGCCTGCGTCAGGCGCGGCTTGAAGAAAAGGGCGTCGATTCTCGCCAGGTCAGCAAAGCCGAGTCCAACCTTCGGATCGCACGACTGAACCTCGATTCAGCACGCGATGCGCAAGATCTGGTCGATGAATACCAGGTGTTCCGCCGCCGTTACGATGCTGAGTATCACCTGAAACAAACCGAGTTCGCTGAGGCGAGCCAAACCGTCGATGCGATTGAGCGCGCGTGGTCGGGCACCAAGCGTAAGCATCTAGCCGAGATGTCCGACATCGGTACGCTGCTCAGCGCAGCACGAGACCGCGCGGTCAGTGCGTCCAAGTTCCACGAGATGCTTTTGCAGCATCTGTCGATTGCGCCTCAGATGCCTACGAATGAAGCGTTCGACGAGGCCACCGTGTCGGCATTGGTCGAACAGTCGGTACCGGCGCTGATCGAAAACAACGAGGAGTGTCGCCGATCGGGACGCTCGCATCTGGTGGCCACGCAGGTGGCAATGCGCAATATTTCGCGTGAATTTGCCGCCTCGTCGAGCCGTTTGGTGCGCGAGGCGGCACTGCAGTCGAGCTTGGCGCGGCTGGTTTCGGGTAATGACGCCGGTGACTTGGTGGCGGCCAGTCGCTTTGCCGCCCGGTTCTTCGGCGAACGCCCGGAAGAGGACGTGAGCGCAACAGGCGCTTTCCCGCTCGGGTCGCTGGGGGAAGACCACGAATCGACTCTGCGCGAGCCCACCTTCGGATTGGCGATCGAGCAATACGTCAATCAGATGGAAAGCCTGCGACAGCAGGTCGCGCGACAGAGCACGATGCTGTCCCGCAACTGCCAGCGCGTGATCGCGCATCTCGACAGTTTCCAGTCCATCAGAGTCTCCGCGGAGTTCGATTTCACAGAGCTTGAAGGGTTTCAGGCGACCAAGGCGGTCCACGATGCGTACCTGCAATTCCAGGAGGATCGACAGGTCAACGCGGATCAGCGCCTGATGCCGCAAGACTCGCTCGCCCGCTCCGCTGAGCGTTTCCTGCAGAACCTGCGGTCGCGGCCGCGACTGACGTCCGCCAGCCTCATCGAAGCACTGCACCTGGAATTCCGGGTCAAGGTCGAGCCGGACCAGCCCGATATCGTTTGCCTGCGCGGCGCCTCGTTCAAGGACGCCTTCTCCGAAGGCCAGCGTGCGATCGTCACTGCGACGGTGCTGGTCGGTTTCCTCGAGGGGTCCCGTCGTGAACTGCCCATCGCAGTGCCCTGGATGCTTGATGAGCTGCTCAAGCTCGATGAGCGCAACACGCGCGGTCTTGCCGACGCACTGAAGCAGTTGAAGATATTTCTGGTCAGCACATCGCCCGATGTCGGCGCGGCCCTGGATACGGCATTCAGCCGCCGCTATGTGATCGAGTCTGTCGATCGCGAAGGCAGCAGGCTTGAACAAGCCCTGCTCGTCGAGCTCGACGCCCCGCGGTCCGAGGATGACCCGGTAATGGCTGCGCTAGCCGAACATACCCAGGCTGTGGAGGATCAGGCATGAGCACCCAAACCGAAGTGTCCGGACAATATCCAGAGCTGGTTGAAACACTGCTGGCGGGGCAGGCGATCTGTCGCCATTCCCGTCCGGGCCTCTATCGGCTGCTGGCCCAGGGCGACCGGGTGGATCGGGTTGATGAGACCTCCGAGCAGGAAGAGGAGGCTATCGACCGGCGCAGTGATGATCGCGTTGCCGCCGAAGCGTTACTTCAGTCCTTGGGCCGCCGGCTGGCGGAAACAGATGGCGTGTTCTACGCAGTCTATGAGCGCCTCGACGCCCGCGCCTCTGATGCGGTCAGAGCGCGCTTTGCGGAGTACACGAAGCAAGCACCATTCATCGCCGAGTTCTTCGACATCCTGCGCGAGGCGCACCGGGGTGGCGAGGCACTGGCACCCGGCGACCGGTTCGAATTCTCTCGCGTGAATGACGCCATCATGAGCAGTGCCGAGCTGACGGAGCGGCTGATTGTCACGGTCAGCCGTGTGGCCAATTTCCAGAACCCGAATCCAGAGAAGGTGCTTCGGCGCGCGGTCGAGGAGCTGCTCGCGGAGGGTTATCTCGTCGAGAGTTCGGGCAACAACCAGCACTATATCGTTGCCGGCGAATTGGCGCTGTTCGACGCATTCCGCGATTTCGTGATGAGCATCGAGGGCGTCAGCCTCGGTGACGAGGCCCCGGCGGCCGACGGCGCCGGGGCGCCTGGGGCCACCCAGGCCAGCCTGCTCGAGTAAGCCGTCATGAAAACTCGTGACTCTGACAAGGGCCTGAAACGCCAGATCAAGCTGCTCCACGACAACGCGGATCTCGTGGAACGGATCTTCGAGAATCGTGAGCTGTTCGTCGCCTCTTCAGAAACGGAGATGATGTCGCGAATCGAGCGCCTCAAGCGCGCGCGAATCGTTCGCACCGAGGTTCAGCGTGGCGGGCGGATCGTTCGGCTGACCACGGCGACCCAGGCGTTCTGTCGCCTGAACTCCCAGCGCGCACGCCTGGAACGGCTGTCCATCAATATTGACGAGGTGTTTAGCAGCGTCGATGCCAGCCTGGAGCGTTGGTACGACTACGACGCGGCGGGGCGCGATAATGAGGCTGCCGAGTACCGGGATCTGGCCGAGGAGGCGCTCGAGGATGCTGAGCACTGGTTTGCCGAGAAGATCGAGCGTGTCCAGTACGAGATCAAGGTCGAATACGGCTTCGACGAGCGTGCCGAAACGCATATCAAGCGATTCCGGTCCTACGTGGCGCGAATCCACGAGCTGCATGACGCCGCGCGCGACTTCACGGGGCGTCTCGGCGGCGAGGAGTACCGCAAGGTGTGGTTCCTTTACCGGATGTCGAACCGGATGAATGTCCGGTTCCAGCGCCACGCCGTGTCCATGACGAACCTGATCGGGGAGCTGAACCAGTACATTTCTCAGTTGCGCCAGCGCCAGGAGCTGACTCGCCGCAGCGTCATTTTTCTTCGCTGGCTCCAGCGCCAACCCCAGCCTCTGCACTTCCCGCTGGCCGAGGCCGCCGCGGATGAGCTGGCGCCGGCGTATCGTTTTCCCGCGATCCCGATCGCCGGCTTCCCGGATCTCAATGACCCGGTGGTTCGCGAGCAGACCGCCGAGATAGCGCGCGATGTGGTCAAGCGCTTCAAGGCCTCCAGATCGCTCGGGCGCCGGGTCAGCCGACCGGCCTCGGGGGCCCGGCGCGACACCGCTGCGGACATGGCGTCCGCGAAGCGAAAACAACTGGCTGCTCGCGCCAAACGATGGAATTCGAAAGCCTGGGCGGACGATTACATCAAGCAGGTCGCGCGCCTGGCGCTGGATGGCCATGCTGAGGGGCTGTCTGCGATGACGTACTGGCGTCGGCGCGTGGCCAGCGATTCCTCCGACAAGCAGATCGGCCTTGATCTGCCCACGGCGCGCGGCTGGCTGAACGAGATCGTGAACATGGCGTTGAACAATCGCGTCATCAGTGATCAGGATTTTTTCGAGCGCTTCACCATGGATCTGGTGCGCGCAAACGATCAGGATGGGGCACAGGGGCTGCATACCCCGCGAGTGAGCGATGTTGTCGTGCAGATGCGTACCGCGGCGCTTCAGGCCCTGCGCGCGCGGGCCACGGCATGACACGCCTGCACCAGGCGATCGACGCCGCCCGACAGATCCTTGGCGATCACGAGGCCGGTGTGCCTCAACGCGTGCCCTATAGCGGCGGTACGCGTGCGCTGGTGTCTAACGCAAAAGTCGGCAGCATTGCCGGTCGAGCGGTGACCTTCGACGACACAGACATTCGGATCATACGCCGCTGGCTGGATGGGCAGACTCATGACGCCTCCGGGGCGATCGAGATGGTGCCGGGTGGCACCCGCACGCAGACGGCAAGACACCTGGTTCGCGAGAAGATCGGCGCGAGCCCAGTCGCGCGTAGTTCGGGCCTGGTGGCCGTGGCGGCGGCCGGCGACGGCACAGCGCGTCTGAACGGGGAGGGCGTCAGTCGCGGTGGCGGTCGTTTCCATGTCCTGCGAAATGAGGTGCCATGCGAGCTTGACGCTGATTGGCTGCTCCTCGTCGAGAACTACGAGCCCTTTCTTGCCTTAACGCTAGATGACGCTGAATTGGGTGGGGCCCGGTCTGGCCGCGGGCTTCTGGTGCTGCGCAGTGCGCCAGCGTTTCCTTATGGGCAGGTCTGGGCGACGCGTATGCGGCCAGAGTTTCAGGTGAAACTGCGCCATGCCCCCGACTTCGATCCGGCGGGTCTTTCTGATCTGATTTCGATGCAGGCTGACCACGCCTGGTTGCCCGACCTGGCCGCCCTCGGTCGATCGGAGATCACACCTTCTCGTGATCTGATGCTGCGCCAGATGCGTCAATTCCATGGGCTGCATGCTCGCGCACAATCCACCTGTCCAGCGCTTCTCGAGTATATCGACTGGCTGGGTCAGGCCGGCGGTGGGGTCTCGCAAGAGTCCTTGATGGCTGCGCGTGTCACGATGCGGATGGTCGATCTCACTCAAGTGACTGTTTACGGATAGGGGTAAGTCCAACTAAGAAACCTTGCTGCTTCATATTTAGCAAGATTGTGTTGGGATCCCTTAGGGTCTGAACCTCGATAGTTTGCCCAAAACCCAAAAGCCTGATTTGTATCAGTAGTACCAATGTTCTGGGATAGGAGATTGCTCGGCTAGCAATCCGAGAGACGGTTGGCAACAACGACTGATTCTAGGGGGGAGTTCTTTTGACCGCGTCTAACGCCGAATCGAAACCAATCATCGCTGTGAGTCTCTCCGGCGGGGGCGCGCGTGCGATGGCCTTCCATCTAGGCTGCCTACGGGCGTTGAATAAGTGTGGTCTGCTAACGGACCTGGATGTTTTATCTTGCGTTTCGGGCGGTTCTGTCATCGGAGCGATCTACGTCACACACGACGGCTCCTTCGAGAGTTTCGAGAATGAGGTAAGACGAACTCTGCGTCGCGGATTCGTCAAGCCTTCTATTCGCATTGCGCTGACGTCACGTGAAGGTCTCAAAGCTGTGCTATGCCGGCTTGAACTCGCGGTACGAAGCCTGCTCCGGCTCTCGATGGCGCCGTTAAGTTGGATTTCCTTTCGGCTGTTCACATTGATCGGCTTAGCGAAGGAACAGCGTATGCCACGGTCTGTTCCGCGCCGAACAGCGAGCCGAACAACGATCTTAGAAGAGACCTTCGACCGTTTTCTCTTTCATGGCCAGGAACTAAAAGACATTTCTGACCGAAAGCCGAAATTCGTTGCCGTCGCAACTGAACTGCGAACGGGTACGGCGTTCTATTTCAGCCCAGAACAGAGTGGTTGCTGGCGTTATGGCAAAGTCAATCCTGACCGAATCCGAATTGCGCGTGCAGTGGTTGCATCGGCTGCCTATCCGCTTCTGCTGCCGGCGTTGGATGACGCTTACATATTCAATAGTCGTGATGGCAGCTCGCGAACTGAACGAGTGACTCTGACTGACGGCGGAATTTACGACAATCTGGGCCTCGCACCGCTATGGCCAGATCGCCATCCTGCAATCAGTGTTTCAATTCCGAAGCCCGACATAATTATCGCCTGCCGCGCAGGTTACGGATTACGGCTTGGGGCGCCGACTGTCACGTTCTGGGGCCGAATCATCTCAAGCTTTTATACGACGTTCGACCGTGCTCAAAATGCGGCATTAAATCGCCTCTACGACTTACGCGATGCCGGCAGGCTGTCCGCCATCGTTCTGCCGTATCTCGGCCAAGCTGACGAACGACTCGAAAATGCTCCTTCCGATCTGGTGAAACGCGAAGAAGTTGACGCCTACCCTACGAATTTCAATGCGATGTCAGATGTGTGGATCGATCGGCTTTCGAAGCGCGGCGAGCAAGTGACGCTAGCTGTTTTGCGTCAGCACAATCCGGAACTTGTAGAAAATAGGGGCCAGCCAAGGAATTCGTCTTGAATATTGGCTAACAATGCCCAAAAACATGCATTAAGACCGAAAATAAAAATGATAGTGTATGACTAAGCTAACTTTTTTCCCGGTTGGGAGCGCAGACACTTGTCTGATTGAGCTGCAAAGCGGAGAGCGTATGCTCGTCGATTTCGCGGATATGGCCGATACAGGCGACGACAGCGATAAACGTTGCGACCTGACTTCGCTTTTGTCAGAGGATTTCGAAGAAGCCGGTGTCGAGGAGTACCGTATTGTAGCCTTCAGTCATCTCGACACGGACCATTGCAAGCGTTCTTCCGAATACTTTTGGCTGGATCACGCTAAGAAGTATCAGGGTGAAGGACGGAAGAAAATTCGCACGCTCTGGGTTCCTGCAGCTGCTATAACCGAAGAGGGCGTGGCCGGGGATGCTCGGGCAATTCGCCAAGAAGCTCGGCACCGTCTAAGAAAGGGTGAAGGGATCGTTGTTTTCTCGAGGCCAGCGCGACTGAGAGATTGGCTCGAGGAAAACGGTTTGTCAGTTGAAGATCGTCAGGACTGTATCGTCGATGCCGGTAAGCGGGTGCCTGGTCTTACGATCGCGCAGGATGCGGTTGAAGCCTTCGCACATTCGCCGCACGCGACGCGTAGCGACGAGAATGGGATCGAAGATCGCAATGGTGATTCGCTTGTATTCCAGATGCGATTCCGAGAAGGCTCCTATGACACCGACGTGCTTTTTGCTGCCGATGTAAAGCACGAAGTCTTGGCCGAGATCGTGGATATTACGAAACACCACGAAAACGATAATCGTTTGCACTGGAATATATACAAGCTACCACACCATTGTTCTTACTTATCGATCGGTCCGAACAAAGGGACTCGGAAGACGGAGCCGACCGAGCAAATCCGCTGGCTTTGCGAAGACCAAGGCGAGAAGAATGGCTACGTAGTCTCGTCCAGCTGGCCGATTCCGTCCGAAGGGTCTGAAGCAGACGATGATCAACCCCCGCATCGTCAGGCAGCCAACTACTACCGAGAGGATGTCGTTAAGCGAGAGCATATGCTGGTTACGATGGAGCACCCTAATAACAGCGAGCCTAAGCCGATCGAAATAGAAATCGGTTCGAAGGGGGCTTCGAAAAAGGCGCTTGGCGTTCCGGCCTCAGGCATAGCGGGCGACGAAGTCGCACCGCGAGCCGGACATGGCTACTGATCTATCTGGACTAACCGGCGCTAGTTTTCGCGAAATTGCGTCCGATGATCTGTCGGACGACGGCTTGCGGGCGCTCGTCGAATTGGCGTCATTGGAAAGCTATGAAGGCTGTTCTTTAGTCAGTTGCTATCGAAGTGCCGATGACCCAGCAGAAGCTGTCGTCGTCCAAGTCTACATCGAGCTTGGCCAAGCTGAATGCCTAAACGATGTGCGTGAATGGGAACCGGTTGCAATGGTCACGGGCGGCCATCGAACCATGCCGTCAGTCTTTCCGATTCGTTCGGACTTTCCGCAGCAACTGCCGCATCTGAACTTGAACCTTCGCGGGCTGCGGCGATCTCTTTGTCTCTTCGACGCGCCGGCAGAAGATATCGCTCACTTGTATAACCCTGCCATGCTAGTCGAGCGTGTGCGATGGTGGATGAAAAAGAGTGCTTACGGCGAGCTCCATGGCGAGGATCAGCCACTCGATCCGGCATTGGCGCCGTCATTCTTGACACTGTTCTTGCCGCCGGATTTCGATCGAGCAGCGAGCCGCTCATACGTCGCATTTCGTCGTACTGAGCATCCTTATTCGCCGATTATTCTATGTCCCTCGGCTTGCGCCCCGAATGCGGGTATTCCTCAATACGCCTGCAGCCACATACTCACTAAGTCGACGAGGCATGGGTCGATGATCGATCTGCCGTCGAATTTGTCCGAATTGATCGAGATATACGGGGAACTTGGAGTCGACCTAACCAGTGAAATCGAGAAAATATTACCAGCCGATTTAACCGATCCAGAGGCTAGAACGCTGATACAGCAAAGCCTTTTACTTTTAATTACAACGCCGTTGACCGATGCCGGACGGAGAGCTGGCGCGACCACGACAAGAGCTTTCCTCAATTCTAAGCTGACGCTACTCGATGTCGCCAAGTCGCTTGGCCTCGTGGCCCAAGGCGGCGGTGAGATAGCACGTCTGCTTCAAAAGCAGCCCGATTTCGAGTTGCAAAAATCGCAACAGGTCTTGCCTCTCGATGTTGTCGATGGATTCTCGCCGAGTCTGGCGCGCCGCACGAGCGGGTACGCCGAAGCGCCAACTCCGACTTTGGCAGCGATCGGTCTTGGTGCGCTCGGGTCCCAAGCCGTTATGAACCTTGCGCGAATGGGTCAATCGACATGCTCATTGATCGATCAGGACTTTATCGCGCCGCACAACCTCGCACGGCATGCCGCGTCGGGTAGCTGGATCGGATACTCGAAGGCAGAAGTTGTTGGCGAGGAGATCTGTCAACTGTTTCAAACCAAGCTCGCGACCGGCTTTCACGCAGCGGTTGGTTATGAAAATATGCCGCCGCCTGCGCTAGAGGCGCTGTCGACCGCAGAGCGAGTCATCGACTTCAGCGCGTCAGTTCGTGCGGCGCGTTGGCTTGCCGCCAGTACGGATTTCGAGTCTCCCGTCAGTTCCTACTTCGTTAATCCGAGCGGGACGGCACTCGTCGCAATGCATGAAGGAATTGGTAGACGGGGCCGAGGCGGTGAGATCGAGGCCGCTTACTACGCGATGCTTGTCGAGAACGAAAATCTGCAAGATCACTTGGCCACGCCTGGCCAGGTTCAACTCGGTAGTTGTCGGAATCTTAGCGTTACGATTCCACAAGCGCGCATGGCAATTTTTGCCGGTCTTGCTGCTGAAGACATCGTTGCGACACACGAATCAGAAGAGACGAGTATCAAGATCTGGTCACTAAACGCTACCGGGGCAGTAACGGTTGAGCGCCAACATATACATCCATTCGATCGGTTCGATCTCGGCGACTGGAAAGTCTTAGTTTCATCAAGTGTAAGGGCTGCTGTAGAGACGGCTCGAGCGGATGGCGCGGTTGAAACTGGCGGAATACTTTTGGGCAGTTATGATTTATCGCGCCGGACACTCTTCATTACAGTGGCCTTATTGAGTCCAACAGATAGTAAGACCGATCGCTCATATTTCGACCGAGGTGTGCGAGGCGTTCGACACTCAATCGGCGAGGCCGAGCGCGTAAGTAGGCGTCATGTCACTTACCTTGGTGAATGGCACACTCATCCGTCCGGCGCGAATAGCAATCCAAGCAATCAAGATTTAGACCTATTGACTTGGATCGCACAACGCAGACAGCCCTTCCTCATGCCTGGAGTGCTATTGATCTGCGGCCACGATGGGCTGCGCCTAGTGCTTCAATGGAAGGAACGAACTATAGAAGGGCTTGCCGCAACTGAGCGACATTGAGGAACAGACCACGTTCCGAGAACTCAAGTCGCATCACTACGATTGCGCCGTCGAGGATGGCTAAGCCCGCGTGGGGACACGGCGGCTCGAATGCCACTGCTGATCCACATGGTTGCACCGCTTTGGGCTGGGTCGATGGGATCGGGCGACTTACACACCACGAATCACGCTTCAAGATGTCGATGCTGAGGCGCTGGTGGGTAGAGGGCGCACCCTATAAGAGGATCGGTAGTGTCTACCAAGCCGGGCGCTTTCGGTAGCGTTCTTAAGCCTCTGACCGCCGTTACTCAATTCGCCGAATTCAGGTAGCGGGCATGGGGTGCCAAACTATATCTCGCAGATCCGCCTATCGTGTCAAGCGTCGGGTCGGCCAAGGAATCAATGTAGTCCGCTGTGGGTCGCAATCGGCCATGGGCGCACGCGCCCGAACGTCAGGAAAATTAAGCCTATTCGGTGTTTTTCTTGGCCGCATAGTCACTCGGCACGTTTCGACAGCCTCACCACGACCAAAGTCCGTTGCGTTTTCGATCTAAAGGTAGGATGATTGGCTCATAGGCTTATTGGAGATCGCTATGGGTCTGGCACCGGTACAGCGTGGGTCGTTGGTCGAAACCGTGATCGCCAGCATCAGGCAGGCGATCGAGACGAAGCAGTGGCGCGTCGACGAACGCATTCCAACGGAGTCGGTTTTGTCCGAGCAGTTGGGGGTGAGCCGGAATACGGTCCGAGAGGCCGTGCGAGTGCTGGCGCATGTCGGTTTGCTCCGTGTCAGGCAGGGCGATGGCACCTACGTGCGTGCTCAATACGATCCGGGCGAGACGTTGCGCCGGATCGATCGAGCGGCGTTGCGGGATCGGATCGAAGTACGGCTGACCCTGGAGGTAGAGGCCGCAAGACTGGCGGCCGCGCGACGAGATGATTCCGACTTGCAGGAAATGCGCCGTTCGCTAGATGCGCGACGCGATGCCGGCATGGACTTGTGTGAGCGCATCGATCACGACGAGCGATTTCATCATGCCGTGGTGGCCAGCGCACACAACAGCGCGCTGGCCGATCTCTACGCCTACTTTGCCCGCGCGATCCGCAACACGATCGAACGCACGGAGATCGACCTCGATCTGCCCGAGCCGACACAGGCCGATCACGAAGTGCTGCTGCATGCGATCAGCGCTGGTGACATCGAAGCCGCCGAGTCCGCAGCTCGACAGCTGTTGGCGCCGTCGCTCGCGGCGCTGACCTCCGAGGGTTAGGCGATGCGTCGCTATATCGACGGGTTCACGATGCTTTTGCTGGGCGCGATTGTGCTCGCTGCGCTCATGCCTGCGCACGGCAACGCCGCGGCCATGATTGGGTTCGCCGGGAAGGTCGCAGTCGCGCTGTTGTTCTTTATCCACGGTGCCGCGCTGTCGCGCGCGTCGGTGCGCGCCGGCGCCGCACACTGGCGGCTGCACCTGCTGATCTTTGCGATCACCTTTGTCTGCTTTCCGATCGTTGTGCTGCCCGCATCGGCGCTGGCGCCGGTCTGGATACCGCCCGAACTGGCCCTCGGCTTTCTGTACCTTGGTGCCTTGCCGTCTGCTGTTTCTTCGTCGATCGCGTTCACGGCCATGGCCGGCGGCAATGTGCCTGCGGCGGTCTGCAGTGCAGCGGCCTCGAATGTCTTCGGCATGATGATGACCCCTTTTCTGCTGATGCTTCTCGCCCAGACGGCCGGCGGTGACGCGTTCGCCGTGGGCGATGCCTTGCGGGATATCGTCTTGCAATTGCTCATGCCTTTCGCCGCGGGCCAGGCGATCAGGCCGTGGGTGGCCGGCTTCATGGACCGGCATCACACGCTGTCTGCTCGGTATGATCAGGCGGTAATCCTGCTGATTGTCTACGCCGCGTTTTCGAAGTCGGTGGCCAGCGGTCTCTGGCGGGACTTGCCGGTCACGGCTATTGCACTCGCAATCGGCCTTTGCGCGGTCTTGCTCGCGGCCATGATCGGCATCGCGATGGTGCTTTCGCGACGACTCGGCTTCGACCTCGCGGACGAAACCGCCGCGGTATTTTGCGGCTCGAAGAAAAGTCTGGCCTCGGGTCTGCCCATGGCGAACGTGCTTTTTGCCGGGAACCCGGCACTCGGCATGATCGTGCTGCCCATCATGGTCTACAACCAGATCCAGATCGTGGTGGGCGCGTTGCTGGCGAAAACCTATGCGAAACGGTTGAGAGGCTCGACCCCGAAAACGCACGCGTGAGTCTTCGAGACAGGTTTGTATGAGGGATCAGCAGTGCGTCCGCTATGCGGCGAAAAGATCCGCAAATACAATCACCTGAGACACCTTATCCAAGCCTGTAAAAAACGCTTGACCTGGTACCCGCAACCTCGTTTAATTCTGCGCGGACGCGTTGTCCGCATAGGGGGATCGAATGAAGCGGTTGTCTGTTATAGGGGGCGCGCTGTCGCTTTCGGCTTGCGCCGTGAGCAGTCCGTATCCAACGTATGAGATCACAAAGAACCCAGATGGGCGTTGGCCTTCCGTGGGTTTGCAGGTGAACAATGGCGAGGTGCCGACGAGCACGACCTGTCATCAATATGGCTGCTACGCCACGCGCGATGATGTGCATGAGCGATTCCTGAAAACGCTACAGCGTAGTGGGAAGTTCCAGACCGTCGAACTGAACAATGCCTTTGCGCCGTACAAGCTTGTCATCGAAACCGACTCGGTATTTCACGATAGCGGCTTTCTGGGTTTCACCAAGATGCTGCTCGGTGCCGCCACGCTTTTCGCGTTGCCGATGCATTACAGCCAGACTTACAGCGCGAATGTGACCCTATTCAAGGGGAACAAGCCCGTGGACATGTTCCAGTACACGCGTGAATCAAGTGAGTGGCAGTGGTTGCCTATCGATTACGCGAGCTATCGACGCAATGCGTATGTCTCGATCGCGAATAACCTGGTCTACGATCTCGACCAACGCGACGCGTTCGAGTAACACGATCGATTTGATCGGCCGCGGGAAAAGATGCCCTATCCCTAGAGGCTGTCACCGCATGCGGTTTCACCGCGTGCCCACGCGCGAACACGACGTGCACCGGCGTCGGTGGCCTCGACTTTGCCGCGGGCGCCATAGAATGGGAATCCCTGTTTCTCGATGTTGACCTGGGCGCCGTGGTCGGTATTCACAACGTCGGCGACGATCACAGGCCGCTGATCGCCCGTATCGGCGGCATACCAAAACAGCTCGACCGCATAGTCACCGCGCGGCGTGATCAGCGAACGACTGCCGCGCCCTTCAACCAGGAACCCATCGTCTTTGTTCCAACAACGCTGTGCCATCGTGTAGATATGCGAGGCGACGGTTTCGGCTTCTGTGTCCCGGTCGACGGAGAATGTTTCTTGAGGTGTACTCGCGCAACCTGCCACTAGCGTAGAGAGCACCGTGAGCGCTAAGGCGCAGCTGTTCTTTTTCATATCGCTATCGATCGTAATAACCACTGGATATTACCAAGCAAGAGCGTATCGCTTTTGCTGGAACGGGCTACAGGCGCAGCACCATAGTCACAGTAGATAGCGTTACACCCCAGGCCGAAAGCCGTATAGTGCGTGTCCACACGCGCCCACGTTCAGCTCTCGTTTAGAGTACAGGCGCGCGACGGATCGATTCGACGGGTTGATTCGTTTTCTCCTCAACGGCCTTGACTGCATCGCGTGCGAGATCAACGTGCTTCATTGCCGCAGGCGCTTGTCATGAAGTCTTGATCCGCGAAACGCTCGGCGAGGAAGTCGATCACCGCCCGTACTCTTAGTAGCAGGCCACGCAGGAAGAAAAGTGTAGCGAGTCGGCTACTTTGCGAGTCCACGGCGCATGGTCGGCGAGACGAAAAGGGCACCTAACCCCCGTTACAAGCTCCCTGGCCCGCTCGGAGAAACGGGCATCATTCCGATCCAACGTCGACCGGTTCCATGGTCTCGGGCCCATCGTTCGCCGGACTGCCCACGCGCTTGTCAATTGGCCAGGCGTCGTATTGCCCGTGCCGATGTTCATCGAGCACTTTCTGCGCCTGCGCTGCGTCTAGATCCGGGTCGATCCAGTGGCGGGCGCCCTTGGCGGTGAGCGCCTGGGGTTGGCGGTTGTGGATGTGGGCTATGTCGTCGTTCGGCTGGCCCGTCAGGATTGCGAACGTGACCTGGCCGGCCGCGGCGTGATTTTCGGGCAGCCGTGATGCTTTGCTCCAGATGCCGGCGAAGAAGAACGGTTCGCCGGCGCTGGGGCGGATGGCATACGGCTGCTTGTTGTCGCCGTTGCGTTGCCACTCGATCCAGTAGTCGGCCGCGACCAGGCACCGCTGCTGCTCGAACGCCTTGGCGAAGAGCTTCTTTTCGTCGGCGGTTTCAGAGCGCGCATTGATCGGCGCGAGTTTCGTATCGGTCGCCCAGTTGGGCACGAAGCCCCACCAGGCCGGCCCGAGCGTGACAGCGCCGTCGTCTGGATTGACGAGGCCGATGAGCTGGAACGTGCCCGGCGGGCGGTTATAGCCTGCGCTGTCTTCAAAACGCGGCGACACCATTGCCTTGATGATTGCCGCGTAGGCCTCGACGGCGCTGAATCGACCGTAGCGTCCACACATGGTGGAAGCATAGCCCGGTGCCGTCGCCCTTGCGAACTGTATGCGCGTACAGTAATCATTCGCGGATGCCGAACCCCAAGCACCGCCCGATGCCGTCCTACTACCCGCTCGTCGATGACCGATGGCGGATTGCATTGGAGTCCGTCCCGACATCCTACGAGTACGCGGTGCGCTTGCAGCGGCGGGTGGACGAGGGCTGGAAAACCGCCGGGCCGACTGGGCGCGGGCGCAGCGTCGCGGACGCACTCGGCAAGCTGGTGCGGGGCTACCGGATGTTGGCAGACGAGATTGAGGCGGCCTATCTATTCGAAGGCGTGGCCGCGATCGATGACGGCTGCCCGAAGTGTGGCTATGCACACCCGGACATCAGCGCGCGCCGGGACGGTCAGGCGCATCTACGATGCGCGATCTGCCGCGTGTCGCTCTGGCGGTAAAAGGCCCGGGGTGTTGTTGGAACACCCCGGGAGCTGTCGGCGCAACGGAGATCTGTTTTGCGAACGAAGATCAGCGCCGACCATCTGAGCGTGGCCAGTTGGCGCTGTTGCGTCAAATAGACCGGCTCGGGCCAGACAATGCACTGCCGGCGATCGCTTGATCGCGGCCGTTTGCCTTCGCTTCGTACAGGGCCTGGTCTGCCCGATCGATGAGGGTTTCGATCGACTCGTCACCCTGCGTGGTGGCGAGACCGGCACTGACGGTCAGCGGTACGGCGGTGCCATCGACCGTGCAGCCTGCCCCTCGGATGGTTTCCAGCAGCCGCTGTGCGGTCGTCATCGCCGCGTTTGCGTCCGTGTTCGGGAGCAGCAAAACGAATTCCTCGCCGCCCCAGCGACCCACGCTGTCCAGATTACGCAGCTGTTTCGTGGCCAGTTCTGCGAACAGCTGCAACGCCCGATCGCCGGCGATATGCCCGTGTTGGTCGTTGAGCTGCTTGAAGCGGTCGAAATCCACCAGCGCCACGCTTACCGGCTGGGCGTAGCGCTGGGCGCGGTTCAATTCTTCCTGCATGCGGGCGCCGATCGCGCGCCGGTTGTATATCCCGGTGAGCTCATCGGTGAGCGCCAGCCGTGCCAGTTCGTCCTGGGCGCCGCGCAGTGCGAGTAGATCACGCTCGCGGGCAATCTCGTGATCCAGCCACTGCGCGAACATGCCGATGAGGTCGAGATCGTAGGTGGTGAACTCGCCGGTCGGCTCGGTACTGGAGAAATTCAGCGTGCCCACGATCTGGCCGTCGAGCGTGAGCGGGGCGCCGATATAAGACTCCAGCGCGAAACGCTGATAACAAGGGTGTTCGCACAACTCGCCCTCGCCGGTCCGGTCCACGGCGAACGGCCCCTCGGCAACGATCGTATGGCAGCAATAGGTTTCCGAAACCGGAAACACCTGGCCGGGCTTGATATCCGATACGCCATCGACGATATCAACGACCTGGTATGCCTGGTCTTCGATATGGCTGACCATGCCGATGGGCATGCCAAAATGCTCACATCCAAGCTCCAGGATGGCGTGACGTCGATCGGCGAAGCTCAGTGACTGATCTGACGTGATGGCATGCAGGCCGTGCAGGGCATGTTCATTCGCCACCCGGGCGCTTTGGTCACGGATGATGCCGAGAAACATGGGCCCATCGCCCTCGGCGCCCAGAATCGGCCCGCCAATCGTTTCGCCGTCGAACTCGCTCCCGTCCTTGCGCCGGTAGCGCATGAGATAGGTCTGTGTATGGTGCGCGGCGCGCCGGTTATAGCGGGTGCGGCCGGTTTCCTGGAAGTCGGCCCGATGCGCGTAGAGCATTTGCGTGGTGCGGCCGAGTAGCTCTTCGCGCGCGTAGCGAAACAGCGCCACCGCCGCGTCGTTGACCATGATGATCCGGCGGTCTGTGTCGGCGAGCAGGACCGCTTCCGGCATCAAGGCAAACGTATGGGCCAACACCGTCTGCAATGCCTCGCCGTCGTACGGGAATGTGTGGGTTCCGGTCGCTGCTTCGTCGCTGGGTTTCACAACTACTTAACTTGAAAAGCAATCGCTACCATACGTACTCGTACGGCGTTTGGATACTTGCCGGGCCGGCCAAGACCCAAGGAGGGACGCCCGGGGCGAAATGAAAACACCCCGGGCGCTGCCGGCGCATAGGAGATCTGTTTTGCGACAAACGATCAGCGCCAACAGATTAAGCGTGGCGGGCTGCTTGCGCCGCGTCAACTGCTTGGCAACGGCGTCAGATGGCTTGCCGCTTGAGGCTTTTACTGGGTGCCAGAGGCTTGCGCTTTATCACCATGTGCATTAGTTCATTAAGCACGGCTGCTTTGCGGCGTGGACTACGGAAATCGTAGTTGCCGCGACCCGCTAAGAGCGGTGTTGCAGACCACCGAACTCACGTGCGCTCGCGGGAATGCTGCAGACACTCAGCAATGGGCGAACTGAATGGCGACTGTGTAGCTGCGTTCAATTTTCGATTGGTACTAAGCAGTTTGCGACGAACCGCTTTGAGCGGCTAGAGACGAGCCCTCTCGACCTTCTATTCAGCTAGGATGCTGTAATTCTAGATGGGTCGCTAACCTTAGATTGGCGACTGTTCGATATTGGGATGGTCGTGGAGTAATCGAACTCTGCCAACGATTGGCGTATCAAATTCGAAGCCGATCCCTATTTTAGCGCTCTGAAAATTTCTAGATCGATTTCGACAACGAGCAACTGTAACGAGAGAAGTAGGTTTTCCGGCTAATGCAGATATATTCGAACACTTTCATACCGGATATGACCAAATTAGAGTCACGCTACGCAAAAGGCGCAGCACCGACATGGATCCCTAGATCGTGACGCGGCCTGTAAGATAGCCATGAGCCTCAGTAGCAAATGACGGGCATTGCTATGTGAATCTCGGCATGCGCGTCTGCGGGGACGCGATTGAAGATCAGATTCGCTTCTACGAAAGCACGCATAGGAAAAGGGGTAAAGGTGCTGAATCGGACACGCTATCGTTGACGCGCTATGTCGCGCTGCAACCTAACACCGATTCGCAAGCAGCCTATGGGAGAAGAGTCGTCTCAGCGAGCATTCGCCAGAATGGCTCTGCCAAACCACCAAGAGTGACGGTGAAGAACGCGCATAGCACCACAGCGGCGGCGGCAGAGTAGCCGAGCGTATGCATGGGCCTCGCCGGCTCGGCGAAATACACGGGCGCAAGCACACGTAAGTAATAAACTAGTGATACGACGGTGTTGATCAGAGCCACGACAGCCAGCCATGCGTAACCCGATTCGATCGTCGTGACGAACAGTGCCAGCTTGCCCACAAAGCCTGCCAGCGGTGGGATACCCACCAGCGAAAGAAAACTAAGGATCAGTGCGGCCGCGAGTAGTGGATGGGCGATCGCGAGGCCGCGATAGTCGTCTAGGTTCGTGCGTCCGCGCAGCTGTGTCACAACACCGAATGCTGCGAGATTCGCGACCGCATAACTTGCGAGAAAGAACAGCAAGGCCGGTAGCGCGTAGGGATCCAGACCGAGAACAGTGATCGCCATCAGCGCGTAGCCAGATTGCGATACCGAAGACCAGCCCAGCATTCGCCGCACATCGTTCTGCCCGAGTGCGCCCAAATTGCCTACGGACATGGTCGCGATCGCGATCGTGGCAACCACGGTGCGCCAAGGGATGTCTTGAGGGAACAGATCGACGAAGCGGGCAAGCGCAATGGCGGCGCCTACTTTAGGTGCAATAGTGAGGAAGGCAGCCGCCGGCGGCGGGGCGCCCTCAGCGACATCCGGCATCCAGGTATGGGCCGGTACTGCTGCAAGTTTAAATGCCACACCTACAATGACGAGGCTGAATGCGACGAGCGTCATTGATTGGGCGCCGTCTTTCGTACGCGACGCCAGCTCGCCGTAGTCCGTGGTGGCAAACAGCCCGAACATCAGCGTCACACCGAGCACGAGTAGGGCGTTGGCCAGCGCGCCGACCAAGAAATATTTCATGCCGGCTTCAGCCGACAGCGGCCAGTTGCGATGATAAGCGGCTAACGTGTACCCCGTGACGGAGGACAGCAGAACGGCGATGATCAACTGCATCAGGTCTGTCGCCCCGGCGAGCAGCATGGCCCCGAGTGTTCCAAGCATTAAGACGGCATAGTATTCACCGTGGCGACGGTCTTGGCGCAGCCACTCGGGCGTCAACAGAACGCTCAAGGCGGCAGCGACCAAAATGATCAGGCGAGCCCAGATGCTGGCACCGTCCAGAGCCCAGACTCCAGAGAAAGTCAATTTCGGCGCTTCGCCCAGTTGAGCAACACAAAACGCGAATGCCACCGTAAGGCCAATGAGCGCGCCCGGCGCAGCCAACCACTGATCTCGCTCGCGCATGAAACTTGCGGCCAAAAGCAACGTGACCGCGCTGATTAAAACGCTGAGTTCGGGGAGAACGTCGCCAACCGGCATGCTAGACCCCACCCGTCAATAGGCCAGTTGCACTGTTGATGGGCGTCAGCAGCCAATTCGGATATATTCCGATTATCACGATCAGCAGTACGAGTATCGCCAAGGTGATGATCTCGACGCGCGCGAGGTCCCTGAAATCCCCCCGATCTGTGGGCAGCGCTCCGAAGAACAGCTGTTGCAGCATCTGTAGGAAAAGCGCAGCGGTAATGAGAATACCCAGGAGCGCGGTGGCGGCCAGCCACGGATAGACGCTGAAAGCACCAACGAATATCTGTAGCTCGGCCACGAAACCGGCGAGCCCGGGCAGACCCAGGCTCGCGAATGACGCGAGAATCGTAAAGCGAGTGAGATTCGGGGCGATCTGGCTCAGACCGCCGTAGTGCTCGAGATTATAATCGCCAGTGCGCTGCCAGAGCGCGCCACAGATCAAGAACAGCGCGCCGGTGATCAGGCCGTGGGCGACCATTTCCACGGTGGCACCTGTCAACGCCATCTGCCGTGCGGCCTGCTCGCCGCCGATCGTCGCGGCTGCCGCGATACCCAGCAACACATAGCCCATGTGATTCACTGAGGTGTAAGCAATACGTCGTTTGAGGTCGCGTTGCGCCATCGACACCAACGCGCCCCATAGAATCGAGATCACCGCCAGAACGGCCAGGGCGAAAGCATAGCGTCCAAAGGTCTCGCCGAGCATCGAATAGGGGATTCGAATCAAACCGTAAGTGCCCATCTTAAGCAGCACACCGGCGAGCACGGCTGAGGCCGGCCCAGGGGCATTCACGTGCGCTGGGGGCAGCCATGTATGCAAGGGTACGAACGGCGTCTTGATACCAAAGCCAATGATGAATCCGGCCAGAACCAGCGTCGCACGCAGATCCATACCCGCGAGTGGCTGATCCGCGATTAGCGTACGCATGTCGAAGGTAAGAGGGTCGGTCACCAAAACAAGACCAATAATTGCCAGCAGAATGGCTAACGACCCGGCAAAGGTATAGACGAAAAACTTTATCGCGGCTCGCTCGGCATCGCCGTGGCCCCAGCGCCCGATAAGAAAGAACAGACCGACGAGGCTCAGGTCGAAAAAGACATAGAACAGCGCGAGATCCAGAGTCAGGAATACGCCGAGCGACACAGCTTCGAGAAAGAGAAACCACGCGTAGTATTCTCGTGCCCGTCCCCGTGTGTCGGCGGGCCATGCCATCGCAGCGACGAACAACAGCGCGCTCATCGTAGCCACCGTTAGCGCGATACCGTCGACGCCCATACGCCAGCCGATGCCAAGCGCCGGAATCCAAGGGTATTCGACGACGTACTGAAACGCGGAGGCGCCCGTACTGGTATCGAAGCCGATCCAGACCGCCACGAGTAGGACCAAGGGCACACTGCCGACGCTGCATGCGAGCCATCGGTATGTCGGTTCTTTTAGACGTGTACAAGCGAGCGCGAACGCACCCAGCAATGGCATGAGAATGGTGGCCGTGAGCATTTTAGCGCCCCGCAAACAGAATAATTGCCAACACCACAGCACCCGCGGCCATAAAGGCGAGATAATGGTGTGAAAGGCCGGTTTGAAAACGGCGGCTGTCTTCGCCGCTAAGAGCAAGCCAACGAGTGACGCCCTCCGGAAGCCCGTCCGCCAGTCTGTCCAGTCCTCGATACGCAACGCGTGCGGCGAAGAGTCCGCTGGCACCGGCCCGGCGTACGGTGCCATCAATCACGGCATCGTCGAACGTGGCACAGTGCTGTGTGAGCGCCGAAAAAGGACGCTCGACGACGCGATTGATCGCAAAGGGCAAGCCCAACCAGTCAGCGTAGGCTGAAACAGGGCCGTCTTCGCCCAGCGCGGGATGTTTGCGTGCGATCAACAGCCCGGTGTAGAGGCCAAAGCCGACAGTCAGGAGTGAACCGATGGTCTCCCAGGGTGGAGGCGTCGGAAACGAGGTTGCGAGCCAAGCGCCCAGCGTTTGCTGTATGCCTGGCAGCCAATATAAGGAAAGCGCCAAACAAGCGGCAGCTAGCGATGAGATCGCTATGGTTTCTGTCGTTCTCGTAGTGGCGCTCGTGTCGTTGACGGCGACGCCGTAGGCGCTATAGACGAAACGCATGGCATAGGCCGCACTCAAGGCGCCGGCGAGCATGACCACGAATGCCAGCCATGGGCTGAAATGGCCTGCGGCTGTTACGACCATTTCCTTTGTCCACGCTGCGCCCAGCGGAGGTATGCCTGCCAATGCGAACCCGCCGACCGCGGTTGCCGAGGCTGTAATCGGCAGCACGCGCCCGAATCCCATCTTTGTCAGATAGAAGCTATCGGCTTCGCGGCCGGCGACGCCTGCACTGAGAAACAGCAATGCCTTGAAAAACGCATGCGCGACGAGATGCGTCAGCGCGACGGCAGGGTAGCCGGCGCCGACCGCGACGAACATTAAGCCGTAGTGTGCGGAGGTGGACGCTGCCAGTAATTTCTTTGCGTGAGGCTGCAGCATGGCGGTCAGACCGCCTGCAAGCGCGGTGCCGAGACCGATACAAATTGCCGCAGGACCAAACCACGGCACCTGAGCGAGCGTCGGCTCGAGCCGGATCAACAGGTAGGCTCCCGCGGCGACCATGGTGGCGGAATGCAACAAAGCCGAAACCGATGTTGGCCCGTCCATGGCGCGGAAAAGCCATGGCGCGAACGGAATCTGGCCGGATTTCGAGGCCGCGCTTAACAATAATCCGGCCACCAGAATAGTCTTTTGCGGTGCGCCGAGAGTTTCGATCGCGGCGAACGCGAAAGTGCCGCGATCGCTGAAGGCAACCATGGCCGCCACGAAAAGCCCGAGATCGCCCAAACGGGTCATCACGAACGCATAGCGCGCCGAGGCCGCACGGGATGCGTGTTGTCGTTCGTGCCCGATCAGCGCCCATGAGCAGGCGCCGACCAGTTCCCAGCCGATAAGCAGCGTAATGAGGTCCGCCGCGATTACTAGTAACAGCATGGCGCCGACGAACAGTAAGAGCAGCGATACCAAGCGGTTCAAGTCGCGCCGGCGTTCGTGGACCGCGGCATAGGCGAGCACGGGCAGGGCGATGACCGACACCAGCAAAGCCATAACGACAGAGCTTGTTGTCAACGCCACCTCGAACTGCAGCGGTATGCTCCAGGCAATTCGTCCGACCCAACCCTCTAGGCCGGCGAAAACCGTGAGCACGAGTGTGACCAGCAATACACCACAGCCTGAAGCGCCTAGAGTGGCGCGGTTCCGCATCGGCGATGCGTGAACGATCACAGCCGCGAGCAGTGGGAACAGGGCAACAAGCCAGAGCATTATCAATGTTTCAGTGTTGTCAGGCTTTCGGTGACATCCGCCTGGCGACTGCGATAGACCGCAGTGATCAATGCGAAGCCGACGGCCATCTCTACTGCCATCACCGCCATCACGATGATGGCCAACAGCTGCCCTGTTGGCAGGCCACCTGCCGTAAGCGACCAAAAGCCAACAGCCGCCAGCATCACGCCGTTGAGCATCAACTCGAGGCCCATCATCAGCATCACGAATGACTGCTGCGACAACGTGCCGTAGAGCCCAATGCCGATGAGGGCGGCGGCGACGATCAATATCGCTGGGAGTGTCATGGCTATTTCTCGATCAATGATGGTGATGAGCATGTCCACTGTGCTGCTCGGGCTGCCGCCCTGCTGGCTCACCGCCGGGTTCGAGTGGCGGCGGTACGGCGCCGGTATCGGCCGTGCCAAAGCGTCCGCTGCGGCTCGATAGAATGACGCTGGCCACCATGGTCGCCAGCAGCGTGACCCCAGCGGTTTCAAAGATCAGCATTGAATTGCCGAGCAGTTCCTTGCCTAGGCTCGCAACGGAATCGAGGCCCGGATCGACCGGGTTGGAGGTAAAGCGTGTAACGCAGATCAGGCCGGTGAGTGTGGCGAAGACAAACACGCCCGCCGCGATCGAAAAACGGTGCTGGTGCACCATCATCATCGGGTTCAGGCCCGCCGGATTCATCATGAACATGACCATGAACAGCGCCATTACCATCATTTCCACTGCCATCATGAAGACGGTCGCGATGCCGAGATAGGGCGCGTTGAGCAACACCATGATCAAGCCAACTGCGATAAATGACAGCAACAGGAGGAACGAAGCGCGAACCATCGAGTCGGTGCAGAAGACACGCCAACCGCTTATCACCGCGATAGCGGCGAAGATCCAGAATGCGATATCGATTACGTTCATAGTGCCAGTACTCCTGCCCATACCAAATGCAAAAACGATAGCGGCAGGAGCGTTGTCCAGATCAGCGTCATCATTCGGCTCGGGGAGATCCGTGCCAGCTGCTCGGTGAGGCATACCAGGACTAGAAGCAAGGTAGCCGTCTTGAGCACCAACCATGCCGGCCCGGGCAGCCACGGGCCAAGGTAGCCACCTAGAAAGACGCTGGCCGCCATTGCGGCCACCGCCGTAAGCATTGCGAGCCTCGCGAACTCCCAGACCAACCTTGGCGCGCCGGATACCTCAGCGGCGGTTCCCCCTGCGATATCAGCCGAGTCCGCGTAGTTGAACGGACCTCTGAAGCTTAGAGACAGACCGAGGAGTAGAAACAGCGGTAGCCCTAACGGTTGGCGGATGACGTTCCAAAGGCCACGCTGGGATTCGACTATTTGTGGGAGGGCCAAAGACTCGGCGGGCAATGCTGCCGCGATCAGCATGAACATGCTGATCAGCATTACCGGCAGCCCGATGGCGACATAGCGGTAGGCACCGATCAGGCCGAACTGAGCATTGGCTGACCAACCGTGCAGGAATACAACCACTACTGTTAGCGCCTCGACTGCGCCCCACCAGACAATGCCCACTTCGAGATCCGCAAGAACGCTCGCGCTGGAGAATGGCACGATCGCGACACCGCTACCCGCGAGCGCAGCATACAACGCAGGTGCCAACCTCCAATTTAGCAAATCCGGCGTTTCGGTTAGGTTGGACTGTTGACGCAGAACTGCGGCGCATCGGTAGATTGGATTGGCCAGAGGCGCGCGTGGTAAACGCCGTTCTCGAGCGGCGGTCCACAGCCCATCAAGTACAGCGACATACCATGCCATGCCAAGCAAGAAAGCAAGCCAGGCAGTGCTTAGAGCGATCTGGGTCACGGCGTCTCCAATGGCGCCATTCGGCATAACGCGGCGCTATCGAAACTGTTGAGCACGAGTAGCGCTTCACTCCATTCGAGTCCTGGGAGCAGCTCGGTCACGCGATAATCAAGCGGCGGTGCCCGAAGAGCCCAGGGTGGCTCGGCCAGTTGGCCTTGGGCGATCAGGATGTGGGGTGCGGCCGACGCGAGAGCTAGCGCTTGTTCGGCCTCGTCGAACCACTGCGCCACGCGCGCTTGACAGTCGCTTTGCTTTTGCGTGACAGGGGTGAAGCCCAGTCGCGTGTAGGTCGGATCATCGTTGCGACTGTCGAGCACGTGTCCAGCAGCGCGTCGCACCGGGCCGCCGAGTTCACACGCTAGATCGTCATCGATCCGACCGAGCCCCGGCTTGATCGCGGCCATCAAACCTGCGCGGGCGGCGGCTTTGCGCAGCGGACCGATAGCAACAGTTTCGTTCGCGCGTATGCGTGCTGCCACGATCTGAGCCCGCCGGCTGAGCGTCGGTAATTCGACAAGCGACAATACCCGGGCGATACATGCCAAGTGATGCGTTGCGCGTGTGCGCTCGATTTGTGCCAGGGGCGTCTGCTCGTGCAGCAAGCGATCGAATGGTTCACGATCAATGTCGCGTGGTGGATAGGGTGGCTGAACGACTTCGGCTGATTGAATTACGTCGCCTTGAAAAGTCACCTCTAGTATCAATCCAGCGGGCCAGTAAGGCATGAAGGGGCCAACCTGAGTACGGTAGACATCTAACGCGAGCCCGTCGCGAATGTCTGGCGTCGGGGGCATAGGCATCATGCGCCCGTAAGGCACGCCGCCCATCATCCCTTCTCCACCTTGACCGTGATCGCCCCTGCCACGCCAAGGGGCGGGTGGCTCGTCGGACAGACGGTGGGTTTCCGATGCATAGGAGCCGCCAATCAGTTTGCGATAAAGCGCACGCAGTGGCGCGACTGGATCGTCAGCTGAGGCGGAGCGCCGTGCTTCATCTATGTCGTCCGAATGCGCGTCTCCCCACCAGAATGTCGCACGTGGGTGCGGCATTTGGTCGTGGAGGCGATCTAGATAGGGTTGGTCACTCTCTCGAGTGCGGCCCGCGACCAATAAAATGTTGGCGTGTCGGGGCGTTGCGGTGAAGTCGATATCACCACTCTTGAGCAAGTGCTCGATCGCAGGCGCGCCGTCGCGCCCCATAGCCACGAAAACGGGAACCGGAGCTCGCGCTGCAAGACGCCCGAGTATGGTTACTGCCATCTAAAGATACCTTCGCGCCACCCATAGAGAATGCCTACCGTGAGGATGGCGAGGAACATGCCCATTTCAGCGAGGGCCTTGACGCCTTCGGTGACATACACGACGGCCCACGGGTACATAAACATCATCTCCATTTCGAACGCGATGAATAGGAGAGTCATCGAGTAGTAGCGTATGTGGTATCGCTGCCAGGCATGGGTGTTGGGGCTCGAGCCACCAAGAAACGGCACCTTTTGAGATTCGGCTAATTGATGGTGATCGGCGCGAGTGGGCAGCTTCTGGACAATGAGTGCCCCGGCGAAGAAAGTTATGAAAATGATTACAAGCCCAGTTAACGCCATATTTTTAGTAGAAAATAGCCATGTAAGATAAAAGTGTTTTTGAGAACATTTTTCGGTCTCGCTTGGCGCCGATTTATCTTTTAGAACCAGAATTCAATCTTGCTGCAAGTGCTAGCACTTTATCCCGGCCGCTTGCAAGTAGGCGACCAGTTTGTGCGACGTGTTGAGTCGGAAAATACGTCACCCTATAACAACTAGCTAGGGTGACGTATAAATAAAATGCTAGCTGGTTTCCATTTTCGGCAGACTGCCCTTTTTCATTTCGCTTTTTTCGAGTTTGCCATCTTTGTTTTGATCGGCAGTGTCGAATATAAGTTCATGCACATGCATGAACTCCTCACGTGAGATTTCACCGTTATCATCCACGTCTAGCATCTGCATTGTGTGCCGATCCATCATCTGACCTTCATACATTGATTGATATTCTTTCAAAGTATCGACTGCTTTTGCTTGAGCTATTACTACAGCGCCGTCTGGCAACCCAGGGGCCATGGCAGTGTCCGCTTCAGCCAAGGCTGCGGAGGAGCCCGAGGCTAAAAGTAAAAGAAGCAAGCTTTGTTTAATAGTGTTCTTCTGCATAATGATACCTAACTGTAACGTCGCTGAATTATGGGCGTTATTGGCTGAATCGTTGCCTTGCTAACTTTCTAGTTCAGAATTACAAGAACCAATAATTCTCACTAGATGACAAAGGTATAGCCGAATAACGCCCACTTAAGAATTCGTGTCAATTAAAGTGGCTAAGGATTGATAGAATTTAATAAATTTCCTCCTTTTAGATGAAGTAGTTACAGCGCAGGCCTAATCAATACCAGGCGCGGATACCGACCACGAAGGCGGTCGACGACGTCTCTTCGCCTTCAGCCTGGGCGATATCCCTGGTTTCGCCATAGGTTTGCTCCCAGCGGACCCCGACGTAGGGGGCGAACTCGCGCTGCATCTCATAGCGCAACCGGATGCCCATTTCGGTGTTGTTGAGACCTTGGCCGAGGCCATATTCCGGCACCTCCTGAGCCGAGGCATTGATCTCGGCCCGAGGCTGAAGGATCAGCCGCTGGGTAAGCAGCAGCTCGTACTCGAATTCGCCGCGAAAACTCACGTCCCCGTCCTCGCTGACGAACAGCGCCGTGTCGGATTCGAACCAGTACGGCGCCAGCCCCTGCAGGCCGAGTACGGCAAAGCCGCGGTCCGGGTTGGGATTGACGTCGTAGCGCACACCGGCCTGGGCACTCCAGAACGGCGCGATCGTGCGGGTATAGAGCGCCTGGAACTCGGTATCTTCGGGCGAGCCGCCGCGCATCGGACCCTCGCCTTCGGTCTTGAGCCACAGCTTGTTGTAATCGCCGCCGATCCAGCCCTGGGCGTCCCAGAGATAGTTGTTGGTGCCGTCCACGTCCCCGTATTCGAGCCGGTCGATCAAAAAGAACTTGTGGATCTGCTGGTCGTGGATCGGCTTTTTCCAGGCCAGCGGCGCGCCGCTGTTCGGATCCGCCGGCCCCTGCGGTATGACGGAATCCAGATCGGCCTTGCCGTTTGAGCCGGCATGCGCCGGCAGGGTCATCCCGAGGGCGAGGGCCGTCACACCGATCGTTGTGGTCATCGACTGTTTAAGCATTCTGGTCTCCCGATTGATCGCTCACACGCACGACGCGGAACATGCCCATTTCCATGTGATAGAGCAGATGGCAGTGAAAGGCCCAGCGGCCCGGTTCGTCTGCCGTGATCAGTAGCGACGCCCGTGAGCCGGGCAGCACGCTCAGGGTGTGCTTGAACGGCAGATGCTCGCCCTGGCCGTTCTCCAGCTCCATGAACATGCCGTGCAGATGGATCGGGTGCTCCATCATGGTGTCGTTGACGAGCACCAGCCGGATGCGTTCGCCGTAGGGAAACTCGATCGGCGTGGCGTCCGAGTACTTCACGCCGTCGAACGACCACATGTAGCGGTCCATGTTGCCGGTCAGGTGCACCTCGATCGTGCGCGAGGGTTCGCGACGATCCTGCATCGGCACGACATTGCGCAGCTGGCTGTAGGTGAGCACGCGATGGTTCACGTCCTCGAGCCCGGTACCACGTTCACCCAGGCGATCGCGCTGGACGTTGGCAACGTTGATATTGCCCGCCCCGTGCATGTCGGGACCATGCTTGGCGATGACCGGGCCGGACTGTTCCATCATCGCGCCCGTGCCCATGGTGCCGGCGTTCGGGCCGGTGCCGTGGGCCATCTTCTTGTGGCCATGGTCCATGCCGGCCATCTTGTCCGACATCTTCGCGCCATCCATCTTGTGGCCCTGATGCGACATGCCGGCCATACCGGCATCCTTTTTGGACATGTCCGTCGTCTTCATCGAGCCGTGGTCCATCGCCATCTGGCCATGACCCATCGGCTTCGCGCCGTTCTCGTGCGGCATCGTCATGCCGCCCATGTCCATTTCGCTCATGTCCATGCCCATATCCACCATCGTGCGCTGCGGCTGTTCGCGCAGCGCCGGCACGGGCGCGACCATGCCCGCGCGCGGCGCGAGGGTGCCGCGGGCATAGCCGCTGCGGTCCATGGTTTCGGCCATGATCGTGTAGGCCTGATCGGCCCTGGGCTGGACCACCACGTCGAAGGTCTCGGCCACGCCGATCTGGAATTCGTCGGTCTCGACCGGCTGGACCTCCTTGCCGTCGGCCGCGACCACCTGCATGGGCAGACCTGGTACGCGCACGTTGAAGTAGGTCATGGCGGAGGCATTGATCACGCGCAGGCGGATCCGCTCGCCCGGCGTGAATAGACCGGTCCAGTTGGCGTCCGGGTGTACGCCGTTCATGAGATAGCTGTAGGTATAGCCGGTCACGTCGGCGATATCGCGCGGGCTCATGCGCATGTCGCCCCAGGCCAGCCGATCTTTCAGCGTGGTGGCCACGCCCGACTTGCGGAAATCCTCGGCCAGATCGCCGAGCGTGCGCTCGCTGAAGTTGTAGTAGTCGCTCATCTCCTTGAGCTTTGCCAACAGCCGGTGCGGGTCTTCGAAGGTCCAGTCGTTGAGCACGATCACGTACTCGCGATCGGCGTTGATGCCGTCGTCCTCGGCCGAGTGGATGACGATCGGCCCGGTTTGGCCGACCTGCTCCTGCAGCCCGGAATGGCTGTGATACCAGTAGGTGCCGGCCTGGCGGACGGGAAAATCGACTTCGAACGTTTCGCCCGGGTCGATGCCGGGAAACGCCACGCCGGGTACGCCGTCCATCTGGAACGGCAACAGAATGCCGTGCCAGTGGATCGAAGTGGACTCGTCCAGGTGGTTATGCACGCGCAGATGGGCGTTCTGGCCTTCCCAAAGCTCCACGATCGGGCCCGGCGTGGTGTGGTTCAGCGTGATGGCCGATGCACGGCCGCCGGCGATATCGATCATCTCGCGGCGCACATGCACGTCCATGAGGACATCGCGGGCCGCCCCGCCCGGGACCTGAGCGGCGGCGCTATTGAGGTGGCGTGTCATGCCGTCGCGGGCATAGGCGGGAAGTAGCGCATTGAAGCCCGCCAGCAGGCCGGTCGCGCCCATGGCGCGCAGCAGCCGGCGGCGGTCTTTGTCATATGTATGCTGAGTCATTGTCTATAGCCTCATTGATCCAGTTTGTCTGGAGTCGTTTGTAAGCGATGTTTACGGTTTCGCGGCTAGTGTGCGTGTCCATCGTCGCGATGGGCGGTTGTGTCAACGCCGTCTTCGGCCGGCGCGTGGTCACCGTCGTGATGACCGTCGCGCGAGCCATGGCCATTAGCGTTGTCGTGACCTTTGCTCGAAGAACCGGTGGTTGCGTCAAGTTCGTGCGTCTGATGCCCGTCATCGTGACCGTGCCCGCCACCGCCGGCGTGATGCCCCACGCCGCTGGCTTCGGCGCGGGCCAGAAGGCGGTCGTAGTCGGATGCCGACAGGTCGGGTAATTTCTCGACGAACGCGGTCATGGCCCACATGTCTTCGTCGCTATGCGATCCACCCCAGGCCGGCATGCCGGATGCCTTGATGCCGTGCTTGATCACCCAGAATATTTCGCCAGGACTCTTTTCCTCGGCCGCATGGGTGAGCCCCGGCGGCCGGGGATACATTCCTCGCGCCGCCACGGATTGCCGACGCCCGGGCGGGGCATGGCACTCGCTGCACATGGCGTCGAAGTTGGCCGCGCCGGCCAGCAGCTGTTCTTCAGAGCCCAACTCGGGGACGTCGATACCAGTCGCTTGCTGTTCAATCGATCGATGAACTGTTTGGCTTAATGCCCAGCGCGTTATGGGCCAGTGTTCGCTGGTGGCCGCGACGTTGTAGGCGCCGGAATAAATGATTCCGGCCGCAGCGCCGCCTGCAATAAGCAAGCTCACGGCTAATGTCGCGGCGACAATTTTGAAAGTTCGCACTTTGCGTCTCCGTCGGAACGGTGACGCAGCGACATATCCTAGGGCGTGTATATCGGACCCAGCAACATTCTAAATGCCGCTCGACAAACCCTTGTGGATAACTTCGCAGAAGCTGCAACCACCGTCTTTATTGATGTTCGATGCACGGCCAATGCACCGGAAGCTTCAATTAGACGCTAATAGACGGCGGGCGATAGGGGGGATATTCGAACCCAGGTGTGGCCGAAACAGGCGCACGGCTTACCAAGAGCGCCGCAGGGGGGGACAGCGCATCAGTTGGGAAGCTGGTGTCAACCGCACTTGACGAGCAGTGACCCATAAAGGTGCAGCAGCACCGATCATGGGATGGGGAGTCGCCACTGCCCGTTTGGTGCTTTGTCGCGTGCGAGTGCTCGCTGACCGTAACACCTGGGCTCGTAGAAATAGACGCGGATTTTCCCGCGCTCGCGTGCTCAGAGTTGTGCAGACAGGATATACCTGGCACGCCCGCCTGGGCGACCAGAGCCTGCAGCAGCAAAACCAGAACTAGGAAAGCACGCATGTATTGAACTATATCAAAATAGCCTACGTTGACAACAGTTTTTGGCTGACATTTTTGTTCGCGCAAATATTGGTTTTCGATATCAGCCAACTCAGGCGGCGCTAGGGCGCAAGACGATTTATGCCGGTTTGCGCCTATCTTGGCTCGTGTTGCTGGCGCTGCCAGCATCAATGGCTTTTGAGCTGTCTAGCCGACTCAAGGTAGCGATGAATCCATTGTGTCAGGAATTGATGTAGTGATTGTTGAGGGTGGGAGGCAAAGCCCCGAGTCATTACAAGCTTGTACCACGGCTTGAACGGTATGTTTATATCCGGACGCTGCTTCCTCCAGAGTGGTTGTCAAGTCGACGTCGCCTGAATACACCCGAATCGGTTCTTCAAGGCCAACGTCGAGTTCATCGCCAGATGGGTATGCAAACTTAGTAGATAACATCCTGCGACCCGCAAGTACTTCAATCTCGGTCGGTATGAGGAAATCAAAAGACGCAGGATTGGCGTTGATGTGCCATCCCGAATCGATTTCGAGTTCTATTTTGATCGTATCGGCTTCGCGTGATGCCTGTAGATTCACGTGAGCCGCGCTAAATTGCCGTGTTCGAGCGGGGTCCGATTGCGCGGCCACCGATGATTCTGATGCGGCATAAAAGTCAACGACGTCTCGTTTGCTATCCCGTTTATCAGCAGCCGAAGGGCTGGTCAGTGACTGCTCATCGGATTCCGTCGTCGGCACAGTCCATTGCCAGAAAAGAAAAGACCCGCTTATCACGATCGCGATGAATGTTGGCAACAGCCAAGTTAGTACGAAAGTCTTGCTAGTCGACACGCGTCTGCTCCCCACTGGTTTCAATGGCTGTTTTCAAGGTGTTTACGGTAAATAAATCCGGTAGGCGTCGGTGCACGGTGCCATCCGGGGCCAAGATGACGGCGAAGGGCAGCCCGGCCCCACCGAAGGAGCGCAGGTAAGCGTCCAGCGCAGCGTCCGGCCGCGTCAGATCGGCACGGAGGACGTGCATGCCGGCTGTATCGACGGCTCGCGCGATCGCGATGTCCGCGTACACGGTTTGTTCCAGAACCTTGCAGTTGATGCACCAGTCCGCCGTAAACTCGACAAGCACCGGCGCGCCGGCCGTGCGGGCCTCGATCAATGCGCGCTCTGTTAGCGGCTGCCAAGGCAACTCATGGCGCGCGCCGGCCTCTTCCTCAAGGCCGAGCGTGACGCCGCCGGCCACGCCCGCCACCAAGACCAACGCCGATACCAAACGCGCGCCAAATCCGGGTCCAACAACCAATGACCGGATCAACCAGAAAGCCACGGCACCGAGCCAAGCCGTCCATAGCAGGGTGCTAACACGCTCCGCGAGCACGGTAGTCGCGAAAAAAGTTGCGCCGGCCAGAAGAATCAAACCCATAACCTGCTGCACGCGCAATAACCACGCGCCGCCGCGCGGTATTCGTGTAAGCAGTCCAGGATGTGTCAACAGAACGAGATAGGGCAGGGCCAATCCAACGCCCACCGCGATGAACAACACAAAAATCGTGCTCGGCGCCTGAGTGAGAGCAAACGCCATGACGCCGCCCAGGAAAGGCCCTGTGCAGGGCGCAGACAAGACCGCAGCCAGGAAACCGGCAAAGTAAGGTTCTGCGTAGCCGTTGCCCTGGAGTCGATAAACCCATTGCGGCGGCTGTACGCCACGTCCCGCGAGGCTGTAAACCCCGAGGCAAGCGAGCAGGAACGCCATGGCCGCACGAAACCAGGTGGCTTGGAACAGCGTGCCCCAAGTCCAATTCAGCCACGCCGTCGCCAGCGCCAGACCGCCAAAGAACGTCAGCGTCCCGGCCAGCAATGCCGCGCCGGCCAAAGCGCGTTGGCGAGCGCCGTTGCCGACCACGCGCGCGATGCTGCGTATCTTGATGGGCAGCGCTGGCAGTACGCACGGTGTGAGATTGAGAAGCACGCCGGCTGCCGTGGCGAGCAGTATATTCGTCCAGATCGTCATTGCGGTGCGTCGCTGCGCGCGTCATATCGCGCTGAGGTCCCGGTCCGTCGTTTCGGGTTGTGCCTTTTAATCGCGCGCCGGGCAAAGCGGACTGCTACCAGCAAAAGCAGCAAGACGACACTGCCAACAATCCATATATAAAGAGGCAGCTCCAGCGCTTGACTGCCAACCAATACGCTGAGCACGGTCAACGGCAATATGCCGAGCCCGGTCGTCCCGATGAATAACAAGCGTGGCACGCCGGCGAGTCCTGCCGCGTAGTTGATCAGATTGAACGACACGATAGGCAAAACACGCGCTATGAGCAGCGGCGCGATACCGATGTTCAATGCAAACGTATCCAGGCGAGCGCTGTAACGAATAGGGATAAGACGTTGCCGCGCGGCAGGGCCCAAACCGCGTGCGAGTTCGTAGCTCGCGATCGCGCCGAGCATTGCACCAATCCAGGTAATCGCCACGCCGAGCCAAGGGCCGAAAGCGATGCCGTTGGCGATAGCGATCACTTCGGCCGGAAACGGAACAAAGGAATGAAGTACCATCAAGCCGATAGAGGCTAACGGCGCCCAGAACCCGGCCTGAGCCATCAGAGCGCGCAGTCCCTCGCTGCTGAAATCGATCCCCAGTAAGCTATATTCGATAAGACACCACAGAATGACACTATCGATGACGAAGAGGCCGGCGGTCAGTACGCCGCCGGCCGCCAGCAGCCAAGCGCCCGATGCTGAACGGTTGTTTGCGGCTGCCACCAATCGCCGCAACGCAAAGGCCAGCACGAGCAGACCGATCGCCGCCAGCGCCAGACAAAGCCAGAGCAGACTTTGGGTCATTTCCATATTCATATGATCCGATAGAGACATGTCATATGGACTGAACTCGCGTTCGAGCAAAGCGAGCGGTTATAAGTCCCCATAACCAGTTGATTTTGTATTGGTGCACGTCGGCCGTAGCGAAGCCGGCGCTTTCAACCCGTTCTAAGTGCTCCTGCGCTCGATAAACCTGGCCGTGGGTACGGCCGGTCAGTTTCAGGTATCGGTCGAGCAAACGACACATGACGTAGTCGCCACACCAATCCGTGATGACCAGTCGACCACCGGGCCGAAGAACCCGGTGGATCTCGGCCAGTGCCTTGTCAGGGCGGTAGAGATAGTGAAACACGCTGCACGATACGACGACGTCGAATTGCGCATCGGCAAAGGGGAGTCGTTCGGCCCACCCCTGACGTAAATCGACGGCAGACGATAGCTTGCGGCGCGCCATAGCCAGCATCTCGAACACCGGATCGACGCCACAGAGTTGCGGGGCCGGGTGGATCGCGCAAAGACGCTGGAGCAGGGCGCCGGTACCGCAGCCGATATCGAGCACGCGATCCTGTGGACGCAAAACCAGACGCGCGAGTGTCTCGCGCGTAGTCGCCTGAATATAGAACGACCACTTCGCATCGTAGCCGCCGGCGAGGCGAGCGTACTCGGCGACGACGGGGTTTCGCGAGCAATCCGTCACGCGCGCACTCGGTAATAGCGCATCATGCCGTTGTCCTCGTGCTCCATGTTGTGGCAGTGATAGAGATAGAGACCGTCGAAATCGGTGAAGGTGAGCGCGATGCGTACCCGCTCGCCGGGGAGCACCAGCACGGTATCGTGCTGGCCGGCGTCCACCAGCCCCGCCTCGAGTCCCGACCAGCCGCGCTGACGGTCGATCCGTTTGCGTTCGATAACCGCGAATTGCAGACCGTGCACATGCATGGGGTGCGGCATCATGCTGGCGTTGACGAACTCCCAGATTTCGGTGTCGCCCAAGGCTACGACTTCCTCATCGGCCACGGTCGTGCCTTCGAATTGGCGGCCGTTGATGGCGAAGCCGCGCATCATTTTCATCGTCAGATCAAAGGTTCGTATCGGTGTATCCGGGGTGACGGGCGGCGTTTTCAGGCCGCTGTCCAAGACCTCGGGCAGCGGCTGCCCACCGTGCGCGCGATGCGTGACTCGCAGGGGCAACAGTTCGAATCGAGCACCGGCGGGTAACCCGGATCCGCCCATGCCACCCATGCCGCCCATCATCCCGGAGCGATACTGATCGCTGACAAGGGCGAGTTGATCGCCGACTCTGGCTTCGGACAGGTCCACCCACAGATCGACCCGCTGCGCCGGGGCCAGGGTCACGTAAGGGTATCGTTGCGGCGCAGCGAGTAGCCCGCCGCCGGTGCCGATGACGGTCACCGGCCGGCCGTCGCTCCAGGCCAGCTTGTAGATACGCGCGTTTGAGCCATTGAGAATTCGCAGGCGATAAGGCTGGGGGCCGATTTCGCGGGTTTCCGGCGGGCGGCCATTGACGAGAACACGATTGCCTAAAAAACCGCGCATCATCGACCCCATGCCGCCAACAAAGGTCAGTTCGTTGTCGCCGGCGAAACTGCGGTCCTGCAGTACCAGAACCATTTCCTGCTCGCCGACGGGCAAATCGAGCGCGCGTTCGGTCTCGTCCTCGATGATCAAGGGGCCGGCAAGCCCGGCATAGCTCTGAAAGCCGACGCGCCCGCCGTTGGGTCCGTGCGGGTGCGGATGATACCAGTACAACCCCGCCCGGTCGTCCACGTCGAAGGCGACGGTCGCGGATTCGCCCGGCTTGATCGGCAGGCGCGGCTGGCCGTCGACATTCGGCGGTACGTGCAGGCCGTGCCAGTGGACTGTGGTGTCTTCGGGAAGTCGGTTTTCCAGCCGGGCGCGAATACGCTGGCCACGGCGCAGCCGAATCAGCGGTCCGGGATAGCTTTCGCCGAGGGACGCGAGCGTATCTGGCGGGCCTTTGGCCAAGGCCCCTCTGTAATGCCAGACCTCGCTGGGCGTCCCGGGCAGTATGGGCACCGTGCCCGATTGGGCGCTCAGCCGAAAGTCGACGTCAAACGGACCCTGTTCAACGTTAGGATGGGCCGACGCAGGCACGTCGCTGCCTGCGATCGTTTCATTGTCGCAGCCGGCAAGCAAGAACGTGGGTGATAGAGCCGAAACGCCTGCGAGGCCGCCGATACGGCCGAGAAGCCTTCGGCGTGATTGATCGATACGCTTCATGCGATTCCTCATCGGTCGCGGTTTCGGCTATTCATCATGATGTGTCGTGCTGACTTGGCCGATACCCCGAGGGCTAGAAACTGGCATGTGGTGCGAATCGCGTCTGGGTCGCAAATAAGGCAGTGAAATCAGGATCAGACCTGCAACGATCATTGGCGCTGAATAGACCTGTCCGAGCGTCATCCAGCCGAACGCCACGAAGCCCGCAAACGGATCCGGCTGCCGGAAGAACTCGCTGAAGAACCGAAAACAGCCATAACCCAGTAGGAACGCGCCTGAGATCGCCATGCGCGGGCGTGGCTTGCGCGCAACTATCCAAAGAATGACGAACAGCGCCAGCCCCTCAAGAGACGCCTCGTAAAGCTCCGACGGGTGACGCGGCAACCTGTCGACGTACGGATAAATCATCGCCCACGGCACATCTGTGACGCGTCCGTACAGCTCGCCGTTGATGAAGTTGCCGATGCGCCCAAAGAACAGCCCAATGGGCACGATCGGTGCGATGAAGTCAGTAACATCGAAGAAATGCTTTTGGGTACGCCAAGCGAACCAGCCAGACGCAACAAACACGCCGAGCATGCCGCCGTGGAACGACATGCCGCCGTCCCAGACATAGAGCACATGTAGCGGATGGACGAAAAAATAGCCTGGCTGATAAAACAACGCATAACCGAGGCGACCGCCCAGCACGACGCCGAGCACAACATAAACTAGGAAGTCACCGACCTCTTCGCTTGACCAGTTTATATGCGCCATTTTCGTTCGGCGAACAGCCAAAGCCCAGCCGACGTGAAAGCTCAGCAGATACATCAGGCCGTACCAGTGCACTTCCAGAGGCCCGATGGAAAACGCGACCGGATTTATCGACGGGTTTATAAACATGGGAAGTGGCCATTCAATGATTCACTGCGGCAAATAACAAAGGACTTCCGGTCTAATTGCGTGTGCTGCGCAGGTATTTCACAAGTGACAGGGTAGCGAGCACGAGCATCACGAAGATGAGCAGTAGGAAGAGCAACCCGAAAATCATCATGGGTCCGCCCATCATGCTGCACTGCATCATTGAGCCGCTGCTCATCATTCCACCCTCACCCATTCGGCCGGGGCCGGACTGTTGCGCTGCACTCGCGATGTTGAAGAAGAAAACCGCTAGCAGCATTGACGAAAAAGTCGCGAATATTTTCACAATTCTGTCTCCTGGCAACCACCGCTAATATCTAGCCAATTACCGGGCCACGCGCGCGTTTGCGTAGTTTCTTTGCGCATATTGCGGGTTGCATCCGACAGGCTGATAAAGCCCCGAACACGGCGAATCGTGCGTATCCGGGGCAGCGAGGTGGGCTAGCCGCTTACTTGTTCGGCTGCTTGGTCATGCGCAGGTAGGGCTTGAGCTCGTTCCAGCCGTCCGGGAAGTGCTTTTCGGCTTCCTCGTTGGACAGCGCGGGCGAGACGATCACGTCGTCGCCGTCCTGCCAGTTCGCCGGCGTGGTGACCTTGTAGTTGTCGGTCAGCTGCAGCGAATCGATCACGCGCAGGATCTCGTTGAAGTTGCGGCCCGCGCTCTTCGGGTAGGTCAGCGTCATGCGGATCTTCTTGTTCGGATCGATGACGAAGACGCTGCGCACCGTGGAGGTGTCGCCCGCGTTCGGGTGGATCATGTCGTAAAGTTCCGCGACTTGGCGGTTGGAATCGCCGATGATCGGAAAATTCACGGCCTGACCCTGAGTCTCCTCGATATCCGATGACCAGCGCTTGTGGTCCGCCACCGAATCCACCGACACCACGATGGCTTTCACGTTGCGCTTGGCGAACTTTTCCTTGAGGCCGCCGACGGCACCCAACTCGGTGGTGCACACCGGCGTGAAATCGGCCGGATGTGACATCAGCATGCCCCAGCCGTCCCCCAGCCATTCGTGGAAATCGATCTCGCCATCAGTGGTATCAGCGGTGAAATTCGGTGCGGTATCGCCTAGGCGTAGGCTCATTTTCGTACTCCTGTTCGATGAAGAAGAGGCCGGCGACCTCACAGCGGATGGCCGCCGGCGTGTTGGTGTTTAGCCCTTCTCGGCCGAGCCGTCCGGGCCGTCCATGTTCTCCATTTTGCTCTGCATCATCTTGTTGCAGGTTTCCATCATGTCGTTCATCTGACCCATCATTTTCATCATGGGCATGCCGCCATCCCCCATCATGCCCATGCCATGGCCCTTGCCGTCCTGGCCTTGCATCATGTGCCCCATATGGTTCCCGGACGCCGATTGGCTGTCGTCGCTTTGCGCGGCAGCGAATACGGCTGGTACGGCCGCGACCAGGGCGGCGGCGATAATTATTTTTACTTTTGTATGCATGGGTTAGTCCTCTTTGGATTGTGCAGAAGGGGCGCTCGACGGCGCGGTCTGCTCTAAATAACGGGTCTGCTTGTTTGGCTCCTGCCGGGCCGTTGCATCGTCAGTAGGCTTCGGCCGCATGCTCCACATCATCCAGCCCATCATTAGCATGCAGGGCAGGGTGAACAGCAGCGGCGCGATTCCGACAGCCACCACCCAGTTCCAGTTGAATAAGAGGCCGAGCGCCGCGGCGGCGAGGCCGCCCACAAGGATGCTGCGTGGCTCAAGCCATCGTCTGGCCAAATGACGGGAGTCGGATGACGAAGTCGATTCTTCGGAATGACAGCTTTTCATCGTTGTTTACCTCGGTAATTTGTGCACACAGGTTCAATACGTCGTGTAAACGTCTCCATCCAGTGTTTTGATGACGAACGGTTCGCTCTTCTTGCCAGGCATGCCCGGCGAGCCGCTTGGCATCCCCGGCAGCGTAATACCGCGGATATCGGGTTTTTCGCGCAGCAATTTGGCGACGATCGGCTCGGGCACGTGACCGACGACGACGTAGTCGCCGATGAGGGTGGTATGACAGGACGACAACGCTGGTTCTACGTCGTGCTTTCTGTTCAGGGCCGCCATATCGTCGGTGTCGAGCACTTCCACGTCATACCCCTTGTTACCGAGATAGTCGGCGTACTGCTCACAGCACATGCAGCCGGGGTTGTGGTAGAGGCGGGCCGTTACAGGCGCTGCTATAGCCACGCCGGTCGAGACAAAAAGGACAAGCATAAGCGTCAGGCGCGCCATGCTCGCTTTGCGTGATTGGATCATGGGATAACTCCACGGGATCTAGAGAGCCGGAGAGCCGTTTGGCGCGCATACGACAGAATGGGTTGGTCGCATGACGCGCCAGAACAGACCGCAGGAGCGCGGAATGTACAGGCTCAGCCGAGATTCGTGACGCCCTCAGGCGTCGATCAGATCAAACGTGGAAAGCTCGAGGCGGGAAAGGGTCGGGCCCTTCGAGTTGGCGCCCCAGATGCGTTTCGATATGAAACGTGGGGAACGCAGATGGCTGAGGTGTAACCCCAGCAGGATCATGCCCGACATCAGCCATCATGCCGCAGATGGCGATTGCGCAAGTAGAAGTCGCTGCTGTGGAATGCTGCGAATTGGTGGTGTCAGCCTTACACAACGTGCAGTCACTTGCCGCAGCCTCAGCCGGCATTGTCCACGCCATAACTGCTGGACTGGCCAGCACGCTGGTGAATACCAGCATCACGATCAGCACGTGGAGCAAGTGGACTTTCACAATGCGAATATAAGCCACACTTCTTCCGCAAACAATACCCGGAGTGGGGTACGGGGTCATTATTTTTTGCGACGAGCGGCGCGAGCAATACGGCGTCTATTGGAAATGGCCCGACCCTCGTACATGTAACTCATGGCTTCGATCCTTTTATGTGGCCGGTTTCCAGATGTGTGCAGTCAAAGCTCGCCTGGGTGATCAAAGCTTGGATCGGGCGATCCAGATGACAGTCGCCGCTAAGCCCGTGATCAGCGCGACCAGCCGATACCAACCTGCAGAACTCCGCGCCTTGCGCGCCCGACACCAACCGCCGTCGATAGAAGGTCAGTTAGCGGTTGCGCATAGCTATATGACAAAGCCCGGTTAATATTACGTTTTTATAGAGACCCATTACTGAGTTCAGATGTCGCTAAGCGTCTACGCTCGCAACGGCATCGAAGAACATTGCCGGCCGCTGCCAAAGCGAATTGACGAAGATCGCGGTTACACTGGCAGCCATGGCCACCATGGCCCAGACTGGATAGATCAAGCCCGTGGCGGCCAATGGAATGCCGATGCCATTGAACAAAAAGGCCAAGCTCACGTTCTGCAGCATTTTGCGATAACCCCACCGGCTTATTTCCCAGGCGGTGATCACTGCCCCGAGCTGACCGTTCAAAATGATGATATCAGCCGCATCGATGGCGATGTCGGTGCCTGAGCCCATGGCGATACCGATATCGGCCTGCATGAGCGCCGGTGCATCGTTGATGCCATCGCCGACCATCGCAAGACGTGCGTTGCGCTGCATGGCGCGTAAGCGCTCGGCCTTCTGATCGGGGAGGACCCCTGCATACACGTCGTCGATGCCGGCGCGCTGGCCGATATGCCGTGCGGTTCGTTCATTGTCGCCCGTAAGCATCGCAGTGCGAATGCCCACGCCATGCAGCCGGGCTATGGTATCGACAGTATCGGCGCGCAACGCGTCACCGAGCGCGATTGCACCAAGCAACCGATCGCCGCGGGCTACGACGACCACTGTGTGGCCCTGTTGTTCGGCAGCGTCGATACGTTCCTGCAAAACGTCCAAGGCAATCCCGGCGCTGCTTAGAAAGGCCGGGCTGCCGACTCGCACGGACTCGCCGTCAACCCACGCCGTCACACCGCGGCCGGACTCGGCGTGGAAGTCCTCGACGTCCGGAAAATCCAGCCCACGTTCGAGCGCGGCCTCCACGACTGCCCGGCCCAGCGGATGCTCCGAGGCAGCTTCCACCGCAGCGGCGAAGGCCAGCAGGGTGTCGTCATTGCCGTTGATGCCGTGAATCGAACGCACTGCCGGCCGGCCTTCGGTTAGGGTGCCGGTCTTGTCGAACACCACGGTATCGATCTTGCGCAAGGCCTGGAAGGCCTCCCCGGTACGCATCAAGACACCCTTGTCTGCGGCCTCACCGGCGCCACGCACGATCGACAGGGGCGCAGATATGCCGACCGCGCAGGGGTAGCCCATTACCAGCACTGTGAGTGCTGCGAATATAGCTCGCTGGAGTTCGGCATCGACGCCGAAGGCTAGCGGGCCGAGGATCCAGCCCAGAAACGCGAGTGCGGAAATCATGAGTACCGTAGGCGTATAAACTTGTAGCACCCGATCGACGATATGCAGCAACCCCGGCTTGAGCGCACGGGCGTCTTCCACGCTGGATATCACTTGATGGAGAAAGCTCTCGTCCCCGACTGCAGTAACCCGGATCAGCAAGGTTCCATTATTGTTGATGGCGCCCCCGACGATTTGATCGCCGGCGGCTTTTTCCACGGGCATCGGCTCGCCGGTAATCAACGATTCGTCCACTGCAGAACTGCCGTCGATTACCTCGCCGTCGACCGGAATGCGCTCGCCTGGGCGCACGCGGACCTGCATGTTCGCTTCAACCTGCGTGATCGGTCGCTCTTGCTCGCCATCTTCGGTTACCACTTGTGCGGTTTCCGGCTGCAGATCCAGCAGTCGTTTGACCGACTGCGCGCTACGCGTTTTGACGATCAGCGATAGCCATTCGGAAAACAAATGGTAGGTCAGCACCATCACCGAAACCGCGAAAAACGCTGCGGTCGGATAACCCGGCGGTTGTGTTACCAGCCCTATCGCGCCGCCTATTAAGCCAGCGAAAGCACCGATTTCGACGAGGACGTGCTGATTGAGGATGCCACGGCGCAGCGCCTGAACAGCCATGACCAACATATGCCGGGCCAGCCCGAACATGAGGACGAGTGCGAGCGCCGCGACCAGCATCGGCTCGTAGTCGGCCAGCATGCCGCTCACGCGCAGCGCAAACAGGATCATTCCGCCGGCGGCGAGAACGGCGCTGCCGGCCAGCGCGATCGCGTGGCCGCGGCCTCGCAGCACGGCATAGCCAAAGCCGATCAAACTGATGTAGACCAGCGCTGACAGGCCCAGAGTCCAAGCGCTGGTGGTATCGACGATCAGACCCACCGCAGCCAGACTCAGTGTCAGCGCTGCCAAGAAGCGGTTGCGTTCGAGCGCCAACGCCTGTTCTTGGCGCTCGAAGGGTTCCACCTTGCGCGGGTCACTCAGGGTATAGCCGATCTGCTGGAGGGTGCCCATAAGGGTGGCGGCGTCGGTCTCGCCGCTGTCGTATTCCACGAGCGCCTGCTCGTGGGTCAGGCTAACAGCCACCCGTTGCACGCCGCGCTTGGCCCTCAGCGCTCGCTCGATGGTGCCGGTACACAACGAGCAATGCAGCCCGCCGATGTGGGCGCGTACGCGGCGGATGCCGGAATCACCGGCGGTTTCCTCGCTCCGTGGGTGGAATTGGTCGGATTTTGCGGTTGCCTCGTTCATGGCATCACCTCTTCAGGGAGATGGCGCGGTCCGACGCGTGTTCGTCCCAGCGTGAGCAGTTGCCGGCCTGCCGTACTAGTAAGACAGGGCATCGGTCCGTAAGAGCAGTACACGCAACAGTTATCAGCTCCGGGACGCAGCAATGCACTGCACAGCCGCCGCACTCGTAAAAGTACTGACTGGCGGCGGCTGGCACGGTTTCCTGGGCCTGATGTCCGCAGGCCGGACTAACCAACGAGGTTTCCAGAATCACGGTATGCATATGCGCTTCACGGGCGATTTTCGTGTCGAAATGAGGGCCGTATCGATGGGCGCTCGCAACACACGTCCTTACAACGCCAGTCCGATAGACCAGACCCCGAGCAGAACGAGCACTGCGCCCGTGATGCGGGGCATCCGTGCAGCGAATCGCGCGATCGTATTCAACAACCGACGTCCACGTCGGGTGAGCACCGCGAGCACAAGCGGGCTGGACAACGCGAGTCCAAAGATGAACAGGGACACGCCGCCATAGGCTATTCCGCCCCCGGAGGCGACTTGAGCTGCGGCGCCGCCGATTAAGACTGCGAGCAACGGGGCAGCACAAGCAGGGATATTGAAGCCGAACAACACGCCGAGCGCGGCGCCACTGGATGTCGTCGGTACGCGCGGCAGCAGTCGGTCGCTTTGGCGGGTAAGCCACGGCGTACCGCCAGCCAAGTAAGTTAGCCCTAGTAGGAAGTAAAGGCTACCTAGAGCCATCCATAAGCCGTGCTGAAAGGCTACTAGTTGCGCGCCGATCGTCGCCGCGAGTACGCCGAGTCCAGCCATTAACGCGGCACGTACCAGAGCGAATAGGAGTGTTTGATACAGCTGTTCGCGGACTGGTAGCCGATCTAAATACTTTAAAAAAAGGAGATGGCTTCCAACCGAGCAGGGCTCTACGAAGCCAAGCAGGCCCAAGCTCGCAGCGAGTGCGAGAAATGACAGGTCTGCCATCGCTTATGACGTCGAGGATATTGAATCGCCCCGGGTTCGTCGGAGGCTCCAACTCTTGAGAAACTGGAGCCATGAAACAGAGCAAACGTTATTCCCCGGAAGTCCGTCATCGCGCGATCCGGATGGTCTTCGATCATCAGGGCGAGTACGCCTCGCAGTGGGCCGCAATCGGCTCGATCGCCGGCAAGTTCGGCTGCACACCTGAGACGCTGCGCCATTGGGTTCGCCAGGCCGAACGTGATCGCGGTCTGCGCGATGGCCAGACCACCGAAGAGCGCGAGCGCGTCAAGGCGCTCGAGCGCGAGAATCGCGAGCTCAAGCGTGCCAACGAGATCCTGCGCAAGGCATCCGCATATTTTGCCCAGGCGGAGCTCGACCGCCGAGGCAAGTGATGATCGATTTCATCGATGATCACCGCAACGTCTACGGTGTCGGGCCGATCTGCACGGTGTTGCCGATCGCATCGTCGACGTACCACGACGCCAAATTGAGACAAGCGAATCCGGAGCGCCGATCCGCTCGCCAACAGCGCGACGCCCGAATGCGTGAGGCGATTCAGCAGACCTGGGAGGCCAACAAGTGCGTTTACGGGGCGCGCAAGGTCTGGCGCCAGCTACAGCGAGACCAATGGCAGGTCGCCCGCTGCACGGTCGAGCGTCTGATGCAGGATATGGGCCTACAGGGCGTCACCCGCGGGTGTGCGCCTCGCACGACGCGCGCTGACCCGCGCCAGGCCGTCCCCGAGGATCACGTCCGTCGGGACTTCACGGCGGATGCGCCCAACCAGCTCTGGGTGGCGGATTTCACGTACGTTGCGACGTGGCGCGGCTTTGTCTACGTCGCCTTTGTCATCGACGCGTACGCCCGACGCATCGTCGGCTGGCGTGCATCGAGCGCGCCCAACACGAGTCTCGTACTCGATGCGCTCGAGCAAGCCATCCATGATCGGCAACCCGCCAAGGGCCTGATTCAACATACCGACCGCGGTGTCCAATATCTGTCGATTCGCTACAGCGAGCGGCTGACTGAGGTCGGCATCAAGCCCTCGGTCGGGCGCGTTGGTAGCTCGTATGACAACGCCCTGGCCGAGACCGTAATCGGGCTGTTCAAGACGGAAGTCATCCGCCGGATGGGCCCGTGGCGTCATCTCGAAGCGGTCGAGTTCGCAACACTGGACTGGATCGACTGGTTCAATCAGCAGCGCCTGTTCGGGCCGATCGGCGATATCCCGCCGGCCGAGGCTGAAGAAGACTTCTATGCCACACTTTCCGAGTCCGCCAAAGCGGCGTGACTCAAAACCACGAGCCTCCGGTAATCCCGGGGTGATTCAATATGGCGGTGTAGCCAGCTTTTCGTATGGCCTCCACAATGGCATCGGAGGATGATTCCGCTGCGTCGTGTGCCACGCGCGCCTCGTGTACTTCTAATGAAACCGAGCAGCCTCTGACGCCGGGTTGCTGCTCGATAACGGTCTTCACAATTTGCACACAACCATCGCAATGCATGCCAATGATGTTAAGCGTAGTGGTTTGCATAGGCGGCTCCTTGTCTTTGGCCCTCAGCCTGTTGTGGGCTGTGCATAGAGAACCATTGCGAAAGAGCGTAGGACCTGGAGTTGACTCCAGGTCAAGAATTATTTAGCGCCTCAAAATTATTGTTATTGGGATTACTTGGTCGGAGCGTCGAACCGATCAATTATTGGGCAACCCTGATCGCTGGCTTCGCATCGTTGCAATAGGTTTCCGAGTTCCTGTTGAAGCAGATTCAACTCGGCTATCCGAGCTTGGACATCCCTTAGTTTTTGCTGGGTCAAACGCGCAACCTCAGGCCGGGCAGCGTCGCGGCAGCTTCGTGATTCGAGCAAGACCCTGATTTCGTCTAGAGAGAAATCACAGCGTTGGGCGCGTTGGATGAAACGCAGACGCCGCAGGTCTCGCGCTGCAAAATGTCGTCGTCCTTGACTATCCCGTGCAACAGGGGGTAGCAGACCAATTTTTTCGTAATAGCGCAGCGTGTCGACAGACATGCCGAGTATGCGTGCGGTTTTGCCAATGGTGGAGATAGGAATACCCCTTATTGATCAGAGGCGACCCAACGAACGCGCCGCCTATATGTGTTCACAGGATGGGAGGGTGATGCTTCCGGTCTAGATTTTCGGGTTTTGACAGAAATCAAGACTGAATTCTGAACGCACTGGGGATGTCCGCCTTAACCCGACAGCTGGTGTGCGATGCGCGAGAAGGTAGAGAAGGGGGCGGGCAAAAGCCGCCCCCTTTTATTAAGCGACCTTATAGGTGTCTCAATACCTAGAGTCAGTCGCGATTATGAGGCCCGGCGTGAATATGCGCCTGCGGATCAGTGTGATCCTGGCCTTCGAGGCTTTTCTTTTGTGATTCACTTGAAGAGCCTTTATTCACCGTGTGCCCACTTTTGGTGGAGTGGTCGATCACGTCATAGTCGTCGGCACTTCTAGGACCGGAGCTTGTCGAGCGTGGAGGATTACTTGTCTTAGCCTCGCTATTGATCGCTGAAGCGCCGTGTGATTTCCCAGAAGCTGCAGAGCTACTCGATTCAGTTTCATGCCCTGGGCTAGCGTTGGCTGAAGCAAATATCGAGCTACCCAGGACTAGAGAGGCAGCAATAAACACGCGCGATTTGGCTTTTGAGATACGCATAATTCTGATTCCTATGATCTATACAGACTATCGGCTGGAACGTAACGTGCGTTGGCCAGCCTGGATAGCTTTGGGCCACGAACTACGTTCATAGGAGCGCGGGTGCGACGCGAGCGCAAGGCCCAATCAGGTTTAAATAGAACCTTAACTGGCCTCAGCGTGTAGTCGCTGTAACTACATTGAGATTAGGGTGCCGCGGCGGGAGGGCGATATGGCGGTGATGTAAATCCGCTGCCAACCTCGGCCCGATAAAGGGCAGCGAGGCTTTGCGACGAGTAATAGTTTGTTTTAAATAAGAAGCTGCTAACGCCTATCGCGCTGGCTGCGCAATGGCCTACAGATGCGCACTTGTGGTGCTTGTGGCTCTCACTACTGCCATGAAGCTCCTCATTGGTAGCATGTAGCGTGCTTGACGAGGTTCGATCGGTTGTGAGTTGCGCATGAGTCCCGGCGAACTGAGTCGAAGCAGGTGGCGGCGTGAGTCCGCTAGCCTGAGCGGCAAATGTGACCAGTAGAATAGATATAGCGAACAGGACGCGCATGCCGTTAAAACTAGAGTCGATCACGCGAAAGATCAAGAGCTTGATGATATGGGGGAAGTGCCTTCGTTTGCCACTCCGCAAGCAGCCGACCTGATTAGATACTAAGCGTAGCTCATCAGGCACTGCGCGCTATGTAGTTTTGTAAAGTTGTTGCCAGCATGGGCTCATTCGGCCCGAATGCGTCGCCGGGGCGAAATGCAGTCCGTTGTTGGGAATCCCTCATTTCTACTGATGCTGCAGGCTGCCGAACCAGCCTGATCTTCTACGAGACCACGATTCGGAGGACATTGCGCCCGCTCGACTTCATGCGAGCGTGTTTTCGTGGCTTGGATTGGCCCGCTGCATCGGCTTCGTGCTCTGGGTCGGTGAACAGGTCTGGCTGACCGATTTCGCTGTATTGCTATTGGGCTTGCTGTTGGCGCGTTGGCTGCCGCCTTTCGAAGCATCCACGAGGATCGACAAATCGCCGGGTTGATCGTTGGGCCTGCGGATGTGTTCACGACGCTGCCTGTGGTCTAAACGCCCGGCGGATGGTAGGGCCGTCACGCATACGGCTCGGATTGATATTGATAACACCATTTGATGGTGGCTCGATCGTCACGTCGGCCATGGCTACGACTAAGCGCTATCTATTCGTTGTGGCGTTGACGTCATCGATTCGTGGAAACGCCGCAAAAAGCTCGCCCCACGTCGGAGGGAAAAACGCCGGGGCGAGACGCCGCGTCAACAGGTCACACGTTAAGCGAGGGGCTCAGCTTCATAACCGGCTGAACCCATAGCCTGACGCAGTTGCTCGTTACTTACGGTACTCTGGATTGCAACCACCTTGCCTGCCAGATCGACGCTCACAGTCGCGTCCGGGTCAGTGTCTTCGATCACGCGAGTGATCGTTCCGACGCAGTGTTCACAGGACATGTCTTCAACTGAAAAACGTTTCATTTGTTACTCCCGATTTACAGACAGGCGTCTAAGGTCTGGGTTCCCACGGTTGGAATGTCAAGTATGTCGCTAGCTTGATGGTCGTACTATGTTCGACCTACGGTCATTTTGCCGCCTACCGTCGGGGATACGCTCTAGCGTGCTCAAGGATCGGAAAGCAACGGTTTTGCGACGAATATAATTGAGGCGGGTCGGTTGTGGCGCGTGTCTATCGGTTCTATCACTTCTTGTAGCTTTAGTTGATGGTCGCGAAACAGGTTTAACCAGTTGGCCAGGGTGCGGAAATACCAAGGTGCACCTTCCAGTGGGTTACGCTCCGGTGCGATTTGGCCGCTCGCGCGCCAGCCGTCCTCGTAGGTTTGGCCGCTCGCACATAGGGCAACCGGGTGCAGTGTTTGCACGATAAAATGGCTCTTCGAGGCCAAAAGAGATCTGGCTGCGGCGAAAACGGTTTCGACTGACGTTTCGCCGAGTAGGGAGAAATTGCAGACGATCACATCCGGCGGACTTGGGCACGTGAAGTTTACGAGCGTCTCGTGCGCTACGATGTGGAATTCTCCGCCGCCAAGTTCTCGGGCATGGCGAATAAGCGTCGGACTAGCATCAGTGCCGGTAACCGTTACGCCAGCGGAGGCGAGCTGGCGCGCCAGCCAGCCCTCGCCACAACCCACATCGAGCACGTGCGCGGGATGATGACGGAGTACGGTGTGTAACACCGCCTGATCCGTGACCAGCCGGCGACTTTCGATCCTGCGCTCACGAACCAGGCGCGACCACCAGTCCGCATGGTCTGACCAAGCATCGATGATGCCATCGTCGCTACGTGCATACATATTTCGACGACGTTCGGCTACAGGCCCAGGTCCGTCAGGCCTGGATGGCCCCCGGGGCGTGGCCCTTGTGGCCAAAGAAAGCGGCGATCGCCGTCTTTGATCGGCACGTCGTTGATGCTGGCCTCGCGGCGGCGCATCAGGCCGTTGTCGTCGAACTCCCACTGTTCGTTGCCGTAGCTGCGAAACCACTGACCCGACGCGTCCTGGCACTCGTACTGGAACCGTACGGCGATGCGGCGCTCGCCGTAGGCCCAGAGCTCCTTGATCAGCCGGTACCCGCGCTCGCGCTCCCATTTCTGTGTCAGAAATCGAACGATGGCCTCGCGGCCGGCGAAAAAATCCGAGCGGTTGTGCCAGACGCTGTCCGGCGTATAGGCCAGGGACACTTTTTCCGGATCGCATGTGTTCCAAGCGTTCTCGGCGGCCCGAACTTTTTTCTTTGCCGCATCCAGGGTGAACGGGGGAATGGGTAGTTTTGTTTCCATGGTAGTCCTCGCTGAGAACGGTGGCGCGGCGCGAGTAGTTGGGTTCTGCTAACGGGCAAACGAGGCCGATATCAATCGTTCACCGCGGGATCTTTCTTTGTCTTTTCACCGTGCTCGAGTTCCTGATGGCGCTGTGGGTTCATGGATGGCACTTGCCGGAGGAATGCCGCAACGCCGCAAACGTCTCTGTCGGTATGCGTGGAACCAGGCCGATCATGGCCGTCCCCTTGATGCCGCTCTTGATGATCCAGAACAGGCCCTTGTCGGTCCACTACATTCGGGACTGCAAGCTTCGGGGCGCAGGGGGCGTTCACCATCCAGGGTCGGTCTTTTTCCTCGAGCCGTGTGGCCGGTCACGCAGGCGCTGTCGTACCCGTGGAACCTTGTGTAGAACGCCGGATCGTCTGAGTCGATACCCTCGGGCTTGGTGACGTCGTTGGCACGCGCGTGCACAAAACTTTCCATCGCTGGAGCGCAGCGACCAGGCGGAGGTCGTCGCTGCGGCTTCGTGACACCCCCGTCGGTCAAACCCGAATCCATGATAGTCAGCCCGTCGACCAACGAAGGCCGACGTTGCCAAAACGCCAGTACAAGTGGTGCATCGCGAAGCCCCGATGATTAGATATTCAGTGACTCAACGCTACGCGTTACCACCATTGTAAGGTCAAGCGGGTGCCATGGGCTCCGGTCAAAGCGCCAGACACGAGCCGTGATCAGCGACATGCAAGCGTCCGGCACTCGCTGGTGCTTTGACGCGATCTGATGATTCAGACAACTGGGTTACGACTCGCGCTTGGCAACCAGTCGCTGCCAGGGTGTGCGTGCCTCGGGTGCCGATTTAAGCGGCTGCAGCGCCCCAGCGACGATCAGCTTGCACCGAACGTTTAAAAAAACGGTTCGTGATGCTATGCCAGCCAACGCGTCAATGCAGCTGCAGGCCACTGTACGCTCATTCGTGGGACACGCTCGACGAAAACCCTTGAAACCCTCTTGGGTTCGTCTCGAGTACGAAACAAAACCCGGCGCTTGACATTCCAATTGTTGGAAGGTTGAAAATCCGCATACGTACAGTCCCAGTAGCGGAGAAACGACCATGGCATCGACCCAACCGTTGAATGATCGGGATGTGTCGGCCGCGCCCGCAAGCAGTGGCACGCTGAGCATCAGCATTGCCGGCATGAGCTGCGCGTCCTGTGTCGGGCGTGTGGAAAAAGCGCTGCGCGGTGTCGATTACGTCGAGGCCGCGAACGTAAACCTCGCGACCGAGCGCGCCGAGCTCACCTTCTCGTCCGCGCCTGACACCACAGCCATCCAGAACGCTGTGGAGGGTGCCGGTTACACGGTCGTCGACGAGACAACCGAGCTGACGATCGAAGGCATGAGTTGCGCGTCCTGCGTGGCGCGCATCGAAAAAGCGCTGGCTGCCGTGCCGGGGGTGTTGGCAGTGCACGTAAATCTCGCCACCGAGAAAGCGCAGGTGCGCCATGTCGCCGGCCTGGTCGACGCCGATCGACTGACGGGCGCGGTCGCCGATGCCGGCTATGCAGCCCGAGCGGTTGCGGACAGCGCCAGTGGCGATCAACAGGCCCGGGCGCGAACCGAGGAAATCAGCGCGCTCAAGCGCAGCATCCTGCTGGCCGGCGCGGCAACCCTGCCGATCTTCGTGCTCGAGATGGGCGGTCATGTCTTCGTGGGCCTGCACGAATGGCTGATGGCCACACTCGGCCAGCAGAGCAAATTCTATCTGTTCTTCGTGCTCGCGAGTCTGGTGCAGTTCGGCCCGGGTCTGAGATTCTACAAGAAAGGCTGGCCGGCCTTGGTGCGCGGCGGGCCCGACATGAACTCGCTGGTCATGCTGGGCACCAGTGCCGCCTACGGCTACTCGCTGGTCGCGACCTTCCTACCGAGTGTATTGCCCCAGGGCACGGTCAACGTCTACTACGAGGCCTCGGCCATGATCGTGACCCTGATCCTGATCGGGCGCTACATGGAGGCGCTCAGCAAGGGCCGCACCAGCGAGGCGATCAAACGTCTGATGACCTTGCAGGCGAAAACCGCGCGAGTCATTCGTGACGGCGAGCCCGTCGAGGTCGCGCTCGAGGACGTTCAGGTCGACGACATCGTGCAGGTGCGCCCGGGCGAGAGAGTGCCGGTGGACGGTGAGTTGACCGAAGGCACGTCTTACGTCGACGAATCCATGATCACGGGCGAACCGGTGCCGGTGCAGAAGCATTCCGGGGCCGAGGTCGTGGGCGGCACTATCAACAAGACCGGCAGTTTCAGTTTCCGCGCCACCAAGGTTGGCGGTGACACCATGCTGGCGCAGATCATCAAGATGGTGGAAGCCGCGCAGGGCGCCAAGCTGCCGATCCAGGCGCTGGTTGATCGCGTGACGGGCGTGTTCGTGCCGACCGTGCTCGCGGCGGCCGCGTTGACGTTCGCGGTGTGGCTCGCTTTCGGGCCCACGCCCGCGCTGACCTTTGCGCTGGTCAACGCGGTGGCCGTGCTCATCATCGCCTGCCCGTGCGCCATGGGGCTGGCCACGCCGACCTCGATCATGGTTGGCACTGGCCGCGCCGCGGAGATGGGCGTGCTGTTCCGAAAGGGCGAGGCGCTGCAGAGCCTGCGCGATATCGACACCATCGCGCTCGACAAGACCGGCACCCTTACCAAGGGGCGCCCCGAATTGACTGATCTGGTGGCCGCCGACGGCTTCGCACGCGACGACGTGCTGCAAACTGTCGCCGCGGTCGAGGCGCACTCCGAGCATCCGGTAGCCGGGGCGATCGTCGACGCCGCGCGCGCATCCGGCGCATCGCGCCTGAAGGCCGTAAACTTCGAGGCGATCCCCGGATATGGCGTGTCGGCCGCCGTCGACGGCCGAACCGTCGGGATCGGCGCGGACCGTTTCATGCGCCAGCTCGGGCTGGATGTAACCGTCTTCGCCGAGAGTGCGAGCCGTCTGGCCGACGAAGGCAAGACACCGCTTTATGCCGCGATCGACGGCCGCCTGGCGGCGATTATCGCCGTGGCCGATCCGATCAAGGACTCGACGCCGAGCGCCATCGAGGCGCTGCACCGCCTGGGTCTGCGCGTGGCCATGATCACCGGCGACAACCAGCGTACGGCCGAGGCTATCGCCCGGCGGCTGGGGATCGACGAGGTCATTGCCGAGGTGTTGCCCTATGGCAAGGTCAAGGCGGTCAAGCGTCTGCGCGAGGGCGGCCGCCGGCTGGCCTTCGTCGGCGACGGCATCAACGATGCGCCGGCGCTCGCCGAGGCCGATGTCGGCCTGGCTATCGGCACGGGTACCGATGTGGCGATCGAAAGCGCCGACGTGGTGCTGATGTCCGGCGACTTGCGCAACGTGCCCAACGCCATCGGCTTGTCGCGGGCCACCATCCGCAATATCAAGGAGAACTTGTTCTGGGCGTTTGCTTACAACGCCAGCCTGATTCCGGTGGCAGCCGGCCTGCTATACCCGTTCTACGGGCTGCTGCTATCGCCGATCTTCGCGGCAGCCGCGATGGCGCTGTCCAGCGTGTTCGTGCTGGGCAACGCGCTGCGGCTGCGCCGGTTCGCCCCGCTCATGGGCTTGGGAAACGAAACCCCGCAGCATGCGCCCGAAGCCGCCGCCGCGGCACGATAACCGCGATCGATCGGGAGCGATTATCATGTCGAGAACCGTCACCATCCAATCTGCCGACGCCGAAATCACGGTCCCGGCCGGCGACACCATCCTGTGAACGGCTTTGGATGCCGGCATCGATTACCCGCAAGGCCGTCGCTCCGGGCGGTGCGAGGCCTGCAAGCCGCGCTTGATTCCCGGCGATGTGGCACTACTCGAACACACGAAGTTCGCGCCGTCGCCGGAAGAACGGACGAACGGCTTGATTCTGGCCTGCCGGGCACAACGACAAGCCGATGCCTGCGTGGCCTGGTTGGGCGGCGATGACGAGAGCGCCGAACACCCGCGCCAGACACTGCGATGCCGGGTCGCGCAGCTCGAGGACGCAACGCGCGATATCAAGAGCGTCGTTCTTGAGGTGGTCGACGGCCCGCCGCTAGCGTATTCCGCCGGTCAGTATGTTCGGGTCACGTTTCCTGAGGCGCCCACCCGCGATTACTCGATGGCCGCGTGCCCCAACAGCGGCGTGCTGGAATTTCACGTGCGCCGGACCAGCGGCGGGGCGACCAGCCAGCGGGTGGCCATGGCACTCTCGCTGGGCGACGAGGTGACGGTAGACGGCCCGTACGGCGCCTCGTTTCTACGCGAGAAATATGCCGGGCCGATCGTGGTAATCGCCGGCGGCTCGGGCTTGACGCCTATCAAGTCGATCGTGGACACAGCGCTCGTGCGCGGACTGCGCCAGCCGATCCATGTCTATCACGGCGTGCGCACACCGCGGGATATGTATTTCAAAGCACACTTCGAAGCCTTCGGTGAACGCTACGCTAATGTAACCCTTACACCAGTGCTTTCCGAGGCGAGCGGTATGTATGGCTGGCGAACCAGCTGGGTGACGGACGCCATCGGTGAGGACCTGAACGATCTCGACGGCTGGAAAGCCTACGTCGCCGGGCCGCCCGCCATGGTCGACGCGGCGCAAGATACGCTGACGCAGCGCGGCCTGAACGCCGATATGCTTTTTATGCCCGAATCGGAGGCGGCAGTTCGGGCGTAAGCCGTCGCGCCGAGCCACGTTAGGAGGCGACCATGAATATAGGACAAGCCGCGAAAGCCTCGGGCATCTCGGCTAAGATGATCCGCTATTACGAGCGCGTGGGCCTCATTCCAGAGGCCACGCGTACGCACTCTGGTTATCGCGTTTACACGGAAAAAGATGTTTATACCTTGAGATTCATCCAGAAAGCGCGGGATCTGGGCTTCTCAGTCGAAAAAATGCATGAACTTCTATCTTTATGGCGCGATCGCGGGCGCACGAGCGCTGACGTTAAAGCCCTAGCCGTAGAGCACATAGAGGCTTTAAAAGAAAAAATTGAGGCATTGCAGGCTATGCACGAAACACTTCGACACCTTGCGGAAAACTGTCAAGGTGATGAACGGCCCGACTGCCCGATAATAGATAATTTATCCGATGGAGTCCGCGCGGACGAGTCGCGCTCTAAGTCATGTTGAGTATGTAGGAAATTTGTCGTTGAAAAGATATGAGCAACTATAGGCTCCGGACGCAGCTGTAAATAGACAGTCAGCGCATTCGTGTAACCGTCGCCTATACGGCACGGAATTCGCGACTAAATTAGGTATCTATCGTCAATGCGTTCTGCGCGATCGACCAGATACTGCACCAGCAGACCCACCGGGCTTCCGGCCGCGCCTTTTCTCGACATAAGTCAGCGCATCGGCCAGGGTCAGACGGCCTTCGGCGTCGGTGTTGAGGATTTCGATCGTCTGACCGGAAATGTTAGTGAGGATATCGCCCGGCTTGTAGGCATTGCCGTCCGGCAGGTTTTCAGTGGAGGGCGCCACGCCGACCACGTTTATCGGCTGCCCAGTTCGGCGGCGGCCTGCACGGCGCCGAACACGCTGGCAGCGCCGCCCATGTCGTATTTCATCTCGTCCATGGCCGCGCCCGGCTTGAGGCTGACGCCGTCCAGCGCCTCAACTTGCGTTGAAGGCTTGCGCCGATGAAGATACCCACGACCACGCAGCCCACACGCTGCTTTTCCGGGCCGCCGCTTCTGACGAGATATTCCATGGAGTGCTGCGCCGAAACCTCAAAACGCTAGTTTTCGACCTACCCGCCAGACCCGAGCGTGCACAGCGGACCGCTTGGGATATGCGAAAGAACTGAAAACGCGGAGTTTATACAGCCTATAGGCGCGATCAACCTACTTGGCATGGCACCCCATGCATTTTTGAAAGCTATATGTCTCGTGCGTTGTAGGCTTTAGCGACTCTTGATGTTCAAAGGTACCTGCGTTGGTTGACGCCGTAATCAAGATTGGCCTCACTGCGACTAACCACCGCATTATTTTGACTTGCCCGTTATGTCCGAATCCGGCCAATAGCGGACCTAATTAGGTCTCATGAAATAGTAGGCTGGGCCTCCTAGTCTGGCAGTAGTTCTAGTGCTCGAGCACGAAAAAGATCACCTCGCGAAAGACGAAGGCCGCGCTGGCACAGACCAGCAGGCTCGCGACCCCGAGCCCCACGAACCACAGCAGACGGCGTCCGGTTTCGCGCATCGTCTCTCCCGGCAGCTAGTGATAGCCCATATCGCGGGCCACCTTGCCGCGAAAGATCCAATACGACCAGGCCGTATAGAACAGGATGAAGGGCATCAGAAACGCCAGGCCCACGATCAGAAACGTCTGGGTCTCCGGCGGTGAGGCCGCGTTCCAGATGGTCAAATGCGGCGGAATGATATGCGGCCAGAAACTCGCCGCCAGCCCGCCGTAGCCGACCACGAACATCGCCAGCGAGAGCAGAAACGGCCAGTACTCGTGACGTTTGATCACGCTCCAATACAGAAAATAGGAGACCCCGGCCGCCGCGATCGGGAACGGCACAAGCAACAAGGCATGCGGAAAGCCGAACCAGCGCTCGGCATAGTTGCCGTCCAGAAACGGCACATAGATGCTGACCAGCGCCATGAACACGATGACGGCGGTGAGCAACATGCGGCTCCAGCCGTAGGCCCGCTGCTGCAGCAGCCCCGCCGTTTTCATGACCACCCACGTGGCCCCGAGCAGCGCGTAGCCGGCGACCAGTGCGGCCCCGGTAAGCAGACTGAACGGTGACAACCAGTCAAAGGCACCGCCGACATACTGCGCGCCGTCGGCCTCGATGCCTTGCACGATCGCGCCCAGGGTCACGCCCTGACAGAAGGTGGCCACCACCGAGCCGAGAAAGAACGCCGTGTTCCAGCCGAACTTGCGCCGTGCCTTGAATCGGAACTCGAACGCCACGCCGCGAAAGATCAGGGCGATCAGCATGGCCGTCAGCGGCAGATACAGCGCAGGCAGCAGCACCGTATAGGCCGGCGGGAAGGCCGCGAGCAGCGCCACACCGCCCAGCACCAGCCAGGTCTCGTTGCCGTCCCAGATTGGCGCGACCGAGTTCATCATGATGTCGCGCTCGGCCTCGCCGTAGGCTACGCCGGAGAGGATGCCGATACCCAGCACGAAGCCGTCCAGCAGTACGTACATGATCACGCCGAAGCCGATGATGCCGAACCAGATCAGCGGCAGGATTTCGACCAGGCTCATGACTTCTCTCCCACCGGCTCGTTCGGGTACGACAATGGCCGGGCCGAGGTCGCATAGGGATCGGGCACGGGATGCGCGGGCGCCTTTTCGGGCCCGGTACGCACCACGCGCACGATGTAGTAGAGCCCGGCGCCGAAGACAATGCCGTAGACGATCACGAATGTGCTCAGCGTCGCCGCGACACTGGGTGCTGCGACCGGCGACAGCGAATCCGACGTGCGCAGCAGGCCATAGACGGTATAGGGCTGGCGGCCGATCTCGGTGGTGATCCAGCCGGCCAGCACCGCGATGAAGCCCGAGGGAATCATCGCCACCAGATAGCGGTGATAGGCGCGCGCATCGAACAGCCGGCCGCGAAACGCCAGCCACAGGCCTAGCATGCCGGCGATGAGCATGAGAATGCCCAGCCCGACCATTATGCGGAACGAGAAGAAAATCGGCGCGACCGGCGGGCGCTCACTTTCCGGGAAGTCCTTCAAACCGACCAGCTCGCCGTTCCACTCATGAGTCAGAATGAGACTGGCCAGGTTCGGCACCGCGATCTCGTAGTGGTTGGTTTCGTTGGCAGCATCCGGCCAGGCGAACAGCGCCAGCGCCGCGCCCTCTTCGGTCTCCCAGTGGGCTTCCATGGCCGCGATCTTCGCCGGCTGGTATTCCAGCGTCTTCAGGCCGTGAAAATCACCGGCGACGATCTGTAGCGGCGTGACGATCGACACGAACGCCACCCCCATGACCAGCATCACCCGCGAGGCCTCGTGGGCCGTGCCCTTCAACCGATACCAGGCACCGACGCCGAGAATCACGAACGCGGTGGTCAGGTAGGCCGCCAGCACCATATGCACCAGCCGGTACGGAAACGACGGGTTGAACACGATCTTCCACCAGTCCACCGGGTAGAAGATGCCGTCGCGCAGTTCGTAACCGTCGGGCGTGTGCATCCAGGAGTTCGCGGAAAGAATCCAGAACGCCGAAAGCATGGTGCCGATCGCGACCATGGCCGTGGCGAAGAAATGCAGCCTGGGGCCGACCTTGTTCCAGCCGAACAGCATGATGCCGAGGAAGGTCGCCTCCAGGAAAAAGGCGGTGAGCACCTCGTAGGAGAACAGCGGCCCGAGCACCGGCGCCGTGGCTTCCGCGAACACCGACCAGTTGGTGCCGAACTGGAAGCTCATCACGATGCCGGAGACCACGCCCATGCCGAACGACACGGCGAAGATCTTCACCCAGAACTGGTAGAGCCGACGAAAGACATCGCGGCCGGTGAACAGGTGCATGCCCTCGCACATCGCCAGCCAGCTCGCCAGACCGATGGTGAATGCGGGAAACAGGATATGAAACGACACCACGAACGCGAACTGTATTCGCGACAGGATTTCCGGATCGAGAGCCATGCTTTTCACCTAGGAAGCTGCTTATCGAATT
>NZ_PBYA01000031.1 GCF_002729955.1 Salinisphaera sp. | reverse complement strand
TGCAACGGCGCCATTGGGCGGCGCCTGACCATAGATGCTGGTCAGCATCGGCGCATTGGGTACGCCCTGCAGATACTCGCGCCAGAACTGCCGATCGGCCTCGGCGTCGCGGGCGGCATGCCATTCGAACAGCCGGCGCAAAGGCTGCGGCGCATCCAGGGCCGGTGCCTCGACACCGCGCGAGAACGCATCGTAATAGGCAAAGAACTCATTGATGGCGAGGACGACGCTGCGGCCATCCATCACGAGATGGTGAAAGCACCAGAGCAGCCGCCACTCGTCGTCGGCCAGATGCAGGCAAGTGAAACGGAAAATCGGCGCGGTCGACAGATCGATCGGGGTATGAAAATCATCCTCGATGAAAGCGTCGACCTCGGCTGCCGACCAGGCGTGCGCGTCGTGTATCTGCACAGCCAGTTCGGCGCTATCCTGAATGACGCAGCGCGCGCTGCCGTCGACCTGCCAGCTGTAGCGCGAGCGCAGTGCTTCGTGACGTTCGATAAGCTTTCGCCAGGCCGCGGCGAATGCGTCGCTGTCGAAACCACCTTCGACACGAACGACGAACTGCTCGACGTTAATCGGTGAGTCCGGGGCGGCAAGCGCCTGCAGGATCATGCCCTGCTGGGTCGGCGTCGGCGCGTAATCGGCAATATCCCGCGGCTCGCTCATGAACGTACAGCCATACGCTGACGTACATCGGCCAGCGATGCGCCGTTCTCGCGCTTCAATGTGGTCATTCCCCCGTCTCCAATGCCCGCGACGCGCATGGCCCATATGGCAGGCACGCTCATGGATATAGCTGCAGTGTGCCTATAAGTTATCGACTCACCCAAACCAGACTGAAGCACCCGGTGCTGCGACCACCCCGGCCCGATATCCCGTGCTGTCCCAGAGGCATTTTATAGCGTGCTTGCCCGGTCGAGGCGCTGTCTGAGGGCGCTTTCGGACAATTGTGGGTGCGATGCCTGCCTGGGCTCCATCGCGCGAACGCCGGGCACAAAAAAAGCCCGTCTAAAACGGGCTTTCGATCAGTACGACGTACAGCGTTCAATATGGAGGCCAGGCCCGGAATCGAACCGAGGTACGCGGCTTTGCAGGCCGCTGCATCACCACTCTGCCACCTGGCCGGTCGCATACATCCGAAAGGGGCGGATGCTGATAAAGAAAAACCCCGACCGGCGGGCCGAGGTTTCGGCAATGTCTGTTTGGAGCGGGAAACGAGATTCGAACTCGCGACCCCAACCTTGGCAAGGTTGTGCTCTACCACTGAGCTATTCCCGCGCCGTTGAGAGTGCGTATTCTAGGCGTAAAAGATCGGGTGTCAACCCATATCGACAAAGGTTTTTCATCAAGTCGGTTCTGGTGCTGCCAGCGACGCCCCACGGACCCGATTCAGGCGCCGATTAAAGGCGATGAAGCACCCTGCCCGGTCTGCCCCTCAAGCCTGCTTCGCCCCGGGCCAGAACGACACCGGTGCGCGATCGGCGGCCGAGTCTGCGGCCGCCACCCAGCAAATCTCTGCACAACCTGTCGTGGTCGCGCCGGCGTGCAAAGGCCCTGCCCCAAGCAGGTTATGCCAGGATTCCCTAGCGCCCCATGCTCAGGCGCGGCCAGGCCTGGCGCAGATAGACCACCATCGACCACAGCGTGAGCACCGCCGACACAATCAGCAACACGACACCGAACAGATAGACGCCGGTGCGCTGGGCGAGATCGAACAGCATGCAGAAAATCGCGCCCATCTGAATGGCGGTCTTGTACTTGCCCAGCGAGCCGACCGCTACGACGCCGCGCTCACCCAGCTCGGCCATCCATTCCCGCAGGGCGGAAACGGTCAGCTCGCGACCGACGATGACTGTCGCCGACAGGGCGATGTAATAGTGCGGATCGCGGTAGACGAGCATGACCAGCACCGCGCAGACGATCAGCTTGTCGGCGACCGGGTCGAGAAACGCGCCGAACGCCGAGGTCTGGTTCCAGCGCCGGGCGAGATGGCCGTCGAGCCAGTCGGTGGCCAGCGCCACGCCGAACAGGATCGCGGCCACGATATTGGCACTGGGCAGCGGCACGAACATGAGCCCCACCACGAACGGTATGAGAATCAGGCGAAACAGGGTCAGCCAAATGGGCAGGTTCAAGCGCTTCTCCTCGCGGGCCGCGCGGATCGGATGACACCGACGTCAGGCCGTATTGTGGAAATGATCGTAAATCCGTTGTGCCATGGTCGCACTGATGCCTTCCACCCGTGCAAGTTCAGAGACCCCGGCCCGGGCCACCTGCTTCGGCCCGCCAAAGGTCTGAAGCAGCTTCTTGCGACGTTTTGGCCCCAGTCCGTCCACCCCATCGAGCATCGACGCCTGGCGTGCCTTGCCGCGCTGGCCGCGATGGCCGGCGATCGCAAAGCGATGCGCCTCGTCGCGGATCTGCTGGATCAGATGCAGTCCCGGGGAGTCCGCCGGCAGTATAAGAGGCGATTTCTCGCCCGGCAAAAAGATCTGCTCGAGGCCCGGCTTGCGGGTCGAACCCTTGGCCACGCCGATGACGTTGACCCCGGTCACTCCGAGTTCCTCGAGCGCTTCCACCGCCACGCCGAGCTGGCCCTTGCCGCCGTCGATGAGCAGCAGATCGGGCATATAGTCCTCGCCCTTTTTCACGCGCTTGAAGCGTCGGGTGAGTGCTTGGCGCATCGCCGCATAGTCATCGCCGGGTTCGATCCCGTCGATATTGAAGCGCCGATACTTCGACTTGTTCGCCACGCCGGCCTCGAACACCACGCAGGAGGCCACGGTGCGCTCGCCGCGCGTATGACTGATATCGAAACAGGCCATATGCATCGGCGGCGCCTCCAGGCCCAGGCCCTTCGCCAGGGACGAGAGGCGCTTTTCCACCCCGGCCCGGCTTGCCAGCTGCGCAGAGAGCGTCTGCGAAAGCGTCGCACGCGTGTTATCGAGCCAGCGCTTGCGTTCAGCGCGCACGTTGGTCTTGAACGCCACCTTGCGCTGCGCCCGGCGGCCCAGGCTTTCGGCCAGCCATTTATCGTCGGTCGGTAGCGGGTCGACCAATAGTTCGGGCGGCGGGCGGCGTTCGAGGTAGTACTGGCTCATGAAGGCCGCGACGAGATCGGCCACGTCTGTGCCCGGCGGCGCATGCGGGAAGAAGCTGCGGTGGCCGAGATTGATGCCCCCGCGCACGGTCACTACCACCACCGCGCCGATGCCGCCGTCGATCGCGGCACAGACGATATCGAAATCGCTCTGCCCGCCCACTTTCTGGCTCTGCGACTGCAATCGACGCAGGGCGGCGATCTTTTCCCGCAGGCGGGCGGCGGTCTCGAAATCCAGCGCCTTGGCGGCGGCCTCCATCTCGCCGACCAGACGGTCGATGAGTTTTTCGTTGCGCCCTTCCAGCAGTTCGACCGCGTCGTTCACGTCGCGGGCATAGTCTTCCTTGCTGATATAGCCCACACAGGGCGCGGTACAACGCTTGATCTGATACTGCAGACAGGGCCGCGAACGGTTCTCGAAGAAGCTGTCGCGACAGTTGCGCAGCTTGAACAGCCGGGTCAGCGTGTCCTGGGTCTGCTTGACCGCGCCGGAGCTTGGAAACGGGCCGAAATAATGGCCCTTACGTTTCTGCGCACCACGGTGATAGACCACGCGCGGGTATTCGTTGTCCCCCGTGATCATGAGGTAGGGGTAGCTCTTGTCGTCGCGCAGGTAGACGTTATAACGCGGCCGATGCTTCTTGATCAGCGTGGATTCAAGCAGCAGCGCTTCGTCTTCGGTATGCGTGATCGTGACCTGGATATCCGCGACCTGATCGAGCATCGCCTCGGTCTTGGCGTTGCCCGATGCGCGCAGGAAATAGCTGGAGACGCGCTTTTTCAGGTTCTTGGCCTTGCCCACATACAGCACGTCGCCCTGGGCGTTGTACATGCGGTACACGCCGGGCGCCTGAGTAAGCTGGCGCAGGTAGCTGCGCGGGTCGAAACCGGTCGCTTCGGTCTGCGGGGTCGTCTCGTCGGTCATCGCATCATCATGGCGGCGCAGCGCCCGCAGGCAAGCCCCCGGCGTCGACGAGTTGTCTTACGCGTGCGAACACCTGCGCGAACATGGCCTCGGTCAGGCGCCGCGTATTCAGGTTGTAGCGGCTGCAGTGGTAGGAATCGATCAGCACCCGCCCACCGCCGATCACATGCTCGGCGCCGTGGCCAAAGACCCTATCGCGCTGGCGCGACGCCAGCGCCCGGACCACGGCCTTGTGTGCGACGCCGCCCAGCACCAGCAGTACCCGCGCCGGGGCCAGCTCGCTGGCCAGAAACGGATTACAGGCGTTGATCTCCTGTGCCACCGGCTTGTTCTGTGGCGGCAGACATTTGACCACGTTGGTGATTCGGCAGTCGCGCAGTTCGGGCCCCTCGCCGGTCGCCTCAGCCCGCGAGGCAAAGCCGTACTGGTAGAGCATGCGATAGATGAGCGCGCCCGACTGTTCGTCGCTGAATGGCCGGCCGCTGGCGTTGGCCCCGTGCAGCGCCGGGGCCAGCCCCACCACAAGCAAACGCGCGGTTGCCGGGCCGAAAGATCGCACCGGCGCTGCGTGGTAGCCGGGGTACGCGGCGCGCACATCCTGGCGCAGTGCCACAAGGCGTGGGCAGCGCGTACATTCGGCGGGCGGATCAATCAACGCGCAACGCTATTTACACGATTAATGAATACAGCCGAACGCATGATTGAAATACGGTTTAAGCCCCAGCGCATCGCGCCGGGGCGTTGATACCGTAGCCGTCGCTCAGGACAGCGACAGTTCGGACGCACTCACGACCACGCCGTCGAGGTCGGCATAGATCCAGTCGCCGGGCATGAAGGACACGCCGGCAAAACGCACCGGCACGTCGCGCTCGCCCTGATTCTTCTTGTTCGATTTTTTGGGGTGGGTATTGAGGGCTTTAACGGTCACGCCCATCTGGGAGATTTCGGCCGAATCGCGAATGCAGCCATACACCAGAATGCCCGCCCATTCGTTGTCGATTGCCAGCTGGGCAAGATTGTCGCCGAGCAGCGCGCAGCGATCCGAAGCGCCGCCGTCGACCACCAGCACGCGCCCTTCGCCCGGCTCTTCCAGGGCCGCGCGCACCAGCGAGTTGTCTTCGAAGCACTTCACCGTGCTGATCGGCCCAGCGAAATCGAGGGTGCCGCCAAAATCGGTGAACATCGGTTCGGCGATCTGCAGCTTGTCGCTGAATTCATCGCAAAGATCGGTTACGGGAGTCATGACAGCCCTTCTGGATGGAATGAATACGTTGTATCGACACGAGTATGCGTGAGCGGGCGCGCCGCGGCCAGAGACGGCCGCCTGCAAATGCCAGGCGGCGGGCCCGCGCCACGGTCATCGCGGCGATCCTATTAATCGAGGTCGAGCCGAGCTGGTGACAAAAGATATGGGGTGGGTTTCGGGGCGCTGGGCGGCGCCGGGATCGGGCCTTTCCGCACTCAGGCCCGATTCTTGGCCGCCGCGCCGAATCCGAACACGCCGGCGAGCGCGCCGAAGGCGAGCAGCACGAAATAGACGCCGGTCCATGCCGGCAGGCTGATGCCCAGAAAGGCGCCCTTGACCTCCGCGCAGCTGGCATCGCCGCGCAGAACCGTGGCCAGTACTTCCGTCAACGGCATGATGTCGACCAGATACCCCAGCCCCGGCCCGCAGGCCGGCACCTGATCCGCCGGCAGATGCATCAGCCAGACATGCCGGGCCGCGATGCCGGCACCCGCGATGGCCGACAGGCAGGCCAGCCCCGCATAGACTCGGTGTGCCGGGCCCTGTGCGCCATGCAGCCAGCCGATCAGACAGAACAGGCCAACGCCCGCCATAGCCACGCGCTGAAAAATACACAGCGGGCACGGTTCCAGCCCTTGAACGTATTGAAGGTAATACGCGAATGCCAGGGCGCCCGCGGCAGCCAGGAATCCGACCAGGAAGTACATGCGTGTGCTCATTGCGCGGATGATTCCACACCGTCCGGCAGGCCGCAATCGAAAAAGGCCCCTTTTATTCAAGCGCGCATGGCCCTTGCCGATAGTCCGACGAATCGTTCAGCCCGAACGGTCAGGTCGCGCCCATGGAGGCATACAAGGGGAACACCATGCTCAAGCGCCTAAACCAGATCAACGTTAAATACGCCATTGCATTCATTACCGTCGCGCTGGCGATGTTCGCCGTGGTCGTGGTCGACCTCATGCTGGTACATACCCTTAAAGAACGAATGCGCGAATTCGGCGGGCCGTTTCTGGATTCGACGAGCGCGGTGCTCAACGCCGACCGCGATCTCTATCAGGCCCATGTGGCGACCCTGGAATACATGCGCATGGACCCTGCAAGCGAATTGGCCGCCACTTGGCGCGCCGAGTTCGATACGAACGCAGAACAGGCCAAGCAGCGGCTGGAATCCTTCGCGCAATCGATGGCGGCCTACCCGGACGTGCTCACCGCACTCGACGGTTTCGACGCCTTGTATAGCACCTGGCTGAACGCCTCGAAACAAGTCCTGCAATTGCGCGGCGAAGGTAACTACGACCAGGCGCGCGAAATCCTGAACACCGAAGTCGAGCATGCGTTCGTCGCGCTGCGCGAGGTTTACGACCGTGCCAGCATCGCCGCCGACGAAAAGATCCATGCGCTCGAGTCGGCCGCCCTCGCACGGGCGAATACCCAGGAATACGCCGTGATCGGCTTTTCGGTTCTGGTTGGCCTGATTACGCTCATCGTGGCGCTGGTCGGTCCGCTGATGATGTCGCGTGCCATTCGCGCAGTCACGCTCCGCATCAAGGAAATCACCGAAGGCGATGGCGATCTCACCGCTCGTATCGAAACCCGGCGTACCGATGAACTGGGTGATCTTGCAGTCAACTTCAATGCGTTCGTAGGCCGTATGGACGGTACGCTCCAGACCGTGCGTACCTCTGTATCCAGCGTGCACGGCGCGGCCAACGAAATCGCCCAGGGCAGCCAGGCGCTGGCGAGCCGGACAGAACAGTCGGCTGCCAGCCTGGAACAGACCTCGGCATCCATGGAAGAAATCAATGCGACGGTGGCCAACACGGCCGAAGCCGCGGATCAGGCCAACGAGCTCACCCGCTCTACCGTCGACGCGGCCCATCAAGGCCAGCAGGCGATGCGCGACATGGCCACCACGATGAGCGATATCGCAACCTCGGCCGGTGAAATCAATACGATCACCACCTTGATGGACGGCATTGCCTTTCAGACCAACCTGCTCGCCCTGAACGCCTCGGTCGAGGCTGCCCGTGCCGGCGAACATGGCCGCGGCTTCTCGGTGGTGGCCCAGGAGGTCCGCAACCTGGCCAGCCGTGCCGCCGATGCCTCCCGCCAGATTCGCGCGCTCAGCGATACATCGGTCAGCCATACCGAATCCGGTACGCGACTGGTTCGCGAGACCGGGCTCACCATGGAAGATATCGTCTCCCGTATCGAACGCGTGACCGAAGTGGTGGCGCAGATCCGCAACGGCGCACGCGAACAAAGCGAAGGCGTCAGCCAGATCAATACAGCGGTCACGGAACTCGATGGCGCAACCCAGCACAATGCAGCCATGGTGGAACAGACCAGCGCCGCGGCCGTGCAGATGCGCGAACAGGCCGACCAGCTCCAGGCGCTGCTCGCCTCGTTCCGTCTGAGTTCCGATACCGGGTCCCAGACGATCGCCAACGACGCAGCACCGACGGGTCCGGAAAGCTCGCACGCGGGCTTCGGCCGCACGGCTGGTGGCGCGGCGGCATAAGCCAGAGCCACGTCCGTAAAGGATCGCCCCGGCACGACTATCCGAGTCGGCCGGGGCGACACCCGACCCGTAATAGCGATACGGCCGATCAGTACAGCGGCATGGGCGGCCGGCTACTGCTCGCGCCGGACCCGGCTCTCCAGCATTTTCATGACCGCCCGTTCCTCGGGGCCGGTTAGATCACCCGCCTGAAGCTCCGCTTCGATCAATGCCTGGAAATGGCTGAGTGTGCGCCCGTCGAGATAGGTTTCGATCACCCGCGGGTCGATATAGCTTGAACGCGCGATACTGGGTGTGTTGCCCAGACGTTTGGCGACGCGGTCCACCGCTTCGCGTACGTTCTTCTGACTGATCTTGTCGTCATCGCCCGGCCCGATTTCGTCGAGCGCGAGCGCGGCGAGGGAGGTGCCCGCCCAGGTCCGGAAATCCTTGGCGCTATAGGCCTCGCCCATAACCTCGTGGATATAGTCGTTGAGGTCGGCGCTATCGACGTACACCTTGGCGCCGTCGTCGTCGTAATACTTGAATATCTCGTAGCCGGGCTGGTCGTCGAGCTCGGCCACCACCTGTGCCAGGCGTTCGTCCTCGACCACGCGGTGCTGCTGCTGACCGCTCTTGCCGGCATAGTCGAAAATCAGCTCGTCGCCCTCGATGGTCAGATGCTTCGAGCGCATCGTGGTCAGGCCATAGGACTCGTTCTCGCGCGAATAGCTTTCGCTGCCGGGCCGAAAATAGGCGCTGTCGATCAGGCGCACCATGCAGGCCAGCACTTTCTCGCGGGTCATGGCGTCCTGGGCCAGGTGCTGACCTGTGGCGCGTCGCATGGTCGATAACTGGCCGGCGAACGCCAGAATTCGATCGTACTTCGCCTGCTCGCGGCGCTCGCGCCAGGCCGCGTTGTAAATGTATTGCTTGCGCCCCGCATCGTCGCGACCGGTGGCATGCACGCGGGCATCGTCGTCCAGCGTAATCTCGACCTCACGCCAGGCCGGCGGTATGGCCAGGGATTGGATCCAGCGTCGGCGCGTTTTGTCGCGCAGCGTGCGGCCGCTGGCATAACGGTAGGTAAACCCCTTGCCGCAGCGATGCCGGGTAACCCGCGGTGCGTTTTTATCGGATGAACTCATGGCGTCCTGGCGAATCGGCATAGCGCCGCAAGATGGGAAGCGATTCGGCCTACGCCTCGCAGCGTGTTGCCGATGCGGCGCTATTGGCGTGCAAGCATCGCCGTAGCGAATCGGTCGCGCTATCCGGATTTGCCCCAATGCGCCGGAGCCACGACACGATCCTTGGTAGGCTCGGTCATGGGGATGTCACAGGGGATCGAATGTATCGGATTACCACGCTCGCCGTGTTTGTCTTCGCCGCGGTGCTGTTAACCGCCTGTTCCGACACCGCCGCCAACGGCGCGGGCCGGCTCGAACGTATTCAGGAAGAAGGCTTACTGCGCGTGGCTACGCGCAACGCACCCACCACCTATTACCTGAATCGCCACAAGCAGGCGGTGGGCCCGGAAACGGCGTTGACCCGCGCATTCGCGCGTCATCTGGGCGTGGATATCGAATACGTAGTCCGGCCATCCATTAGGGGCGTTCTGCGCGCGCTGGAAAACGGCGAGGCCGACCTGGCCGCCGCCGGCCTGAGCATCACCCCGGGCCGGCGTGAACGCTTCCGCTTCACCGAGGCCTATCAGCAGGTGCAACAACAGGTGGTTTGCAACGCCGAGAGCGCGCGCCCGCAAAGCGTAGCCGAACTCGGCGATGTATCGCTCACGGTCATAGCCGACAGCAGCTATGTCGAACGCCTGCAAATGCTGCAGAGCGAGTATCCCGAACTGCGCTGGAAAGAAGACGGCCGGCGCGGCACCGAGCAGCTGCTGCATCGCGTATGGGAAGAAAAGCTCGATTGCACGGTGGCCGACTCGAACATCGTAGACATCAACCGCCGCTACTATCCCGAACTCGAAGTGATGTTCGACCTGCATGAACCGGAACCGCTTGCCTGGGCCCTGCCCCCGCATGCCGAGGCGCTCCAGCAAACCGCGAATCGCTGGCTGCAAAGCGAGCCGGGCCAGCAGGCACGCAGGGCCATGCAGAATCGCTACTACGCCTATCTGCCGGCGTTCGATTTCGTTGACCGGCGCGCCCTGGTTCGACGTATCGACACCGTGCTGCCGCGCTACGACTCGCTCTTCGAGCGCGCCGGCGAAAACCATTCCCTGCCGCCGCTATTGCTCGCCGCCCAGGCCTATCAGGAATCCAAATGGGATCCGAAAGCCAAAAGCCCCACCGGCGTACGCGGGCTGATGATGCTGACAGGCCGTACGGCCAACGCAATGGGGGTCGACAATCGTCTCGACCCGGCCGAGAGCATCCATGGCGGCGCCAAATATCTGAGCCGGATGCGCTCGCGGATCGACGAGGCCGTGCCCTCGCCCGATCGGCTGCTGATGGCGCTGGCTGCCTACAACATCGGCCTGGCCCATCTGCGTGACGCACAGCGCCTCGCCAAGCGTCTGGACAAGAACCCGCACTCCTGGCGCGACCTCAAGAAGGTTCTGCCCCTGCTGGCCGACAAGCGCTACTACCCGTCGCTGAAGTACGGCTATGCGCGGGGCCATGAGCCGGTGCGCTATATCCACCGTATTCGCGACTACGAAGACGTGATCCGGCGTCATGTCGATTAACGCTCGGCAATACGGCGGGCGCCGGCCCCACGCTGCCTGCCTGTTACGCCGTGGGATGTAATCCCGGCGGTTCAGTCCAGTTCGGACTCCAGCTTGAGCACCTGGTCGCCATCACTCTGTTCAATTAGATAGGCCGGGTTGTCTTCATCGCCGTCGCGCACGATCTCCGAGCCCTTGAGCGTCTTGGTCACGCGCTGCTTGTAGATCTGCGTGATCTGACCTTCGGCCGTGCCCTGGCCCCAGTTCCATTTGACGTTATCGCCGATCGAACGTGCCATGCTCGTTTCCTTTCCGGTTTGTTACATGTGAATGAAATGCCCTACGCCTCCGGGCTTCTAACGGTTGCCGCGGTCAATCGTTGCTGCGCTGCTTGAGCCATTTGAGCGCGCCGGCATCCATACCGCGAAACTTGGGGTGCGCGGCCAGCGGCGCCGCCATCAAAGCCTTCGGCGCGGTGAGATCGCGCACGGCGTGATAGACCTCGGAGCGGGTCATGGCGGCATAGACGATAAACAGATCCTCGCGCAGACGTACGGCATCGAAGTTCGCATACAGCGCCGCGCTATCCGCGCCCTCGGCGAAGACCAGATAGAACCCTGGCGTGTCGGTATCAGACATTCTGCGTTCAGGCCTCGGGCAGCTCGAGCCAGTCGGCCCAGCTGATACGGCGGCCCGGCCAGGCCGCCCGGTCGAACCACCATTCGCGGCTAAGCCAGGCCTTGAGATCGCGTTCGAGTCTCGCTTCGAGCCCGGTATGGCTTTCGCTATCGCGCACCCAGAAGAACAGCTGGGCGTCGTAGCCTTGGCAGCTCGATGGTTCGACATAAACGCAGCCCAGACACTGCGATTCGTCCAGGCGCATCACGGTATAGGCGAATGAACGGCGGCGCTGGAATTCGCCCTGGTGCCAACCGAGGTCGATTAAATCCTGCTCGAGAGACAGATCGTCGGCCGGCCACGGATCGTGCGGGCCGAACAAGCCCGCCAGCCGTTGCCGGCTGGACATCACGGCATCGTAGTCCTTGACCACATCGTGGATGGTCAACGGCCACAGGCAATAGCCTGTAGCGGCAAATCCCGGTGGGATGTCGACATCGTCGGGGGCAAATCGCTTCATGCCCCAAGCATAACCGGTAAGACGGCACCGCCTAGCCGATCCCGCGAGGCCACGGCTCGCGCCACCGCCCACGGTGGACTTCAGAGCATCGCCCGCAGCGCCTGCAAACCCCACAGCACCAGCATGCCGGTCGCGATGGTGTAGAGCATATTGCGGGTGCGCCAGGCCACCACGGCAGCAGCCACGCCCGCGAACAGGCGCAGGTTGTCCGGCGAGAGCGCAACACGGCCGTCGTCGACAACAATCGCCGGCAAAAGGATGGCCGCCAGTACCGCCGCCGGCACGAAACGCAGCGCCCGCTGCACGCCGGCGGGCATCGCCAGCGAATCCGCCAGCGCGATGAACGACCAGCGCAAGGCGAATGTCAGCGCACCGACGGCCAGCACGACAATCCACACTCCTGTATCAGCCATCGCTGGCCTCCGTTTCGCCCAGCAGCCATTCAACGACCACGCCGCTGGCAATACCCGCCAGCGCCCCACCGATCAGGCCGAGATTCCACGGCAGGCCGTGGCCCGCGACGGCGACGAGGCCGCCGACCGTCGCCGCGGCCACGCTGGCCTTGTCGCGAATGGCGGGAATGATCATGGCCAGGAATACCAGCGGGATGGCGAATTCCAGATTCCATGCCTCGGGCAGCCGGGCTCCGGCCTGGGCGCCGATGATCGTGCCGAGCTGCCAGCAGCACCAGAGCGGCAGCGCCACACCCAGGTAGAAGGCGATACGGCTTGCCAGCATCGGCCGCTCGGTAAAGCCGTACAGACCGAACACATAGGGTTGATCCGTCAGGAAATACGCCAGCCCGGCGCGCGTTCCCGCCGAGGCGCCGCGAAAATGGGGCGCGATCGAGGCGCTGTACATCATGAAACGCAGATTGATGAAAAACACCGTGACCAGAATGATCAGCAGCGGTGCGCCGTCGTGGAGCAACTGCAGCGTCGCCAGCTGGGCCGCCCCGGCGAATACGAACACCGACAGCGCGCTGGCGATCCAGGGCGAAAATCCCAGCCGCACCGCAGCCACGCCCGCAATCAGGGCGAATGGCACGATCCCCAGGAGCACTGGCAGTACGGTTTGTGCGCCGGCCCGAAAGTCCCGGTACAGCCGCTGGGTGTGATGCATCCCACTATCCAAACCGCTTCCCCCTGCGCGATAAACCGCGATGATGCCGCACCCAAACGTCGCGACGAAACGCCGCCGTTCCCCGTTCGCCGCGGCCGCTAGCGCCTCACGGCCGCCTGACTGCTGCAGATGATCGCGCACAGCGCGAGCGAGGCGATGTTGGTTGTCACCGGATTGAACGCCGCGGTCAGCGAGGCGGGCGCGACAATGGCGACATCGATCGACAGTCCGATCAACAGCGCAGCGGCGATATAAACCGGCGCCAGCCAACGGCGGGCGATTGCGATGAACAGACCGATCGCGATTTCCGCGACCCCTGCCAATACCGCGAACAGCGTGGCCGACATGGGGATATGATGCGCGCTAGCCCATGCCGTCTCGAACGTATCGGTGCGGAGAATCTTCGGCACCAGGCCGTGATAGATGAGTACGAACGCCAGCGCATAGCGCGCAACGCGGTTGATCCGGCCCAGCTCAGGCATCCGCGTCCAGAAAGCGCCCGGCATGATCCGGCTCGGGCAACACGCATTGATCGTAGCGGCCGAAAATCCGGTATCGATTGAGCGCGATACGGTCGTAGAAAAAATCGCGAATTACGCGCGGGCAGATGCGCAGTACGGCAAGGAGCTTCCACACGCCGCCGAGTTGTACGACGACACGCAGAAAGGCATCCGAGCGCTCGTAGGCACGCCGGCCCTCAACGTACAGCATCGTATCGAAGTGGTCGGTCGGCAGCTCGAAGTGCGAAAGAATCGCCTGCCCCTCGCGCGACTGCACCGAGGCCAGCTTGAACCGACGTTGCCTGTCGTACTTCAGGATGAAATGGCACCAGGCGTTGCATAGCCGACACACGCCATCGAAGAGAATGACGCGATCGTCGGCATCGACATACGGGGGCAGTGATTCGCTATGGCCCATGCCGACAAGCCTACGCCCAACGGGACCGTCAGCGCCATCGAGCCGGGTTGCAGGCGTCGCTAGAGAAGTACCAGCGACATAAGCCAGACGACGGCAATACCCACCAGCCCCTGAATGAGCGTGGCCAGCGTCTGTGCCCGGTATGCCAGCGCGACCGGCATGCGGCTGAACTGCGATACCACCCAGAAGAAGCTGTCGTTGGCATGCGAAACCGTCATCGCCCCGGCGCCGATGGCCAGCACGCACAGCGCCCGGCCCATTTCGCTATCGAGGCCGATATCGCCCAGCAGCGGCGCGACCAGCGCGGAGGTGGTCACCAGCGCGACCGTGGACGAGCCCTGGGCGGTCTTGAGCGCGGCGGCCACCACGAACGGCATGAAGATACCGATGCCGAGTGTCGATAAGCTTTCGCCAATGAATTCGGCCAGGGGCGTGGCCTTGAGCACCTGACCAAACGCCCCGCCCGCGCCGGTGATCATCAGAATGGGCGCAGCGGCCACAATGCCGGCACTGACCCGTTCCTCCAGCGCGGCAAGGCGTTTGACGTTCGGCAGCAGGGGCATGGCGGCCACCAGCCCGAGCGCGAGTGCCACCAGCGGGCTGCCGAGGAAGGTGAGCACGTCTGCCACACCGCCCGCGCCCAGCGGTGCCGAAGGAAAGGCCGCGATCGATCCCAGACAGATCAGCACAATGGGCAGGAGGATGGGCGCGAAGGATGCAAACGCGCCGGGCAAGGCGCCGTGTTCGGCACGAAACGCGGCAAAGGCATCCTCGGCGTTAAGGCTTTCGGCCTCGTCGGTCAAAAGGCCCGCGTCGGCATCGTCACGGCCGAGAAAACGATTGGCCCAGAACATGCCGGCGAGCGCCGTGATCAGGCCCACGACCGACCCCAGGGCAATCACGAGGCCGAGATTGCTGCCGATACCCAGATTGCCGGCCGCCGCGATCGGCCCCGGCGTGGGCGGCACGAAGGTATGGGTGGCATACAGGCCGGTAGCCAGCGCCACGCTCATCGCGGTCACGGACACGTTCATGCGCGCGGCCACGGCATTCTTCAGCGAGTTGAGAATCACGTAGCCGGAATCGCAGAACACCGGAATCGACACCAGATAACCGATCAGAGACATGGTGAGCGTGGGAAAGCGCTGGCCGAGCAGTCGGATGATCGTTTCGGCCATGGTCAGGGCCGCGCCGCTCTTTTCCAGAATCACGCCGATGATGGTGCCGAAGACGATCACCAGGCCGATGCTGCCCAGAATGCTGCCGAAGCCCTCGCCGATCGCGTCGACGACCTCCATGGCCGGCACCCCGTACGCCAGCCCGCCGATGAGCGCAGCCAGCAGTAGCACGAGAAAGGGGTGCAGCTTCAGCCCGGATGTTGCGAACACGATGAAGGCAATCAGGGCGAGCAGAATCAGCGAGTAGAGCATGGCCAGAGGGGGCGCGGTCGTGATCAGGGGCGCCTATTGAACCAGATGCACCATGCAGGAACCAGCGCAGACGCAGGCACCGTTTATCGAGACCGGACGGTCGGCGTGCGGCCGCCCCGCTCACCGGGGTGTCAGGCGCGACGCGCCGGCCTCGACCGGCCCAAACGGTCGCCTTTCCCAGAATGAGGCCCATACCAACGCACGCGGCGAGCCACGCCGAACCGCTTACTCCGCTTCGGCCTCGGGCTCGGCCTGTACCGTGGCGTTTGCGCCCTGCCTGGCGATGAGCGCAAAGAGCGCGTCTTCCGTCTGCGGGCGAGCGAACAGAAACCCCTGGGTATACTCGCAGCCCATGGCACACACCGTTTCCCACTGTGCCCGTGTTTCCACGCCCTCGGCCACGATCGACAACTGCTGGCCATGGGCCAGCGCCACAATCCCCTGGGCCAGTTCCTCGGCCCGCCCCTGTTCGTCGATCTGCTGAACAACGCGCTTGTCGAGCTTTACGATCGAAATCGGCAGGCGGGTGAGATAGGCGATCGATGAATATCCGCTGCCGAAATCGTCGAGAGCGATACGCGCACCGGTATCGGTCAGCCGGTGAAGCGAACGGGCCATCAGCTCGAAATCGCGTATCACGCTGCGCTCGGTCAGTTCGAACACGAGATGCTTCCCGGACGCGCCATGTCGCGCCAGCGTGTCTTCAACCAGCTCGTGAAAATCCTGGCGGAACAGTTCGGCACCGGAGACGTTGATCGTCACGTACGGTACGAATTGCGAGCGCGCCTGCCAGGCCGCGACATACCGGCAGGCGGTGTCCAGCGCTGCCGCTACGAGGGCGCGACGTGGCCCCTTTTCCGGGTCGATGACCGGCACGAACTCGTTCGGCGACACCTCGCCGAGTTCCGGGTCCTGCCAGCGTGCCAGCAGTTCGACGCCGACGAGAGCGCCGTCCGCATTCGCGAAAATCGGCTGGCCGTGGAAATACACCGAGCCGTCTTGCACCGCGGGCTCGAAGCGGGTGCGTAATGCCGAGCGGCGCCGAAAACGCTTCGCAATCGCGGCGTTGAACAGCGACGTTTCGCTCGTCCAGCTCTGGTTTTCATGCGCGAGCTGGGCGCGGCCGATGAGCGCCACGCCGGAATCGCCGTGCTCGGGATAGACACACAGTCCGGCGCTGGCCTCGAACGAAAAACGCAGCTCCTCATGCTCGACTTCCTGTTGGGCATGCGCACGCAGCTGCTCACAAAGCCGGCGGCCCGTACGTACGGTCCCCTCGAACTCGAATGCGCCCGCGAAGCCGCGCTCCGACAGGCGGGCGATATAGATCAGATCCTCGTTGTGGTTTCTCAGTCCGTCCATCCAGCGGTTGATCATCGCCTGGATACGCCCCGGCCCATAGGCAAGCGACATGTCGTAGAGGTTATCCAGGCTCAGATAGAAGATGCCGAGCTTGCGGCCGGCATCCCCGGCCTGCTCCGCCAACAGCTCGATCTTTTCGTAGGCGATGATATGGGTGGCCGAAGGCAGCGCCGCGTCCCGATCCAGCAGTTCGGCCATACCCGCGCGGGTTGAAGCCAGGGCGGCGTTGAGGTTGAACTCCTCTTCAACCAGAAGTGCCAGTTCGGTGAGCGTGTGGCGGGCATTGGGCTCGAACGCCCGCGGCTTGAAGTCCATTAACGCCACACAGCCCACCACCTCGCCGGTATCGGCCCGCAGCGCCTGCGCGGCGAAAAAGCGGATATTGCGAGACTGCGACGACTCGGCGTCCGAGCTGACTCCAGCGCCCGCGTCCAGGTCTTCAATCACGAACGGCGTTTCGTGGGCGCCGGCCTGGCGGCAAAGTTCCAGCTCCTGTCGCACGCTACCCAACTGAAAACCAAAGCGCGATTTGAACAGATGCCGGTCCGCGTCGAACAACAGAATCAGCGTCTCCGGGGCATCGAATATACGGGCCGCGAGTCGAGTGAAGCGGTCGTAGCGTTCCTCCTGCGCGTCGTCCCAGAGGTCCGAGCGAAGCAGTTCGCCGACCCGGGCATCGAGCGATTTAAGCTCGGGCGGGTCTGAAGTGCCCGCAGCCGCGTGGCCGCGCTTGCCGGCGTCGAGCGTGCCCGTTTCCGGCGCGCCGCTGCCTGCCCGATCATGCGTGTCCGCATTCTTGCGCTTTTTCACCACTGCCCCCGCCCTGGTCCGCCTGTGTCGCAGGATGCGACTTTCCCGCCAGCGCCTCGACGTGACGGCGCGTATTCGCGAGCGTATTCGCCACGCACGTATACCAGCTCGCCTGGGCGCAAGCAGGTTTCTCCCAACGACTGTACGCGATTACGTTTTTGTTATCGGCAAAACCGGCTCGGGTTGTAGTGCGCCGCGTTCATCCAATCGAGCCGATCGAGTCGATAAAGTCGGACGGGGCGATCATGAAACGTCATCAAATCGAAACGGCCAAAGCCAGCCTTCTCGGCCACCTTTAGCGATGCAACATGGTCAGGTTCGATAATCACCACAACCGACTCCACGCCTTGGCCTTGAAACGCGTGCGCCAGGACAGCCTTCGATGCCTCGGTAGCCAACCCTCTGTTCCAAAAGCGAGTCGCCAGGCGATAGCCGAGGTTCATCTCCTCGACTCCGTTCACGTTCTCCGGCCCCACCCCGCAGAAACCGATAAGCGAGGCGTCGTTTTTATCGACCAACGCCCATGGCCCGACACCATGGGTCGAATACGACTTTCGACACCAGACAATAAACTCAAGTGTGGCCCGCTCGTCGCGCACGCCACCCAGCGAGTGTTTCATAACCGCTGGATCCCCGAGGATCGCGGCCAACGCCGGCACGTCGTGCATCGAGAACGGCCGAAGACGCAAGCGTGGTGTTTCGATCAAAGTAGATTCAAAGTGCATCACGCCCCATTCCCGGCTTGTGCCAGGCTATAAGCAAAAGAAAGGTCCCGTGCCGAAACCCTGTAGCGGGCGTTGCGCGCCCATAGCTGAGCACGAGTCAGGCCGCTCGCCGCCGGGCGCAGCGCCATAGAGCCCGCAAAGAACTCAGGGTTATTGTAAATATTCGGTTCCACGGGCCTGCACAAGGCTTCATGTGACTTCGCGACGTCTGCAGAGCCCGGCGACTTCCCTGCGTTACCGCCGCCACGTGCCCTGTTCGTCGACCAGCACGTGGTCGCAGCCGCGCACCACTCGCAGCCGCCCATCCTCATGGACGTAATAGGTCACATTGCCGTTCTCGAAACGGTAGCCGAGAAAGCGACAGGGCGTGACACCGTCCGCGCAGCGTGAATGCCAGGTTCGGCCTTCGAGCGTGATCGCCTGACCACTGCGCTTGCTTTTGCCCTGGTAAGCAACGCGATCGCAAGAGACATTGCCCTCTTCGCACTGCGGGCTGATATCGACAACGTAGTGCGGGGTTTCCAGCACAGCCGCCGAGGCGGTGCCGGACCATAGTGCGATCGCAAGTAACCGTTTCATCATGAATTTGCTTGTTGCTGCTGCCCCGCCCTCGGCAACAGTTTACGCGATGAACGATCTTCGGCCGCAGCCTGCTTAACGCGGCTTTCTGCCGGGGGCGCAGACGTCGCTGGGAATCAAAACCGGCACGAGCATTCGCCCATGCCCCACGGTCGTTGAAGCGCGGGCGCCACCTCGACGCGTCATGAGCGGCGCTTATGCGGGACCGCATCAGTCGCGAGCAGTGCCCGGCCAGGCATCGAGCCGCCGAGCCAGGCCGGCTTGTCCCGATAGCCGGCCTTGTCTAACCCGTCCGGGCGAGTATGGGGGCACTCCACATGACTTTGCCGGGCGGCGTCGAGCCCGCCTGATCGCTGGCCCCCGCATCTTCCATGGACACCATCAGCTTCGCCTTCGAGGCCATCTGCTCAACCGTGGACCGGCTGAGCGACACGCTATAACCGCCCTTTTCATGCGGCCAGACGCCCAGCGGGATCGCCGCGCCGTCTTCCGGCTTGAGCCAGGCACGCAGCTCCTTGCCGTCGGGAACGTCATAGTCCCCCAGGGCGACCACCTGCATTTCGTCGTCGCCTGCCCAGGCGGTCACCAGCCAGCCGGTACCGGTCGGGTCGTCGTAGACGATGCTGGTGTAGGCATGCGGCGGATCAGGCTCGCCGTAGCCGTGGTGATACGTCGGCTGGGTCAGCAACAGGGCGCCCAGCACCATGGCCACCACGGAGGCAGCAATCGCCGCGCCGCGCCAGAACCTCAACTTGTTCGCCGCCGGGGCCTGGACGTGACGGGGCACGGGCGTAGGCGAAACCGACGCAGAGTCCTTGCGCGATATCGTGCGGGACACCTCTTCCCACACGTCGGCCGGGGGCTCGACGGGTTCCAGGGCCAGGCCGAGGCTGCCAAGCCGCTGCTCCCAGTAGGCCAGCTCGCGACGGGCGGCCGGATCTGTTTCCAGACGCCGCTCGAAGGTCGCGCGCGCATCGGGCTCGAGGGTGCCCAGCACGTATTCACCGGCTTCGAACACGAGGTTGTCGTCCCGTTCCTGAGATGTCACGACGCACGCTCCGCAAGGCATTCCCGTAGCCGCAGCAAGCCACGGCGAATCCAACTCTTGACCGTACCCAGAGGGGCATCCAGTCGCTGCGCGAGTTCCTGATGCGTCAGCCCCTCGTAATAGGCAAGCAACACACTGTCGCGCTGCTGTGCCGGCAACGTCTTCAGGCATTCCTGAATGGCGTCGAGCGACTGCTGGTTTTCGTTCTCTTCCAACGGAGAGAGCGCCTGCTCATCCTCGAGCAGTGTAGCCATCATGTCGGGTTCCTCCGGCATCGCCACTTCAGGGCGCTTGCGTCTGAGTACATCCAGTGCGCGATAGCGGGCAATCGACAACAGCCACGTCAGAGGCGCCCCCCGGTCCGGAGCATAGGTATCGGCTTTCTGCCAAACCCTCACGTAGGCATCCTGCAACGCATCCCGAGCCTGCTCCGGGTTACGCAGGATACGCAGCAACAGCGCATAGAGTTGCGCGGAAGTCGCCGAATAAAGCTGCTGAAAGGCGCGCTCGTCACCCTCGGCCGTGCGCGCCAACAACGCGGCCAATTGCTCCCGGTCGGCCACGTGCTAGCGGGCCGCCTCGCCCGCACCCGATTCGGCGGCGAACAAAGAGCTCGAAAAACAATGGCTTGATGTCAAAGTTCGACCTTATAAAAACGCGACGGCGCGTCATTATACGCGCGAAGCCCGCAGCCCGGCGTCGCTTGGTTTCGCTGCAAGGCAGCTTGCAAACTGCGGATTCGTGACCGCCATGTTGACGGTCGCGCAATGCCTTACACCCCAAAGCGGGTGCATAGGCTAACCTCCCCGCACACGGATCGCCACCCGGCCGGACTTTGGCCATTACCCCTACGCCAGCGCTGCGCGCGCAGCGCGTAAATGCGCTGCTACCGCAAACACAATTGCCGGTTCTTCGCCGAGCCCCGGCGGCAGGCAAACCAACCCACGTCGCGGCGACGAGTCCAGAGTCCACCATACCGCTTCCGGTTAAGAACCGGATGGGCTTTAATTTTCAGCGCGTCGCCGGTGCCGCCAAGAAAACACGACCACCTAGAGATTTTCGCAGTTCTCCTCTTCGCTGAAGGCGTCGATCATCTCGGGAAAATCCTTGAAGTGGGAGCTGATCGGAAGCTTGGTATTCGCGAACTCTTCATGCGCGGATTCGTACGTGTCTAGCGCCGTGGCATATCTCTCGCAGGTTTTTTCATGATCGTCGTCGATCGAGTACGCCACGCCCTGATTGAACTGATCCAACGCCATGCCGACATGATTATCGATCGATGCCCAGGTCTGTTCGGCTTTCTCGAAATGGAAGATCGATAAGCCGCTCGTTGGATCATAACGCCCCTGCTCGGCGAACCACTGCGCGTGCTCCCGGTATAGACCGCTTTTGTAGAAGTTGCCCAGATAGCGATGCGAATTCGCGATCGCCACCGGGTCACCAGACTGTTCGGCCATGGCTAGGGCTTCCCGACCCAATCCCTCGGCGGGAACCCATCGACCTACGCTCCACATTTGATACGCCTGATCTATCTTGCGGAGCGGGTCGCTGGTTTCCGGAACCAGCGCGTAAGAACAGCCTTGAAGCACGAGAACGACGGGAAAGAGCAAGGGCACACGGTTCAGACTCGGCATGGAAGACTCCTTGAAACCGAACGCTTGAAAGCCACCGATGCCAGGCAAGTGACCTCTAACTCCTCGCATCAGAAAGCATCGTATCCCGTTATTTGAACTGGCGGACAGAGCCTCGCGATCGTCGATCAGCGGCGTGGTAAACGCATGATGCAAGGCCTCCGAGCGCCCGCCCTACGGTTCGTACCCGGACAACGTCTAGTCGAAGCTGGGACAGACCTCTGATAGTTGCGTAGTGGTTGTACCACGTCCGGCGTGTATCTCTCGTAGTGCCGCGTGCTGGGCTCGCGGCGGGATGCGCCTTGCGTAGGAGGCTGGTCGCGAACCGCTGATTGAACCTGGCAGCCGCGCCCACGCCGCTATGGGCTCGCGCTAGCGTGCGGCAGACAGGGGTAAGCCGCCGTTCAAGCCTTCTTAACGAACGCCGCCGTCACCATCATTTCGCCGGCGCCGTCCACCTTGCAGTCCAGCTCGTGATCCTTCGCATCGAGAATTCGTCTCACCACGGCTTTCGTGCCGATTTTCAGCACCGTCGAACTGCCCTTTACCTTCACGTCCTTCGCGAGAGTGACCTTGTCGCCTTCGGATAAATCTGTGCCGTTCGCGTCTTTAACCCGGGGCTTGTCTTCCAAGGCCACCTCGTCCGGATTCCATTCGTGCGCACACTCCGGACACACCAGAAGCGCTTGATCACGATAGGCAAACTCGGACTGACATTCAGGGCACGGCGGCAACGACATACGACTCATCCCGGATGACTTGACGCGCCATAATAATGGCCGGGCGTGCCGCTAGCGAGCACTACCACGCTGGAGCTGAAAACCTATTCCCACGAACGTGATCGTACGCTGGCTTCGCCACACGACGAGGGGTGCCAAGACGCTATCAGCGTCTAAACCGTCGCAGCCGGCCTGCGCGCAGCTTCAAGACTCGTGCGCGCAGGCTGCCAAGGTCTCTACATCACCCGATACGATCCGCTCGAGGTGCCTCGTAATCTTTTCGATGGGCCAGTCCCACCACGCGATCTTGTTGAGCGTTGCAATCTCTTCGGCGCCGAAGCGCTGCTTTATCGGCCTGGCCGGATTGCCGCCCACGATCGTGTAAGCCGGCACGTCGGATACGACAACAGAACGAGAAGAAACAATCGCCCCGTTGCCGATATGGACACCCGGCATCACCAGCGCGTCGTAGCCTATCCACACATCATTGCCGATCACGGTATCGCCCTTGTATGGCAGGTCTTGGGGAGCCGGCATGACCTTCTCCCAACCATTCCCGAAAATCTGGAATGGATAGGTAGATATGCCTGACATCTTGTGATTCGCCCCGTTCATGATGAACTTCACGCCACGGGCGATGGCGCAGAACTTGCCGATAATCAGCTTGTCGCCGATGAATGGGAAGTGATAAAGCACGTTGCGCTCGAAATTTTCCGAATCCACCGGGTCGTCGTAGTAGGTGTAGTCGCCAATGACAATATTGGGATTACGCACCGTGTTCTTGATGAAGCACACCTGTGGGAACCCCTCCATCGGGTGCTTCGATTCTGGGTTCGGTCCTTGCACAACGCTTCTCTAGTGGCTAACGCCTAAGCTCAGCCGACGGCTGATCGCGCAGCGAGTAGCCGTGCGGCTGGAGCGCTTGGTCGGGCGTCATTCCGGATTTACCATACGCTGCCGGGCCTGGGCTGACGTGACACGCTCTCTATGCTCGTCCGAAAGCGGTGCAACGATTACTTCGATTCCAAAATGCTTAACCGCAGCAGCGACCCAAGACTGCCCTGTAACGTAGGCAGCTGCTTCTTCCGATGCGAAGCAAAGGATCCGACGCCAGTCGGGGCCGGCCTGCTGCCCAATCAGTGCCAGTTTGAGAACATCGCCTTTGATCTTGTGAAGCTGCGCGCCCTTTACCGGACCAACTCGGGCATATACCTCAACGATGATCTTTTTCACCGGATCGATCGCATCCGGTTGAACTCGAGAAGGAATGGGCAGCGGTGCGGCCGGATCGAACGTGGCACTCAACTCCGCTTCAAGTAACCGAAGAATGTACGTTTCTGCGTCCACCTGCTCAGTTGAGTCAGATTTGTGCATAGCAAACTCCATGTGACGCTCAACGCCGAAGGTCACTTGCCGCCCGAAGCGCGGCAGCGCTTTGGGCGGTCAACCGCAGCGCTTTGTCATGCGCCTGCCTATCGTTTTTCTCTAACGTTCTATATTCATTGCGCTCTAACGGGCCATATCCATACATGTGCTGAAGGCATCTTGACCGAACTTTGTCGCGTTTTGTGCGACTTCTTCGTTAGTATTGCCAAGCGGTCGATCATAAGCCGCGTCGACAATTGCAGAAAGAACCCCCCTCCGACGGTCGGGCATTTCCTTCTCAGAAAGCTTGTTATGCCAAGCATCGCGCTCAATTCCTTTGTACCGGCCAACGAACACGCCCTGCGCAAATTCTCTATTACGCTTGCAGCGCGTGGCATCTCTTTCGACTTGGTCGCGTAAGTGTTGATGCAGTTCTTCTCGACTTTTGTGTCGAGCGGCACCGCTGCCATCAGATGGCGATGACGTCGAGTGAACTTGTTCTTTGCTGGAATCGGTAGCGCACCCCGTAATGGCAATTGCCAAAAGAGCCATTGCAAGAACAATTGATCGCAACTCTTACCCCCCCTTTTTTACCTCAAATGTAATGCGTATCTTTTATGGTGACGATCGCGCATAACGCCCAAGGTCAGTTTGGGCAGTCAACTGCAGCGGACTGTTATGCGTAAAAGCTCAAGATCACGCCTATAGTTGAAACTATGACGCTTATACCACCGACAGCTTTTCCCTTTCCAACACATATTAGGAAAAGGATCGACCTCAGAAAAAACTGCGCCCAAAGAACCAACGGCGTCGCGGCGTAGAAAATTAGATACGCCTTGATATTTATCAATGACTCTAGGGCCTGGTCCTTAAGCTCTTGCGCTGTAACGACCTGGGGGCCCTTTAAAGCCTTCTTCATAGCCTGATCTGCTCTAGAAGCTAACTCTCGGAATCTTTCTCCGTATTCGACTCGAAAAGATTCAAGCGAACTTATACCTCGATTAAGGTTTCGCTCTATAGACTTCGAGACTTGGGGAAACCAAATTTCCACAACCGCGAGTAGAGCCCCGATAACTGTTACAGCTTGGCTAAAATATTGCAAAGAAAATCTAAATTATTTCGAGAAATAGGCATAACGCCTAAGCTCAGTTGCCACCGGAGCGGCCGAAGGCCGCGGAGGGAACCCGAAGCGCGCCAGCTCTTTGGGCGGTCAACTGCAGCGACTCGTTGTACGTGAACTGCGTCGGCTGACGTCCTCTCGAACTTGCCAGCGGATCCCAAAACCTGACGCGCCTCAAGAAAGAACGCGCTGACTTCGAATTTACCGCGAATAGCCGCTTACACAAAGGTGCCCAGCTCACCGACCCCGACAAGGCAGCTTCGATCCGACGAATGTCGAACGAAGGGGCCAAAGCGAGCTATTGGTACGAACTGGCTATCCGACTCCAACGCTAAACAGCCATACCAACCAACCGCCGTACAACGCCTGAGCTCAGCCGCCGCCGGAGCGGCCGAAGGCCGCGGAGGGAACCCAAAGCGCGACAGCGCTTTGGGCGGTCGGCTGCAGCGACTCGTTGTACGTGAACTGCCCCATTCGACGCTCCCTCGAACTTGCCAGCGGACCCCAAAACCTGACGCGCCTGAAGAAAGAATGCGTCGAATCCGAACTTACCGCGAATAGCCCATGACGGGAAGGCGTCGAGCTGGCCGACGTGGAGAAAGCAGCTTCAATCGGATAAATGTCGAACAAAGGGGCCAAACCGAGCTATTGGTACGAACTTGCTATCCGACTCCACCGCTAAACAGCCATACCAACCCACCGCCGTACAACGCTTAAGCTCAGTTGCTGCCGGAGCGCAAAGCGCGGAGGGTACCCAAAGCGCGGCAGCGCTTTGGGCGGTCAACTGCAGCGACTTGTTGGGTTTATTTCTTTTTGTTCGGATTCGTAGTGATCAGTCCGTGAGCTACGAAAGAACCACCAACAGCCCCTCCGAGAATTGTTGTTAGCTGAGTTACGAATTCCGGCAACGCTGTGGCATTAACTGCCGCGCTAGCGTCAGTCATATTAAGCGCAATCAGCGGTAGTGCTATGGATGCGAATACCAACACAATGCCGCCCCAGACCAGTGAGTACCTACATTTTGGATAGTGATCGACAAAGTAGCAGACAGCTAGGAATACCAGTAACCATACGATCAGAGCTACATAAACAGCCATAAGTTTCCCAAGTTTAGTCGTACCCAACGCCAAGTATACGGCTGATGCTAGGTATAGCACGCAACCCGAAATTCGTATAGCAATACGAACGTCTCATGCATTGCTCGTGTTTGCTGCTATTCTAAAACCCTATACCCCGTAGTCTGTGAAGCAATGACGGATTTGGCAAAGCGTCCGCGTAAGCTGATGGATCAGGTCAGCGATCGACTACGTCTGGGTCATTACAGCCTGCGGACCGAGAGAACGTATCTCGCCTGGATCAAGCGTTTCATCCTGTTCCATGACAAGCGCCATCCAAAGGATATGGGCAAGCCGGAAATCGAGGCTTATCTCACCCATTTGGCGGTCGATCGTCACGTGGCTGCCTCGACGCAGAATCAGGCATTGAACGCGATTCTCTATCTCTACCGGCAAGTGCTCGAAATCGACCTGCCGTGGATGGATGACGTGGTGCGTGCGAAACGCCCCGAACGTATCCCAGAGGTTTTAAGCACCCAGGAAGTGGGCCGACTGCTCGCTCAGCTCGAGGGCACCTACAAGCTGATGGCGTCGCTGCTCTACGGCTCCGGCCTGCGGCTGATGGAGGTTATTCGTCTTCGTGTGAAGGACGTGGACTTCGATTATCAGCAGATCGTGGTACGCGACGGTAAAGGGGCCAAAGACCGGGTAACACCCCTGCCCGCGTCGGTGACGGCCGATCTGAAGGCGCAGCTGGATTACGTGGCCTGCCTACATCGGGACGATCTGAAGGCCGGCTATGGTGCGGTGTACCTGCCGAATGCGCTGGCGACAAAGTATTCGAACGCGGAACACGAACTGGCCTGGCAGTACGTATTTCCCTCTTCGCGGTTATCCAAGGATCCGCGTTCGGGCGCGACGCGACGCCATCACGTCAACGAGAAAGGCCTGCAGCAGGCGGTGAAGCGTGCGGTGCGCCGGGCCGGCATCCACAAGAAGGCGAGTTGCCAAACCCTGCGCCATTCGTTCGCGACGCATTTGCTGGAACGCGGAAGCGATATCCGCACCGTGCAGGAGCTGCTGGGGCACAAGAATGTGCAAACCACCATGCGCTACACGCATGTGCTCAAACGCGGTGGCCGCGGTGTGGTTAGTCCGTTGGACGCCTAGCCGTTTGCCCGCAGTGTCGCGCATCGGCGTGAGATGCCGACGCGCTTACTTCAGGCCGAGCCGCCATGGCGCGCCACCACGTCCATACGATCGAGCACCGCATGAGCCTGGCGTACGTGGCCGACCCGCCAGCAGTCGCTGGTGCGTGCCTGGGCGTCGGTCATCGGTCCGGCGACGTCGTGGCGAGCCGCACGGGCCTTGAGCGCACTGACGCGTTCGGGGGTGGCCGGGCAGCAGTCGAGATACTGCACGAGGCGTTTGCTGATCAGGTTCACCACTGATAACAGCGCCAGCACGATGCCGGGCATGAGCACCCAGACATCGACGCCGGCGTTGGCGTGGCTCAGCCCGGCCATCACGCAGATCACGCTATAGCCGAAGCCGGCCATGAATACACCAAGCGACGGCAGCCGCCGCAGGGCGACCAGCAGCACGAGCGCGCCGCGGGGTTCGTGGTTCTCCAGGACAAAGGGCGCCTGATCGGGCCAGTCATCCATGTTCCCGCCGGTGGGCGGCGGCGATAGGTCGCCTACGAGCATACGTTCGTTATACATGTTCTATTCCTCTTGGCCGCGCGGCGCCAGGGCCGCTGCGGTTTGGGTGTTCGGTGGAAGCCGGCAGAGAGGCGGTGCGCTAGTGCGCGGGCCGGGCCGGCGGTTTGCAGAGGCGCGGCATGCGGCCTCTGCTCGACGAGCACGGAGGATGAAGGTCGAAATACCGAGATTCCATCCGTACAAGGCGGGATATTCGGCGCAAATGGCGGTCGATTTCTCCAACTCGCGTATTGCGCGCATAAAAAGGCCCGCCGAAGCGGGCCTTTCAATCCGGGCGGGAACCGCCCTATTTCTTGATGCCGCCCTTGGTGAGATCGGCTGGGTCGAGCAGGCGGTCGATCTCTTCTTCGCTGAGATCGGTCTGCTCCAGGGTGAGTTCCTTGATCGGCTTGCCTTCCTTGTACGCCTGCTTGGCGATGGCCGCGCCCTTGTCGTAGCCGATCACCGAGTTCAGCGCGGTCACGAGGATCGGGTTCTTCGACAGCGCATCGTCCAGGTTGGCCTGGTTGACGGTGAAGCTCGCAATCGCCTTGTCGGCCATGATCTGGCTGGTGTTGGCCAGCAGTTCGATGGACTGCAGCAGGTTGTAGGCAATCACCGGCAGCATGACGTTGAGCTGGAAGTTGCCGGACTGGCCGGCGACGGTAATCGTGCTGTCGTTGCCGATGACCTGGGCGGAAACCATGGCGGCGGCTTCCGGGATCACCGGGTTGACCTTGCCGGGCATGATGCTGGAGCCGGGCTGCAGCGCTTCCAGCTGGATTTCGCCCAGACCGGCGAGCGGGCCGGAGTTCATCCAGCGTAGGTCGTTGGCGATCTTCATCATGGACACAGCAATGGTCTTGAGCTGGCCCGAGAGCTCCACGGCCGCGTCCTGCGAGGACAGGCTTTCGAAGTAGTTGCTGCTGGTTTCAAAGCGGCAGCCGCTGGCCTTGCCGATGGCCTTGGCGAAACGCTCGCCGAATTCGGGATGGGCGTTGATGCCCGTGCCCACGGCCGTGCCGCCCTGGGCCAGCCGGCGCATGCGCGGCAGTGCGGCTTCCACGCGGTCGATGCCGGAATCGATCTGTGCGGCCCAGCCGCCCAGCTCCTGGTCAAAGCGGACCGGCATGGCATCCATGAGATGGGTGCGTCCGGTCTTGACCACTTCCGAGAGCTCTTCGCCCTTCTTGCGCAGGGTATCGCGCATGTGGGTGAGCGCGGGCAGCAGCTTGCGTTCGCATTCGATGACGGCCGCGACGTGGATGGCGGTCGGGATCACGTCGTTGGACGACTGGCCCATGTTGACGTGGTCGTTCGGGTGCACGGTCTGGCCGGCAGCTTCGGTGGCCAGATGAGCAACCACCTCGTTGGTGTTCATGTTGGTCGAGGTGCCCGAACCGGTCTGGAAGATATCCACCGGGAAATGATCATCGTACTGGCCTTCGGCCACGGCCGTGGCGCTGTCGATGATGGCCTGAGCGATATCGCCGTCGAGCAGTTCCAGGTCGCGGTTCACGTCGGCCGCACTCGCCTTGATCAGGCCCAGGGCGTTGATCATGGCGCGCGGCGCACGCAGATCCGAGATCGGAAAATTGTCGACCGCCCGCTGCGACTGGGCGCCCCAGAGCGCATCGGTGGGCACCTTGAGCTCGCCCATGCTGTCTTTTTCGATCCGGTAATCGTTATCTGCGGCCATCGAGTGCTCCTTCGTTTTCAAGGCTTGGCGGCCGGGCGCGGCCCGGACCGGGATGAAATCGTTCATGCGTGAACGAGGCCACGCACCACGAATGAATTCGGTAGAATCCGCAATTCTATCACCGACTATTGCAACCTCCGATCGCCTTGCGGCCCATGGCCAGGGCACGGCGGCGGCCGCAGCGTTCGCGCGCTAACGGCCTGCCCCGCCCAAGCCGGACACGCCCGCCACGATCGACGGTTACACAACGGATACACCTGCTCATGGCCATGCAACTCACCGCGCTCTCCGCGATTTCACCGATCGACGGCCGCTATGCGGATAAAACCTGGGATCTGCGCTCGATCTGCAGCGAATACGGTTTGATCCGTTATCGCCTGATCGTGGAGGTACGCTGGCTGCAGGCGCTCGCCGCAGAGCCCGAGGTGGGCGATATCGAGCCGTTCTCGGCCGAGGCCACCGAATTTCTCGACAGCCTCGTCAACGAGTTCGATATCAACGAAGGCCAGCAGGTGAAGTCCATCGAGGACACCACCAACCACGACGTGAAGGCCGTGGAGTACTACCTGCGCAACAAGATCAAGAACGTCGAGGAAATCGCGCACGTCAACGAGTTCATCCACTTCGGCTGTACCTCGGAAGACATCAACAACCTCGCCTATGCACAGATGCTGCGCGACGCCCGCGACGACAACCTGCTGCCCGCCATCGACCGGGTCATCGAAGCGATTTCGGCCCTGGCCGAAGCCCATGCCGATACGCCCATGCTCTCGCGCACCCATGGCCAGTCGGCCTCGCCCACCACGCTGGGCAAGGAAATGGCGGTGTTCGTACAGCGGCTTACGCGCCAGCGGGCCCTGCTCGCGGAAGTGACCATCTTCGGCAAGATGAACGGCGCGGTCGGCAACTACAACGCCCACTTTGCGGCCTATCCGAACGCCGACTGGCCGGGCATTGCCACCCGCTTCATTCGGGGCATGAATCTGGAAGTCAGCCCCGCCACCACGCAGATCGAGCCGCATGACTTCATCGCCGAGTTCTTCCATGCGCTCATGCGTGTGAACACCGTGCTGCTGGATTTCGCCAAGGACATCTGGGGCTATATCTCGCTGGGCTATTTCAAGCAGGCCACGGTCGAGGGCGAAGTGGGCTCTTCGACCATGCCGCACAAGGTGAACCCCATCGATTTCGAGAACGCCGAGGGCAACCTGGGCCTGGCGAACGCGATCATGGATCATCTGGCCGCCAAGCTGCCCATTTCGCGCTGGCAGCGCGACCTGACCGATTCCACCGTCCTGCGCAATCTGGGCGTGGGCCTGGCCCATGGCGGCGTGGCCTATGCTTCGCTGCTCAAGGGCATCAACAAGCTCGAGGCCAACCCGGCGCGGCTCGACGCCGATCTGGAAGATAACTGGATCGTGCTCGCCGAAGCCGTACAGACGGTGATGCGGATTCGCGGCATCAGCGGTGCCTACGAACAGCTCAAGGCGCTGACCCGCGGCAAGGTGATTGATGCAAACGCCATGCGCGACTTCATTGAATCGCTCGATATTCCGGCCAACGACAAGGCGCGGCTCAAGGCCATGCGCCCGCACGACTACGTGGGCAACGCGCCCGAACAAGCGCGTGCCATTCGCGGCACGCAGGGCTGATTCATGGATTTATTCGAAGCCATCTCCACGCGCCGCTCGGTGCGCCATTTCGACCCGGACCATCGCATGGCCGAGGACGAAGTGCGCGAGCTCATGGAGCACGTCCTGCTCTCGCCCACGGCCTTCAATATCCAGAACTGGCGCTTCGTCGCGGTCGAGAACGACGAGCTGCGCAGCGAAATCCGCAAAGCGGCCTGGGACCAGGCCCAGGTGACGGAATGCTCGCTGCTGCTCGTGCTCTGTCTGGACCTGAAAAGCTGGGCCAAGTCACCGGAGCGCTACTGGCGCAACGCGCCCACGGCGGTGGCCGAAAGCATGGTCCGCGAGATCAAGCACTTCTACCGCGACGACGAATGCCTGCAGCGCGATGAAGGCATGCGCTCCTGCGGCATGGCAGCCCAGACCGCCATGCTCGTTGCCCGCGCCATGGGCTACGACTCCTGCCCCATGGATGGCTTCGACTTCAAGCGTGTGGGCCACCTGATCAACCTGCCGCCGGATCATCGCATCTGCATGATGATCTGCATCGGCAAGACGCTTAAAGGCGCCCACCCGCGCAGCGGCCAGCTCGGCCTGGACGAGGTGCTCATGCGCGATCGTTTCCCCGAAAGCGAGCACGACGCCGACTAGGCGTCGCGGTGCCGGCTTATTCCTCCGGCGGCACCGCCTCGTATTCACGAATCCGTTCGCGAATGGTTTCGGGCACGCGCATGCTCGTTTGCGCACCGAAATCGAACCACACCACCACGGTGTTGTAGACCGCGATCACGTCGTCGGTTTCGGCAAAGAACAGGCATTGTTCCAGCTCGAAGCTGCTGCGGCCGATGCGCTTGACGCGCGTACCGATCTCCACATCCGCAGGAAAGCGCAGCTGCTGGCGAAAGCTGCAGCGCAGGTCGGCCAGGATCGGCCCGTCGCTGGTCTGCGTATCTCCGCCGTCGGAAATCATGTGGATGTAGTCGATCCGCCCGTCTTCCGAGTAGCGGTAGAACACGGTGTTGTTCACGTGGCCGAGGCTGTCCATCTCGCCCCATTTCACGCGGATCGGCACGTAGTGAACGAAATCGGAACGGGTGGGTTGACGCATGCAGGCTCCGCAAAAACTCCAGATCGGTCGACAACGGGCCCTCGCGGCCCGCCCAACTCCAACACGAACGCCGTCGCGTCTGCGCTTGCCAGACCACGGCCACATTACGCGCCCGCCTTCAGCGGGGGCGCTATCGTCGCCCAGCGGCCCCGCTGACGACAACCATTGCTTGTGTGCGGCCATTCGCTGTATCGGCTGCATTCTGTATCGGCCGCATGGTGAAACTCTTTTCCATACGCTGGCGTATTGACACGCCGCCACATATGCGCGAAGTTATACGTAAGTCTTATTGGTGCAGCGCCGCATGACGAAATCGCAGAAGGTGATGCTCACTGCCAACGATTGGGCCGAGGCCGCCCTCGACGCGATCGGGCGCCGCGGCGTGGAAGGCGTCGGGGTGGAGCCGATCGCGCGCGAACTCGGCGTGACCAAGGGCAGCTTCTACTGGCATTTCCCCAACCGGGAAGCGCTGCTGGTGGCCGCCCTGCAACGCTGGGAAGCCCGCGAAACCGACGAGGTACTCGACCGCGTACAACAGGAAACGGACCCACGTGCGCGGGTGAAACGGTTGATCACGGAAGTGAATACGTCCAAGAAGGCCAGCCGTATCTACAGCGCGCTTTCCAGCGCGACCAAACCGGCCTTCGTGCGCGATTACGTCGAGCGTGTTTCCAAGCGCCGGCTGGATTTCATCATCGACAGCTACGCAGCGCTGGGCCTGTCGGCCGAGAACGCCCGCCGCTGGGCGCTGATGACGTTTTCCGTGTTTCTCGGCTCGCTGCAGATCCGTCGCGATCTGCCGGATGAATGGCCGAACGCTGACGAGCCGGCGTTCGCGGAGTATGTGCGGTTTCTGATGGTGAGTCTCATGCCCTCGGAGCTCGACGCCGCCAGTAATACGCCGGCGCCCCAGGTGCCGGAATGGCCTGCCCGCAGCGGCGGCCACGGTTTTTAAACGGGAGGTTGTTATGACAGCTTTGATATCGATACTGGTCGCGATCGCGGCCGTCTGGACGCTGGCGTATGTCGGCGCATCCCTGGCGGTCTGGAGTGCTGCGGTCGTTGTTTATTTCGTGGCCCTGGCCGCGGTCGGCGCCATTGGTTGGCCGGGCATCATCGCAGCGGCGGTGATCTTCGTGCCCATTCTGGCTATCTTCAATACCACGAGCCTGCGCAAGAAGCTGGTCACCAAGCCGGTGTTCAAGGGCTTCAAGGCCGTGCTGCCGCCGATGTCGGACACCGAGCGCGAAGCGCTGGAAGCCGGCAGCACCTGGTGGGAAGCCGAGATGTTTCGCGGCAAGCCCGACTGGCAGTACCTGCTGGACTTCAAGCGTACCCAGCTGACCGCGGAAGAACAGTCGTTTCTGGATAACGAAACCGAAACGCTGTGCGACATGCTGGACGAATGGGAAATCATGTCCGAGCTCAAGGACATTCCCGAAGAAGGCTGGAAGTACATTCGCGACAACAAGTTCTTCGCGATGCTCATTCCCAAGGAGCATGGCGGCCTTGGTTTCTCGGCGGTCGCCCAGTCCACCATCGTGGCCAAGATCGCCTCGAGCTCGCTGACCACGGCCGTGACCGTGATGGTGCCGAACTCGCTTGGCCCGGGCGAACTGCTCGTGCATTACGGCACCAAGGAACAGCAGCAGAAATGGCTGCCCGGCCTGGCCGACGGCAGCGAAATCCCCTGCTTCGGCCTGACCGGCCCGGAAGTCGGCTCCGACGCCGGCGCACTGCCGGATACGGGCGTGGTCTGCAAGGGCGAGTACAACGGCGAAGAAGTGCTGGGCATGAAGCTCACCTTCTCCAAGCGCTGGATCACCCTGGCCCCGGTGGCCACGGTTATCGGTCTGGCGTTCAAGCTGTATGACCCGGAAGGTCTGCTCGGCGACGAGAACAAGACCGAATACGGCATTACCTGTGCCCTGATCTCGGCCGACGAGCCGGGCGTGGAAATCGGGACCCGTCATGCGCCGGGTGCGTTCATGAACGGTCCGATCTACGGCAAGGACGTGTTCGTGCCGCTGGATGCCATCATCGGCGGCAAGGAAAAGGCCGGCGGTGGCTGGCGCATGCTGGTCGAATGCCTGTCGGCCGGTCGCGGTATTTCGCTGCCGGCGCTGTCCTCGGCCGCTTCGAAGACGGCGTATCGCATGACCGGTGCCTTCGGTCGTATTCGTCGCCAGTTCAAGGTGCCGGTCGGCAAGTTCGAAGGCGTACAGGAAGCCACGGCCCGTATCGGCGGTCTGAACTACAAGATGGAAGCCGCACGTATCTTCACCGCCAGCGGTGTGGATCAGTGCACCCCGTCGGTGGTCACGGCCATGGCCAAGTACCACATGACCGAGTGGATGCGTCAGATCGTCAACGACTCCATGGACGTCCATGGCGGCCGCGGCATTCAACAGGGTCCGCGCAACTACCTGTTCGGCTCCTATCAGTCGGTGCCGATCGCCATCACGGTGGAGGGTGCGAATATCCTCACCCGCAGCCTGATGATCTTCGGCCAGGGCGCGATTCGCTGCCATCCGTTCGTCTTCCCGGAAATGGAAGCCGCACGCGAGGACGATCTGGACGAGTTCGATCACCTGCTGTGGTCGCATGTCGGCCATTCGGTCAACCGTGCCGCGCGTACGCTGACCTTCGGCCTGTCCGGCTCGATCACCGCCAAGGCACCGGTCGATGGTGTGGCTGCGCCCTACTATCGCAAGCTCGAGCGTTTCTCCTCGGCGCTGGCGATCTGTTCGGACATCACCATGGGCATGCTCGGCGGCGAGCTGAAGAAGAAGGAACTGCTCTCGGCGCGTCTGGGTGACGTGCTCTCCGAGCTGTACTTCGGGTCGGCCACGCTCAAGTACTTCTATGACGAAGGCAAGGAAGAGCCGGAAGATATCGCCCATCTGCAGTACGTGATGGAAGAGTGCCTGCACAAGATCGAAGAAGCCTTCGACGGGTTCTTCCGCAACTTCCCGAACAAGTTCGTGGGCGGTGCCATGCGGGTGCTGGTGTTCCCGACCGGCCGTCGCCACAAGGGCGCGAGCGACAAGCTCATCAACGCCCTGGGCAATGCCATTCTGGAACCCTCGGCCTTCCGCGATCGCATGACCGCGAACATCTATCTGGGCACGAGTGCCAAGAGCGCCACCGGCCGGATGGAGCGGGCCTTCAACAAGCTCGTGGAAGTCGAATCGGTCTACGACAAGTTCGCCAAGGCCGTGGCCAAGGGCGAGGCCGAAGGCTTCACCGTGGATGCACAGCTCAAGTCGGCTGTCGCCAACGGCGTGCTCACGGATACCGAAGCCCGCAAGGTCAAGGAATACGACGACCTGCGTTACGACGCCATCCTCACCGATGCGTTCACCAAAGAATACCTGCGGGATCCGGTGAACCACAAGCACGAGGACACGCGTCTGGAATCGCGCGTCGCCTAGGTTTTATAACCTGACACTCGCACCGCTTCTGCGGTACAAGGCCCGGGTGTTCTCACCCGGGCCTTTTTTATGTCCGACGACCTGCGCGCCGCCTTCGAAGCCACCAACTATCGTGTCTTCCTCGACGGCGACAGCCATGTGCTTCGAATCGGCGCGCCCTGCCCGCCTGCCGTGGCCGACTGGCTATCGCAGCGCGCCTGTGCCCGCCGCGCCTGGCTGATCACAGCCTACAACCCGAATGCCGAGCAGACCGACGACGCGAGCAACCACGCCCGCGACGCGCTGCTACGCGACTGGGCCGACCGCCGCGCCACCGCCTGGCTGGAAACCGTTAACGAAGATCCGCACGGCGATTGGCCCGACGAACCCGGTGTGCTGATCGCCGGCGTGGAAGAAGGCGAAGCACGGGCCATGGCACACCGCCTCGGCCAGGCCGCCTTGGTGCAGGTCGCGATGAATGAACCCACAGCGCTGGTCTGGCTGCTCTAATAAGAAGCGATTCGTTCAATTAGCGCGACGGACGCGGGTGGCGCTGCGCTGTTCAGGCAGGTTTGGCGCGCCTGCGCTAAGTACCCGCGATTCAGCGATCGCTGTGGCCGAGCCCGCGCTCGGGATCGATCCGATCGCGGATCATCTGCTTGATGGGCTTGGTTTCGGGAAAGCCGCCGTCGCGTTTGCGTGAGTGCAGCAGTTCGCCGTCGAGATGGATCTCGAACACCCCGGAGGCCGCCGGCACGATCGCGACTTCGCCGAGGGCTTCGCCGAAGGTGGTGAGCAGTTCCTGGGCCATCCAGGCAGCACGGGCCTGCCAGCGACAGCCGGGACAGAAATGGATTTCCACACGCGGCGCGGGCATGACTAGGCGTCGGCCGCGGGCCGGTAGGCGTCAACGAACAGCTGCGGCATGCGGCGGGCGCGCCCGTTCGACAGCTTGACCGTTACATAGTGGGTACGGGCACGGAATACCGTGCGGCCATCGCCGACCCGCCGAAACTGGAAGGCACGCCACATGGCGAGCCGGCCGTCGTTCTCGGCGATCCAGGTCGCCACTTCCAGCTCATCGCCCAGATGGGCGGGCATCAGATAGTCCAGCTCGTGGCGATGCACGACACAGGCGGCATCCAGGTCCACATAGCTCTGCCAGCCGATACCCAGCGCCTCGGTATGCTGCCATGCCGCCTGTTCCATGAAGGTCAGGTAGACGGCGTTGTTCATGTGCTCAAGACGGTCGATATGCGCCTCGGACACGTTAAAACGCGTCACGAAAGGTGCGGAAATGTCCCAGTCGTCAGTGCGCGCCATCGCGCCAACCTCGCAGCCGTGGTTCCAGATCGCCCGCTAGCCTAGCTCGTGAACGCCGTGCAGGCCATACGCGCATAAAAAAAGCCGGCATGTGAGCATGCCGGCTTGATCGTCGCGCGCTGCGCTCAGCCCGCAGAGGCCAGCGCCATATCGGGCGGCGTGCCCATGACGTCATAAAGACGAGTCAGCCACTGGTCGGCATCCGCATCGGATGCGAACAGCGCCTGATAGTTCGCCTGCACCTGCTTCTCGAAGGCCTGGGTATCTTCGGCGTGCATCATGTACGCCAGCGTTTCCAGGTTCTCGCCCTGGCCGCGAGCGGCTTCACGCTTGATCATGGCCATCTGCGAGCCCACGAATTCGCGCCGTGCGGCATGGGTGCGCGCATCCACGTCGTTGGCGGTGTTCGTAGTGACGTTGCTCGTGCCCTGCACCGCGTTGGTGGTGGCATCGGCGATGCGAGCGGTGCCGTCGACGATGGTGTCGGAGGTAATGGTGATCTGCGAGCAGCCGGCCAGGGCCGTGCCCGCCAGTGCCAATGCCCCCAGACGAATCATAGGCCGCATATGGAACTCCCTTGTATAGATGGTGAATGAGCATTAAAGCGATAAATCCGGTCGTTCGCAATATGTTAGCGCTACCAATCTCTTGAAGACTTTCAATAGAGCCCCACTATCATCGGTATCGGTATGGATGCCGCCGGGCGACCGCCGATTCACGTTATACTTGCGTCAATAAACGCGTAATTTCGAACGATCCAATCGCTATGGCCGCACATCAGGAAGACGTCGAAACACTGGTCGCCGAGCGCGAGTACGAAGCCGGCTTCGTGACCGACCTGGAGTCCGATACCGTCGCTCCGGGCCTCAACGAAGACGTGATTCGCTTCATCTCGGCCAAGAAGGACGAGCCGGAATGGATGCTGGAATGGCGTCTCGAAGCCTTTCGGCAGTGGAAGCAGATGCGTACGCCCACGTGGCCGCACCTGCACTATCCGGAAATCGACTACCAGAAGATTTCCTACTACTCCGCGCCCAAGAGCGCCAAGGACAAGCCCAAGAGCCTCGACGAAGTCGATCCCAAGCTGCTCGAAACCTACGAAAAGCTGGGCATCCCGCTGCACGAGCAGGAGATGCTGGCCGGCGTCGAAGGCGCGCAGTATCCGACCAAGAAGAGCAATGTCGCAGTCGATGCGGTGTTCGACAGCGTGTCGGTGGCCACCACTTTCAAGGACAAGCTCGCTGAAGCCGGGGTGATCTTCTGCTCGATCTCGGAAGCCATTCGCGAGTATCCGGAGCTGGTCAAAAAGCACCTGGGCACGGTCGTGCCGCGCGGCGACAACTTCTTTGCCGGGCTGAACTCTGCCGTGTTCACGGACGGTTCCTTCGTCTACATTCCGGAAGGGGTGCGCTGCCCGATGGAGTTGTCGACCTATTTCCGTATCAACGCGGAAAACACGGGTCAGTTCGAGCGCACGCTCATCATTGCCGAGAAAGGCAGCCACGTAAGCTATCTGGAAGGCTGTACCGCGCCCCAGCGTGACGAGAACCAGCTGCATGCGGCGGTGGTGGAGCTCGTCGCCGAAGAGGATGCCGAGATCAAGTACTCGACGGTACAGAACTGGTACCCCGGCGACGAAAACGGCAAGGGCGGCATCTACAACTTCGTGACCAAGCGTGGCGAATGCCGCGGCGATCGCTCCAAGATCTCCTGGACCCAGGTGGAAACCGGTTCGGCGATTACCTGGAAGTATCCGAGCTGTGTGCTCACCGGCGACAACTCCGTGGGCGAGTTCTACTCGGTCGCGGTGACTCGCGGCATGCAGCAGGCCGATACCGGCACCAAGATGATCCACGTGGGCAAGAACACCAAGTCCACGATCATCGCCAAGGGTATTTCGGCGGCACGGGGCGAGCAGTCCTATCGCGGACTGGTCAAGATCCTGCCGAGCGCGGACAACGCCCGCAACTTCACCCAGTGCGACTCGCTGCTGATCGGCGACAAGTGCGGGGCTCACACCTTCCCGTACGTCGAAACCAAGAACTCCACCGCCAAGCTTGAACACGAGGCCACCACCTCCAAGATTGGCGAAGACCAGATGTTCTATTGCCAGCAGCGTGGCCTGTCCGAGGAAGACGCCGTCAACCTCATCGTCAACGGCTTCTGCAAGGACGTCTTCAAGGAGCTGCCGATGGAATTCGCCGTCGAGGCCCAGAAGCTGCTCAACGTCACGCTCGAGAACGCCGTCGGCTAGTCGTTACCGACAGCCCGGCACAAGACTATCGGGCCCGCGCCATGTGCGCGGGCCTGCCACGTTCAACCGCTAAAAACACTCTATGCTTTCCATCAAGAACCTACAGGCCGAGGTCGAGGGCAAGCCGATCCTGCGCGGCATCGATCTCGAGATTCCCGCCGGTGAAGTCCACGCCATCATGGGTCCGAACGGCTCGGGCAAGTCCACCCTGGCCAGCATTCTCGCCGGCCGCGAGGACTACGAAATCACCGGCGGCAGCGTGACCTACAAGGGCAAGGATCTACTCGACCTCGAAGCCGACGAGCGCGCCTGCGAAGGCGTGTTCCTGGGCTTTCAGTACCCGGTGGAAATCCCCGGCGTGTCGAACCTCTACCTGCTGCGCGCGGCCCTGAACGCGCGCCGCAAGTATCGCGGCGAGCCCGAGATCGAGGCGATGGAGTTCATGCAGCTGGTCAATGAAAAGATCGCCCATGTCGGCATGAGCATGGACATGGCCAAGCGCGGCGTGAACGAGGACTTCTCCGGCGGCGAGAAAAAGCGCAACGAAATCTTTCAGATGCTCATGCTGGAGCCGAGCCTGTCGATTCTCGACGAAACCGATTCGGGCCTCGATATCGACGCCCTGAAGATCGTCGCCGACGGCATCAACCGCCTGCGCTCGCCCGAGCATTCCACCATTCTGGTGACCCACTACAAGCGCCTGCTCGAGCACGTGGTGCCCGACCGTGTGCACGTGCTGGCCCATGGCCGCATCGTGCGTTCGGGCGGCCCGGAACTGGCCGATACGCTCGAAGAACAAGGCTATGCGAACCTGGAAACCGATAGCGAGACCGCTTCGTCATGAGCAATATCGCGCCGCTTATCGACCACTATCTGGCCGAGTACGCCCGTCTCGAGCGTGATCTGCCGGGCAGCGACGCGAACCAGCGGGCCCGCAAGGACGCGCTCAAGGCCTTCGCCGAGGCCGGCTTTCCGGATACGCGCCAGGAAGAGTGGAAGTACACCAGCCTGCGCCCCGTGGAAAAACGCCGCTTCGAGGCCAGCTCGGAGGCCGGCGACGTATCGCAGGACGCCCTCGCCGCCTTTCTGCCGGCCGATCTGGATGCCTATCGCATCGTGATCGTGGATGGCCATTTCGACCCCCGGCTGTCGTCGCTCGATGGCCTGCCGCAGGGCGTGCAGGTCCAGTCGTTTGCGCAATACCTGAACGACAACGAAGACGCCCGCGTACGATCGGACGCCATCGATGCCCAGCCGGGCAGCCTGTCGGACATGAACGCGGCCTTCGCCACGGACGGCGCCTATGTGCACGTCGCTGCAAATACGGCCGCCGACAAGCCGATCCACGTGATCACCCTGTCCAGCGGCGGCCACGAAGACCGCATGTCGCAGGTGCGCCATCGCTACGTGATGGACCGCGGCAGCCAGGCCACGGTGATCGAGCACTACGCCGGCCTCGGCGACAAGCCCTACTTCACCAACGTGGTGACCGAGGCCGTCATGGGCGAGAACGCACAGCTCACCCGCTGTCGCGTTCAGCAGGAATCGGAGCGCGGCTACCACACCGCCTGCTTCTTCGCCCGCCAGACCCGCGACAGCCGAGTGATCAATCACGGCTTTGATCTGGGCGGGCGCCTGGCGCGTACCGATACCCATAGCCGTCTGGTCGACCCGAACGCCGAAGTGCACTTCTACGGCGTGTACGTGCCGACCGGTCGTCAGCATATGGACAACCACACCTGCGTGGATCACGACACCGAACACAGCGTGTCGCGCGAGATCTACAAGGGTGTACTCGCCGACCACGGTCGCGGCGTGTTCAACGGCAAGATTCTGATTCGCAAGGACGCCCAGAAAACCGACTCGGACCTGAGCAGCGACGCCCTGCTGTTGTCCGACAAGGCCGAGGTGGACGCCAAGCCCGAGCTGGAAATCTATGCCGACGACGTGGTGGCCGCGCATGGCTCCACCGTGGGCCAGCTCGACGAGGATGCCGTGTTCTATCTCAAGAGCCGCGGCGTGGCCGACGACGGCGCCCGTGCGATCCTGACCTACAGCTTCGCCAACGCGCTGGTGCAGAAGGTCGGCATCGCGCCGGTCGAACGGTTCGTGGAAGCCGCGCTGCTGTCCAAACTTCCCGGCGGACAGGGCTACGCCGACCTCGCCTGAATACGTCGGGTCAACCCGGAGGACTCATGGCTATTGCAAACGCTGCCGGACATACCGCATTCGACGCCGCCCGCTTTCGTGCCGATTTTCCGATTCTTTCGGAAGCGCTCGACGGCGGCATGCGGCTGTCCTATCTGGACAATGCGGCGACCACGCAGAAGCCGATGGCCGTGATCAAGGCGAGCGACGACTACTATCGCCACGCCAACGCGAACGTGCATCGCGCCATCCATGCCCTGTCCCAACGGGCCACGCGCCAGTACGAAGGCGCGCGTGATCGGCTCATGCGCTTCATCAACGCCAGCACCCGTGCGGAGCTGGTCTATACGCGGGGCACGACCGACGGCATCAACCTGGTTGCCCAGTGCTATGCCCGGCCGCGTCTGAAGGCGGGCGACGAAATTCTGCTCACCGAACTCGAGCACCACTCGAATATCGTGCCGTGGCAGATCGTGGCCGAGCAAACCGGCACCAAGATCGTCGTTGTGCCGGTCGAGGACGACGGCAGCGTCACCCTGGAAGCCTTCAAGAGCCGGCTGTCCGAGCGCACCGCGATCGCTGCCTTTGCGCATGTATCCAATGCGCTGGGCACGGTGTTGCCGGTGGCCGAGATGGTTGAGGCCGCCCACGCGGTGGACGCCGTCACGCTCATCGACGGCGCCCAGGCCGTGGCGCATATGCCCGTCGACGTACAGGCGCTTGGAACCGACTTCTACGCGTTTTCCGGCCACAAACTGTTCGGCCCGACCGGTATCGGCGTGCTCTACGGCCGCGAGGCCCTGCTCGATGCCATGCCGCCTTACCAGGGCGGCGGCGACATGATCGAAACCGTCTCCTTCGAGGGCACCACCTGGAACGAGCTGCCCTACAAGTTCGAAGCCGGCACGCCCAATATCGCCGGTGCCGCCGCCCTGGGCGCGGCCATCGAATACCTCGAAGGGGTGGATCTCGATGCCGTGGCCGCCTACGAACACGGCCTGCTGGAACGCGCGACCGCGGGGATGCAGGCTATCGATGGGCTGCGCATCATCGGCAATGCCCCCGGCAAGGCCGCCACCATCTCCTTTGTGATGGACGGCGTGCATGCCCACGATATCGGCACCCTGCTCGACGAATCGGGCGTGGCCATTCGTACCGGGCATCATTGCGCGATGCCGCTGATGACCCGCTTCGGCGTACCGGCCACGGCGCGGGCTTCGTTTGCCGGCTACAACGACGACGACGATGTCGATGCCCTGATCAAGGGCCTGGAAAGCGTGCAGCGTATCTTCGGCTGATACGCGCCACGGATCGCACAGCAGCAACGAGAGCGAACCATGACCGATTGGGTGAATGTCGCCAAGGACGGCGAACTCAGGGAAGGCCAGTGCCGCGTTGTCGACGTGGACGACGTGATGGTGGCCGTGTTCTATCGCGAAGGCAGCTACTACGCCATCGAGGACATGTGCACCCACGACGGCGGCGAACTCGCCAGCGGCGAGGTCGAGGGCGATGAAATCGTCTGCCCGCGCCACGGTGCCCGGTTCTGTATCAAGAACGGCAAGGCGCTGACCCCGCCCGCCTACGAGGACGTGCACGCCTTTCCGGTGCGCATAGAAGACGGTATGGTCCAGGTCTGCGACGATCGTTTCGACTGACACCGGCCGCTAGCGCCCAACGCCGGGACCTGGCCGGGCTTGATGAGGGCTGGCCATGGGCGTACTCGTACTGATCTTCCTCGGCTGGACGGCCAGCCGGTTCGGGCGGCCTTTCGTCTTCGCCGGCGGCTGGGCGCTGTTCGTACTTTTTAGCGAACTAGCGCTCCACGGAGCGGGGCTCGGCGGCGCTTTGATCTCTGCCCTGCTCGGCTTCCTCTTCGCTGCCGCCTATTTCTGGCTGCTGGACCGTTTTGCCGATCAGATACTGCTGTGGTTGGCCATTCTCATCGGCGTGCCCGCGCTCATGTTCGTCTTTCAGCTACAGCTGCTCGCCCGGCTCGAGGCCGGCGGCTAGAGCGCGGTACCCTCAGTCCGGGCGGATCGTACTGACGATGAGGTTGGCGCTCATGCGCTCGCGAAAGACATTGACCGCCAGGCGATACACCAGCCGATAAACCGCCCCGGTTTCCAGCAGGTCGGCATGGTTGAAGACCATCGCTTCGATGGTATGGCTGGCCTGCGGATGCCGCACCTCGAGCTTGAGATGTCGTTCGCCAACGATGCGCTGCGACACGATTTCGAACAGCCCGTGAAAGAGCGGTTCTTCGAAGCCGTTGCCCCAGGGGCCACTCGCCTCCAGCAGCTTTGCGGTTTCCAGATCGAGTTCCTGCACGGCCAGCGATCCATCGGTGACGATATCCGGGCTGAGCATTTCCGCCGTCAGCCGCTGTGCGACCGTGGCCTCCAGCGCCTGCTCGAACGCGTCCACGACGTCTGGCGAAAGCACCAATCCCGCGGCTTGAGCATGGCCGCCAAACTGGTCGATCAGGCCCGGATGGCGGGCGTCCACCGCCGCCAGCGCATCGCGAATATGCAGGCCCGCGATCGAGCGCGCCGAGCCCTTGAGCCGGCCGTTCGCACCCGGGGCAAACGCCACCACCGGCCGGCCATGACGTTCGCGTAGCCGGGATGCGATCAGCCCGACGATGCCTTCGTGCCAATCGTCGCTATGTACCACCAGGGCCGCACGCTCGGCCGGCCTGCGCTCGAGGGCTTCCAGCGCGGCATCGGCCTCGCCCTGCATGCGCCGCTGTACGCTCTGACGCTGGCGATTGATGGACGCCAGTTCACTGGCGGTCGCACGCGCGCTGGCGGCGTCTCTGGCCCGCAGGCAGGCCACGCCGATAGACATATCCTCGAGCCGGCCTGCCGCGTTCAGGCGCGGGCCCACCGCGAAGCCGATATCGGCGGCGTTCAGCCGGCTGGCATCGCGGCCGGCCACCTCGATCAGAGCCGCGATGCCGGGGCGGGCCAGGCCGCGACGGATACGCCGCAGCCCCTGGCTGACCAGCATGCGGTTGAGGTGATCCAGGCGTACGACGTCGGCCACCGTGCCCACGGCCACCAGATCGAGATAATCGCTTAGCCGCGGCAATGCGCACTTGGGCTCGCTCCTGGCCAGGCGTGCCCGTACCGCGGCCATCAGGTAGAAGGCCACGCCCACCCCGGCAAGCGCCTTGCCAACGAACTCGCAGCCCGGCTGGTTCGGGTTCACGATCGCCTCGGCCTTGGGCAACGCCTCGCCGGGCAGATGGTGATCGCAGACCAGTACGCGCCAGCCGGCACGCTGAGCGGCTGCCACGCCGGCCAAGCTGGCAATCCCGTTATCGACGGTCACGATCAGATCGCCCGGCTCGCCTGCGCCGACGGCTTCCACCACCGCGGGCGACAGCCCATAGCCGTGGCGCGCGCGATGTGGCAGAAAATAGGACACACGGGCCGCGCCCATGGCTTCGAGCAGATCGCAGACGAGCGCGGTGCTGGTCGCCCCGTCGGCGTCGAAATCGCCCACCACCAGAATGCGATGGCCGCCCTGCATGGCGACATCAATGAGTTCGCTCGCCGTATCGATACCGCGCAGGCCGGAAAAATGCGGCAGCCCGCGCAGGCCATAATCCAGTTCTTCGGCGGTCGTGACGCCGCGGCCCGCATACAGGCGCTGCAATAACGGCGATTGGATAGCGCCTAACGACGGCGGGATCTCCACGCGGCGCTCGACGATGCGAGCCGGCACGGCATCGTCATGGCTCATGGCCTTCTCGGGCATAGCGATTCATCGGGCGCAGGCGACGCCGAGGCGTCGCCCGTGGGCCCTAGTGGCGATGTTCGGCGACGTAGGCCTGCACCGCTTTCAGTTCGGCCGCCAGCACGTCGTAACGCTCTTCGCGCGTCATCAGATCGTGCATGTTGTCCGGCAGCGGTGCGCCCTTGAAGCCGGCCTTGACCACGGCCTCCTCGAACTTGGCGGGGTGCGCGGTGGCCAGGGTGATCATGGGCGTGGTCTCGTCAGCACGCGCACGCTGGGCCGCCCGATAGCCGGTCGCCGTATGCGGGTCCAGCAGTTCGCCGGTATGCTCGAAGGCTTCCTGGATCACTTCCAGAATCGTGTCGTCATCCACGCTATGGCTGGCGAACAGCTTGCGCAGCTCGGCCAGCGGGGCGTCGTGCAGCGAGGTCGGGGAGTCGGCGAACCGAGCCATCAGATCGGCTACGGCCTGGCCGTCGCGATCATAGGCTTCGAACAGCAGGCGTTCGAAATTCGAGGAAACGACGATATCCATGGACGGCGCCAGCGTGGCCTTGAGCTCGGTCTTGGAAAAGTCGTTGTCGGTGAGCGTGCGATGCAGAATATCGTTGGCGTTGGTTGCGATCACGAACTGCTTGACCGGCAACCCCATGCGTTTGGCCATATAGCCGGCAAACAGGTTGCCGAAGTTGGCCGAGGGCACACAGAAGCTGACTTCGCGATGCGGCGCGCCCAGGGCCACTGCCGAGGCCACGTAGTAGACGATCTGAGCCATGATGCGGGCCCAGTTGATCGAGTTCACCGCGATCAGCCGCGTGCCCTGTAGAAAACCCTGGTCGGCGAAGCTCGCCTTGACCATGGCCTGGGCATCGTCGAAATTGCCTTCGATGGCGATGTTATGCACGTTGTCGGCAAGCACCGTGGTCATCTGGCGACGCTGCACGGCCGACACCCGCTGGTGCGGGTGCAGAATGAATATGTCCAGATTGTCGCAGTGGCGACAGCCCTCGATGGCGGCGGAGCCGGTATCGCCCGAGGTCGCCCCCATGATCACGCCCTTCTCGGCGCGCTTGGCGAGGAAATGATCGAGCAGCCGCCCCAGCAACTGCAGCGCGACGTCCTTGAACGCCAGCGTCGGCCCGTGAAACAGCTCAAGCAGATAATGATTGTGCGACAGCTGCTTGAGCGGCACGACCGCATCGTGCTTGAAGGTGGCATAAGTCTCGTCGATCAGGCGACGAAAGGTATCGTCGTCGATCTCGCCGCCCACGAAGGGCTTCATCACCCGAAAGGCGATCTCGCTGTACGGCAGCCCGGCCATGGCCGCCAGCTCGTCGTGCGAGAACGTCGGCATATGCTCGGGCACGTACAGGCCGCCATCGTTTGCGAGGCCTGTCAGCACGACCTCTTCGAAACTCAGCGCAGGCGCCTTGCCCCGGGTGCTGATATATCTCATGTGCTGCCTCGGCGCGTTAATCTTCGAACTGGGCCACGCGCATATGCACGATGCCGTCGCGTACATAGGGTAGCGACCGGATATGATCGAGCACCTTCAACAGATTGCTTTCACGCGCTGCCTTGGTGACGATCATGACATGGGCATCGTCTTCCTCGGTGGGCGGATCCTTCTGCAGGATCGCTTCGATGCCGATCTGCTGATCGGCCAGCGCACGGGTGATTTCGGCCATGACGCCGATCTGGTCGGCGACCTGAACCCGGAAATAATGCCCGCAGACGAAGTCGTCGCTGCCCACGATCGGCTCTTCGGTGAGCTGGTCGGGCTGGAAGGCCAGATGCGGCACCCGCCCTTTCGGGTCGATGCTCATGATACGTACGGTATCGATCAGATCGGCGACCACCGAGGAAGCGGTCGGCCCTGCGCCGGCGCCCGCGCCGTAGTACACGGTGGGGCCCACGGAATCGCCGTAGACCATGATCGCGTTCTTTTCGCCTTCCACGTTGGCCAGCAACGCCTTCTGCGAGACCAGCGTGGGATGCACGCGTAGCTCCACGCCCTCGTCCGCGCGGCGAGCGATACCGAGATGCTTGATGCGATAGCCCAGCTCCGCGCAGTACTCGATATCCATGCTGTCGATATCGCGAATGCCCTGGGTATAGATCTTGTCGAACGACAGCGGAATACCGAAGGCGATCGCGCCGATGATGGCCAGCTTGTGGGCTGCGTCGGTGCCTTCCACGTCGAAGGTCGGGTCGGCTTCGGCAAAGCCCAGGCGCTGGGCGTCCGCCAGCGCGTCCTCGAAGCTCTGATCCTCGAAGATCATCTGGCTGAGAATGAAGTTGCCGGTGCCGTTGATGATGCCGGCCACCCATTCGATATGGTTGGCCGCCAGGCTTTCGCGCATGGCCTTGATGATGGGAATACCCCCGGCCACCGCGGCCTCGAACGACACCACCACGCCGGCTTCGTCGGCCGCGGCGAATATCTCGTTGCCGTGCAGCGCGATCAGATGCTTGTTGGCGGTGACCACATGCTTGCCGTTGGCGATGGCGGCCATGACCAGATCATAGGCCTCGGTATCGCCGCCGATCAGCTCGATGACCACGTCGATGTTCGGATCGGTGACCACGGCATTGCAGTCGGTACCGATCTCGATACCGGTGGTCGCGCACTCGCGCGGCTTGTCGGGGTTGCGTACCGCAGCACGCACCACGCGAATCTCGCGCCCCGCACGCCGGGTGATTTCCACGCCGTTGCGTTCGAGCAGATTGACCGCACCCGCACCCACGGTGCCGAGCCCGAGTAGTCCCACGTTGACCGGTTTCACTCTCGTCTCCTGGTTTTGTTCGAGCGCAGCGCGCCTACAGGCTGTCGATCAGCCCGTCGCGCTTGAACATGCGCTTGATGTTGCGCAGCGCCTGACGCGTGCGCTGTTCGTTTTCGATCAGGCCGAAGCGCACGTGCGTATCGCCGTATTCGCCAAAGCCGATGCCCGGCGATACCGCAACCTCGGCATCCGCCAGCAGCTTCTTGGTGAACTCCAGCGACCCCATTTCCAGATACGGCTCGGGAATCGGCGCCCAGACGAACATCGTTGCCTTGGGGCGATCGACCTGCCAGCCGATATCGTTGAGGCCGTCGCAGAGCACGTCGCGCCGTTTCTGATACATGTCGCGGATTTCTGTCACGCAGTCCTGCGGGCCGTTGAGCGCCGCGATCGCGGCCACCTGCACCGGCGTGAACATGCCGTAATCCAGATAGGACTTCATGCGCGCCAGTGCGGCGATCAGCGTCGGATTGCCGCACATGAAGCCAACCCGCCAGCCCGGCATGTTGTAGCTCTTGGAAAGCGTATAGCACTCCACGGCCACGTCCTTCGCACCCGGTACCTGCAGGATCGACGGCGCCTCGTAGCCGTCGAAGCACAGATCGGCGTACGCCAGATCCTGCACGATCCACAGATCGTACTCGCGGGCCATTTCCACACAGCGCTCGAAGAATTCCAGCTCGACACACTGGGTGGTCGGATTGGCCGGAAAGTTGAGCAGCATCATCTTCGGACGCGGCCAGGATTCCTTGATCGCGCGTTCCAGCTCGGCGAAGAAATCCGAGTCCGGCATCATGCGCACATGACGCACGTCAGCACCCGCGATCACCGCGCCGTAGGGATGGATCGGATAGGCCGGGTTGGGCACCAGCACCTGATCGCCGTGCTCGAGGATGGCGAGCATGAGATGCGCCAGGCCCTCTTTCGAGCCCATGGTGACGATGGCTTCGCTCGCCGGATCGAGATCGACATCGAACTTGCGCTTGTACCAGTCGCAGATCGCCAGCCGCAGGCGCGGCACGCCCTTGGATACGGAATAGCGATGCGTATCCGGACGCTGGGCCGCGTCCGTAAGCTTTTTGACGATATGTTCCGGCGTCGGCTGATCGGGGTTGCCCATGCCGAAGTCGATGATGTCCTCGCCCCGCGCTCGCGCCGCCTGCTTGAGTTCGCCGATGATGCCGAACACATACGGCGGCAAGCGATTGATTCGCGCGAATTCAGATTTGGGCGACGGATTAGACATGATCGATCGGGTTCGGGAGCCGTGGCGGGCTCGGTGGGCCATTTACAGGAACAAAACAAGACGCGGCAGTTTGCCAGAATCGCGATAAGCCGACTACCGACGACACGAGCGCCGCAGGGCTTGCAACACAACGCTGAAACCTACTGCCGCACCGAAAACGCGATGCACGCGACGCGCCGATCCCGTCGCGCGCCATGGGCGCCCTGGCCTAGTCGGCGTTCGGCAACACGCTCGCCGGGTCGATAGGCCGCCCATCACGACGGATTTCGAAGTGCAGCATCGGCCGGTTCTGCGGGCCGAGGCCCATATCAGCGATATGCATGCCCGCGGCCACGTCCTGGCCCTGCGAGACCCGCGTATTGCGGGTGAAACCATAGGCCGAAAGATACTTTTCATCGTGCTTGATGATGAGCAGCTTGCCGTAGCCTTTCAGGCCGGTGCCGTTGTAGACCACCCGGCCGCTGGACGCCGCATACACCGGCGAGCCTTCCCGGCCGCCGATATCGATGCCCTGACGCGTACGCTGGGCCGCATAGCCGCGGATGATCGAGCCGCTGGCCGGCCATTGCCAGCCGTCCTCGCTCGGCCCGCCGGTGCGCGTGGGCTGGGCAGCGGATTCGCGACTTGCCTGATTGATTTCGGCCTCGGCGGCGACATCAGCCTGCTCGGTCACCGTTGCGGCCGGCTCAGGCGCCGGGCGGTTTGGCGCACTCGGGGTCGTACCCCGGGCGGGCGAACCCGACTGTTCGATCGTGCGCGTGAGCTGTGGCGTCGACGCCTGAATGGCCGCCTCCTGAGCCGCCCGGGAGTCCTGAGGCGCGCGTGCGACCTGTGGCTGTCTGGCCGCCGGTGGCGCGGCCGGCTGCGGGCCGCGCGTGGGACGGCTCGCACGTGAATAGTCGAGCGGCGGATATGGATCCAGCGACAGCTGCTGGCCCACTTCGATGATGTAGGGGGCCCGGATGTTGTTCCAACGCGCCAGGTCGCGCCAGTCCATGCCATAGGTCGCCGCGATCTGCGAGAGCGTATCGCCCCGGCGTACGGTATAGGTATCCGGGCGCATCGCGGTGCGCAGCGAACAGCCGGCTACCGCGAGCGCGACCAACAGCACCAGCCCCAGGCGCTTCATCGCAGCTGCAGTACCGCGATTACGACAACGATGACGGCGACGATAGCCCATCCGATCCAATCGATATATTTGAGCAGACGCTGCTCGAAAACCGGCCCGAGAAAGCGTACCAGCCCGGCCACCAGAAAAAAGCGAACGCCGCGGCCGACAATGGAGCCGGCCATGAACGGCACAAACGGCATGGCCACCGCGCCGGCGGCCACCGTGAACACCTTGTACGGTATCGGCGAAACGCCGGCGAGCAATACCGCCCAGAAGCCGTAGCTTTCGAACCAGTCGCGTGCGGTCGTGTAGGCCGAATAATAGCCCAGCTCCTTGAGCCACGGCAGCAGCGCTTCCAGAAACAGCGCCCCGATCCAGTAGCCCAGCATGCCGCCAAGCACGGAGGCGATGGTGGTAATGGCGGCGAACCGCCAGGCGCGTTCCGGGCGTGCCAGCGTCATCGGCGCGAGCATGACGTCCGGCGGAATCGGAAAGAACGAAGACTCGGAGAACGCAAGCAGGGCGAGAAAAGAAGGCGCCCTGCGGTGGCCGGAGGCGCGTACGACCCAGTCGTAAAGACGGCGAAACATCGGTGGGAACGTCCCCTAACGGCTATTAATGGCTGGGTTCATCGCTACGCTGCTCGATAAGCGGTACAAAACTGACCGCATCCAGCGCCTGCTGTTCAAAATAGCCGCCATCGCGACGGACCACGATCAAACGCTGATCGCCGCTGGGGCCGACGGGCACGATGATGCGCCCGCCGTCGGCAAGCTGTTCGTAGAGCGAGGTGGGCAGCGTCTCGGCACCCGCGGTCACCACGATCGCCGCAAACGGCCCGTAGTCGGGCAGTCCCAGCATGCCATCGCGCGCCAGGCGCGCACGCACGTTGCGATAGCCGAGTTCGGCAAAACGTCGCCTTGCGCGTTCATAAAGCGGCTCGATGCGTTCCACGGTATAGACCGCGGGCAGAATCTCGGCGAGTACGGCGGCCTGATAGCCGCTGCCGGTCCCGATCTCGAGCACGTTGTCCGGTACACCGCCGGCGATCAGCAACGACGTCATCTGCGCGACGATATAAGGCTGGGAAATCGTCTGCCCGTAGCCGATCGGCAAGGCGGTATCGTCGTAGGCACGACTGCTCATGGCCTCGTCCACGAACTGATGCCGCGGCACCGTCTCCATGGCCGCGAGCACGTGCTCGTTGTCTATCCCCAGCTCACGCAGCCGCTCGATAAGACGCGCACGGCTGCGCCCCGAGGCCATACCGAAGCCACGGACGTGGGGATGTTTTGGAAGCCCGAATCTAGTCATGCACGCGTTGCGTTTGAACCCCGACAGCCGTTCCGGCCGTGTTCTGGTCGAGGTCGCCCCCGCCGCGTCGAGCCCGGAACGCGCACAGCGATGATACCGCTCCGGTCAAAGCCGCCCCACCCAGTCGCCCAGCGCGCCGAGCGCGTCATGGCGGGTCAGATCGATCTGTATCGGCGTGATCGAGACCTGACCAGAGGCGATGGCATGAAAGTCGGTGCCCGGGCCGGCATCGGCCTCGCCGCCGGCACGGCCGATCCAGAAGATCGGGCGCCCGCGCGGATCGCTGTCCTCGACCAGCCGTTCGGCGCGATGCCGGTTGCCCAATCGGGTGGCAGCAAAGCCGGAGAGTTCTTCGTAGGCCAGGTCAGGCACGTTCACGTTGAGGATCGTATCGTTGGGCAACGGCTGGTCGATAAGCAGCTTCACTACCGATACCGCCACCCGAGCCGCCGTATCGAAGTGGCGCGGATTCTCGCCCACCAAAGAGATCGCGACCGCGGGCAGGCCAAGCGAACGCCCTTCGGTGGCCGCGGCCACGGTGCCCGAATACAGCACGTCGTCGCCGAGATTCGCGCCATGGTTGATGCCGGAGACGACCATGTCGGCGTCCTGCTCGAACAGGCCGGTGGTCGCCAGATGCACGCAGTCGGTGGGCGTGCCGTCGACAGAATACAGCCCCTCGGCGACCTGGCTCACGCGCAGAGGCCGCTCCAGCGTGAGCGAGTTGCTTGCCCCGCTGCGGTTGCGGTCGGGCGCGACCGTGACGATATCGTCACAGATCTTGGCGAGGGCGCCGCGCAGGGCCGTCAGCCCGGGCGCGTGACAGCCGTCATCGTTACTCAGCAGTAATCGCATGCAAGGATTCGATGGAAAGCGAGATTATCGGCGCGTGCAAGCACGCCGCAGGCTCGCTAGCATAGCCTAAATCGAGGCTTTCCTGCTTGAGTGAATCACCGGCATGGCCGACCGTTCCCGTTCCCAAAACCGCGCCCGCACCAACCGCGACAGCCAGATTAGCGACGACGACAGCGCCCTGTTTCGTGACGCGGTCGGGCCGGTGACCGAAGTTGCGAAGGGCCAGCGGCGTCGTCCCTGGCGGCATATGCCCTCGGCCCGGCCGGCCATGCGTGAGGCCGACGAACAGGCGGTGATCGGCGAACTGCTGGATTTCTCGCCCGGCGACGATATCGAAACCGGCGACGACCTGTTCCACCGTCGCGAAGGCGTACAGCTATCGGTGATGCGCAAACTGCGACGCGGCCAGTACCGCTGCCAGGCCGAGATCGACCTGCATGGCATGATCGTGGACGTCGCCCGCCATTGCCTTGCGGTGTTCCTGAGAGAAGCACTCGATCGCGACTATCGCTGCGTGCGCGTGGTCCACGGCAAGGGGCTGCGCTCGGGCAACCGCGGCCCCGTGCTCAAGGTCAAGGTCGCCCACTGGCTGCGCCAGCGCGACGAGGTGCTGGCCTATTGCTCGGCACGCGAAAACGACGGCGGTACCGGCGCGGTGTATGTGCTCCTGCGGCGCGGCTGAGCGGCATGGAAATCGGTATCTACATCTACGAGGGCGCCGAGGTCCTCGACTTCAGCGGACCTTATGAGGTTTTCACTACTGCCACTCGTCTCGGCGACGCCCATCTTCAACCGCGTCTGGTAGCCGCGACTTCGAACGTTGTAAACGCGCGCGGCGGTTTTCGCGTGGTCCCGGACGATGTGCTGGGCAGCCACGCCCCGCTGGACGTGCTCATCGTCGCCGGCGGCGAACACGAATCCCAGTTGCAGCGACCCGAGACGCTGGCGGCGCTCCATGCAGCGGCTAAACCGGCCCGGGTGGTCGCAAGCGTGTGTACCGGCGCGTTCCTGCTGGCCGCGACCGGCCTGCTCGATGGCCGCAGCGTGACCACGCACTGGGAGGATCAGGCGATGCTTGCCGACCGCTTTCCGGCACTGACGGTCCAGCCCGATCAACGCTGGGTGCAGGACGGCCGCTATGTCACCTCGGGCGGGATTTCGGCCGGCATCGACATGAGCCTTTACCTGGTGGCCAAACTGGCCGACCCCGCGCTTGCCCGGCGTACCGCACGGCAGATGGAATATCGCTGGCTCGATGCCTCGGCATAGCCGCGGGCCGCTCATCGATCAGGTACGCGGATCCGTCGTCGCGGCGCTCAAGGCGGAATATCGTGAGCAAATAGACGCGGCCACGCGCAGAAAAGGCATTCGGAATAAAGAATGCGCCGAGCGTGAACGCCGATGCCGAACCTGGTAAATACTTGGCCGCGAGTCATCTCGCCGTGGGTCAGCCTTGCTCGTCTGTTTGTAGCAGTTCGCGCAGCAGGCTGGTCGCAAACGCGCCGGGGGGCAGCCAGAACGAGAGCACCAGTGTGGCATCGTCCTCGAATTGCCATTCCAGCGACGGCACCGCCAGGCGCAGCGCGCGGCGGCCGGCATCGACATCACAGCGCTCGAGCCCGGCCACGAGATCCGCGTATTCCGCCAGTACGGCCTGTTCGAGTGCCTGCGCACGGCCGCGGATCACGTCCTTGCCACCACGGCCGGCCAGCGGCCCGCTCGGATGGATATCGAAACGCGCCAGCCGCTGTTCCAGTTCGTCGGTGCTCTGATCTGTATCGGCCAGCGAAAAGACGCTGTGACTGCCGTCGAGCATCACGGCTTCGCCGTCGATCAGGGTATTCCAGCTGGCCTCGCGCACGCGGGCATCGACCACCGCATTGAACAGCAGCGAACGCGCGGCCGATAGCGCGAAGCCGCGCCGGTTGCGCGACAGCCGCTTGCCGGCGAACAGCGCCCGCGACAGGCCGAGGTTGCGACCGCCATGACCAAACCGCTGGGCGCCGAAGTAGTTGGGTACGCCCTGGGCGCGCACCCGGGCCAGGTCGGCCTCAAGCGTATCGCGATCGCCGTCGAGCTCGCGCAGGCGCAGCACGAAGTGATTGCCGCGATGGGCACCGCGTTTGAGCTTGCGCTCGTGGCGGCCCATTTCGAGAACCTCGATACCGTCGATACCGCCCAGCTCGGGCAGATCGCGGGCAATCGGCCAGGCGATGGACAGCCACTGGCGCGTGACCGCGACCCGGTCCTTCATGCCGGCAAAACCGATCTGGCGCGGGTGTACGCCCGTGGCGCGGGAAAGCGCCTGCACGGCGTCCTGCGTGTTCAGCCCGGTCTTTTCGATACGACACCACAAGTGTTCGCCGCTGCCGGACAGGGCAATATCGCAGTCTTCATCCACGAAAAAATCGGCCGGGCATGCCCGTAACCGGGCACGAGCCTGCGGCACCTCGCCGCGCGCATAGGCCAATGCGGCCATATCGACCGCATCGCCGTTGACCAACGTCATTGTGCGTCGGATCCGTCGTCGCTTCCGGCGTTGCCCTGCTGTCTGTCCTGGCTCTTGGGCTGCGTCGGGCCGGGCGGCGCAATGGTCAGAAAGAATTCCTCGTCGCGCCGGATCATGCCCATATCGGAGCGCGCCCGGCCTTCGGTCGCGCTCTCGCCGGACTTGAGGTCGTCCACCTCGGCCTGCAGCGCATCGTTACGGACCTGATTGCGCTCGTTGGCCTCGGCCAACTCCTGCTTCATCTCGCTCAGACGATGCACTTCGGCCCAGCCGCCATCGGCGACCCACAGCCGGTATTGCAGCGCGGCGAGCACGAGCACAAGCACGATGATGACGGCGCGATACATACGCCGATTGTAGCGCGGGGGCCGGTCCTGTCTAGCGCCCGCCAGATCGGTGCTCAGCCGCGCCAGGCGGCTGCCGATCTCGGCGCGCATCGTGCTCATGTCGCGACGCCAGTCTTGCATGGACGATTGGCTCGTGTGGCGACTCGTCTAGAAGCCGACATTGAATGCGCTGCGCCCCGGATACACCGCCCGGGCACCCAGCTCCGCCTCGATCATGAGCAGGCGGTTGTACTTGGCGATGCGGTCGGAGCGCGACAGCGAGCCGGTCTTGATCTGGGTCGCGGAGGTGGCCACTGCCAGATCGGCGATGGTGGAATCCTCGGTTTCGCCGGAGCGATGCGACACCACGGCCGTGTATTCGGCGCGGGTGGCCACGTCGATGGCCCGCAGCGTTTCCGTGAGCGTGCCGATCTGGTTGGGCTTGATGAGAATCGAGTTGGCGATGCCTTCCTCGATACCTTTCTGCAGGATGCGCGTATTGGTCACGAACAGATCGTCGCCGACCAGCTGTACGCGATCGCCCAGGCGCTCGGTGAGCAGGGCCCAGCCGTCCCAGTCGTCTTCGGCCATGCCGTCTTCGATGGTGATGATCGGGTACTTGTCGACCAGCCCGGCCAGATAGTCCACGAAGCCCGCCGCATCGTAGTCGGCGTTTTCCGAAGCCAGCTTGTAGCGCCCGTTTTCGCAGAACTCGGTGCTGGCTGCGTCCAGGCCGAGCCAGACATCGCCGCCGGGCTTGTAGCCGGCCCGTTCGATGGCTTCGACCAGCGTATCCAGGGCGGCGGCATTGGACGGCAGATCGGGGGCGAAACCGCCCTCGTCGCCCACGGCCGTGGCCAGGCCGCGCTCTCCCAGCAGCTTCTTGAGATGCTGGAAGATCTCGGCGCCACAGCGCATGGCTTCCGAAAAGCTCGGCGCGCCGGCAGGCACGATCATGAACTCCTGCATGTCCACGTTGTTGTTGGCATGGGCGCCGCCGTTGATGACGTTCATCATCGGCACCGGCAGGTTCACCGCATCGTCGTGGCCGAGGAAATCGTACAGGCCCTGCTTGTTGTCGTTGGCCGCGGCATGGGCCACCGCCAGCGATACGCCCAGCAGCGCGTTGGCACCCAGGCGGCCCTTGTTATCGGTACCATCGAGTTCGATAAGCGTCTTGTCGAGGCCGGCCTGGTCATCCGCTTCAAAGCCCTTGAGCTTCTTGGCGATCTCACCGTTGATATTGGCCACGGCTCGGGTCACGCCCTTGCCCAGGAAACGATCGCCGTCGCCGTCGCGCAATTCGACCGCCTCGAGGCTGCCGGTGGAGGCGCCCGAGGGCACCATGGCCGTGCCCACGGCACCGGTTTCCAGCGTCACACGGGCGGCGACCGTCGGGTTGCCGCGCGAATCGATGACCTGATATCCACGAATCTGCTTGATCTTCGACATAGGAATACTGCTTTCGCGTTTCGTTTAAGGTTGGACGAGCGTCGACTCGATCGTGCCACGGCGTTTGACCACGCCGTCGAGCTCGACCAGCGTCTCCAGCAGCTCGCGCATATGCGCCAGCGGCCATGAATTGGGCCCATCACAAAGGGCCTTGTCGGGGTCCGGATGCGTTTCCATGAACAAACCGGAAATTCCGGCCGCCACGGCAGAGCGCGACAATACCGGAATCTGTTCGCGCGCGCCGCCCGAGCGGCTGCCCTGCCCGCCCGGTAGCTGGACCGAATGGGTGGCATCGAACACCACCGGACAGTTCGTATCGCGCATGATCGCCAGGCTGCGCATATCCGCAACCAGATTGTTGTAGCCAAACGCATAGCCGCGCTCACAGACCATGATCTGCTCGCCGCCGGCCGCGCGTGCCTTGGCCACCACACCGTTCATTTCGCCCGGGGAGAGAAACTGCCCCTTCTTGATATTCACCGGCGTGCCGCTGGCCGCGACCGCCTGGATGAAATCGGTCTGGCGACAGAGAAAGGCCGGTGTCTGTAACAGATCTACCACGGCAGCCACGGGCGCGATCTGGTCTTCGACATGCACGTCGGTGGTCACGGGCACGCCGATATCGCGTTTGACCGCGGCCAGCATATCCAGCCCGGCTTCGATGCCGGGGCCACGGTAGCTGTCGCCGGAACTGCGGTTGGCCTTGTCGAACGACCCCTTGAAGATGTAGCCGATGCCCAGCTCACGACAGAGCTCGGCCAAATGCCCGGCCACGTCCATGACCATGCCGGGCGATTCCAGGCTGTCCGGACCGGCAATAAGAAACAGCGGCCGGTCCATGCCGACTTCAAAACCGCAGAGCTGCATCGCCATCAGGCGTCGGCGCCCGCCGTGCTATGCGCGCGGGCGGCCGCAATAAAGCCGATGAACAGCGGATGCCCTGCCCGCGGCGTGGAAGTGAACTCCGGATGGAACTGGCAGCCGAGAAACCAGGGGTGATCGGGCAGTTCCACGATCTCGACCAGGTTGTCTTCGGCCGAAATGCCGGAAAACACGAGCCCCTTCTCGGCCAGCACATCGCGGTAGTGATTGTTGAACTCGTAGCGATGGCGATGGCGTTCGAACACTTCGGTGGCGTCGTAGCAGCGCGCCGCCAGCGTGTCGGCGACCAGATCGCAGCGCTGTTCGCCCAGACGCATGGTGCCGCCGAGGTCCACATCGGCATTACGCTTTTGCACTTCGCCGGCCAGATCGTGCCATTCCGTGACCAGGCCGATCACCGGATGCGCGGGCTCGGCCACGAACTCGGTGCTGTGGGCGCCTTCCAGACCGGCGATGTCGCGGGCGAACTCGATACAGGCCACCTGCATGCCCAGACAGATACCGAAATACGGAATGTTATGGGTCCGAGCATAGCGCGCGGCGGTGATCTTGCCTTCGATGCCGCGTTCGCCAAAGCCGCCGGGCACCAGAATCGCATCCATGCCGGCCAGACAGTCGCCGCCATCGCGCTCGACCGTCTCGGAATCCAGATAATGAATATCCACGCGCGTGCCGGTATGCAGCCCCGCATGCGATAGCGCTTCGTTGACCGACTTGTAGGCATCGGCCAGGTCGACGTACTTGCCCACCATGGCCACCTTGACGGTGACGTCCTGGGTCCGGCGGGCTTCGACCAGCTTGGCCCAGTTGGACAGATCCGCGCTCGGCGCAGAAATATTGAAATGCTCGAGCACCAGCGCATCCAGCGACTGGGCCTGTAGCAGGCCCGGCATCTTGTAGATGTCGTCGACGTCGATACAGGCGATCACGGCGCGCTCGGAGACGTTCGTGAACAACGCGATCTTGCGGCGCTCGTTCTCCGGCAGCGGCCGGTCCACGCGACACAGCAGGATATCCGGCTGGATACCGATCGAGCGCAGTTCCTTGGCCGAATGCTGGGTGGGCTTGGTCTTCATCTCGCCGCTGGAGGCGATATAGGGCACCAGCGTCAGGTGCATGAACAGCACGCGGTGATGGCCAAGCTCCACGGCGAACTGACGGATCGCTTCGAGAAACGGCAGCGATTCGATATCGCCGACGGTACCGCCGATCTCTACCAGGCAGATATCAGCGCCCTCGCCGCCTTCGAGAATGCAGCGCTTGATCTCGTCGGTGATATGCGGAATGACCTGAACCGTGCCACCCAGGTAGTCGCCGCGGCGCTCCTTGTTGATGACGTTGTTGTAGATCTGACCGGTCGTGAAATTCGACAGCCGCGAGGTGCGCGTTTTCAGAAAGCGCTCGTAGTGGCCCAGATCGAGGTCGGTTTCGGCGCCGTCGCGGGTGACATACACCTCGCCGTGCTGGAACGGGCTCATGGTGCCCGCGTCCACGTTGAGATACGGATCGAGCTTGATCACCGAGACGCGTTGGCCCCGTGATTCAAGCAGTGCGCCGAGCGACGCTGCCGCGATGCCTTTGCCGAGCGAGGACACCACCCCGCCGGTCACGAAAATATAGCGGGTGCCCGCCGCGTCGCCTGCCATCGCGATCCAAGACTCATGCCGGGGAATAACAGCGCGCATGCTAGCCGAAAGGTCGGCGACCGACAACGCGCTTGCGCGTTCAGGCGCGCGATTTGTGCCAGACGAAGGCGCCGATATCTTCACCCGCGAGTTGCCGGATATGGGGGTGGCGCCAGATATCGCCGAGCGCAATCGGGGTATCGCCGAGGTAGACCAGCGGCATACGCTCGCGCAGCCAGGGCGGCAGACGCGCTTCACGCAGTACGTCCTTGACGCGCCGATGGCTGCCCGAGCCGTCGGGCACGCGCTCACCGCCACGCCGCAGGACGACGTTCAGAGCGAGGTCCGCGCGCGGCGGCGGCGCGATCGCGAGCGTCCCGCAACCCGGCGGCAGCGACAGCGGCGTACGTCCATCCCAGCGCCGCTCGAAGTCGCCGTGCACGCACGGCAAGCGCGCCATGGCATGCAGCCGGCCGTCGAAAAGTCGTACTTCGGTATCCGCGAACGCGACCACGGGGCTCGCAACGAGCCGCGAGCCCCCCAGTTCGACGATCTGCGTCGCATGACGATGATCGGGACGATCGTGCCCCGCGCGTGCAAGCCAGCGCCGAACGACCTGCTTGGCACGCGCCGGCCCGAGACGGTCGAGCACGTCGGTATCCAGCGTATCGTCAGCCGACGAGGCCTGTTCGAGATCGATCGCCGCCAGGGTGTCGATGGCCTCGGCGGCCTCGTTCGCGTGGGCTGCGCTCCGCGCCAGCAGCCGGTCGGCCTGCGGCCAAAGCTGTCTGAGCTGCGGCATCACCGATTCGCGCAGAAAGCTGCGTGCCACCTGTGGATCGTGGTTGCTGGGGTCGTCGATCCACGCCAGGCCATGCATCTCGGCATAGGCCATGATCGTGTCATGGTCGATATCCAGCCAGGGCCGCCAATGACAGTGTTCGCCCAGACGGGCGATAGGCCCCATGGCGGCCAGGCCCCTTGGCCCTGCGCCGCGCAATGCCTGCAGCAGAAACGTCTCCGCCTGATCGCGGCCATGGTGCGCTGTAATCAGCGTCTCGTCGGCCGTCAGCTCTGCGCATAACGCCGCATAACGGGCATCGCGGGCGGCGGCTTCCAGACCGCCGTTGGTCACGGTTACGTCGACGTCTAGCCGAGTGAATGCCAGGTTCCAGGCGGCCGCCTGGCGGGCGCAGCCCGCGGCCCAGCGTTCCGCCTCGGGCTGCAGGTGATGGCAGACATGGATGGCTCGCACGGGCAGCGCCGGCACGCATTCTTTCAGGGCATGCAAAAGCGCGGTGGAATCCAGGCCGCCGCTGAATGCGAGCGCGAGCCGGCGCGTGCCTGCCGGCGGGCGCTCGAGCGCGGCCTGCAGGGGCGCGAAGCGCGGGTTCACCCCACGAGCTTGAAGTCGCCGAAGGCCATCCAGCGGTTGTAGCGGGCTTCCAGCAGCTCGTCCACGCCCATACGCTTGAGCCGGGTCATGTTCGCGAGCAGGCGTTCGCGCATCTGCTTCATCAGCTGCTTGGGGTCGCGATGGGCGCCGCCGAGCGGCTCTTCGAGCACTTCGTCAACGAGCTTGAGGCGGTGCAGGTCTTCCGAGCCGACCTTCATCGCCTCGGCCGCTTCCTCGGCCCGTTCGGCCGACTTCCAGAGAATCGAGGCACAGCCTTCCGGCGAAATCACCGAGTAGATGCTGTACTGGAGCATCATCAGGTGATCGCCCACGCCCACGGCCAGCGCGCCGCCGGAGCCGCCCTCGCCGACCACGGTGCAAAGGATCGGCACCCGCAGGCGCGCCATTTCGAACAGGTTGCGGGCGATGGCTTCGGACTGATTGCGCTCTTCCGCGCCAATGCCCGGATAGGCGCCCGGCGTATCGATGAAGGTGAGCACCGGCATGTTGAAGCGCTCGGCAAGCTTCATCAGCCGCAGCGCCTTGCGATAGCCCTCGGGCCGCGGCATGCCGAAGTTGCGATAGATCTTTTCCTTGGTATCCCGGCCCTTCTGGTGGCCGATCACCATCACCGACTGGCCGCCCAGGCGGGCCGTGCCGCCAACGATGGCGGGGTCGTCGGCATAGGCTCGATCGCCGTGCAGCTCGACGAAATCGGTGAACATGCCGTCGATATAATCCTGCATGTACGGGCGCAGCGGATGGCGGGCCATCTGTGCGACCTGCCAGGTCGAGAGCTTGGAAAAGATCTGCTCGGTCAGGCTGCGACGCTTGCCCTCGAGCTTGGTGATCTCTTCGCTTAGATTGACCTCGCTGCCGTCGGCGACGAAGCGCAGCTCCTCGATCTTTTCCTGCAACTCGGCAATCGGCTGTTCGAAATCGAGGTAGTCGAGGTTTTTCTGCGCCATCGTGTATCGCTGCTTCGCCCGCTGCGCGGCTTATTGGGTAATAGACTGTTCGCGACGATAACGTACTTGTACATGATCCGCACCCACAAGCTGGCGCAGATCGCTCAGCAGTTCGTCGCATAGACGCACCCGCGTTTCCCCCAGCGTGAGCACCGCGCGGGCCTGATCGTTGCTGTAGCGCACGACCACGTCACAGCCGGCCTGCTCGGCGCGGTGGCGATCCACACAGCCCACCAGCGCATCGACATCCACCTTGGGCGTGGCCCGCAGCAGTACGCGATGCGCAAAACGCGCCTGGGCGGTATCGAAGTCCATGACCGTTTCCGCGTTCAGCCGGAAGCCGTCGCTGAAATCGTCGTACTGCAGCTTGCCTTCGACCACCACCAGCTTGTCCGCCGCCAGCAGATGACCGTATTCGGCGGCCTTTTCCTCGAACAGCGGGCATTCGATGCGCGCGCTGCCGTCGTCCAGCACCACGATAATGCGACGGCCCTTTTTCATGCGGCGGACTTCGACCACCAGACCAGCCACTACCGCGCTGCGCTTGTTGCCGCCGCGCCGCCCGCGACCGCCCTCTTCCGGGCGCGGCATGGCGGCCACCTGTTCGGCGATCTTGCCCTGGGTCATGAGGGCGAGCTCGTCTTCCCAGGCCTTGATCGGATGCCCGGTCAAATACAGACCGAGGGTGTCGCGTTCGGCGCGCAGGCGCTCGTCTTCGGGCCATTCCGGGCGTTCTTCCAGCGGCGGGCCGACGTTGTCGGTGGCGTCTTCGGCCAGGCCGAACATATCGTTCTGGCCGGCGCTGGCCGCGCTGCGATCCTGCTCGGCGGCAGCCAGCGCACGGGTGAGCCCCTGCATGAGGCTGGCCCGGTTCGGGCCGAGCTGGTCCAGCGCGCCGGCGTTGATCAGGGCCTCAAGCGCACGCCGGTTGGCCTTGGAGGTATCGATACGCCGGCAGAAGTCGTAGAGATTGGCGTATTCGCCGTTCTGGCGACGCTCTTCGATGACGGTTTCGATCGCGCCGCGGCCCAGGCCCTTGATCGCGCCCAGCCCGTAGCGGATCGCGCTGTCGTCGACCACGGAGAAATTGTATTCCGAGGAATTCACGTCCGGCGGCAGCACATCGATATTCAATCGATGGCATTCGTCGATCATGATCACGACCTTGTCGGTGTGATCCATATCCGCCGACAGCACCGCCGACATGAAATCGGCCGGGTAATAGGCCTTGAGCCAGGCGGTCTGATACGACACCAGCGCATAGGCCGCCGAATGCGACTTGTTGAAGCCGTAGCCGGCGAATTTCTCGACCAGGTCGAAGATGTAGGCGGCCGTGTTTTCTTCGATGCCGTTGGCCACCGCGCCCTTGACGAAGCCTTCGCGCTGCTTGGCCATCTCCTCGGGCTTTTTCTTGCCCATGGCACGCCGCAGCAGGTCGGCGTTGCCGAGGCTGTAGCCGGCGAGCACCTGGGCGATCTGCATCACCTGTTCCTGATACAGGATCACCCCGTAGGTCGGCTCCAGCACCTCGGCCAGGCTGTCGTGCGGATACACCACCCGGGCCTTGCCGTGCTTGCGGTCGATGAAGTCCTCGACCATGCCCGATTCCAGCGGCCCCGGACGATAGAGCGCGACCAGGGCCACGATATCCTCGAGCTCGTCGGGCTTGAGCTGTTTGACCAGCCGCCGCATGCCGGAGGATTCGAGCTGGAACACGGCCGTGGTATCGCCGGCCTTGAGCAGTTCGTAGGGCTTCTTGTCGTCCAGCGGGATGGAGCGGATATCGATCGGGTCCTTGCCCGATTTGGCCAGACGCGCGTTGGCTACCTGCACCGCCCGATCGATGATGGTGAGCGTACGCAAGCCCAGAAAGTCGAACTTCACCAGGCCCACGGCTTCGACATCGTCCTTGTCGAACTGGGTCACGCGGTTGCCGCCGCCGGCTTCGCAATACAGCGGGGTGAAATCGATGAGGTTTGACGGCGCGATCACCACGCCCCCGGCATGCTTGCCGGGGTTGCGCGACAGGCCCTCCAGTGCCAGCGCGAGATCGAGCAGATAGCCGACCTCTTCGTCCTCGCGCGACTGGCGCAGCTCTTCGGACTCCTCGAGCGCGCGGGTGAGCGTCATGTCCGGTGCGAACGGCACCTGCTTGGCGATACGATCGACCATGCCATAGGGATGGCCCAGCACACGGCCGACGTCGCGGACCACGGCCTTCGCGGCCATGGTGCCGTAGGTGATGATCTGGCTGACCTTTTCCTGGCCGTAGCGCTGGGCGACGTATTCGATTACGCGGTCGCGCCCGTCCATGCAGAAGTCGACGTCGAAGTCGGGCATGGATACACGTTCGGGGTTGAGAAACCGCTCGAACAGCAGGTCGTAAGCCAATGGATCCAGATCGGTAATACCCAGCACATAGGCCACGAGCGAACCGGCACCGGAACCACGGCCCGGGCCCACCGGCACGCCGTTCTCACGCGCCCAGCGGATGAAGTCCGCGACGATGAGAAAGTAGCCGGGAAAGCCCATCGTCTTGATCACGTCGAGCTCGTGATCGAGGCGCGCGTCGTATTCGGGCTTGCGGCGTTCGCGCTCGTCTTCGTCCGGGTACAGCAGCTCGAGGCGTTCGGCCAGGCCGGATTCGGATTCCGAGCGCAGGAACGTGGCTGCGTCGTGCCCTTCCGGCACCGGGAAGTCCGGCAGCACGTTCTCACCGAGCGTAAGTTCGAGGTTGCAGCGACGTGCGATCTCGACGCTGTTTTCCAGTGCTTCCGGCAGATCCGCGAACAGCTCGGCCATCTGTTCCGGCGTTTTCAGATACTGCTCGGGAGTATAGTTCTTGGGCCGGCGCGGGTCGGCCAGCGTATAGCCGCCGTGAATGGCCACGCGGGCTTCATGGGCATCGAAATCGTCGGCGTGGGGAAAGCGCACGTCGTTGGTGGCCACGATCGGAATATCGTGACGCAGGGCCAGACCCACCGTCTCCGACAGCCAGGCGGCTTCGCCACTGCGCTCGCAGCGGGTGACCTCAAGATAGTAGCGATCGCCGAAGATCTGCTGCCAGGCCAGCGCGCGCGCATCGGCAATCTCGGGCTTGCCGGCCATCAGCGCCATACCGGTATCGCCGACCATGCCGCCGGAGAGCGCGATCAGCCCCTCGGCCTTCTCGGCCACCCATTCACGCTGGCACAACACCTGCCCACGATGCTGGCCTTGCAGATAGGCCTGGGTGAGCAGATCGCAGAGATTGCGATAACCGACCCGGTCCTGGGCCAGCAGCGTCAGCCGCGCCGGCGTTTCCTGCGGGCCTTCGTCGATATGCAGGTCGACGCCCACGATCGGCTTGATACCGGCGCCGAGCGCGGCCTTGTAGAACTTGACCATGCCGAACAGGTTGACGTTGTCGGTGATCGCCACCGCCGGAATGTTGGCCTCCCGCGTCTGCGCCAGCAGCGGCTTGATCCGGACGATCCCGTCGGACAGGGAATACTCGGTATGGACACGCAGATGGACGAATTCGGCGGACATAGGCTCTTCTGTCGGTCACTCAGGCACGCCGACGCGGGCGTCGTCGGCATGGGCAAACGTATCACCGGGCACGGACGCCCAGCGGTGGGCGCAGGCCGGCGTTGCGTGTTCGTCATTCTAACGAGCAATCCGCTGCGATTGTCCCAACGTTCGGCCACTCGACATTCGCCCGCGTCGGAAACGCGTGCCGTGCGGGCGTTGCGGGCCGTGGCATGCGTTGCGCCTTAGTCAGCCGCGGTCGTATCCGTGCGGCCCTTTGCGCGAATACGAACAGCGACAGCTTTGTCCCCCGTGCGCGCTCTAGCCGAAGTGATCGATGAAGTCGATCTGGCGCGCCTGAAGGGCTCGGGCAATCGGCGCGAAACTGCGCCGATGTATGGGCGTCACCCCGTGGGCGTCGATGGCGTCACGATGTGCCTGCGTGCCATAGCCCTTGTGCTGGCCGAACCCATAGCCCGGATAGTGGGCATCGAACTCGCTCATCTGCCGATCGCGGGCCACCTTGGCAATGATCGAGGCCGCGCTGATCGCCGGTACGCTGCCGTCACCGCCGACCACCGTACGCAGCGGCATATTCAGCGGCGGCGGCTGATTGCCATCGACCCAGGCCACAAACGGCGTCAACCGCAGTGCCGCCACGGCGCGCTGCATGGCCAGCAGGCTGGCCTGCAGAATATTGAGGCTGTCGATCTCAGCCGCCGAGGCTTCGGCGATGGCATAAGCCAGTGCACGCTGGCGGATGCGTTCGTCCATGCGTTCGCGCTCAGCCGCGCCGATCGCCTTCGAATCCGTCAGGCCGCGCAGCAACGGCCTCGCCGGCAGGATGACCGCGGCGGCAACGACCGGGCCGGCGAGCGGACCCCGCCCCACTTCGTCCACGCCGGCGACCAGGGGACAGGCAAAGCGACGCGTGCGACGCCTCATTGGCGTGCCTCGATCAGGGCCGCGACCGCGTTCGCGGCACGCTGGTCGGCGTCGCAGGCCAGCTGCTGATGGATGGCGTCGAAGGCATCGGTCTGGGCCGCGCGTGCCTCGCCCGATTCCAGAAGCCGCTCGACCTCGGGGCCGAGCACCGACACCCGTGCCTGTTGCTGCAGGCATTCCGGCACCAGCGCACGCTGCGCCAGCAGATTGGGCATGCTCACATGCTCGGTCTTGATCAGATTGAACAGGCGGGCGATCGCATAGTTCATCGGCGACAGCTTGTAGGCCACGACCATGGGCGTTTTCGCCAACAGCGCCTCCAGCGTGGCCGTGCCTGAGGCAAGCAGCAGCACGTCGGCCGCGCGCATGATCTCCCGCGAACGCCCGTCGATGAGCCGGATATTCAGGTCCGCACCGGCCTGGTCGATCTGGGCTTCGAATAGTTCGCGCACGGCGGGCGTGGCCATGGGTGCCACGAACTTCAGTTCGGGGGGGCGCGCCTGCAGCCAACGCGCGGTTTCGATGAACACCGGCCCGAGCCGGCTGACCTCGGAACGGCGGCTGCCTGGCAACAGGCCCAGCAGTGGCGCGTCGCTGTCCAGCCCCAGGGCCCGCCGCGCGCTGGGGCTGTCGGGATGCAGGGGCAATTCGTTGGCCAGGGGGTGGCCGACGAAAGTGACCGGGATATCGAAACGACGAAAGAACGCCTCTTCGAACGGGAATATCGCCAGCAGCAGGTCGACGGCCTTGCGAATGCTTTTGGTGCGCCCCTGCCGCCAGGCCCAGGCGGTCGGACAGACATAGTGCACGGTGGCAATGCCGCGCTGGCGCACTCGTATTTCCAGCGCGGTATTGAAAGCCGGGGCATCGATGCCGATGAATGCATCGGGTCGGGTGTCGACGATGCGCTCGAACAGGCGCCGCCGCAAACGCAGCAGCCGCGGTATCTGGGCGATCACTTCGCTGATGCCGAACAGCGACAGCGCTTCGATATCGGCCAGCGTTTCACAACCGGCCTCGCGCATGAGTGGGCCGGTGACCCCTTCGAAGCGAGCGCCGGGGTAGCGTTCTCGCAGTGCGCGAATCAGCCCCGCGCCGAGTACATCGCCGGACTGTTCGCCGGCCACGATGAAGAAACGGGGCTGGGCATCGACCACGTGCTAGCGAATGATGCCGCGCTCGGCCTGTTCGAGCGATTCCAGCATCAGACGTACTGCCTCGCTCGACTGGGCCGGTTCGCGCAGTGCTTCGCGGGCCTGTTCAAGACGCAGCTTGGAACGATAGATGGTGCGATAGGCGCGCTTGGCCGCGGTGACCTCTTCTTCGCTGTAGCCGCGACGACGCATGCCCACCGAGTTGACCCCGTGCGGCACGGCCGGCGCGCCGGCGCTGCGAACGAAGGCCGGCACATCCTGCTGAACGCCGCTGCAGTAAGCCAGAAACGCCATCGTGCCCACACGCCGGAACTGATACACGAGCGCGAAGCCGGCGAGAATACAGAAATCACCGATTCGCACATGCCCGGCCAGGCTCGCACCGTTGGCCATGGTGATGCCGTTGCCCAGCACGCAGTCGTGGGCAATATGGGTATAGGCCATCAGCAGATTGTCGTCGCCGATGATGGTCTCGCTCTGGTCGATGACGGTACCGCGATGCACGCTGCAGTATTCGCGAAACGTGTTGCGATCCCCGATCGTCAGGCGCGTGGGCTCACCGGCATACACGCGGTGCTGCGGCTCGGCACCCAGCGATACGAACTGGAAGATCTGGTTCTCGCGGCCGATGGTGGTATGGCCGGAAATGACCACATGCGGGCCCACCCGGGTACCGGCGCCGATCTTGACGTGCGGGCCGATAACGGTGAACGGGCCGATATCCACATCGTCGGCGATCTCGGCTTCGGGATGAACTTGTGCGCTGGGATCAATTGGCATCGGGCTTCCCCGGGACGGCCATCATTTGTGCACGGCAGGCCAGCTCGTCGCCGACCCAGGCTTCGGCATCGAAACGCCAGATCCGTTTCTTGGCCGAACCCACCACGAGTTTGAGCAGCAGCTGATCACCCGGCACCACGCGCCGCTTGAAGCGTGCCTTGTCGATACCGGCGAAATAGACGATCGTGCCCTCTTCCGATTCCACCGTGCGCATACCCAGAATCAAGCCGGCCTGGGCCAGCGCTTCGAGGATGAGCACACCCGGCATGACCGGCTCGCTGGGGAAATGCCCCGGAAAGAACGGCTCGTTGATGGTGACGTTCTTGATCGCCGTGATGGACTTGCCCGGCTCGCAGGAGAGCACCCGGTCCACCAGCAAAAACGGGAAACGATGCGGTAACTGCCGCATGATCGCCTTGATATCGTCTTGATCGCTCATTCATTGTTCTCCGAGGAAGGGGTCGCGCGCTCCACCCGCCGCAGGCGTCGCTCGAGCTTGTCGAGTTGTCGAAACAGGGCGAGGCGCTTGCGCCAGCCGGCGGCCGGCATGGCACGAAAAGTCGAGGAGTATACGCCGCTTCGGTCGATGTTCTTGGGCACCTGGCTGGCCGCGGTCACGATCACACCATCGGCGATGGTGACGTGATCACCGATGCCCACGCCCCCGCCGATCATGCAGTTCGAGCCGATCGTGCAGGAACCGGCAATACCGGTACAGCCCGCCACCACGGTATGTGCGCCGATGCGGCAGTTATGGGCGATGTGGACCTGGTTGTCGATCTTCACGCCCTGCTCGATCACCGTGTCGTCCAGCGCGCCGCGATCGATGGTGCTGCCGGCGCCGATTTCCACCTCGTCGCCGATGCGCACGCGGCCCATCTGCGGGATCGGCTCCCAGCCGGCGCCGTTGTGCACGAGCCCGAAACCGCGACCGCCGATCACGGCGTTGGCTTCGATGCTGACCCGGGCGCCGATATGTACGCGATCGCCGATACTGCAATTGCTGGCGATACGGCTGTCGGCCCCGATATGGACCTCGTCACCGATCACCGTGTTCGCGCCGATCACTGCACCGGCCTCGATGACGCTGTTCTCGCCGATGACCACATTCGCGGCAATGCTGGCCTGCTCATCCACGCGGGCGGTATCGGCGACCACGGCACGGGGATGCATGCCGGCGCGCGGCGGCGGGCGATCAAACAGTGCCGCCACGCGAGCAAACGCAAGACGGGGCTGTTTCGCGACCAGTGCCGGTATGTCGACGGCCTCGGCGACCGCGGGCGGACAGATCACGGCCGCAGCCGCGCTGCGGCGGATCGCTTCGATCTGGCCTGCGTTTTCGGCAAAGGCAATACAATCGCGCTTGCCCGGCTCCAGCGCGCATACGCCGACGATCGCCGTCTGCGCCGCATCGGCAGACACGGCCAGATCGAAACGCTCGGCTAGCGCCTCGAGCGTGAGCGCGGGCGACGTGTTCGTCGCCATGACTTAACCGTCCCCGAGTTCGGCCAGGATCTCGTCGGTTACATCGACTGCATCGCTGCTATAGATCACGCCCTCGCCCAGAATCAGGTCGTAGCCGTTGTCCTCGGCATACTGATTGATGATGTCCAGAATATCGCCGCGCATCTGCTCGAACTCTTTATGCTCGGCGTCGGAGACGTCGTCGTTGTACTTGCTGCGTTCGAGCTGCAATTCGCGCTGACGGTCGCGGATATCGCTCTGCAGCTTGTCGCGATCCTCGTCGCTCATCACGCTGGCATCCTGGGCGAGCCGGTCCATATCCTGGCGCAGCGCATTCGACTTGGCCTCGAGGGCGTTCTTTCGCTTGGCGAACTGGGTGGCCATGCTCGACTTGGCCCGCGCCGCCTGGGGCGATTCGTTGATCACCCGCGAAACGTCCACCACGCCGATACACAGCACCTTGTTCCCGCCGTCGCCGGCCACGGGCGCCGCCTGCAGCGACGTCGTGAACGCGAGCATGCACGTCAGGACAATCGCGGCCGGAATGCGTCGTATCGAATACATGTCGCTACCGAACCGTGCCGGACTAGAGCCCGACACCGAAGGAGAACTGGAAGCGATCCACATCGTCGTTGTCGGGATCGTCCACATAGGCGGCATAGCTCACACGCAGCAGCCCGAAGAACGGCGTGAACCAGTAGAACGCCACACCGGCGGACTTGCGCAGATCCGAGGCTTCGAACGCGCTCGCGTCCTCATAGACGTTACCGATGTCGTAGAAGGCCGTCAGTCGCGTGGACTTGTTGTCGGACTCCAGGAACGTCGGAATCACGAGTTCGCTTTGCAGCGTGGTCAGGAACTGACCACCGAACGGGTTATCGAAGGAGTCGCGCGGGCCGAGACCACCGTTGGAGTAGCCACGCACCGAGCGTGCACCACCGGCGAAGAAGTTGTCGTAAGGCGGCACGTCCTCGCCGTCGCCCCAGACATCGGTCTGGGCCACACGACCATCCATGGACAGCACCATCTTGTCGGACAGGCCCGGCACCCAGGCGCCCACACGGAAATAGCGCTCATGTTCGAGGCTGGTGTCGTAGTACTCGAGGTCGGAGCCCGGCCCCTTGATGTTGAACTGGAACTCGGTGTTGGTACCGCGGGTGGCGAAGAAGGTGCGGTTACGCGTGTCGCGCGACCAGCCGGTCTGCAGTTCGTAGGTGGTGGCTTCCTTGCCGTTTTCGTCGATGAACTCGGCAAGCTCGTCCGAGAGCCGCTGTTCGCCGTTGCGGTTGACCGCCGAGTTGATCTCGTTGCGCTCCACGCCGAGGCCGGCACGGAGCTGCGAATACTCGGTGATCGGCAGACCGAAGGTGACCGCACCGCCGACCGAGTTGAGGTCGAAGCCCGAGCCGATACGGATCAGCTGGTCGGTGTTGCGATAGAACCCCGAGATGGTGCGCGAGACGCCCTCGTCGGTGAAATAAGGGTCGGTCCAGCTCGCGCCCACGCTCTTGGCGTAGTCGTTGGTTTCGGCGCGCAGGCTCAGACGGTTGCCGGTGCCCCGGAAGTTGCTGTGCGACACGCTGCCGTTGACCAGGAAACCCTGGGCATCGGAGAAGCCCACGCCGAACTGAAGCGTACCCGCAGCGCGCTCGGTGACGTCGTAGTCCACGTCGACCAGATCTTCGCTGCCGGCCACTTTCTCGGTGTTGACCTGTACATCCTGAATGTACGGCAGACGCGCCAGACGGGTGCGGGAACGCTCCACGCCACGGCGCGAGAAAGGCGCGCCTTCGAACTGGCGCATTTCGCGTCGCAGGGTTTCGTCGTTGGTCTTGTCGTTGCCGTTAAAGGTGATCTGACGGACATAGGCCCGCTTGCCGGGATCGATGAAGAAGGTCAGATCGACGGTCTTGTCTTCCTCGTTGACGCGGGTCAGCGGGTCGACATCGGCAAAGGCATAGCCGAAGTCCGCCAGGCCGGAGCTGATGCTGTTGGCCGAGGCATCGACGTCGCCGCGCGAGAAGGTCTGGCCCGGCTCGACCGTGACCAGCCGCTGAAGGCTGGTCTGCGGCACGATCATGTCGCCGGCGAATTCGTAATCGTTGATGGTGTACTGATCGCCCTCGTCCACGTTGATGGTGAGGAAGATGTTGCGGTTATCCGGGGACAGCGACACCTGGATCGACGACACGTTGAACCGGACATAGCCACGGTTCTGGTAGAAGGAGTTCAGCGACTCCAGGTCGCCGAGCAGCTTCTCGCGCGAGTAACGATCGCGGCTGCGCCAGAACGTCAGCGGATGCGTATAGGCCGGCGAGCTGGCCTTGAGTTCGAACACGTCGCGCAACTCGTCGTCGCTGAAGTGCTCGTTGCCGATGATGTTGATGTCCTTGATCGAGGCGACCTCGCCTTCGGTCACATCGATATCGATGGCCACGCGATTGTTGTCGAGCTCCTTGACCTCGGTATCGATCGCCACGCTGTAATAGCCGTTGGCGTAGTACTGACGACGCAGCTCCTGCTCGAGCTGGTCGACGAGCGATCGCTTGTAGAGCTCGCCCTGGGCCAGCCCCTGCTGTGCGAGCGCATCCTTGAGCTGCTCGCCGCCGATGTTCTTGTTGCCCTCGATCGAGAAACTCGCGATCTCGGGGCGCTCGGTCACGTCGACGACCAGCGTATTGCCTTCACGCTGCAGGGCGACGTTCTCGAACAGGCCCGTGTCGTAGAGCGCACGAATCGACTGCTGCGCGCGAGCCTCGCTCAGACGATCGCCTACCGACAACGGCAGGTAGGTGAGCACGGTGCCCGGCTCCAGGCGTTGCACGCCGACCACGCGCACGTCGTCCACGCGAAAGTCGTAACCGGAATTCGACGATTGAGCCTGCGCCCAGGCGCTTGCAGCAAAAAGACACAGGAGCACGGCGAGCGCGCGCGACACACATACAGGCATATTTCAAGAACCTTACTTACCCGAGCAAGCGCAGGATATCGTTGTAGAAAGCCAGGGTCATCAGCATCAGGAGAGCGACCATGCCGACCTGCTGACCTGCGACCTGTACCGCCTCCGAAAGAGGTCGGCCCCTGATCCATTCGATCGAATAATACAGAAGATGCCCCCCGTCTAACACCGGAATCGGCAGCAGGTTGAGCACCGCCAGACTGACGCTAACCAGGGCAAGAAATCCAACAAACGCTTCCAGACCGATACTCGCGGTCTGTCCGGCGTAGTTGGCGATCTGAATCGGGCCGCTGACATTACGCAGCGAAACATCGCCGGTGATCATGCGCCCCATAAGGCGTACGGTCAGCGCCGAGACCTCCCATGTCTTGGCCACGGCCGCCGGAACGGCAGCCAGCGGGCCGAGCTGCCGGGTGGTACGCATACTCTGCCACGCCTCGGCATTCACGCCGATCTGCGCGCCCAGGCGGCCCTCGGCGACGCCGTCGTCGTTGTCGACCGAGGCGAGCGTGACCGGCATATCGAGGGTTTGGCCATCGCGCAACACGGTGAGCGTTACGCGCTCGCCCGGGCTCGCCTGGATTCGCTCGACCAGGGCCTGCGGGGTGTCCATGGCGTCGCCATCCACCGCTTGAATCTCGTCGCCTTTTTGCAATCCGGCCCGGCTGGCCGCGCTATCGGCCACGACATCCGCGATCAGCGGCGTGGCCGGCGGTTGATAGGGCATAAGCCCGAGCCGGTCGAACAGCTTCTCCGGGTCGGCTGGCACGTCGCTCAAATCCAATCCGACGCGACGTACCGAGCCCTCGCCGTTACGCACCTGCAGCTGCACCGCATCGCCATCGAGGCCACGCTCGATCAGGCCCAGGCGCAGGTCTTCCCAGTTCTCGATACGCCGCTCGTCGATCGCCACGATCTCGTCGCCCGAACGCAGGCCCGCCTCGGCGGCCAGACTATTCTCGGGCGCGGCGGCAATCATGGGTTTGATGCCGGCGACCCCGATCATGAACACCAGCCAGTAGGCCGCGATCGCGAAGATAAAGTTGACCCCCGGCCCCGCGGCGACGATCGCGATTCGGCGGGCCGGATGCTGGCGATTGAAGGCATAGGGTTTGTCGGCCTCGGCGACCGGTCCTTCGCGCTCGTCGAGCATCTTGACGTAGCCGCCCAGCGGGATCGCCGACAGCCAGTATTCGATGCCGCTGCGACGGCCGGTGAAACCCCAGATGCGGTTGCCGAAACCGATCGAATAACGCAGCACCTTCACGCCCATACGGCGTGCGACCCAGAAATGGCCGTATTCGTGTACGGCCACGAGCAGGCCGATGGCCACGATGAACGCCGGAACCGACATCAGCCAGTCAGACATGTAATTCGTTTCTCCCGAACATTGGCGTTACAGCCGGCGTGGATTGGATCACCGAATCGCGCGCCTGTTGTGGATATGCGCAACCCCTGCCAGTTTACCTGCGTCGTCGCAGCATACGGCGAACGCTGCTAGACGGCGCTGGGCAACCAGTGCAGCCCGGCAACAAACCAGGGCGCGGCCGCCAGCACGCTGTCGAGCCGGTCGAGCACACCGCCATGGCCGGGGAACAGCGTGCCGCTGTCCTTGATGCCGGCGTGACGCTTGAACATGCTGATGGTCAGATCACCCACGATGGAGATCACCGCCACCCAGGCGCCAAGCAGAACAAACCCCACCAGGCGCGCCTCGCCAAAACCGAGCACCCACGCACCCAGGCCCGCAAAGACCATGGCAGCGACCACGCCGCCGACGGCGCCTTCGCGGGTCTTGCCCGGACTGACCGCGGGCGCCAGCTTGTGCCGGCCGAAGGTGCGCCCCGCGATATAGGCACCGGTATCCGCGGCCCAGACGAGGAAGAAGAAAGCGAGCAGCAGCAGTGCGCCCTGATCGCTCTGGTGCAGATAGGTCACCGCTGCCACGGCGGCCACCAGGGTCAGCAGGCCGGTGGCAGTACCGATATCGGTACGCCCCATCACCCGCGCCCAGCCGGTCGGATAGCGCACGATCCAGCCGATCGCGATCAGCCACCACAG